>JAEYPH010000027.1 GCA_023410875.1 Bacillota bacterium | reverse complement strand
GCCAACCGTCACGGCTGTAGGCTAAGACCTGAATAGACCTTAAGCTAGCCGCAAAGAAAAAGCGGCTTTCTTTGCTGTACCTGTAAATCAAGCACAGCTACGGGTTTTCACAGCAAACCTTCGGCCCAAAACTTTAAATGTAGGTTTCAGCGATAAACAAGTGTTGCCTCCGGCGGATTTACTCCGCCGGAGGAAACCAATACTCCGAAAGTACCGCTTACAAGAAGCCCGCCGCAGCGGCCCCGTTCCTACAAACTCAGCTTGAGACGATCAGAAAAGAAGCCCGCTGGCGACGGTTATCGCCAGCGGGCTAACAATACTATATGCAAGCCGTCCAAATCGCGGATGACGCCGAAGCGTCATTCGCGAAAGGCAAGACGGTAAGGCTACGCCTTACCGTCGCAGCCGAGCACTTCGAGTATCTTGTGGTGAACCACGGCGCGCACGGCGTCGCGGGCCGGCGACAGGTACTGCCGGGGATCGAAGTGGTCCGGGTGCTCGGCTAGATACTTGCGGATGGACGCGGTGACGCCCAAACGAATATCGGAATCGATGTTAATCTTACAGACGGCCATGCGGGCGGCCTGGCGCAGCATGTCCTCGGGCACGCCCTGGGCGCCGGCCATCCTGCCGCCGTACTGGTTGATTTGGGCTACATACTCCTGGGGCACGGAGGACGCGCCGTGCAGCACGATCGGGAAACCGGGCAGGCGGCGGGCTACTTCCTCTAGGATGTCAAAGCGCAGCTTGGGGGCGCTGGTGAACTTGAACGCGCCGTGGCTGGTGCCGATGGCGATGGCCAGCGAATCCACGCCGGTGCGGGTCACGAATTCCTCGACCTCGTCGGGGTTGGTGTACAGCGCGTCCTCGGACTTCACCTTGACATCGTCCTCCACGCCGGCCAGCTTGCCCAGCTCGCCTTCCACGGTAACGCCGCGCTCGTGGGCATAATCCACGACCCTGCGGGTCAGCTCCACGTTGACGTCGAAGGGATGGTGGGAACCATCGATCATGACCGAGGTGAAGCCTCCGTCGATGCAGGACTTGCAGATCTCAAAATCGGCGCCGTGGTCCAGGTGCAGCGCGATGGGCAGGTCGTTCTCCATCAGAGCCGCCTCCACGAGCTTTACGAGGTAGGAGTTCTTGGCGTATTTGCGCGCGCCGGCACTCACCTGCAGGATCAGCGGAGCGCGCAGCTCGGCCGCAGCCTCGGTGATACCCTGCACGATCTCCATGTTGTTGACGTTGAACGCGCCCACGGCATAGCCGCCCTGATAGGCCTTGGCCAGCATTTCCTTGGTATTGACTAACGGCATGAGGGATCCTTCCTTCCTTTCTATCACAGCCCGCGGAACCGGAAAAGAGTGAGTAAAGCTGCTTATGTATATAACGTGTTTATTCTACATGATGAAGCCCTCGATGGCAATCAAACGGGCCGGCGAAACCCGCTGGGGTTTCGCCGGCCCGCTGCTCTCAGGGTGACAGCGGCGCAACGGCGCCGTCGGCAAAGGCTATTTGCGTATCAGCGTGAGGATGGTCGTGATGAGCACCGAGATGCCTGCCGCCACGCCCAGCCACATGTGGAAGTTAACGGAACTGGCGATATCGGGAACGTTCTTGCTGGTATGGATCCAGAACCCGCAGATCAGCGTGGACCCTACCAACAGCGCGGATACAATGGACATGATGACATGGAATGCTCTCATGGGAAACCCTCCTTGTTATTTTAAAATGACACTTTCCAGCAGAATGTCCAGCGCCTCTTCCCGTTGCCCCGCGTGGCGGATGTCCACGCCGGTGTAGCGCTGAAAGGCCTCCATCTTGAGCAGGATGGCCTGCATGGCCGCGATGAGCTCCAGGGCCATCAGCTTGATCTGCAGATCGCTTTTGGCGGCGCCGAACTGCTCTTTGAGCAGCGGCGTGATGTAGTAGCAGATGCTCATGTCCGCGTGCACAACCTCATAGGCCAGCTGTATCCGGAAGATGGCGCTGTAGCGCAGGGCCAGTTCCGCGGTCTCGTGGAAGAACCTCCTGAGCCGCTCCAGAGCGGAGCCTTCCCCCTCTCCCGGGGCCAGCGATGCCGTCAGGCCGACCATCAGCGCGGCCACGGCCTCATACACGAGCTTGTCCTTGGAATGGAAGTGGTAGCTGACCGTGCCGATGCCCACGCCGGCCCTCTGGGCAATCTTGCGCACGGTGATGTCCTCCACCGGGCAGCCCTCGGCCAACAGGTCCTGTACGGTCTTTATGATTCTTTCTCTGACTTCGCTCTCCGACATTATCGCAGCTCCGTTCCGTACATGTATCGTACATGTTCAGTATAAGTACGACAACTGCTCGTGTCAACAGAAATTTTACAAAATGTATGCATGACGTCATATTCAGCGGAGTTCCGCGGCTTGTTCTATAAGATCGGTTGTGATACCATAGATTGGAAAAAGACCTGCAAGGAGGTCCCCATGAGCGCGAAGGGCGGGGCAAGGAAGATTCCGTTGCTGCTGGCTGGGCTGCTGCTGGCCGGCTACATGGCATACCTCTTTATGGGGCAGTGGCTGCTGCTCAAGGATTTGAACACGCAGAAAACCGAGCTGCAGGCCCAGGAGGCTCAGTTGGAGAAGCAGAACGCTGCCCTGGAACAGGACATCGCCTTCTCCAAGACCGACAGCTTCGTGGAGCGCATGGCCCGCGAGCTGCTGGGCTGGGTGAAGCCCGGCGAGATCAAGATCGCCGAAGAAAACTGACCATCCATCGTTAGCAACGCCCAAAAAGGGCGTTTCGTTTTGGGAGTGAAAACGGATGGAGAACCAAGCCAGGCGGCTGGCCGCCATGGATATCGGTTCCAACTCGGTGCGCCTGATGATCGCCGAGCTTTCCGCCGACGGCACGCTGATGCCGTTGCGCAAGGAGCTGGTCACCACGCGCATCTATGAGGGCCTGGCCCGCACGGGGAAGCTTTCCGCCGTGGCGGTGGATCGGACGCTGGCGGCCATCAACATCCTCAAGGACAAGGCCCGGGAGGCCGGAGCGGATTCGCTGTATTGCTTTGCCACGGCGGCAGTGCGCGAGGCCAAGAACCGCGACGAGTTCCTGCAGCGGGTGTTCAAGGAGACCTCCATGGCCGTGGAGGTGCTCAGCGAAGAGGCCGAGGCGCGGCTGGGCTTCGTGGGCATCATGGAGAAGGGCCCCCGCGGCGCGCTGGACATCGGCGGCGGCAGCGCGGAAATCGCCCTGGGGCAGGACCTGGATGTGAACTATGCGGTCAGCCTGAAGCTAGGCGCGGTACGGGCGCTGGAGAAATATCCGCTGGGCGACATCGCCGACCCGCTGACGCTGGAAGCCATGCGCCAATGGGCGGCCTGCGTGTTCGCCCGCGACGGCGCGGCCGCCCGCGAGGCGGCGCAGCGCATGGGCGTGAGCAATTTTTCCGGCATCGGCGGCACCATCACCACGCTGGCTGCCATGGACCTTAAGCTGTCCAAATACGACAGTTCCCGGGTGCAGGGCCATGTGCTGACCCGCGCCGCCGTGGAAAAGACGCTGCAAAAGCTGGCATCGCTGCCGCTGGAAAAGCGCCAGCAGCTGCCCGGCCTGATGCCCGAGAGAGCGGACATCATCATCGGCGGCGTCGTGATTCTGCTGGAATTTCTGCTCTTTATGGGCATCGATCAGATCACCGTCAGCGACCGCGACAACCTGGAGGGTTTCCTGACCTATAAACTCAACGAAACGGGAGAGAAGGCTTCATCATGATACAACACATCGTGTTTTTCAACTTCAAGGACGAGGCACTGGGCCGCACCAAGGCCGAGAACATGGCCCATGCCAAGGAGATTCTGGAAGCGCTGATGGGCAAGGTTCCCTCTTTGCGCTCCATGCGCGTGGGGACCAACGCCGTGCCCACGGCCAGTGCGTGGGATTTCGCTCTCGTGAGCACCTTCGACGATGTGGAGGGCCTGCAGGCCTATGTCGTGCATCCGGAGCACAAGAAGGTCGGCGAGTTCATCGGGCAGGTGCGCACGGACAGGGCGTCGGTTGATTTCGAATTTTAATCGGCAGGTCAGATCCATCTCGAAAATAAAAAGTATGGCCGTAATATTTTTCGGTTGACAACCGGCGCACCGTGTTATAAAATACTCTTTGCCTCCTCACGAGGCACACGACGCGGGGTGGAGCAGTCCGGTAGCTCGTCGGGCTCATAACCCGGAGGTCGAGAGGTTCAAATCCCTCCCCCGCAACCATTTTAGGCGGCGTAGCTCAGTTGGCCAGAGCAATCGGTTCATACCCGATGTGTCGTTGGTTCAAATCCGACCGCCGCTACCAAAGCGGCAACGCCGCAAGAATTTCGCCCTGACGCCTGCGTCAGGGCGATTTTAATATCTCTGCCGTAAAATTTGAATATCCACTAAAATTGTGACTTTCCCAGTCAAAGATAGCATATTTCTGCATGCGCCGCTCGACCAAAAGCCCCGTTGACAGCGTGATATGTTTGTATCGGCATATCCTATGTTTGTACAGATGAGGATGAAGCGATGGGCGTTTTACAGGAGCGCATGCAGCAAATCAACCGCAGCGTTGGTACCGCCGCCGACTTGGTGCGGCCGGCGTTGCCGTGGCTGGCCATGATCGGCGGGGGCTTTTTGTGCGGGCGGGCGCAGTTTCTGGATGGGCTGATGCCCTTTGGCGCGCCCTTCGTGCTGGTAAGCGCGCTGACCGGCTGGCCCTCGCTGGGCGCGCTGATCGGCGTGTGCCTGGGCATCCTTTCCATGGGCTTTAACATCCTGAATGCCGCTGTGCTGGTGCCGCCGCTGCTGTGCTGGTTCGCGGCCATGGCCATCTGCCGGGGCGGCCGGGAGCTGAGCTTCGGCTGGGGCGCACTGCTGCTGATGGCGGCCCGGCTGGTCTATCTGCCCATGAAGCCTTTTCTGCTCTACTATGTGATGCTGTTCGCCGTGGAGAGCGGCCTGGCGCTGAGCGCCTATTATTGCATGGCCAGCACACTGCGCTCCTGGCGCGAGGGTGAGGCCATGCTGGATGCCGGGCCATTGGTGTGCCTGGCCGTGTGCGTGGGTATCGCCGTGGCCGGCCTGCCGGCTTGGGAGCTGTTCTCTCCCAGGCACTTCGTGGCCATCTTCGCCACGCTGCTGGCCGCCGGCGCCGGCGGCGTGGCCGTGGGCGCCACCGGTGGCCTGGCCATCGGGCTGGTGGTGGCGCTGGGCGGCGGCACCAGCACGCTGCTGTGCGCCGCGCTGGGCGTATGCGGTCTGCTCTCCGGCGTGTTCCGCCCGCTGCGGCGGCTGGGCATGGCCGGCGGCTTCTGGATCGGCGCGGTGCTCATGAGCGCCTGGGCCACAAACTTGAGCCAGGCCGCCGTGCCCTGGGCCGAGGCGCTGGCCGCCTCGGCGGCCTTTGTGCTGCTGCCCGCGCGGCTGTGGCCGTGGCTGGATGAGCGGCTCAACCAAAGCCAGGCCGACAACCAGAGCCGCGAAGCGCGCCTGGGCCGCATGCGCGAAACCGCCGTGAGCCGCCTGCACGACTTCTCCCGCTGCCTGGATGAGCTGTCCAGCGTGTTCGCCGAGACCGCCTCGGGCTCCTCCGAAGCCTGGGAGGACGTGGCCCCGATGCTGGAAGCCGTGGCCTCGGAGGTGTGCCAGCGCTGCTCCAAGCGCGAGAAGTGCTGGCAATTGGAGTTCTACACGACCTACGGCCATTTCCTCAAGGCCCTGGCCGCCCCCGGCAACCGCCGCGTGCTGCTGGAGAGCGATTTCCCCCAGGAGTTCCGCGACGACTGCCGGCAGTTCGGCGCGGTCGTGAGCTCTCTTCGCACGGCGTGGGGGCTGTATCGCGTAAAGACCGGCTACCGGCGGCGCATCGACGAGAGCCGCGCGCTGGCCGGCAAACAGCTCAAGGGCATTGCATCGGTGCTGGAGCAGTTGGCCAGCCAGCTCAACCTGCAGATCCGCGTGAAGGAGGACGCCGCGGCGCTGGTGCGCGAGGCGCTGCGCAGCGCCGGCTTCGTCTGCAAGTCCGTAAGCGTGCAGCAGGGCCGCTCCTGGGGGCTCACGGTGAACCTGACCGTGCGGCCCTGCGGCGGCCGGCGCAAGTGCCGCAACCTGGAGGAGATCCTGACCCAGGCGCTGGGCAAGCCCATGCGCCGCACGGCCTCGCCGTGCAACCCCACGGAAACCGCGTGCAACCTGACCTTCACCCAGGCGCGGGCCATGCGCGTGAGCTGCGCCGGCGCCCAGCACGCCCGCGAAGGCGCCGTGTGCGGCGACAGCTGTGTGTGGGATTCGCTGGACGACGCCAGCTATCTGATGGCCATATCCGACGGCATGGGCACCGGCGCCCGGGCAGCCATGGAAAGCCAGGCCACGCTTTCGTTGCTGCAGCGGTTCTATCAGGCCGGCTTCTCCGAGGATGTCATCTACGACACGATCAACCAGGTCATGCTGCTGCGCAGCGGCGGCGAGACCTTCTCCACCGTGGACTTGTGCATTCTGAACCTCGTGGATGGCGAGGCCAACTTCATCAAGATCGGCGCGCCGCCCACGTTCCTGGTGCGCAACGGCCAGGTGCAGCACATCGCCTCGCCCACGCTGCCGCTGGGCATACTGGACAGCGTGAGCCCCGGCGCCACCCGCCGCGTGCTGGAAGACGGCGACCTGATCGTCATGGTGTCCGACGGCATCACCGCCAATGAGGAAGCCGATTGGGTGGATGCGGCTCTGCTGGAATGGGCGGAGCTGGAACCCTTCCAGCTTTCCGAACGGCTGGTGCAGGCGGCGCAGGAGCGCTTTGGCCCCTCCGACGACATGACCGTGGTGAGCGCCAGGGTGCGCCTGCCCCGCCTGGCCGCCGAGGGTGAGCCAGGCGCAAGGAAAAAGCTGAGGCGCTGGAAAGCACGAATTATCGGCAGTGATGTCTAGTACCTGCGCAAGGAACGGGTCATAGCATGAAAAACGAGTGCGCCACACAGGTGCACTCGCATGTCAGCGGAAGTCTATCAGTAATATCTGCGGCGGCGGCGGAACAACTCCGCCAGCAAAAGGAAGAAAGCCAAATCCCTAAACGGAGTTCTGCGCCGGAACCTGCCGTACTGCTGCTCGATGCCATAAGGCGGATCCGGCATCATCCCGGCTGGATACGGGGTATCATATTGCGCCATCTCGGGATGCATCTTCAGCACCCTGTCGCACACCTCGTCGCACATATACATCATCATGTGGGCGGGTGGCATCATGTTGCTGCACATGTCCATATGGTCGCAGACCATCATGATATGCGGCTGCATGATATAGTACATGGAAGGATACATTGCCATCTCCGGATAGGCCATGCCATTGTCGCCGTTGTTTGCCGGCAGCTCATTGCCATAGCTGGAATATTGGTTCGGGTTGTTATCGGATATCCACATCTTGACCGTCCTTTCCATCCAAAAGTCCTACGTTCAGTATATGAAGCAGATAGTCAGGGTGCGATCAACGAGGATATCCAGGAGCCTTCCCTCGGTTGCACTCTCGCCACCCGTCCTGTAAAATACAAAATATTCCGGCAATGCCATCTTGAGGTGCGCCATGGAGTGGAAGGATCGATACAACAGGGCCCACCGCCCCCGGGCGGATGCCATTGGCGCCCATCTGGGCGAGGAGCTATTCGCGCTGTACAACCAATTCGCCGCCACGCTGGCCAGAGAATTCCGGCTGTCCTATGTCAAGCCGGTGCACACGCGAACCCATGGGTGGAAATACCAATACGGCCGCAGCGGGCTGATTCTGCTGGACGACGTGCGCATCGGCGAGGGCTGCTTTGCCGTACAGGGCCTCCGGGTGAACGATGAAGCCACGCTGCAGCAGGCGCTGGAGCTGGCCCGGCGGTTGCACGCCGACGGCTTCGATGAGCGCTTCGCGGCCTTCGCCGCCAAGCGGGGCGAAGCCCAGAAGCAGCGCACCCAGCGCCGCGTGCAGCGGGAACGCGCTCAGGTGGATGCGCTGGCCGCCCACACGGACCCGGACTTGTTCAACCGGTACCACTGGTCCCCCAAGGTCCCCCGGCAGTCGCTGATGAGGCTGTACGCGCAGGACGCTCAGGGCCTGCCCGACGAGGCGCTGCTGGACGAGATCGGCTACGCCTTCTATGCCCGCTGCCTGCAGGGGTGGCAGACCCGGCAGGCCATCGAGAGCGGCCGGCTGATCTGCCACGGCTGCAGCGCGACACTCCCCTATGCCCATGGTCTGATGACCTGCGCCTGCGGCCGGCAATACCTGTTCCGCGACTACATGCGCAGCTTCCGCACCGAGAACATGCCCTCCGGTGCGGCGCAGGAGATCTTTAACGCGTTTGTGGAGCGCTGGCCGCTTAAGCGTTCCGCCCAGGAGAAGATGCGCCTGGTGGATTGGCTGGTCCACGAATTTCACACCAACCTGCTCACCGGCGTCAAGGGCCGCTTCGTGGGCATCAACCTGATCGAGGGCACCAAGCAGCAGATCGCCAAGCTGATCCTGGAGTTGGCCTATGGCGGCGATGCCGGGGCTTCCCGGGAGGCCTTTGCCCGCAACCTTAGAAAGGAATAAAACAAAATGCAAGATTCGATCATCGTCGTTACCGGCGTCATGGCCGCAGGCAAGAGCACCGTGGCCCAGGCGCTGGCCCAGCGCTTCCCCAAGGCTGTGCATCTTCGCGGCGACGCCTTCCGGCGCTTCATCGTGGCCGGCCGCGAGGAGATGAGCGCCGACGCCTCGCCCGAAGCGCTGCGCCAGCTGGACCTGCGCTACGAGCTGGCAGCCATGGCTGCCCGCATGTACTGGCAGGCCGGCTTCACCGTCGTCGTGCAGGACAACTATCTGGGCCGCGCGCTGGGGGATTTTACCGCGCTGCTGGGCGATTGCCCGGTGCACTGCGTGGCGCTGTGCCCCTCGGTCGAGGCCGTAACCCAACGGGAAGCGCTGCGGGGCAAGAAGGGGTACGTCGGCTTCGATGTGGCCGGCCTGCACCAGATGTTCATGGAAGAGACCCCCCGGCTGGGCCTGTGGCTGGATACTTCGGAACTCAACGTGGAGCAGACCGTGGACGCCATTTTGGCGCGCGCGGCTGAGGCCCGGATTTGGTGACGGACACAGGCAAAGCCGACCATCCGGCACTGCGGGCTCTCAAGGCCGCCTTCCCAGCCACGATCCCCGTGCTGCTGGGCTATGTGTTCGTGGGCATCGCCTTCGGCGTGGTGTTGCGGGCCCAGGGCTACGGCCTGTTTTGGGCGGCGTTGATGAGCGTGTGCATCTACGCGGGCTCCATGCAGTTCGTCACGGTGGCGCTGCTGGCCGCCGGCGTCTCCCCGGCGGTGGCGGCGGTCACCACGCTGCTGGTGAATTTCCGTCATCTGTTCTATGGCCTAACGATGCTGGAGCGCTTCGCCCCACTGGACCGTTGGCGCAAGGGGTATATGATCTTCGCGCTGACCGACGAGACCTACTCGCTGTATTGCGGCTCCCGCGCTCCCGCCGGCGTGGATGAGCGCTGGTTTTTGTTCTGGATCGCTGTGCTGGACCAGAGCTATTGGATCATAGGCTCTTGCATCGGCTCGCTGGCCGGCTCGGTGCTGCCTTTCTCCACCCGGGGCATCGACTTCGCCATGACGGCGCTGTTCGTCGTGATGCTGCTGGAGCAGCTCAAGGCCGCGCGGGCCGCGCTGCCGGCGGTCATCGGCGCCGTGGCGGCGGTGGCGGGCCTGCTGGTCTTCGGCGCGCAGAGCTTTCTGCTGCCGGCTATGCTCGTGATGACCGCAGCGCTCATCGCGCTGCGGCCCCAGTTGCTGGCCGGCGGTGTCGCGGAGGTACCCTGTGAATAACGTGTGGCTCAGCCTGTCCATCATCGGTGTCGTCGCGGCGGTCACCGTGGCGCTGCGGGCGCTGCCCTTTGTGTTCTTCCGCGGCCGCACGCCGCCCAAGCTGCTGCGGGACCTGGGCCTGCTGCTGCCGCCGGCCATCTTGGCGGTGCTGGTCGTCTATTGCCTCAAGGAGGTAACACCGCTGGCCTGGCCCCACGGCCTGCCGGAGCTCATCGCCATCGCCGTGGTTGTGGGGCTGCACCTGTGGCGCAGGAACACGCTGCTCAGCATCCTGGGCGGTACGGCGGTGTATATGGTGCTGGTGCAGGCAGTGTTTTAGGTCTTTGTCCTATAAAAAGAAGGAATTTGCTGAGAAAGGTAAAATAGTGTAGCAAACGCGAAAGGAGTGTCCACATGAGCGCTACTCAGATTCAGAGAATAGGTGTTTTCATTGATGGTCAATACTTTCTAAACGTAAGCAACTACTATAAATATGCTCATAAGCGCAACGCGAGAATATCTATACATGGCCTACATGAGTTTATTCGCAACCAAGTCTCAACAAAAACAGGCGTCGATATACGGTTATGCCAAATTGTTGATGCTCATTATTTTCGCGGTCGTTTGTCAGCACAAGCTGCAGAAGGCCGGCAAAAACTTTATGATGAACGTGTTTTTGACGATATACTGATGAGCGAAAACGTTGTATGCCACTATATGCCTATACGTTATACTCAAGAAGGTATTTCACAGGAAAAAGGTGTCGATGTATGGCTTGCACTGGAAGCCTATGAATTAGCTATCTACAAGCGCTTTGACATCCTAGCACTCGTCGCTTGCGACGGCGATTATGTTCCATTGCTACGAAAGCTAAACACAATAGGCACACAGGTCATGCTAATAAGCTGGGACTTTGAGTTCATTGATCAAGTCACGCAGCAAAGACGTATCACACGGACTTCACAGCAACTTTTAGAAGAAGCATCCTATCCTATTGCCATGCATCAAATGATCGATGATCGGGTTCTCTGCAATACTCCCTTGATTACGAACCTATTTGTGCAACAGCCAAAAGCAGCAAAGCCTATCTCAACTTCCATGGCATCTGCACCTGTAGTAAACAGAGTATCCTCTCAGTTGAACGATGAAAGCTCCAAGAACAAGGAGAACCTGGGAGCAAAAATGGATGAAGAAGTCCTCCCGACCGAGGAGGCAACCATCAAGTCAACAATACTGGAACTATATGCTGGCTTCGGGTTCATCGAAGACAAAGCTAAAAATAACGTCTTTTTCCATCACTCTAGTCTAGAAAACATAGACTTCAGTGAACTAAAGAAAGGTATGCCTGTGCAGTACATCACAAAACACGATCATCTAACTGGAAAAACACAGGCAACCAAGGTCTGGGTTATGAAAACATAAAAACTACTTCACAGTGAATCAGCTAAACTTACCCGGAATCCACCCCTTTTCCACACAGCACCGGTAACTCCACCCCGGCATCCGGGCCTCCTGCTCCGGGGCCAGGCGGTAGTTCCAGAACACCCAGCCCTGCAGGCGCTCGTAAAGCTCCAGCTGAATGTCGGCATACAGACGGTGGGCGTGGTCGGCGTTGCCGGCATCCCGCAGCGCCCGCTGCGGCAGCCCCAGCGACCATTCACCCACGAAGATGTCGAACTGCTCGGCCATGCGCTGAATCATCGGCAGCCGGCGGCGCATCATGTCCACGTGGTCATAAAGCTCCATGACCTGGTGGCGGTCGTCGTGGCACTGGTAGATGTGGGTGTCCAGCAGCACGCCGGGGTGCTGCTCCTTGGGCAGGAAGCCGTCCCAGATCTTCATCTCCGACAGTTTATCGCCCAAATCCGGCAGGAAATCGCGGTTCACGCGGGCGCCCTCATCTCCATAGTCCAGCGCGAAGCGGAACCCGTCGTGGAACACGACCTTGATATCCGGCCCGCAGTGGCGGCGCACGGCGTCGTGGCCGCGGCGGTAGTAGTCCTGGAGCACGCCCAAAGGCACCTCCCAGCTGGGCTCGTTGAGCAGCTGGATGCCCCACAGCGCCGGGTGGCTGCCCCAGCGGGCGGCCAGGCGCTCCACGAAGCGCACCGAGTCGTCCACGTTTTCCGGGTACAACGGCCATTCCAGCACGTTCTGTATGCCGCCGTTGTCGAAGCCGTTCTGGCAGCCCTGGGCGGCGTGCAGGTCTATGAGCACGGCCAGGCCGTGTTTGTGAGCCCAATCCATGGCGCGGTCCAGGGTGTCCGCCGCGCCCACGAAGGGCGGCTTGTCGCCGAACAGCCAGTGGCCCACGGGGATGCGCACGAGGTTGAGCCCGTGAGCGGCGATCCACGCAAAGTCGGCTTCGGTGAAGAAGCTCTCCTGGTGGGGCCGCAGCCGCGCGGCGGCGTCCGCCCCCAGTTCGCGGCAGAAGGACGTCTCATCCCGAGCCCGCAGGCCCTCAAACAGCGCCGGCGTCATCCATTTTTCCAACACCAGCCAGCCGCCCAGGTTCACACCGCGAATCTTGCCCAGCTCCATGCCGCTCTCCTTATTCCTCTTCAATGTAAGTGCGCACGCGGAAGCCCACGCCCAGCCCTGCGGCGATGGCGCGGCTCTGCACAATCTTTTCCGGCCCGATGGTGTCCACGACGGTCAGCACGACCTGGATGCCCTGGTCGCGGCACGCGGCGGCAAAGTCCAGCATGGCCTGGAAACCCTCGCCGCCCCGTTCCGGCTGGCAGATCGCGTCATATTCCTCGCTGGTCGGCGCGTTCAGGCTGATGCTGACAACGTCCACCAGGCCGCGGAGCTTGGGCGCCACGTCATATCCGTGGATCAGGCTGGCCTGGCCATTGGTATTCAACCGTATGGGAGGGGTTTCACCCCTTTTTTTCAGTTCCCGGCACACATCCAGCAGCACATCCAGCGCCATCGTGGGCTCGCCGAAGCCGCAGAACACGACCTCGGAATAGGCGCCCGGCCCGCCCAGCGTGTCGATCTGGGCCAACACGTCGACGGCTGTAGGTTCTTTTTCCAACCATAGTTCATGGCCGCAAAAGTCGCCGCTATGGTGGCGCACGCAGAACACACAGTCGAAGGTGCAGCGGTTGGTGATGTTCAGATACAGCCCGCCGTGCAGCGGATAGGCATAGGTGTTGCTCATGGCTTTGTCTTCACTCCAAATTCATCAATGCCGAACAGGCGGCATCCGTTCTCCAAGCACGTCTGCGCCAGCTCCTCCACGGCCACGCCCCGCAGCGCCGCCACAGCAGCGGCGGTGTGGCGCACGTGGGCGGGCTGGTTGCGCCGCCCGCGCACCGGCTCCGGCGAAAGATAGGGGCTGTCGGTCTCTATCAGCAGCCGGTCGGCGGGCACATAGCGCGCGACCTCATGCAGGTTGCGGGCGTTTTTGAACGTGACCGGCCCGGCCAGAGAGATGTACAGCCCGCAGTCCAGGCATTCCCGCGCCGTCTCCACACTTCCGGAGAAGCAATGCATAACGCCGGGCGCCAAGCCCTGGCGCACCAGCGGCAGCGTATCGCCCCAGGCCTCGCGGATGTGGTAGATGGCCGGCAGGCCCGCCTGCCGGGCCAGCTCGATCTGCTGCCGGAAGCAGCGCATCTGGGCGTCCCTGGGCTGGAAGTCATAGTGATAATCCAACCCGATCTCGCCGATGGCCACGACCCGGGGGTGCGCCGCCCAGACCCGCAGGGCGGTAAGCTCACCGTCGGGCAGGTCGTGGGCGTCGTGGGGGTGCACACCCACCGAGGCCACGAGCATCGGGTGGGCTTGAGCCAGCGCCACGGCCCGCGCAGAGCTGCCCATGTCGGCGGCGGCGCACAGGCACAGCGCCACGCCGCTTGCGCGCAGCGCGGCGATGACCTCGTCGCGGTCGGCGTCGAAGGCCTCGTCGTCCAGATGGGCGTGGGTATCAAACAGCCGCAGCGCGGCGGGCGTATCGGTCATGTCTGTCTCCGTCGGTATTAAGATACTTGGCATATCATACCACGAACGGGCCGATCAAACCAGAATGGCGCAAAGGAATGGGTGCGCCTTATATGTCAAGTGTTTCCAAGGCAAGCGTCGCGGCGACAATGTCAGGGTCAAATTGCGTACCGGCGCAGCGCGCGAGCTCCGTGCGGCACTGCTATTCGCTGAGCGGCTGGCGATAGGGCCGGCGGGACATCATCGCATCGATGGAATCGGCCACGGCGATGATGCGCGCACCCAGCGGTATGTTGTGCCCGGCCAGGCCGCAGGGATACCCCTTGCCGTCCCAGCGCTCGTGGTGGTGCAGCACCATGCGGGCGATGCCATGCAGCGCCGGGGATTTCATCAGGATGTCGCAGCCAATCTGCGGGTGGCGCAGCACCCAAGCGCGTTCCTCATCACTGAGGGCGCCGGGCTTGTCCAGCAGGCCGTCGGGCAGACCAATCTTGCCGATGTCGTGCATGTGGGCGGCCATGTGCACGCGTTCCAGATCGTCATCGTTCAGGCCCAGGCGCTGCCCCAGCCGCAGTGTCAGCTCCGCGACCCGCATGGAATGGCCGCTGGTGTAGGCGTCACGGGTCTACATCACCGCCACCAGGCACACGACAACGTCGTGGAAATCCGCCGAATGCAGAAGAGTGTCCATAGTACCCTTTCTGCGGCCAACGCCGCAGGGAAATACCACAGCCGCCGACCCGAAGGCGGCGGCTGTGGCAGGTCGTTCGAAGGTGGAATGGGGTGGAAAATGCCGCTGTGCTCAGTGGCAGCAGGAGGAGCCGCTCTTGCCGGAGCACCCGGAGCAGCCATCGCAGCCCTGGGCCGGCATAGCCTTGGCGCGGCGGCTCTTGGCGACAGCCCGCCACACGATGGCAGCCAGCGCGCCCACAACGGCGACGAGGATGACGATATCAATGGGATTCATGGATAAACTCCCTTCTCCGTATCCTCAAAAGCCCAGCAGACGGCCTACCTGGTACACCGCGAAGGACACGACCCAGGCTACAGTGAACCAGTAGCCCACAGCGAACCACGTCCACTTGGCAGAGCTCATCTCGCTGCGCAGGGCGGATACGGCGGCCATGCACGGGATGTTGAGCAGGTTGAACAGCAGGAACGAGATGGCGGCCAGCGGTGAAAAGGTGGCCACCAGCGTGGTAGAGAGCGCAGCGGCCGCGCCATCGTCAGCCACCGCGTCGCCGGCGCCATACAGCACGCCCAGGGTGGACACGATGGCTTCCTTGGCGATGAAGCCGGTCAGTATGGCCACGGCGGCCTTCCAGCCATCGGGGCCGGAGGCGAAGCCCAGCGGAACGAAGATGTAGCGCAGGCCATTGCCGATGATGCCCAGCATGCTGTGCTGGCTGTTGGCTTCCACCATCTGCAGCGAGAAGTTGAAGTTGCTCAGGAACCACACGACGACGGTGGCCCCCAGGATGACCGTGCCGGCGCGCACCATGAAGCCCTTGAGCTTCTCCCACAGGTGCAGCGCCAGGCTCTTCAGCTGCGGCAGGTGATAGGCCGGCAGCTCCATGATGAAGGGCGACGCCTCGTTCTTCATGACGAGCTTCTTGAGCAGGATGCCGCTCAGGATGGCCACCAGGATGCCGGCGATGTAGATGGAAAACACGACGACGTCGGAGTTGCTGGCGAACAGCGCCGCCGTAAACACGGCGTAGATGGGCATTTTGGCGCCGCAGGACATGAAGGGCACCAGTATCATCGTCAGGCGACGGTCGCGCTCGTTGGGCAGCGTGCGTGCGGCCATCAGAGCCGGCACGCTGCAACCGAAGCCCATCAGCATGGGCAGGAAGGAACGGCCAGACAGCCCGAAGCGGCGCAGCAAACGGTCCATCAGGAAGGCTGCGCGGGCCATGTAGCCGCTGTCCTCCAGAATGGAGAGGAACAGGAACAGCAGCATGATCTGCGGCACGAAGGAAAGCATGGCGCCCACGCCGCCCACGATGCCATCCACGACCAGGCCCATGGCCCAATCGGAAGCCCCCAGGGCCGTAAGCCCTGCGGCGATGCCGCCGCCCACCCAGCCGATCAGCTCTTCCGTGAGCCCCTGCAGCCACACGCCAGGGCTGGGCAAGTCCGGGATGCCCAGCAGCGTTTCACCGAAGGTCAGGTGGAACACCAGGAACATGAAGCCCAGGAAGATCGGGATGCCCAGCACGCGGTTGGTCAGCACTCGGTCCACCTTGTCGGACACCGTCAGCGCGCCCATACGCTGGTCCTTACGGGTGAGCTTGGGCGAATAGTTGGCAGTGATGTATTGATAGCGTTGGTCAGCTACCCAAGCCTCGAAATCCTCCACATTGCCGGCGCGCTGAGCCTCAATGCGCAACTGCGCCACGCGCTCCTTTGCGGCTTCGGTCAAAGCGGATGCACCGGGCAGAGGGTCGTTCTCCAGCAGCTTGACGCCGTGGAACACCGCATGGCGCAGGTGGGCGGCCCGGGCTTCGGCCACGATGACATCCAGCTCATGGCCCAGCGCCGTGTGCGAGAGCACCGATGCACCGGGACGCGGCTGGGCTGCCGCCGCCTCGCAGGCATGGATGAGCTGATGGACGCCGCGGGCCTTGAGCGCCGACACCGCAACCACCGGCACGCCCAGCGCCTGTTGCAGGGCCGGCACGTCGATGCGGTCACCGCTGCGATCCACGAGGTCGATCATGTTGAGCGCCACGACGATGGGCACATCGGTTTCCATGAGCTGCGTGGTCAGATACAGGTTGCGCTCCAGATTGGTGGCATCCACGATGTTGATGATGACATCGGGCGTATGATCGATCAGATAATTGCGGGCGATGACCTCTTCCTGCGTATAGGGCGACAGCGAATAGATGCCCGGCAGGTCGATGATGTTGTGGAGCTTCCCCTCGTGCTTGTATTGGCCCTCCTTGCGATCCACGGTGACGCCCGGCCAATTGCCCACGTGGGCGGTGCTGCCGGTCAATTCATTGAACAGCGTGGTCTTACCGCTGTTGGGGTTGCCGGCCAGTGCGAATGTCAGTGCCATAGGTACCTCCCCTCGTTTCGCTTACAATGCTATATTTGTTCGACGAGCACTTCCTCGGCCTCGGCCTTGCGCACGCTGAGCTCGTAGCCACGCAGGCGGATCTCCATGGGGTCGCCCAGCGGGGCCAGCTTGCGCATGGTCACCTGCGCCCCCGGCGTGATGCCCATGTCAAACAGCCGCCTGCGCAGCGCACCCGCGCCGGTTACTTTGACCACGGTGCCGCTCTGACCGGGTTTGAGTTCCTTGAGTGTCGTCATGTCCTTCTCCCCCATCTGCTTCAAATTTTCGCCGCGCTTCTCCAAGGAATCCTTCCGCATCCGCGCAACGTTTCATTTGTTAGCCTTTCCTAACACAGTATACGACCAAAATCACCAACCGTCAATATAAAGTTAGCCGAAACTTACCATCTATTCGATTCTTTCAAAACGCCATGGGAGAAATTGATATAGAAAATATGGGCTTGATTTAAGAACATATGTTTGTTATATTCAATAAAAAAGATTCGAATGCTTTTTTGCGATACAAGGAGGACATCATGACAATCGAACAAGCCATCGAAAGCCGGAGAACGTTGAGGGATTTCGCGGATCGGCCGGTTCCGCAGGAGATTGTGCGGGCGGCGCTGGAAGCCGGGTTGAAGGCCCCCAGCTACAACCACCAGAAGGAATGGGATTTCCTGCTGGTGCGCGACGCTCTCCTGCGCCGCGCGCTGATACAGGCCGGCCGCCTGGGCGGCGCAGCCGTGACCCGCGACGACCTGCCGGGGTTGGAGCCGCTAGCACAGGATATGTATCTGGACGCTATCCCCAAGCAGGGTAAAATGATTCTGACCGCACCAGAAGTGCTGGTTGTGGTCTATAAGCCCAAGACGCAGATTGCCCAAAGCCAGCGCGTGAGCGACCTGAACTGCCTGGCGGCGGTGTGGTGCTGCATCCAGAACATCCTGCTGGCGCTGGCGGCCCACGATGTTTATGGCACGACGATGGTGCCGGACCACACCGCCGAAATCAAGGAAGTCCTGGGCATTCCCCAGCAGCTGGAAGTTGCCGTGCTGCTGCCCTTTGGCTACAAAGCGCCGGACGCGCACGGCATACCGCAGAAGGATGTACCCCTGGATGCCAAGCTGCACATCGACCGATGGTAAACAAACATCCGGCCTCTCCTGCGGCGCAACCGCATGATAGCATGTTGTGAGTTGTAAAATGAATTGTCGCAGAGGGTAAAAAAGAGACCCACCTAACCGACCAGACAGCTACAATGAAGTTGCAACACAAAAAAGCAACTGAGGTGGCAAGATGGGTCGAGCACAGGATACCAAAAAAGAA
>JAEYPH010000116.1 GCA_023410875.1 Bacillota bacterium | reverse complement strand
GGTTCCTGCCGGCCAACCCGGCATTTGCTGGCCCATACATTGCGTATATATAAGCTGGGGCGGAGGTGAAGGCGGTGCGAGGGTTGTCCGGCCGGGCGTTTGCCGCGGCCATCGCCGGGTTGCTGTGCGTGTCGGCAGCCTTGTTTGCGCTGCTGCGCCCGCAGCTCGCGCGCCGCGAACCGGTCATAACCGACGAAGCGCCCCCCTACTCTATCCTGATCCAGATCGATGAAAAGCGCTTGTATCTGCTGCAGGGCGATAAGCTCGTCAAGAAATACACGGTGGCCACCGGCAAACGCGGCGACCCCTCCCCCATCGGCGATTGGGTCATCGTCAGCAAATATGTCAAGGAGGGCAAGGCCTTCGGCGCGCGCTGGCTGGGGCTCAACGTCTCCTGGGGCGCCTACGGCATCCACGGCACCAACGACGAGAGCAGCATCGGCGGCTCGGTCAGCCATGGGTGCATCCGCATGCGCAACCGCGACATCAAGGAACTCTACCGCCTGGTGCCCGTGGGAACCAAAGTGACCATACGCAGCGGCGCCTACGGCCCCTTCGGGACGGGCTTTCGCAAACTGAAACCCGGCGACCGCGGAGCCGATGTGCTGGCCGTGCAGCGCCGCCTGAAGGAACTGGGCCTGTTTACCGGCATTGCCAACGGCATCTTCGGCGAGCACACGCGCCTGGCGGTGCGCGCCTTCCAGAAGGAGCACGGCCTCAAAGAGGAGGACGCCATCACCCACGAGGACTACGTGGCTATAGGACTTCTAGAGTTCGACTGAGCAAAAGAAAACTGAATATAAATCTCACGACAGCTGCATATTGGCTTAGCTCATTCAACAGATGGGGCCCGAAGGCTTCCAAAGGGCGATCGGAAAGCCCTTTGGCCTTTGCGCCTGGATGGCGCGCAGCCCAGCGTCGCCTTGTGCGGCTCAGCCGCACTCGCCGACAGGATGTCGGCGAGGCGATGCGCAGGTCGCGCCCGCTGGCGCGAAACCTTGTCTTCGCATATCCTGTTATCAAACGATGATAACAGGAGGACACTATGCCTCGCGTTTTCATACAGGCCACATATGACCGCGCCGCCGCTGTGGCCTATGCCCACCGCTGGGCCTTTGGCCGCAACCCGCGCTACTATGACTTTGAGAAGCTGGGCGGCGACTGCACGAACTTCGCATCCCAGTGCCTGTATGCCGGCAGCGGCGTGATGCAGCCCGGTCAGCTGGGCTGGTACTATTACAACGCCAACAACCGCTCGGCTTCATGGTCCGGCGTGGGCTTCCTGCGCGACTTCCTGGTGCGCAACCGCGGCCTGGGCCCCTATGCTGCGGAAGTGCCGCTGGAGCAAGTGCAGCCCGGCGACATCATACAGCTGGCCATCGGCCATCCGTGGTATCACCATTCGCCGGTCGTCGTGGATGTGGGCTACCCTGTGACGCCAGAAACCGTGTTCGTGGCCGCCCACACCTACGATTCTGACAACCGGCAGTTGTCCAGCTATCTCTACCACAAGATGCGCTGCCTGCACATCATAGGCGTCCGTCGGTAGCGATGACATTTTACGGCAGAGGCGCGAGCTCCTGGCACAGCCAATGCTGATCAAAGCGATCAACCTCGGCCACGGTGCAAAAGCCCGCCCGGCGATACAGAGCCAGCGCCGGCGGGTTGCCGGGGCTCACGAGGATGCGCATGGCGTCATGCCCCTTGCTCCGGGCAGCGCAAATCGCATGGCTCAGCAGATAGCGGCCAATGCCCTGACCGCCGCGTGAGGGCAAAACGCCGATGCGCGCGAGCTCGCACGGGCGCTCCGCCACACTCCACGGAATTTCGTCGCCGGTGAGTTCGCCAAAATCGCCCACCGAAACAGCAGCAATGATGTGCCCGTGCTCCCACAGGCAGTACAGCCAGCCGTGGGCGACATCGTCATCGAAGGTCTCCGCCGACGGGTAATCCTGCGACCATGTGCAGCCGGGCAGCGCCGTACACGCCCGGTACAGCGCCAGTACCGCCTCGCGGTCCGCCGGCGTGCCCGGCACAAAGACCCAGTTCTCCATGTGGTATTCCTCCTGATATCCATTTGGCAGACGCAGTGACGGCGCTATACCGACAGCAAGACAATGCCGGCCAACCCCACCAGCAGCGAGACCAGCCCCCGCACACGGAAGGGTTCTCGGTACAACACCAAAGACACGACCCACGTGAGCGCGACCAGCCCGCCGATGATGCTCGGGAAAGCCACCACCGCCGGTATCGTGTGCAGCGCCAGCATGACCGACGCATTACCGGCCAGCGTGCCAGCACCCAGGGCGGCGCTCAACGCCGGCAGCCACGGGCTGCGCCACGGCTCCAGGCTGACCCGCCGCCGGGCGGTCTGCCCCAGCAGAGCCCAAAAGCACAGCGCCGCCACCAGAAAGCCGTAGAACTGAAAGCTCCAGTCATCCCCCGCGCCCAGCCAGGCGCCCTGGGCCTTTTGCAGCACAGACAGCATGCCGTTGCACACCATCATCAGCAGCGCCAACCGCACCCAACGGCCGCTGGCCCGCTGCGAGCCGCCGCCGCGGCTGCTCAGCACGACGACCGCCAGCACACAAAGCAGCCCCGCGGCCTTGGCCAGCGTGATCGCCTCGCCAAACAACAGCGTGCCCGCCGCCACCGGCAGCAGCACCGAAAGGCCCACAAACAGCGACGTCAGGGAAAGCGGCCCCTCGCGCATGCACTTGACCATCAGCGCAATCGTCGCTGCGAAATCCACGCCGAAGAGCGCGGCCAGCAGCAGCGTGCGCGGGTCGCGCAGCTCCCAACCGCCGAAAAAGGCCAGAACCAGCGGGACCAGCGACAAACCGATGGCGCTGTACAGATAGGTGCCCGCCGGTGCGGGGTCGAAGCGGCGGGACATCTCCTTATTGGCCAGGGCTTGCACTAGAAAGGAAAATACGGCGGCTACAATTAGCATATGTCCTCACAAAATCAATCCATATCAAAGCAAGGGAATCATATCAAGGTTTAGACATCATGGCAAGGATTTCGCGCTTGCGAGCGCGACCTGCGCACCATCTCGCCGGCATCCAGCCGGCTGAAGCGGCAGAGCCGCTTCCGATGGTGCTGGGCTGCGGCGCATCCTGCGCCAAGGCCAAAGGGCTTTCCGATCGCCCTTTGGAAACCTTCGGCACCAAAACTTATTATGAAAGAGTGAACTAAGTACAATGAGACCGATGGCGGATTTATTCCGCCGAGGAAACATGCAGTTAGGAAGAACCGCTCAGAAAATCCCCGCCGCAGCGGCCTTCGTTTCTTATCAGTGGAGCATGTGACGGACAACGGAAAGCCCGCCTGCCGACGGTTATCGGCAGACGGGCAACGAAAACTATGGACAGACCGTCCAGATCGCCGACGACGCAACAGCGTCGGCGGCGACTGTTCCACGTCTCAGACGTGGAACAGAAGTTCACCGTAGGTCGGGAACGGCCAGATGGACGCATCCACCTTGGTCTCCAGCATGTCGGCCAGTTCGCGGACCTTTTCCACCTTGGTGAACACCTGGTCGCGATAATACTTGGCCTGCTTGAGCACGTCACCATGCATGCCATCAGCGCTGGCGGCGGCCTTGCCCAGGGCGGTCACGGCGTCCTTGAGGGCGGTGTAGCCTTCGCTCAGGTCGGCGAGCACGGCGGACACTGCGGTCGGGTCGCTGGCGGCGGCCTTGAGGGCGGCCACGGTGCTGGCCACTTCCTTCACCTGGCGCAGCACGGCGGGCAGGATGGAGCGGTTGGCCATCTCCAGCGCCGTGAGCGCCTCGATGTTAATGGTCTTGATATAGTGCTCCAGCATGATCTCATAACGGGACTTGGTCTCCACCGCGCTTAGCACGCCATGCTTGGCCAGCACTTCGATATTCTTATCCACCAGCAGCTCGCCGATGGCGTCCACGGTGTTGCGGATGTTCTTAAGACCGCGCTTGGCCGCCTCGCGCACCCATTCGGGGGCGTAGTTGTTGCCGTTGAAGACGATGCGCTTGTGGTTGACGACGGTCTCCTTGACGATAGCGCCTACCTCGGCGGTGAAGTCCGCTGCCTGCTCCAGGCGGTCGGCGAACTGGCTTAAGACTTCGGCGACGATCGTGTTGAGCACGAAGTTGGGCATGGCGATGGACGACGAAGAGCCCACGCTGCGGAACTCGAACTTGTTGCCGGTAAAGGCGAAGGGCGAGGTGCGGTTGCGGTCGGTGTTGTCCAGCGGCAGCGGCGGCAGCGTGGTCACGCCGATGGTCAGGTGAGAACTGTTGCCGTTGGTGCGGGCGTTGCCGGTCTCGATCTGGTCCAGCACGGCGGTCAGCTCGTCGCCCAGGAAGGCGCTGATGATGGCCGGCGGCGCTTCGTTGGCGCCCAGACGGTGATCGTTACCGGGTGTGGCGATGGACACGCGCATGAGGCCCTGATACTCATCCACAGCTTTGAGGACAGCGGCCAGGAACAGCAGGAACTGGGCGTTGTCGCAGGGCGTATGGCCGGGGTTGAGCAGGTTGTGGCCGGAGTCGGTGTTCATGGACCAGTTGTTGTGCTTGCCGGAACCGTTGATGCCGGCGAAGGGCTTCTCGTGCAGCAGGCAGACCAGGCCGTGCTTGTCGGCGAGCTTGCGCATCATTTCCATGGTGATGTGGTTCTGATCGGTGGCGATGTTTGTCGCGGCGTAGATCGGGGCCAGCTCATGCTGGGCGGGGGCCACTTCGTTATGCTTGGTGCGAGCGGTAACGCCCAGCTTCCAGAGCTCCTCGTCCAATTCATGCATGAAGGCGGCGACGCGGGGCTTCAGCACGCCGAAATACTGATCTTCCATCTCCTGGCCCTTGGGAGGCTTGGCGCCGAACAGCGTGCGTCCGGTGAACAGCAGGTCCGGGCGCTTGAGGAAGAGCTCCTTGTCCACCAGGAAGTATTCCTGCTCAGGGCCCATGGAGGTGAACACACGGCGGGTCCCTGTGTCGCCGAACAGGCGCAGGATGCGCAGAGCCTGCTTGCTCAGGGCTTCCGTGGAACGCAACAGCGGAGTCTTTAAGTCCAGCGCCTCGCCGGTGTAAGAGCAGAAGGCCGTGGGGATGTACAGCGTGCCGTCCTTGACGTAGGCCGGCGACGTTACATCCCACGCGGTGTAGCCGCGGGCTTCAAAGGTGGAGCGCAGGCCGCCGGAGGGGAAGCTGGACGCGTCGGGCTCGCCCTTGATAAGCTCCTTGCCGGAGAACTCGGTGAGCGCCGTACCGTCGCCCTGGGGAGCGATGAAGGCCTCATGCTTCTCGGCGGTGATGCCGGTGAGCGGCTGGAACCAATGGGTGAAGTGGGTCGCGCCCAGCTCAATGGCCCAATCCTTCATGGTGGCGGCCACGGTCTCGGCGATGGCCGGGTCCAGCGCCGTGCCCTCGTCCAGCGTCTTTTTCAGCGACTTAAAGATGTTCTTGGGCAGGCGTTCGCGCATAACCGCCTCATTGAACACGTGGCTCCCGAAGGTCTGCGCCAGGCTTTGAGACTCCGTGTGTGCCATTTTCATTCCCCTTTCTCAAATAAAAAAGGCGCTTCAACAAACGTTGAAACGCCATTGTTTCTAAACGCCGCCAGTATAGCACCGCCCGGTGCAAGTGTCAATAGCACAATATGCAGATCAACCGCTGTTTTCACCGGCCAACACCGCAGAAAATGCAGGCTGCCTATGTGTGAAATTGCACAATCGGCTGTAAAAAGGATTCCAACCGCCACCATCGAAAGAAATATGCAATACGAGAGCGAAAGGTTGGCGTTTGATCATGACGGTGGAGCAATACGGCAGGCTGCAGT
Organism: Bacillota bacterium; assembly: GCA_023410875.1. Classification (GTDB taxonomy): domain Bacteria; phylum Bacillota; class Clostridia; order Christensenellales; family UMGS416; genus JAEYRA01. The sequence continues at coordinate 871 of JAEYPH010000116.1, read as the reverse complement.
TGTGTTTCGACGGCGGCGAGGGCGTGGAAGCGGTGGAGTATGAGCTCCCGGACGGCACAACGGAGCGCGGCCCCGTGTTCATGGAACAGCCCATCCGGCTGGAATATGATGAGCACGGCTTTGAAACCACCCACGCCCAGGGCGCGCCGCGGCTGTGCGCGCGGTATACGCCGGCTTTGCCCGGGCGCTACCGCTGGCTGGCGCTGCGGGGCGGCAAAGCCCTGCGCAGCGGCGAGTTCGATTGTATAGCTAGAAGCCACCCCGGTTATGTGCAGGTCAGCAGCCGTGACCCGCGTTATTTCGCCTGCAGCAATGGCAGCTCCTATGTGCCGGTAGGGCTCAACATCGTGGATGTCACCTGGCATCCGCTGCCCGGCTCCATGGAGCACTTTGTGCGCAGCGGCCAGCGGGCCACTTGCGGCATGCGTACGTGGCGGCGGTGGTTCCGGGAGCTCAGCGAAAACGGCGGCAACTACGCGCGCATCTGGATCTCCCGCGATTACACCGACGGGCGCACCGAGATACCGGGGCATCACAGCCTGTATAACTTCGCCCACCTGGACGCCGTCGTGGAAGAGGCGCGCAGCCATGGCATCCGGCTCAAGCTGTGCCTGGACCACTTCCGCCACTTTGACCGGCCGGGCCACTTTGCCCACAAGGTGCTGCGGGACCCGGACACCGGCGATGCGCCGGAATCGGTGGCCGGGTGGCTGCGCTCCCCCCGCTGGCGGCAGTTGTGGCTGGCCGATGCCCAGCCGTATCTGGCCCGTTATTGGAACGACCCCGTCGTGTTCGCCTGGGAGCTGTGGAACGAGATGAACGCCGTGGACGCGCCCTTTGACGACGTGTGCGACTGGACGGAGCACATGCT
>JAEYPH010000025.1 GCA_023410875.1 Bacillota bacterium | reverse complement strand
GTACCGGCACTCCCTGGGCTGGGTCGTGATCCGCGCCAAGTCGCCGGTACACCGTGCCGGCCTGGCCGCCGCGATGAGAGCGGCATGCGCCAACCCCAACATCGGCTACGACCAGAGCCAGCGCGACGCGCTGTACAACGCCGCAAAGCCGCTTGGCTTTGACCCTGGCCGCGTGACAACGAAGGTTGAAACAGACTGCTCGGCGCTGGTGCGTGTGTGCTGCGCCTATGCTGGCATCGACCCCGGCAACATCCGCACGGCGAATATGCCCGCCGCTTTCAAGAAGCTGGCGCAGTTCGAGGTTCTGACCGACGCCAAGCACACAGCCAAGCCTGACTATCTGCTGGAGGGCGACATCCTATGCACGCCGGTCAGCGGTCACACGGTTGTGGTGCTGAACGACGGGGCAGCGGTTGCGCAGCCGCCCGAGAAGCCCGAACCCAAGCCTGAGCCGCCCGCCGCCGAGACGCTCTACACCGTCAAGCGCGGCGACACGCTGGTGAAGATCGCCAAGGCCTACGGTACGACCGCCGCGGCGCTCATGGAGCTCAACGGCATCAAGGACCCGCGCGCGCTGCAGATCGGCGCTAAGCTGCGCGTCACGGGCAGCACGCCGCCTGCACCCGAGACCTACACCGTCAAGCGCGGCGATTCGCTCATACGCATCGCGGCCGCCCATGGGCTCAAGTGGCGCGACCTGGCCGCGCTCAACGGCATCAAAGGGCCGATCTATACCATTCGCACGGGGCAGGTGCTCCGCCTCCGCTGACACACCACGACCCGCAGTGACTCCTTCTGCGGTAGGAAAACCCCCGGCGCTTTGCCGGGGGTCTTTTTTGTTCTCAATTTCTCCTGCGCCTTGTCTCCTGCACTCCAAAGTACTCAGCCGGGTCCGCGTCAGCGTCCCGGCTCAGCGCCTTCGTGAACGCATACCCGGCCTGCGGGTCCAGCGCGAAAAGCGCATCGTTCACATCGTCCAGAATGCTATCCACCATCTGAGCGTTTGCGGCCTTGATGGCCCGGTATCTCATGTACTCGGCACACAGTTCTTCTTTCGATTTGCCCGACATGGCGATCATGGCTATACCTCCCGGAATATTTGGTCGATGCCGTCCAGCGACGGCGGAAGCACGATATAGCGGATGGGAGAGGCCTGAAGCCGCAGCGGCTTAGCGGCCACGACAAGCACCCAGGGGAACGACGGGAACAGCACCTTGTATTGGCCGTTCGCAAGAAACTGCTCATACTTCTGCTGGTTAAACGGATTGGTCCCGCGCTCGATTTCCACGGCCACGTGCACCCGCTTGCGGCCGCGGTAGATGCAGTATGCATCCGGGCGCAGCCCGCCCCATAGCGGTTCCCGCTGCCATGTTTCAATGGCCCCAGAAAGCGCCAGCAGGCGCGTGTACAGCGCGGCAAGCTGTAGATGGTGGTCTTCTCTGCGCGGTGCCCTTGGGCTCGTGTAGTACACGTATTCGGCGTTCTGGTCTGGCCTGTAGCGTTTCACCGCGCCGTCCTTCACCAGCGCCCGCATCCTACGCCTGGCGACGTCCTGTGAGGCTCTGCCGCGCCCGTAGACGGCGGCGGCGATGTGGCTTAAGGATGCCGCGCCAAACTGCTCCACAAACTCCACGGCCCTCATGTCTCTGTCGGTTATCATTGCAGCACCCCCGATGTGTCCGCCTGCTCTGGCTTTGGTTTTTGGATTATGGTCGGCGCAATCAGCCGCTTGATCATATCATCCGGCATGATGTAGCCTTGTATCTCTGTTTCGCGGTCGCCACGGTCCAAGATGCCATGGCCCGCCCCTCGTAGGCTCTCGGCCCCGCCGTGGCCCAAAATCACGACGCTGTTTACCGGCAGCTTGACGCGGAAGCACAGCCATGTGACGATGTTGGCCTTAAGCCTGCCGTCAATTGTGGCGGCGTCTGGCCGCTGCGTAGCAATGACCATGTGGACACCTGCGGCGCGGCCCTTGCGTGCAATCTCCACCAGGTGCTCCGTGATTTCGCGGGAGCCTGACAGGTCGGCGAACTCATCCACGACCAGCACCACGCGGCGCAGTTTGCGCGGGTAATCCGCGATGTTGTTGACGCCTGCGGCGGCCAGCAGATCATAGCGCCTGCCCATCTCCGCTACCAGCGCGGCGATCATGGCGCGGGCCTCGGCCTCGGTCTTTGCAAAGCCGTTGACCTTGCGGCAGTTTGCATACATTCCAAGCTCCACACCGCCCTTGAGGTCTACCAGATGCAGCTCGCACGGCTCCCGGTGCGCCGCCAGCCATGTCACGATCACGCGGGTTGCCGTGCTCTTGCCGCTGCCCGTCGTGCCTGCAATGCCGATGTGGGCGCTGCTGTCGCCCAAGTGGATGTGCTCCACGCCGCGCAGGCTTTGGCCGATTGGGATTTCCAACAGTTTCCGTTTTGGAAGCAGTTCCGGGTCGAATTCATATTGCTTGCCCAGGTGGCGCTCATACACCCTGATCGCCATCTTATTGCTCCCCAGCGGCACGATGTCGCATTGCCGCTGCCCGGCGAACGCCTGCGCCACAACCGCGTGCTGCTTGCCCGCCTTGCCGTCACCACGGTCGCTTTTAAACTTGCTCATGTCCACGCCGTCCGGGATGTAAAACGTGTAGGTGATGCCGCTGCCGGTGGTCCGCTTGTCCAGCAAATGCGGGTACTCGCCTTTGGCGTTGCGGATGCCCAGCTCGCGCCATACCGTGTTCTCCTGCCGCGGCCGCGTAGCCGCCCACAGCGCGACGTATGCCAGCCCGCCGACCAGGCCCCAGCGCCCAAGCTCCAACACGACGCTCATTGTCTCTGTCATCTGCCGATCACATCCCATATCGCGCTCCACGCATTTGCCATCGGCTGCATGAGGCGCACCGTCGCACCCTTGATCGCGTCGAATTGCATCTGCACATCGCCCCAGCTGCTCGGCACATGGCCTACGACGAACGGCGGGCTGTCCATGTAGGTGTGCGGCGTTTGCGGCGGGCTGTAGTGATAGGTGAGGTCATACAGCCCAGCGCCACCGATGCCGCCGGAGATCCACCGCGCCGCGTCGTCAATCTTGGGTATGACCACAAACAGCAGGAGGCCCATGACTGACACCAGCCGTATAGCAATGGCAACCTTCTCGCCGGTGCTCATCTTGCCTTCTTCATCGCCTTTTTGGGCCTCGAAGTATTTTGACATTACCGTGGACAAGACTGCCGTCAATCCCGGCACCATCATCTGTTGCAGCGCCCAACCCATTTCTGCCATGATCCCCATATGCACACCTCGCACTTTCCATATTTTGCCGTCTTTGGTGTGCTTTGCCGAAGCGCCGCCGCCCGCAAGCGGAGCATCGACCGAGTGAAACGAGGGAGAAGCGGAGCTTTACTCAGACAAGACTGATAAAAAGCGCGCTGAAAGGCTGGCCTTTCGGGCCGTCGGGTGTTCTGTCGGATTGTATAGGGTTGGAATAGTCGGTGGACTATTCGACGGTATAGCCTTTTGGCTTGCGCCCAGGGCGTCCACCGGTCGGGTTTGGGGAGTTGGCGGGAATGAGCCAGATGGCGTTGGGTCCGGATATGTGGCGTTCTGCGCCGTGGACGCGCGGCATTATCATTCGGGCATACTGCTCGCTTACGTCCCACTCCTGCGATGCGTCCTTTGACGTCCACAGGACTGCGCAGCCCCGCTCAATCGCTTCCCCGGTGTCCATGTCCACCATGCCCGACGCCGTGTCTACGGCCTTTCTGATGGCCCCGGAAGGGGTCTTGTAATACCTCATCTCAAATACTCCTTTGTATGCCAGCTCCATCGACCGCCACTCCTTCCATCCTGTGCCTGTTTTGTCCTGCATCGAATTCTGACTATTATTGCTGTGTGCGCAGCTTATGGTTAATTATATGTGCGGGCGCAATGAATATTACAAGAAAAAAGAGCCCCGTGTTCGGGGCTCTGGCAAGTTTCTGGCAACTTCATTGCCGGTGGCTTTAGACGGAATCCGTGGAAAATGGCTCGTGCGCTTGATGCATACAACTCAATCCGTCGAAACGCATCGCCAAAAATGAACGAACTGTGAAGATTTGTTGGTACATCGAAGAAATTCCAGCGAACCCTTGCATTGCGGGCCGCCGTGGTGTAGTATTTTATAACGACAAAAGATCAAATAAGGACAAGGATGGTGCCGATATGCCCGTAAATACCGCTGCTGCCAACGCTGCCGGAGCTGCTCCAGGCGGAGATATTGCCGCAATTCTGATGCAGCTTGCCCCGATTCTACTGCTCGTCGTCGTGTTTTACTTCATTCTGTGGCGCCCGCAGCAGAAGCAGAAGAAGGCCCGCGCTGAGATGCTTAAGAATATGAAGGTTGGCGACCGCGTGAAGTCCATCGGCGGCATCTATGGCCGCATCGTGGAGATGAAGGACGACACCATCACGATGGAGACCGGCCGTGACAAGGTTAAGATCGTGTTTGACCGTGGCGCTATCAGCACCGTGGAGGGCGGCGACGCAGAGGCCAACGCTGACCTGCAGTAGTCTGACCAGAGATGTTTTTTTACCTGCCGGCAGCACGCTGCCGGCAGGTTTTGCATATGGCCTGATAGAGTTGTAAAATTATTGTTAAAGGCGCTTTTTGTGCCAGATTCTACACATTCCTCCAGCCTTTGCAGCCGGTCGCCTGCCTTTTCTTTGTATACATACCAATTGCGTCTATGCTATAATATGGGTCATACTACGGTCTTTCTACCCAGCGTAGAACGCCGGGAAAAAGGCCTCTGCACGAGCGAAAAAGAACCGCCGCCTGCCGGCCTCCAAGGGCGGCAGTGCGGGCAAGGGGTTGGAATTTGAAACATTCCGGAAGTAAAGTCTGGCTTTTTATCGTGCTGCTGATCGCAGGCGCGCTGGTAGGCGCGGTGCTGTGGCTGCTGGCTCTGCAGGTGCTGCCGGCCTCGTGGAATGTGGCGCTCACCGTGGGCTCCACGGCGTCACCGTGGGTTGTGGACCTGCACGTGGTGTCGTTGGCGCTGGGCTTCAAGCTCTCGCTGAACCCCGGCAGCGCCGTGGGCATCATCGCCGTGCTCATCGGCTGGTTTTGGAAGAGATGACGCAGGTCGTGCTGGCAAGCGGCAGCCCCAGGCGCCGCCAACTGCTCGAGCAGATGGGTTTGAGCTTCCATGTGAGCCCAACCGACGCCGACGAAACGCTGACCGACGGCGAGGACCCTGCCCACTCGGCCCAGGAGCTGGCCAGGCGCAAGGCCCTGGCCGCTGTGGCGCAGTGGCCGCTGGCTGTGGTTATCGCCGCAGACACGCTGGTGGCTGTGGATGGAGAACCGCTGGGAAAGCCTGAAACGCCCGGGCACGCAGCGGCCATGCTGCGCCGCCTGAGCGGCCGTGAACACGAGGTGCTCACCGGGCTGTGTGTGGCTTGGGGCGGCGCGCTGCGCTGCGCCTGCGAGCGCACGGTGGTGCGCTTTGAGCCGCTGAGCGACGCTGAGATCGACCGCTATGTGCGTACGGGGGAGCCCATGGACAAGGCCGGCGCCTATGGCATACAGGGCCGGGCCGGCGTCTTCGTTTCGAGCATTTGCGGCTGTTACTACAACGTTATGGGTTTGCCGCTGGCCCGCCTGAAAGCGCTGCTGACCGAAGCGCTGGGCCCGGAGGGTTATGACAGGCTGATTGCCTGGGGAGAGGGAGAAGCGCTATGAACTTTTTTGGACGCGATGTCGGGGTGGACCTGGGAACCGCCAATGTGCTGGTCTATGTGCAAGGCCGGGGCGTGGTTATAAGGGAGCCCTCGGTGGTGGCTGTGAACGCCAAGAGCGGCGCCATACTGGCTGTGGGCGAGGAAGCCCGCCAGATGATCGGCCGCACCCCCGGCGAGATCGTGGCTGTGCAGCCGCTGCGCGATGGCGTCATTGCCGATTTCCAGATGACCGAGGCCATGCTTTCCTATTTCATCCGCCGGGCGCTGCAGCGGCGCAGCTTTTTTGGCATCGCCCCCAGAGCCATCGTGTGTGTGCCCTTTGAGGTCACCGATGTGGAAAAGAGAGCCGTCATAGAGGCCACCCGCAAGGCCGGCGTGCGCGATGCCTACATCGCCGAGGAACCCATGGCAGCGGCCATCGGCGCCGGGCTGCCGGTGGGCGAACCCTGCGGCAGCATGATCGTGGACATTGGCGGGGGCACCAGCGAGGCCGCGGTGCTGTCTCTTGGCGGCATCGTCGTGGCTCGCAGCATCCGCCTGGGCGGCGCCAAGATGGACGAGGCCATCGTGGCCTGGATGAAGCGCGAATACAACCTGCTCATAGGTGACCGTACCGCTGAGGAGCTTAAGATCATGCTGGGCGCGGCTATGGACCCGAAGGTCATCAACCGCATGGATATCAAGGGGCGCAACCTGACCAACGGGCTGCCCGTGACCGTCAATGTGACCTCACTGGAAGTGCGCGACGCGCTGCGCGAGTCGGTGCAGCAGATCGTGGAGATGGTCAAATCCACGCTGGAGGACACGCCGCCGGAGTTGGCCAGCGACATTATGGAGCGGGGCATCGTGCTCTCCGGTGGCGGCGCAAACCTGCAGGGGCTGGACATGCTGATCTACCGCGAAACCGGAATCGCGACCTATGTGGCGGAAAACTCCATGGACTGCGTGGCGCTGGGCGCCGGCAAAATGCTGGACCACATGGATGAACTTCTGCGGGGTAGCCGATAATGCGGCTATCCCCTTATTGACTTTTCGCTGGAGGGCGAATGCGCAACTTTCGGATCAAAACTTGGATGATACTGGCTGCTCTGCTGGTGTTGCTGGCAATCAGCTTTTTCGCAACGTTCTTCCTGTCTGAGCGCGAAGGCACCGGGGCGGAGAAGGCCGTGGGCGCCGTGGCCGCGCCGGCGGTGGGCAGCGTGCATCGGGCAACATCATCGGTCAAGGAGTTCTTCCTGCGGCTGTTCGCGCTGCGCGATATCGACAAGGAGTATGAACAACTCAAAGAGCAAAACGCCGCGCTGCAACTGGAAAATTGGCTGATGGCCGACCTGCAGAAGGAGAACGAGCGCCTGACCGGGTTGCTGGGCTTTATGGATACGTACAAGCAGTTTGAGTATCTGCCGGCACGGGTCGTGGGCTCTCAGCCGGGCAATTGGTTTGTCAACATCACGCTGGACAAGGGCAGCAGCCATGGTGTGAAAAAGGACATGAACGTGGTGACCGCGGAGGGCCTTGTGGGCCGCGTGGTGGAGGTTGGCCCAAGCTGGTGCAAGGTGATGACGCTGCTGGATCGCCAGAGCGCCGTGAGCGCCATGATCGAGCGCAGCCGCGATACCGGCTTTGTGGAAGGCCCGGGGGACCCCCAGAGCGGAGACCCCAAGTGCTCCGTGGAGTATCTTAGCTTCGACATCGAGGTGATGCCTGGCGACCGGGTGCTCACCTCAGATCACGGCGGCGTGTTTCAAAAGGGCATACCCGTCGGTACCATCACCGAGGTCAGCCGTGACCCCAACAATCCCTATGCGCTGCTTACGCCGTCGGTAAACTTTTCTTCCATCGAAAACGTGCTGATCATCAAGGGCGGGCGCGAGGTGCCCACAGAGAAGCAGATTACCCAGGACCAAAAAGACGCCGCCAGCCAGCAGAGCGAGGAGAACCAGGACGACAGCACGGCTCAGAACGAGGCGAAGCCATGAAGAACAACCTGCTGATCGCTGCGTTGCTGATCGTCGCATTTCTCATACAGACGGCGGTTTTCAGCGCCCTGGGCGTCTCGATGATCGCACCGGACCTGCTGCTGGTCGTGCTGGTGCCCGCCGCCGTGCTGTGGAAGCCGGCGCCGGTGGCGCTGATGGGGGCTGCCGCCGGTCTGTTTATGGATATTCTCTTTGGCCGGGGCGTTGGCCTGTACGCCATGGCCTATCTGGGCTTTTCCTGGCTCATCGGCAGCCAGGGCCGCCGGCTGTTCCATGAGAACGCTGTGATTCCGGCGATGATGGCCGGCGCGGCCCACGCCCTGGTGTTTCTCTTCACGGCGCTGATGGTCTATCTGGGCCGTATGCCGATTATCCTCAGCGCCGAAATCCTGCTCAAGACATTGATCAGCTTGCTGCTCACCACAGGGCTGACCATCCCCGCTTATCTGATGATGTTCGGCTACGCGCATCGCAGAGTCAAGCGCAGCGCCGGTGTCATCACGATTGGCCGTTGACATGGCGGCGACAATGCGCAGCTGTCGGAGTTCTTCACAGGAGGTGAATTCTCATTCGTACGGAGTTTAAGACCAGATATCTGACCATCGGCGCTCTCTTTACTGTGGTCCTGCTGCTGATGCTGTTCCGGCTGTTCGACCTGACCTTCAATCAGGGTGAAGACCTGCTGGCCAGAGCCCAGGAGTTCAGCCGCAAGGAGCTTCGCCTGACCGGCGCCCGCGGCAAAATACTCGACCGCAACGGCCTGCCGCTGGCTTATAACGAAACCAGCTACGATGTACAATTCGTAAAGGACCCCAAACTGCGCACCAAGGAAGACCGCGAACGCTACACCAAGTCCATCATCCGCACCATCGACATCATTGAGGAAAACGGCGGCAAGCTGAGCACACGTTTCGCCATGGAGCGTGGGGAGGACGGCAAGCTGGCGCTGAATTGGCCGGGGTTGGACCCGGTGGAGGACAAGGAGTCCTACGACCGGCAGGTGAACCTGTTCCGTGGCAACATGAGCTCCGGCACCAGCAGCAAGGTCAAGAAGACCATGGAGTTGGAGGATATGCTGGCCAATCTGCGGGAGTTTTACTTCATTCCTGCCGATTTCACCGAAGAAAAGGCCATGAAGGTGCTGAGCGTGTGGCAGGAGGCCGTATATTCCGCCTATCAGATCAGCTACATACCTGCGGTGTTGGCCAAGGATGTGGATATGAACACCGTGGCACAGGTGGAGATTCGTGCCAACGAGCTCATCGGCATGCAGATCGGCCAGGGGCGCACGCGGGTGTATCCCAACAAGTCCATGGCTGCCCACATCATCGGCTACACCGGCCGCATGCTCAATGAGAAGACCATCGTGCAAAACGAACAGGCTGGCTACAAGCGCGACGACCTGGTGGGCATCACCGGCATAGAGGCCAGCCAGGAGCTGGAGCTGACCGGCAACATCGCCGAGCGCACCGGCACCCGCGTTGTGGAGGCTGACAGCCAGGGCAAAGTCATCCGCGAGTTGCAGAGCGATAACAAACAGCCCACGGCCGGCAACAACGTGATGCTGACCATAGACAGCGGCCTGCAGAAGGTGCTGCAGGAGGCGCTGCCCGAAAATATCAAGCAGATCCGCGCCGTACAGGAGGACAGATTCAACGATCCCATAGCCAAAGAGGAACAGGAGTATGACGAAAAGATACGAAGTCGCGGCGAAGCCATCGGCAAGGAATGGCCAGTGAGCTATTGCAACAGCGGCGCCGCCGTGGTCATGGATGTGCACACCGGCGAGATTCTGGCCATGGACAGCTATCCGACCTACGACTTGAACCTGTTCACCGGCGGCATCTCCAAGGATGCTCTGGCCAAGCTGATGGAAGACCCGGCCAATCCACTGTTCAATCGGGCCATTGCCAGTCGCGGCACGCCGGGTTCCATCTACAAGATGGCCACCGGTCTGGCGGGGCTCATGGAGGGTGTCATCACAACGGAAACGCAGATCTCCGATGAAGGCCCGTACACCAAGCATACGACGATCCGCAGCCAGGCGCCCAAGTGCTACACGACGAACTATGCGGGGCACGCCAATCTGAACATCGTCGATGCGCTCAAGGTCAGCTGTAACTATTTCTTCTTCACCGTGGCTGACGGCCTCAAAAGCGACAAGCTCAACAAGTGGGCGGACCTGCTGGGCTTGACCAGCCTGACCGGCGTGGAGCTGCCCGGCGAGGTCAAAAGCCAGGTGGGCAACCAGAAGACGCTCTATGACCCCGACTCCAGCCCCGGCGGCGTGGCTTCGTTGGTTTACAAAAACATTCTGGGGATCATCAAGGGCGCATGCGAAAAGCAAAAGCTGACTGTAACCGATGAGAAATACGACGCCGTCGTCCGTGAGATGATGAAGCTGGCGGAGTTGCCCTCGGAAATGGGCCCGGATATCCGCGCCCTCCTGAAGAACGAGCTGAACCTGGATTCACAGATTATCTTGTCTGAAAATATGGCGTCGCTGATCTCCCTGCAGCTGGTGCAGATCAAGTGGGACGACAACGACACCATCGTGACCGGCATCGGCCAGAGCGTCACGATGCTGACGCCCATCGCAGTGGCGCGCTACATGTCTGCCATCGTCAATGGTGGTGAGGTTTATGACGCCAAGCTCGTAAAGGCCATCGTGAGCCCCGAGGGCAAGGTGCGGGAGAAGCCGCCGGTGCTCGTGCGCAACCTGAACGTGCCCGATGTGACACCCAATTATCTGGACAAGATCAAGGAAGGCATGGAGAAGGTTGTCAGCGAAGAGGACGGCGGCACCGCCGGCAAGGACTTTGAGGGGTTTAAGTATCTGGACGAGATTGGCGGCAAGACCGGCACCGCCCAGGTCAGCAAGATCGACCTGGAGAACAACGCGTGGTTCGTGGCCTTCGCGCCCTTCGAAAAACCGGAGATCGCCGTGGTCGTCTACATGCCCAACGGCTATTCCGGCCATTACGCCAGCTACACCGCCAGGCAGGTTATACAGTACTACATGGACCAAAAGCAGATGGCTGACAAACCGGCAACGCTGCCGGTGGTCAACACGCTGACGCGCTGAGCGGGCAGGCTGGGCCTGCAGCCAGAATAGGGATTTGTACACAACAGTGAACGGAATGACGTTCAGCATGGATGGGGAGCCTGCTGGGCCGCACATATCGGCAACAGGAGGCAAGGAGAAATGTCTGAGGTACTGGTTATCACTTCCGGCAAGGGCGGCGTGGGCAAGACCACGACGACTGCCAACCTGGGCGTGGCGCTGGCGCTGTCGGGCCGCAGCGTGGCGCTGGTGGACGCGGACATCGGCCTGCGAAACCTGGACCTGGCCCTGGGTCTGGAAAACGACATCGCCTACGACGTACTGGACGTCGTGAGCGGCGCTTGCGGGCTGCGCCAGGCGCTCATCCGTGACCGGCGTTGGGGCACGCTGTGGCTGCTGCCCGCTGCCCAGCACCGCGACAAGGCCAGCCTGACGCCGGAGCAGATGCAGGGCATACTGGCCAAGCTGCGGGAGGATTTCGACTACGTGCTCGTGGATTGCCCCGCCGGCATCGAGCAGGGCTTCCGCAACGCCATCGCCGGGGCGGACAGAGCCATCATCGTGACCGTGCCCGAGGTTACCGCCGTGCGTGACGGCCTACGGGTTAAAACACTGCTGGACGAATGCGCGCTGCCGGTGGCCGGCATGGTGCTCACGCGCTTTCGGCCCAAGATGGCCCGGCGGGGGGAGATTCTGGACATCGACGACGCCGTGGCGATCATCGGAGCGGACTTGCTGGGCGTTATACCCGAGGATGAGGACGTCGTGCGCGCCGGCAACTATGGCGAGCCGCTGGCTGCGGGCAACACGCCGGCGGCCAAGGCCTACAAGCTGCTGGCGCAGCGGCTGCAGGGTTGCGAGCCCCCGCAGCAAAAGGGCTTAAGCGCGCTATTTAAAGGATTGTTCGGCCGCGCCGGATAAGGCGCTTATCAAATCGGAGGTATCATTGCAGCTCGAACGGAAGAATTTCAAGAATTTTGACATACCGCTGGTCCTGAACTCGCTGGCGCTCATCGTGTTCGGTGTACTGATGATCGGCAACGCCACAGGCAACCCCACGGCGTCCATGGACGACGGGTGGCTCACGGTCATCGCCAGCATGAACAGAACCCAGGTTATGCTCACAATGCTGTGGGTGCTGGTGGGCACTGTGGCGGCGGGCGTCGTCGTCTTCTTCGACTACCACACCTATGGCGAGGCGAAAAACTACATCTACTGGGGCACGGTGGCCATGCTGGGCGTCGTGCTGGCCATCGGCAGCACGGTCAACGGTTCCAAGTCGTGGCTGATGGGCGGCAGCGTGCAGCCCTCGGAGGTGGCCAAGCTGGCGCTGATCCTTGTTCTGTCCAAGACGCTCTCGGAGAAGCCCGAGGGCATCCGCACCGTCAAGGAGCTTCTGCGGGTGCTGGCCATGGTGGGCCTGCCCATCGCCTTGATCATCGGCCAGAAAGACTTCGGCACCATGCTCGTGTACGTGTTCATCACGGCGGTGCTGCTGTTCGTCAGCGGCACCAACTGGAAGCTGCTGTTGGGCCTCGTGGGAGCCGGCGGCATTCTGGCGGTGCCCACGTGGTTCCTCGTGGGTGATACGCAGCGCACGCGCATCCTGACGTTCATCGACCCCTCCTCGGCCAGCCAGAGCCAACGGTATAACGTGGACCAGAGCATCACTGCCATCGGTTCCGGGCAGATGACCGGCCGGGGTTTCTTCGCCGAGGGTTCCTTCTGCCAGCTGGATTACATCCCGGTCAAGGAGTCGGACTTTATCTTTTCCATCACCGCGGAGACGCTGGGTTTTGTCGGCGCCGGGATCATCATTGTGCTCTATATGTTTCTGCTGGTGCGGCTGCTGGTGCTCTCGCGGCGTTCCTTCGACCGCTACGGCAGCTATCTGATCATCGGCGTGATGGCCTTCTTCGCCTTCCACATCTTCGAAAACATCGGCATGAACATAGGCGTGATGCCCGTCACCGGCATACCGCTGCCCTTCTTAAGCTATGGAGGCAGCAATATGGTGACCAATCTGATCGCCATAGGCCTGGTGCAAAACGTGTGCATGCGACGAAGATACAGCATATTCAGGGAAGGGGAAGTCTATTGAACATCGCTCTGATCGCCCATGACAAGAAAAAGAAGGACATGGTGAACTTCTGTGTGGCCTATACCGGTGTGCTGGCTGAGCACAGCCTGTGCGCCACCGGCACCACCGGCGGCCTGGTGGCCGAGCACACGGGCCTCAAGGTGCTGCGCTATCTTTCCGGCCCGCTGGGCGGGGATCAGCAGATCGGCGCCCGCGTGGCCTACAACCACATCGACCTGGTCATCTTCCTGCGAGACCCGCTGACCGCCCAGCCCCACGAACCTGACGTGTCTGCGCTGCTGCGGCTGTGCGACGTGCACAACATACCGCTGGCCACCAATCTGGCCTCCGCCGAGGCGCTCATCAAGGCGCTGGCCCGAGGCGATCTGGATTGGCGTCTGAAGGTGAACCCGCCGGAGAATTACTTATAAATGAATCTATGACGCGGATAAGCGTCCGGAAGGGTGTGCTGCCACAGGGATGTTGCAGCACACCCTTCTTTTGACTGGCTTGAAAAGAAACGTTAATCCTAAAACGCTACTGCGCGAAATACTTCTCGCAGGCATCCTTGAGTACCCAGTAACCGGGCTTGGGCCTGCCCTGGGTGTCCACGATGCCCCAGGCGCACTCGGCCGGGCATAGGGGATCGCCGCACTGCCAGCAGGTCTCGGTGTCGCTCCAGCGGAAGAAGAACTCGCCGATGACGTGCTCGCTCTTCGCGAAGATCTCCATGCACCGGCTGATGTAGGCGCCTCCTGTTCTGCGTTGGCGGCATTTTCTGCATAGCATAGGTAATATATCACTCGATGTCAATGAGAAAGCCCTCGCCCCGAAGGTGGCAGCGATGCGATTGTGCGTTACATCGCAGGTTTATATGCTATAATTTGGTTTGATCGATACATGATGACTTTAACTGTGATTCGAAAGGGTACATGATGAGATTGTTTCACGTCAGCGAAGAATCAAATATTGACAAGTTTATCCCCCGTATTCCAACAAGAAGAAAAGAATTGGATCAGTCAAAAGGTTTGGTCTGGGCCTTAACCGAACCAGCCCTCCCTAACTTTCTAACCCCCCGCGATTGTCCCCGCATAGGTTATCGTGTAAATGAAAAAACAACGCAAGATGACATTACAAAGTTTTTTTCCTCTTCATCGCGTCATTGTGTTGCGATTGAGCATGACTGGCACATCGGATGTTGGAAACAACGCTATATATTTATGAATTTGACATAACGAATTTTTACCCTGGTGGCGGATTTTATGTCAGCGAACAGACAGAAATACCCATATCCGTAACGAAGTATGAAAATCTCTATGATGAATTATTCAAAAGAAGTGTTGAAGTAAGGATTTTAAGCAATTTATGGGAGTTGGGTGAAGCTGTCCAAAATTCATCTTTGACTTATTCATTGTGTTGCATGGGAAACGCAAAGCCTAAACATGTTTAATAAGCACCACAAGAAGCATATACAGAAAGGATTGAAAAAAATGTCCGAAAAAAGCAACGCCACTTTGAATCAAGGGCAAGAGATAAACAATCCGCAAATAGAGGATGAAATAAACGAACTTCTGGACGGTAATTTCAGGGAAACGGCGCTGGGATTCGCGGCCTATTTAAGAGCGAATCAAATGACGCCGCAGCAGTGGTTTGGACCTTGTTACTGGAGAATTCCCTATGGGGAATACTTTTTATGCTGCATAATCATGAATAAGGATCAATGGCGGATCTTTTTCTTTACAGGTGATTACAGCGGCGAATTCGGGGAGAGGTTCATAAAGGCCGTTCAAGACAATGTGAGGCCCTGTGTTTCCTGTGTGGACGATTGCCCTAAGGGTAAAGACCTGACGGTTTTTGGCAAGGAGTTCGCAAATACATGCTTTCAGTTTCCTGTTCAATATGTGAATCCCAATGGCAGCACTTTGGAATACATTAAGGAGTTGTTGGAGTATTGGAAAGAGGCAGCGCCGCATAGTGATTCATGGCATTGCCGTTGACCCATCAAGATTAGTTATTCATAGCAGCATGAAATTAAAATAATTAATAGACTGATTAAAAATTTTAATAAAACCCATTGACGTAATGAATGCGAAGTATTATGATGGCATCATCAGCTGATTCTACTAAACAAGGGGATGTGCAACATGTCAAAAAAATGGCCGGTGCCGGCCAAGTGCCCGGTGTGCGGCGGTAACTATGTGGTGACCCAATTGCAGTGCGACGGCTGCCGCAGCAAGCTGGAAGGCCAGTTCACCACGGGCAAGCTCAGTTCCTTAAGCCCCGAGCAGCTCGCTTTCGTGGAAGTGTTTCTGAGCTGCCGCGGCAACATCAAGGAAGTGGAAAAGGCGCTGGGCATCTCTTACCCCACGGTTCGCTCCCGGCTGGACGACGTTGTGGAGGCCATGGGATACCCCGCCCGCAAGAAGGACGACAAGACCGACGTGCTGGAGGCCCTCAGCCGCGGCGAAATTTCCCTGGATGAGGCCGCCGGCGCCATCGGCAAATGGCAGAAGAAATAGGCTCGGGAGGCGAGATTATGGATGAGCAGGTAATGGAGATTCTCCGAAAAATAAAGGAAGGCGAGCTGACGCCGGAAGAAGGCGAGGCCAAGCTCGGGGAGTTGGGTTTTGAGCCCCCCAAGGAGCGCGCTGAGGAGCGCCGCGGCCAAAGCGGACAGAGCCAGCGGGCCAACTACAACAACGGCGATTTTTGGGACGCCATGGGCACAGCCTTCAGCAAGCTGGGCGACGCGCTGGAAGTGGCCTTTGACCGGGCCAAGCACGACATCAAGGAAGCTTCCACGACGATCAACGGCGACATCGAGGGCGACGTAAACGGCGACCTGCGGGGCCGTGTCAACGGCAACGTTCGCGGGCGCATCAAGGGTAACCTGATCGGCATCGTGGAAGGCAACGTTCAGTCGGACATCCTGGGCAATCTGGCCGGCACCGTCAAGGGCAACGTGCAGGGCACGATCCACGGCTCCATGGTGGGCCAGGTGCATGGCAACGTCGAGGGCAGCATCAAGGGCGCGCTGGTGGGCAGCGTGCAGGGCAATGTGAATGGCGACATCGAGGGCCCGATGACCGGCACCGTGGGTGGCGACGTCAAGGGCGACATCAACGGGCCGCTGGTCGGCACCGTCAACGGAGATGTATACGGCGTGGTGCGCGGCCCCATCATGGGCAAGGTGCGCGGCGCAATCCGCGGCAACCGCGCGTAGGAGGGCAAGATGAGCGAGGAATTGAAGGATATTCTCTTAAGGGTGCAAAGAGGAGAGCTCTCCCCGGAGGAGGCCTCGGCACTGCTGAACCGGCTGGAAAACGGAAACGGGTCCCGCGCTTCGCGCGATGATGAAGATGATGACGATGACGATGACGACAGCGACGAAGAGGACGATTGCGACGAAAACTGCGCCTGTGCCACCTGCGGCGGCGCTGCCCGGGCCGGCTGTGGAGAAATGAACGGCACGATCCACGGCGACATCCGCGGCGACATCGGCGCCGTCCGCGGCAAGGTGTTGGGCAATGTCCACGGGCACATCCGCGGTCCTCTGGACGGCAAGGTTATGGGCAATGTGCAGGGGAATGTCGATGGTGATTTGAAGGGCAAGATCATGGGCAACGTTCACGGCAGTATTGGCGGTGACCTGTCCGGTCACATCGCCGGCAATGTGGGCAATGATATACGCGGCTCGGTGACCGGTTCCGTGGCCGGAAACATCTCCGGCATCATCGGCGGTTCCCTGACCGGCAACGTGGCGGGCAACGTACGCGGCGTGCGCGGCGACGTGACCGGCCATGTGGCCGGCAACATCCGCGAAGGCGTGGGCGGCAGCATCGGCGGAAGCATCTCCGGCAATGTGGACGGCGGCGTGGGCGGTGACATGTCCGGCAAGGTGGCCGGCAACATCAAGGGCGGTATCGGGCGGGCGCTGAGCGGCACGGTATCTGGCAACATAACCGGCGACGTAGGCGCCGTCACGGCCACAGGGCACATCAAGCGTTCGCCTTTCGACATGTTCAACCGCAGCGGCAACCTGCTGGGCGACGTGCTGGGCAACATGGATGGCCGCATCGACAGCAATCTGGGCGGCACCGTGCGCGGCAACCTGACCGGCGAAGTGGGCGGCGACGTGACCGGCGACATCCTGGGAGACTTCACCGGCACCGTGCACGGCCGCATCCTTGGCCGCGTGCACGGCAAGAACATCGGCAAGGTTTTAGGCTAACGCCTTTCGCCAGCGGCGCTTTGCGCCTCGGCGATTCAGACGACTTGTATTGGTTTCACTTTATCGCCTGACGATAATCGTCGTCAGGCGATGTTTCGCTTTTGGGATTCATTACGTGTTCTCAGGAACGGTATACGCCTGCGGGCGAGTTCTGCTGAGCGCTTCTATATATTTTCATATTTCCTCCCGCCGAGTAAATCAGCGGTCGGCATCATGCCACTCAACTCATAACTTTTTTCAAGATGGTTTTGTATCCAAACTAGATTTTTTGAAATACAGCCTACCATATATTGCGTAAAAGGTGTAAAATAAGGCGTGCTGAAGAACAAGCATGCCCTTTCTTTACGGATGAAAACCCTATACAGGAGAAATTGATGCAGAGTTCGCCTCTCTTACTTATTATATTGATCGCCGTTGGCGCGCTGGCGCTGATTGCCGCCGTGGTCGCCTGCATCCTAGCAGGTTTGGCCGCGCGTCGCGCCCGCAGCACCGCCACCGAGGAAATCCTGCTGCGGGAGTTCAAGGCCGTGCGCGACGAAAACGCCCGCCTGGAGCGCAACCTGCGCGAGGAATCAGAGCGCATCCGCGCCGCCAGTGAGCGCCATAATAAGGACAACCGCGACGAGCTGGCCCAACGCACCGACACCTTCCGCGTGGCGCTGATGGCCACGTTCAACGATTTCACCGACAGCCAGAAGCAGCAGCTGGAGGGCGTGCAGAAGCGCGTGGAGGACATGGGCGTGCGCAACGACCAGGCGCTGGAGCGCGTGCGCGGCACCGTGGAGGAGAAGCTGGACACCATGCGCACCGGCGTGGAGGGCAAGCTGGAGCACGTGCGCCTGACCACCGAGGAAAAGGTGACCCAGATGCAGATCAGCAACGAGCGCAAGCTCGAGGAGATGCGCCTGGTTGTGGACGACAAGTTGCAAAAGACGCTGGAAGAGCGCCTGGGCAGCTCCTTCCGCCTGGTCAGTGAGCAGCTGGAGCAGGTCTATAAAAACCTGGGCGAGATGCGTTCGCTGTCCAAGGATATGGGAGACATCAAGAATATCTTCCGCAACGTGAAGACCCGCGGAACCTGGGGCGAGGTGCAGCTGGGCGCGCTGCTGGAGCAGACGCTGACCATCGACCAGTATCAGGCCAACATCAAGGTGAAGCCCCGCAGCGACGAGTTCGTGGAATACGCCGTGAAGCTGCCCGGCCCCGGTGACAGCACCCACCCTGTGTGGATGCCCATAGACAGCAAATTCCCCATGGAGGACTACCAGCGCCTGGAAGAAGCCGTGGAGGCCAGCAACCCCGAAGCCCTGGCCGCCGCCAGCCGCGCGCTGGAGACCCGCATCCTGCAGCAGGCCCGCGACATCCGCGACAAGTATATCTCCCCGCCGGACACCACGGATTTCGCGATCCTGTTCCTGCCGGTGGAGAGCCTGTTTGCCGAAGTGCTGCGCCGCCCCGGCCTGTGCGAGCGGCTGCAGCGGGAGTTCCGCGTGACCGTGGCCGGACCCACGACGCTGGCGGCGCTGCTCAACAGCCTGCGCATGGGCTTCCGCACGCTGGCCATACAGAAGCGCAGCGGCGAGGTATGGGAGCTGCTGGGAGCGGTCAAGCGCCAGTTCAGCCGCTTTGCCGATTCGCTGGAGGCCGTGCAGAAGCACCTGGACCGCGCCAGCAACACCGTGCGCGACGCCAGCAACTACACCAACCAGATACAGAAGCGTCTGGACAGGGTGGAGGAGCTGCCCCCGGTGGAAGCCGAGAAGCTGCTGCCCGTAAAGGGCCTCAGCCGGGACGATTGACCCCAACCCGATTGCGGGAATTGATACAACAGGAGGAATCCCCGATGAAAACTTGGACATGCACGATCTGTGGCTATACCTATGACCCCGCCAACGGCGACCCCGACAACGGCATCGCGCCTGGCACCGCTTTTGAAGCCATCCCCGAGGACTGGGTTTGCCCGCTGTGCGGCGCCGGCAAGGATTCCTTCTCGGAGGACTGATATGCCCGCCGTACAAATTGCCCCGAACGTCTACTGGGTAGGCGCGATAGACCCCGGTGTGCGCGATTTCCACGGCTATAAGACGCCCATCGGAACGACCTACAACGCCTACCTGATCGTGGATGAGAAGATCACGCTGCTGGACAGCGTCCGCCACGGTTTCTCGGACCAGCTCTTCGCCAACATTGCCGAGATCGTCGATCCCGCCAAGATCGACGTGATCGTGTGCAACCATGGAGAGCCGGACCATGCCGGTTCTCTGGCGGAAGTGGTGGCGCGCTGCCCCAAGGCTCCCGTGTATTGCTCACCCAACGCCAAGAAAACGCTGACATCCTATTTTGGCGCTGATGGCTGGGATCTGCACGTGGTCAAGACCGGCGACACGCTGTCGCTGGGCAAGTACACGCTGCACTTCCTGCTGACGCCCATGGTGCACTGGCCGGACAGCATGATGAGCTATTTGCCGCAACTGAAGCTGCTGTTCTCCAACGACGGCTTCGGCCAGCACATCGCCACCGAGGAGCGTTTTGCCGATGCGGTCGGCTATGACTGCATTTTCGACCGCTCCCGCGACTACTACGCCAACATCATCATGCCTCTGAACCAGCCGGTGAAGACCACGTTGGCCGAGGCAGCCAAGCTGGATGTGGAGATCATCGCGCCGATGCACGGCACGATCTGGCGGGAGAGGGAAGGCATCGCGGGCATCGTGAGCCGCTATGACAACTGGGCCAACTACCGGACCAATCCGGAGCTCGCGGTGATCGCCTTTGACACGATGTGGCACTCCACCGAGGCCATGGCCGAGAGGCTGGCCGAGGACTTGCGTGCACAGGGCAAGCAGGTCTCCGTCTTCAGCCTGCGCAAGAGCCACATTTCCCAGGTAGTGGCCGCGGCCATGGAGGCCCAGACGGTCTATGTCGGCTCCGCCACGCTCAACCGCGGCATGATGCCCCAGGTGGCGGCGCTGCTGTGTTACATGAAGGGTCTGGGCTTTAGGAACCGCGACGGCCTTGCCTTCGGCTCCTACGGCTGGAGCGGTGAGGCGCCCGCCCAGGTGGACGCGGCCTTGAAGGACATGGGTTTCCAGACCGGTGATCCTGTGAAGGCACAGTATAGGCCATAGTTTACCCGCGGCGG
>JAEYPH010000007.1 GCA_023410875.1 Bacillota bacterium | reverse complement strand
TTCCCAGAATATGGAATTTACTTTGAAACGTCCTATTTCAAGGCTTGTTTAAGATACCCTCCTGCCATAACACAGACAATCTGTATTGCATTTTTGCTTCATTATTTATCGTTTCTCATATTGAGTTACGGTCGTTTTTCAAGGTAAACTCTACTGCCTTCCTACTGTGGTACTTACTTTGGGAATTTACGGGAATGCGGTGACGGTATCCGCAGCCGCTTAGCCTTGCGCCGGCCCCTGCTGGGCGGAAGTTTCCAGCAGGCTCTCTTCGCGCGGGTGTTCCGCGAACACCGCGTCGGTCTGGCTGCCCAGCTTGCGCAGCTCGAAGAGCAGGAAGGCGGCCGTCAGCACCGCAGACACCGAATCGGCCACGCCGCCGGCCATGAATACGCCGCTCATGCCGAAGAACCGGGGAAGGATCAGCACCGCCGGCAGCAGGCACAGCACCTGGCGCGAGAGCGTCAGAACCAGCGAATGCTTGGGCTTGCCCACAGCCTGGAAATAATTGGCGCTGACGACCTGAAATCCCACCAGCGGCAGCGCCATCAGATACCACCGCATGGCCCCGGGGCCGATGCTCATGAGACCTTCGTTGGCCGAGCCGAATAGGCGGATGACTGCGGAAGCGTCCAGCATAATGAACGCCCAGAACGCCACCATCAGCGCCACGGCGATGGACACGGCCTGCAGCAGCAGCCGGCGCACGCGGGAATACAGCCTAGCGCCGTAATTGAACCCGATGATGGGCTGCACGCCCTGGTTGATGCCGAAGATGGGCATCAACACGACCTGCGCCACGGCGTTGATGGCGCTCATGGCCGAGATGGCCACGTCCCCGAAGGCGGCCAGAGAGTTGTTGAGCGTGACCTGAACCAGCGCCATGGCCAGCTGCAGCGAGCCTGGGCTCACGCCGATGGCGGCGATGCCGCCCATGATGGCTCGATCGGGCTTGAGGTTCTTCCAGTGGAAACGCAGCGGCATGCGCCCGCGCAAAAGGTATTGCAGGCTGTATGCTGCGCTGGAGGCCTGGGCCACCACGGTGGCGGCGGCGCTGCCGGCCACGCCCCAGCCGAACACGAAGATAAACAGCGGGTCCAGTATCAGGTTGACGGCCACGCCTATAAACATGGCCGTCATGGATACCGTCGTGAAGCCCTGGGCCAGCACGAACCGGCTCAGACAGAAGCCGAAGGTGTTGATCGTCGTGCCGATCAGCATAATGGTCAGATATTGCTCGGCGTAGGGCAGCGCCGCCGCGGCCTCTCCGGAGGCGCCGAAGGCCACCAGGATGGGCCGGCGGAACAGGATGAACAGCACAGACGCGACCAGCGCGATGGCCACGCCCATCGTCGTGCCGTTGCCGATAAATTTCTCTGCCAGGTCCCGCCGCCCACGGCCCAGATTCAGCGAGATGTTGGCGCCCGCGCCGACGCCGGCGAACATGGCCACGGCGAAGATGATGATCGTGACCGGCATGGCGATGTTGATGGCGGCCATGCCCAGCTGCCCTTCGCCGCCGGGCAGGTGCCCCACGAATATGCGGTCGACGAATGTATAAAGCGCGTTGGCCAGCATGCCGACGATGGTCGGTATCGAGTATTTGACGATGAGCTGCAGGGTGTTGCCGGTGGCAAACTCCCTGGATTTGTCCTTGGCGCGATCTGCCATGGGTTCCTCCGGATGTGTCGAATGCGGTGGTTTCGTCCCTCATTATAGAAAGGATTGGCAGGTCCGTCAAATGTGCGGCAGCACGCCGCTCCGGTTCATTTCATCTGGGAATCCACGCCGGCGGAGATGTCCAGGATCTCCGATTGGGAAAGCGTGACGCCGTTTTCCAGCTCGGAGATGCCATCGTTGATGAGCTCTCCCTTGGTGCCTTGCAGATTCTGGGCTGCATCCTGCGGGGGCTTGGCGTTGCCGGTGGCGTCCACCAGAGGTGCGCGGGTGAAGGGCGACAGTTCTCCGGCGCTCAGACCGTATTTGTCGGCGATGGCCCGGTCTATGGCAATGAATTTTCCATGCACATTCAGATAGAGATCGGACATAAAGGATTCCTCCCCGTTTGATCGAATTGAATATAGTGTGCCTGCCAGGCTGCGAAACATAACGCCCGCATCTTGCCAGCACGGGCTTGCATAAGATGATTTGGCAAATGCTGCCAATTGCCGCATGACGATAGAAGGAGGACCTGGATGAAACGAATGATCGGCGTTGCCGCCGCGGCTCTGTCCTGCCTGCTGCTGGGGTCGTGCGCGCAGGGGAGCGCGCCCGCGTCTCGCTCCATCGTGGATTACAAAGCGGACCAACTGCCCGACGATGTAGAGGTGCTCAAGGACATCGAATATGGTCAGGTCGGCGGTGTGAGCCTGCGGCTCAACCTGGTCCGGCCCAAGGACCCGGCCCAGCAGCCGCTGCCGGTGATCGTGTGGATACACGGCGGCGGCTGGGTGGGTGGCAGCAAGGATGATGCCACAGGCCTGCTGTGCGGGTTCGCCCAGCGGGGCTATGCGTGCGCCAGCGTGGAATACCGCTTTGCCGATGTGGCCGTGTTCCCCGCGCAGATACAGGATTGCAAGGCCGCCATCCGCTTTTTGCGCGCCAACGCCCAGGAATACGGCCTGGATGCGCAGCGCATCGGCGCGTGGGGTGATTCGGCAGGCGGCCATCTGGTGGCGCTGCTGGGCACTTCCGGCGATGTGCAGGCTTTGGAGGGCGACGCCGGCAACATGGAGCAATCCAGCCGCGTGCAGGCCGTGTGCGATTGGTACGGGCCGGTGGGCTTTGCCGAGGGAACGATGGCGCAGGACCACCCCATCTCGGTGCTGCTGGGCGGCACACCGCAGAGCAACCGTGAGCTGGCCCGGCAGGCGGACCCCATCACTTTTATCTCTGCCGGCGACCCGCCCATGCTGATCATGCACGGCGACCGTGACAACCTGGTGCCGGTGCAGCTGAGCCGGGGATTTGCCGATGCGCTGAGCGCCGGATCGGTGGATGTGACGCTGGATATCATCCGGGGCGCAGGCCACGGCGACGGCTTCTGGGGTGTCACGGCCATCTATGACAAGGTGCTGAATTTTTTTGACAAGGTTCTGAAGGAGAGCTGACCGGATAACCGGCAGACATAAGGGGAGGATAGCCCGATGAATCACGACGGAATCCATAGCATGGTGCCCAGCGGGCAGATGAGCGAGGCCGCCCGCAGGACCAGGGATTTCTATGAGCGCAAGCCCAACGCGCCGATCTTGCAGCAGGAGTTCGGCTTCTATTCGTTGGATCTGTGGAAGAGCCAGGGGCACATCGCCGATGGCGCCAACCTGAGCGATCTGTTCGGCTTCGAAGAGTCCGGTGTTCACAGTCTGGGCGGGCTGGGCTGGTGTGAGGCGGCCTTTGATCCCATCTTTGAGGAGATGGTGATCGAGGATCGCGGAGAATATGAGGTTGCCCAGGACTTTGCCGGCCGGCATGTGCTCTTTTTCAAGGGCCGCCGCAATGGTTTTATGCCCGAATATCTATCCCACCCGGTCAAGGACCGCAAGACCTGGGAAGAGAACGTGAAATGGCGCATGGACCCCAACACGGCCCAGCGCTGGGAGGGGCTTGAAGGGCGCATGGCCGCCGCACGCGCCGCTGCTGCTCAAGGCAAGGTCATACAGCAGCAGGTCGTCGGCGGCTATATGTATCTGCGCAGTCTGATCGGCCCTGTGGATTTGCTCTATATGTTTTATGACCAGCCGCAACTGATCCACGACTGCATGCAGACGTGGCTGACGCTGGCCCAGGCCGTGGTTACCCGCCACCAGCAGTACGTAACCATAGACGAGCTGTACATCGGCGAGGACATCTGCTACAACCACGGCCCGTTGATCTCGCCGGAAATGATCCGGGAATTCCTGTTCCCGTACTACGAGCAGTTGCTTTCCGGCATCCGTTCCCGGCAGATCGACCACAATCGCCACCTGTATTTTCAGGTGGATACCGATGGCTTCGCCGACCCGGTGATCCCGTTGTACCAGAGCATCGGCATGGATTACATGAGCCCCTT
The DNA here is from genome assembly GCA_023410875.1 of Bacillota bacterium. Taxonomy (GTDB): domain Bacteria; phylum Bacillota; class Clostridia; order Christensenellales; family UMGS416; genus JAEYRA01. The sequence goes on along the minus strand of JAEYPH010000007.1, from coordinate 74,881 downwards.
CGAGGTGGCCTCGGGCAGCGATGTCGTGCGCACCGGCGCACAATACCCGCAACTTCTCCTGCGCGGCGGCATCGACAAGCGCATTTTGGCCGGCGGGCGGGATGCCATCGACCGGGAGATTGAGCGCATCATGCCGGCCATGCGCCGCCGCGGCGGCTATATACCCACCTGTGATCACGGCGTACCCGAGGAGGTTCCCTTCGAGGACTATCTGTACTTCCGCTCGCGCATGAAGGAATACGCAAAATAAAGGATCAAAGGAGACCGCCATGGACGTGTTGCAGGCCATACAGGCCCGGCGCAGCATCCGCAGGTTTCGGCCGGACGCGCTGAGCCGCGCCGACATCGAAAGCATACTGGAAGCCGCCCGGCTGGCGCCCTCGGCCAAGAACGGCCAGCCCTGGCGCTTTGTCGTGGTGCAGGGCTCCGCCCGGCACAGCATGGCCGAAGCGCTGAGCGCGGGCCTGGCCCGCTCCCAGGCAGACGGCCTGCCCACCGGCAGCGCCGAGCACAGCTTTCGCATCATGGCCGAGGCGCCGGCCACGGTGCTGGTTTTTGACCCCGACGACGAGCCGCCCTGGCAGCCCAAGGATGCCCGCGGGCAGCTAATGCTGCTGGTAAACAGCCAGTCGGTGGGTGCGGCGGTGCAGAACATGCTGCTGCGGGCCCAGGAGCTGGGCATCGGTTCGTTGTGGATCTGCGACATTTTGTTCGCCCATGACGAGCTGTGTGCGTGGGCGGGCAGGCAGGGTCTGCTGGCAGCGGCGGTGTCTCTTGGCTATGCCGCCGAGCAGCCGTTCGCCCGGCCCCGCCATGCTTTGGCCGACATCGTGCAATGGCGGGAGGACTAAAGACCAGAACTCTATAGAACCCAATAGGACCCAAAAGCGCCGGAACTGCCGTTCCGGCGCTTTTGTATTGAAATAGCGAATAGAACGATGTAATATGGTTAATGATACTACATATATTCGGGATATAGGTGATGTGATCATGATCAAGTCAAGAATGAAGGATCCGGTCAGCGGGCTGACCCATGCGGTGGGCGCGGGGCTGAGCGTAGCGGCCCTGGTGCTGCTGCTGGAGAAAACGCTGCGGCTGGGCGCGTCGGGCTGGCACATCGCCAGCTTTGCGGTGTTCGGCGCTGGCATGGTGCTGCTCTACAGCGCCAGCGCGACTTACCACCTGCTGAACCTGCGCGCCCAGACCATGAGGCTGCTGCGCAAGCTGGACCACATCATGATCTTCGTGCTCATCGCCGCCACCTATACGCCCATTTGCCTGATCGCGCTGCGCGGCCCCTGGGGGTGGGCGCTGTTCGGCGCGGTGTGGGGCCTGGCTGCGCTGGGCATCGTGTTCAAGGCCATATGGTTTGACGCGCCGCGTTGGCTGTACACGCTGTGCTATGTGCTGCTGGGTTGGGCGTGTCTGGCGTGTGTGGCGCCGTTGGTACGCGCGATGCCAGCCGATGCGCTGATCTGGCTGGCCGGCGGCGGCGTGGCCTATACGCTGGGTGCCGTCGGATACGCTTTGAAATGGCCGGGGCGGAACAACCGTTGGTTCGGTTTTCACGAAGTGTTCCACATCTACATACTGGCCGGCACCCTGTGCCATTTCGTTATGATGTACAAGTACCTTGCCGTGATGGCATGAAAAAACCCGCCGACACGAAGGCGGCGGGTTCTGTGACTGACGATATCGCCGTAGAAGGCGTACCGAAGGAGCGCTTTAGTTCCAGCTGGAGACAGGCAGCCCGGCCTTGTCGGTGAAGGAGCCGACGATGATCATGATAAAATCCACGAGGGCGCCAATACCGAAGCATCCTGCTGTCAGCAGCCAGATGACGCCGGTGCCGGCCTTGCCGACGTAGAAACGATGGATGCCCAGAAAGCCCAGGAAGAAGCACAGGAGCAGCGCCACCAGGCGGTTTTTGCTGGAGATGGGTCTGGTTTGAGTCATGGGACAATCCTCCTTTATTTATGAAGCCTTGACGTATGACAAAATAATACCAAAATATACCTAAAACGACAAGCTTTCATTTCATGAAATACCTCGTAGTATATAAAGGGGTATATAAAGGAGATTTTACTGGCCGGTCATATATATGACTGGGAAATCGGAACCGTTCTGCGCCTTTCAGACCTGCAGAGACCACACCCGGCACACTGTGCCGTGCAGGCTGACGACCAGCGGCTGGGGCTCGGGCAGACCGCAGATGGCCAGAGCCGACACCATGTCGTCGGCGCGGTCGCTGAGCACAACCAGCCGGCCGCCGGGGGACAGCACCCGCTGCGCCTCCCGCAGGAAACCATGGTACAGAGCTGCGCTGTCTTCCAGCGCGATCTGGTTGCCCCACGGCGGATTGGTTGCGATGGCGGTGACGCTGCCGGCGTCCAACGGCAGCGCCAGGGCGTTCCAACGAGTAAGCCGCGCCCGACCGGCGATGTTCTGCGCGGCCACGGCCAGTGCCGCCTCATCGATGTCTCCGCCCAGCACCTGGGCGTGGGGCAGGCTCAGCCGCTCGCTCAGCATCGTGCCCGAGCCGCAGAAGGGGTCCAGAAACACATCGCCGGCTTGGGGCTTGGTCAGGCGTATCAGCGCTGCGGCGATGGTGGGTCGTATGGCCGCGGAGGAGAACTGCCGCAGCCCGCGAAAGCGAAAGGCCGCGTCGGTGAGCTTTACGCTGAAGGAAGCCAGGTTTCCGTCGATATCCAGGCGAAAGGCCACGTCGTGGGCCTCCGGCACACCGGGGACCATGGGAAGCACCGCGCACAGCGCCGGGAGCACGGCGGCGGCGGCCTCGAAGCGGCTGTAGGAGTGCTTGCCGGAGCGGCTGGCGCTGACATGGGCGCGCAAGCCTTCCAGCTGCAGCCCCGCCTGCGCGCATACAGCCCGCACCGGCAGCGCCGCCAGGGCCCGGCCCAGCGCCGCCAGATCGCCCCGGTGGGGGCCGGCTGGCGCGTGGCCGATGAGGGCATACAGGTTATCGGTGCAGCGCAGGCGCAGCGCGGCAGCGGTAGAAGACGCGGCGAAGCGCGCCTCGCCGCGGGCGGTGCGCGCCGGCACAGCCAGCGTTTCGGCGATTTCGCCGGCCAATATGCCCTCCAGACCGGGGCAGCATGTGGCTATAAGTTCCAGCATGGATTCAGTATACCACATTCGACAAATGCTTTCACTCGGAGTGCATGGACGCGGTCTCCTTGTGCAGACTAAACAAAGGCTTCCTACAAGTCGATAAGCCGCTCAAGGCCCTGTTTGCCTTGACATGGCTTGCAAATAAGAATTATAATAACTCGGATATTCAGGGAGATTTGGCGTGGTAATGTTCGTTTTTGCACCATTTGCGCGCCAAGGCACGATTTACCAATACTTAAGGAGGTCCCCCCGATGGCAAAAGGCAAGCAAATGACAATCGATGGGAATACCGCCGCATCCCATGTCGCGTATGCATTCAGCGACGTAGCGGCGATTTACCCCATCACTCCTTCCTCTACCATGGCGGAAGTAGCCGACCAGTGGTCCGCTTACGGACGCAAGAACCTCTTCGGCCAGGAGCTCAAGGTGGTGGAAATGCAGTCCGAGGGCGGCGCTGCCGGCGCTGTCCACGGTTCGCTTGCCACTGGCGCGCTCACCACGACGTTTACCGCGTCCCAGGGCCTGCTGTTGATGATCCCCAACATGTATAAAATCGCCGGTGAGCGCCTGCCCACCGTGTTCCACGTGAGCGCCCGTTCGCTGGCCAGCCACGCGCTGTGCATCTTCGGCGACCACAGCGACGTGATGGCTACCCGCCAGACCGGTTTCGCGATGCTGGCCAGCAATTCCGTGCAGGAGGTTATGGACCTGGCTCTGGTTGCCCACATCGCGACGCTCAAGGCCTCGGTGCCGTTCCTGCACTTCTTCGACGGCTTCCGCACGTCCTCCGAGGTGCAGAAGATCGAAGCCATCGATTATGAGGACATGCGCAAGCTGCTGCCCGCCGAAAAGGTTGCCGAGTTCCGCGCCCGCAGCATGAACCCGGAGCACCCGCACCTGCAGGGCACCGCCCAGAACCCGGACATCTTCTTCCAGAACAGCGAGGCCGCCAACAACCTGTACGCCGCCGTGCCCGCCGTCGTAGAGGAAGCTATGGCCCAGGTGAGCGAGCTGACAGGTCGCGCCTACAAGCTCTTTGACTATGCCGGCGCGCCCGACGCCGAGGCCGTGGTCGTGATCATGGGCTCCGGCGCCGAGACCACCGAGGAGACCGCCAAATATCTGATCGCCCAGGGCTACAAGATCGGCGTGCTCAAGGTGCACCTGTATCGCCCCTTCAGCGTGAAGCACTTCATCGACGCCATCCCCGCCTCGGTCAAGAAGCTGGCCGTGCTGGATCGCACCAAGGAATATGGCTCCATCGGCGAGCCGCTGTATGAGGACGTCATCGCCGCGCTGCGCGAGGGCGGACGCACCATCGAAACCGTCATCGGCGGCCGCTATGGCCTGGGCAGCAAGGAATTTACCCCGGCCATGGTCAAGGCCATCTACGACAACCTGCTGGCCGCCACGCCCAAGAACCACTTCACCGTGGGCATCGTGGACGACATGAGCCATACCAGCCTGGAAGTCAAGGATAGCTTCGACATCGCGCCGCAGGGCACGATCTCCTGCAAGTTCTACGGTTACGGTTCCGACGGCACCGTGGGCGCCAACAAGAACAGCATCAAGATCATCGGCGACCACACGAACCTGTACGCCCAGGGCTACTTCTGGTATGACTCCAAGAAGTCCGGCGGCGTCACCGTGAGCCACCTGCGCTTTGGCAAGCAGCCCATCAAGGCGCCGTATCTGATCGACCACGCCGACCTGGTGGCCTGCCACAACCCCAGCTATGTGACGCGCTATGACATGCTGGACAGCCTCAAGAAGGGCGGCACCTTCCTTCTGAACTCCGCGTGGAGCGCCGCCGAGCTGGAGGAGCGCCTGCCTGCCTCTATGAAGCGCATTCTGGCCAAGAAGCAGGCCAAATTCTACAACGTGGACGCCGTGAAGATCGCCTCTGAGCTGGGTCTGGGCGGCCGCATCAACAGCATCATGATGGCCGCGTTCTTCAAGCTGTCCGGCGTTATCCCCTATGGTGATGCCGAGCGCTACATGAAGGAAGCGGTGCAGAAGTCCTACGGCAAGAAGGGCGAGAAGATCGTCGCGATGAACAACGCCGCCATCGACAACGCGATCTCGGGCCTTGTGGAAGTGGCCATACCCGAGAGCTGGGCCACCGCTCAGGACGGCGCTGCCATGCAGCTGGTCGTCGGCGACGCCTATACCAACGAGGTCATCCAGCCCATCATGGCCCTCAAGGGCGACGAGCTGCCGGTGTCGGCCTTTGATCCGGCGGGTCGTTTCCCCGTGGGCACCACCAAGTATGAGAAGCGCGGCATCGCGATCAACGTGCCCCACTGGATCTCCGAAAACTGCATCCAGTGCAACCAGTGCTCCTTCGTGTGCCCCCATGCCACGATTCGCCCCTTCCTGGTGACCGAGGAAGAGCTCAAAGGCGCGCCTGCCGGTTTCGTCACCAAGAAGGCCATCGGCAAGGAGCTGGCCGAGTATCAGTACAAGATCCAGGTTTCCCCGCTGGACTGCGTGGGCTGCGGCAACTGCGCCGACGTGTGCCCCGCCAAGAACAAGGCTCTGGTCATGAAGCCGCTGGAAGAGGAAATCTGCGAGAAGGCCAACTGGGACTTCGCCGTGAGCCTGCCCGAGCGCAACCTGGCCATCAAACCCAACAATGTGAAGAACAGCCAGTTCCTCAAACCGCTGTTCGAGTTCTCTGGCGCCTGCGCCGGCTGCGGCGAGACGCCCTATGTGAAGCTGATCACCCAGCTGTTTGGCGACCGCATGGTCGTGGCCAACGCCACGGGCTGCTCGTCCATCTACGGCGGCACCGCGCCCACCGTGCCCTACACGACCAACGATCGTGGCCAGGGCCCCGCTTGGGCCAACTCGCTGTTTGAGGACAACGCCGAGTTCGGTTTCGGCATGGCCGTGAGCTTCCAGCAGCGCCGCAACCGCCTGGCCGGCCTCGTGGAGAAGCTGGGCGCCCTGGAAATGCCCGAGGAGTGGGGCCTCAAGCAGGCCTGCGCCCAGTGGCTGCAAGCCAAGGACGACGCCGAGGCCTCCAAGACCGCGTCTGACGCGCTGCGCGCGGCCCTCAAGGTGGCCATCGCCGAGTGCGGCAGCTGCGGCTGTGACTATGACGCCCTGTACAAGGAAATCGCCGACATGGACGACCTGCTGGTCAAGAAGTCCGTGTGGGTGTTCGGCGGCGACGGCTGGGCCTACGACATCGGCTACGGCGGCCTGGACCACGTGCTGGCTATGGGCGAGGACATCAACATCCTCGTGCTGGACACCGAGCTCTATTCCAACACCGGCGGCCAGAGCTCCAAGGCCACGCCCACCGGCTCGGTCGTGAAGTTCGCGGCCAGCGGCAAGCGCACCCGCAAGAAGGACCTGGGCCTGATGGCCATGAGCTATGGCTATGTGTACGTGGCTTCGGTCAGCATGGGCGCCAACCAGGCCCAACTGGTCAAGGCTTTGGCCGAGGCCGAGGCCTATCCGGGCCCGTCCATCGTCATCGCCTACGCCCCGTGCATCAACCACGGCATCAACATGGGCAAGAGCCAGGCCGAGGAGAAGCGCGCCGTGGAGTCCGGCTATTGGCCGCTGTACCGCTTCAATCCCACGCTCAGCGACGAAGGCAAGAACCCCTTCCAGCTGGACAGCAAGGAGCCCACGGCCAGCTATCAGGACTTCATCCGCAGTGAGACCCGCTATAAGTCGCTGCTGCAGGAGTTCCCGACCGTGGCTGAGACACTCTTCGCCAAGGCTGAGCAGGAGTCCAAGAAGCGCTTAGACACCTACAAGAAGCTCGCCGAAGAACAGATTCTGTAATTCAAGTGAACCAAATGCGCGCCGCCGAGGGTCCCTCGGCGGCGCGTTCTTCTATAAGGGAAACTGGACTCTGATGGTGGATGCATGGATGTGATAGAATATTGTAGAATGTGACTTGACGATGGAAGGAAGAAACGATGCTCATCACGATGACAAACGCCCTCTCGGCCGAACAGACCGAGGATATCCAGCGGCTGCACGCTCTGTGCGCCGCCCATGACGGCACCAGCGCCGCGCTGGCGCTGGACGCCAGCATGAACTTCGACCCCAATCTGCCAGCCTTCTATCTGGGTATGGAGGGCGATCACCTGGTCGCCTTCCTGATGGTATTTGCCCCGGACAGCTGTGAAGCCGAGATCATCGCCTTCACCGCGCCGTCCTATCGCCGGCGCGGGTATTTCCGGGCGCTGCTGGCCCAAGCGGTGGAGCAGCTGAGCGCCCGGGGTGTGCTGCGGCTGCTGCTGCAGTGCGACGCCGCCGGCGCCGATGGCTGCGCCGCCATGGCGGCGATGGCTGCAAAATATGAGTACAGCGAATACACGATGATTCGGCAACTGAGCGATTTGCCGGCGGTGGATGCGCCGCTGCGCATCGCCGAAGCCGCGCCTGAGGAGCTGGAGGAGCTCTGCGTGCTGGCGGCGGACATCAACGAGGATGACCCGGATTTCTACCGCTCCATGCTGGGCAAGGCCATGGCCACGACAGCCATGTCGGTGTTTTCGGCTTGGCTGGGCGAGCAGCGGGCGGGGATGTGCCGCGTTATCTGGGAGGAGCAGCCGCCCAATATATGCACGGTTGGCATCCGCCCCGACCTGCGGGGCCGCGGCCTGGGCGAAGCGCTGCTGCACCTCACGCTGCGGGAGATCGCCGCTCGGGGGCACGCCGCCGCTGCGCTGGATGTGGACAGCGGCAACACGGTCGCGCTTTCGCTGTATCGCAAGGCGGGTTTTCAGATCAAAACGCAGATCGATTATTATGAACTGAGGCAATAGCAGACCGTTGCCTTTCGGGCATTTGTCGCTATGCTTTTTTCCTTTTCCCACAGCAATTGGCATGACGGAAAGACGCCGCTTGTTTGCCCGACAATGCGCTTATATGGTATACTGTCATATGCGATTGCATACAAGAAGGAAGTCAAACAGCATGGAAGAAAAGCAAGTCATCATGAGCATCGTCGGCGAGCAGGTGACACCCGACGGCGACACCAACCGCATGGAGATGGTCACCGAAGGCCGTTATTATGAGCGCGACGGCATGAAGACCTTCGAATATGAAGAAAATGAGCACAACGGCATGGGCGGCACCACGACGACGCTGTGCGTGGGTCATGAAATCGTGTCGCTGATGCGCAGCGGTCGCAACACAACCCACATGGTGTTTAAGGAAGGCCGCAAAAGCTACAACATCTACAGCACGCCCATGGGCAGCATGGAGATGGGCATTTTCCCCACATCCATGCAGATCCACCTGGGAGAGGAAAACGGCGACATCGCGCTGGAGTATGAGCTGGACATCGGCGGTCAATACGCCGGCGCCAACAGCATATCTGTCGTCTATCACGCCAAGGACGCCAAGGCTCAAGCATAAGGAGGCACATATGGGCATCTCTTTGACCTGGCTGGGGCAAGCGTGCTTCCAGATTGTGGATGACGCCGGCACGACGGTGCTGTGCGATCCCTATGACCCCAAGGTGGGCTATCCGCCGCGCAGTGCGAAACCCGATGTCGTGACGATCAGCCACGATCACTTCGATCATAATCATTTGGGCTGGGTGCAGGGCGCTCCGGCTGTGTGGCGCACCGCCGGAGCGCACAGCGCCGGAGCAGTGCGGGCCGTGGGCGTGGAGAGCTTCCACGACGGGGAGCACGGAGCCAAACGCGGCCGCAACCTGATCTTCATGATGGAGATCGGCGGCCTGCGGGTGTGCCACCTGGGAGACCTGGGCCATGAGCTGGACGACGCGGCGACATCCGCCATCGGCGCGGTGGACGTGCTGCTGGTGCCGGTGGGCGGGTTTTATACGATCGACGCCCAGCAGGCGGCGCGGGCGTGCGACCACCTAAACCCCAAGCTTATCGTGCCCATGCATTTCAACCCCGATGGCCGCCAGACGCCCATCGCTGCGGTGGATGGCTTTGCCGCTCTGGTAGGCGCGCAGGCCCAGGGCGGCAGCGCCATTTTCGTGGACCGCGACAGTCTGCGGGAGCGTCGCGCCGTCATCCTTTCACCCTTGCCTGACAACTAGACGCACCGGGGGAGAGCCTATGGCATCCATCGAGCAGCCCAGCGCCTATCAACAGAGCGTCCGGCGTACCATCCGCAGTTTTCTCATGGCCGGCTGGGTGCAAAACATTGTGGCTATGGTAACCGTAGCGCTGTATTTCACGAGCCTGCGGATGCTTCTGCTGCCCATGCTCGTGGTGCTGCTGCTGAGCGTCGTCATAGGCAACTTCGTGCTGATGCGGCGCACATGGGGCATACTGGCCGCCGAGCGCCAGATTGAGGAGATGGAGGACGCCCTGGAGGGCGAGACCGAGCTCAACCGCCGCCTGCGCAGCCAGCGCCATGATTTCATGAATCATCTGCAGGTCGTGCACGCGCTGATGGAGCTGGGCGAGCATGGCGAGGCCGAGGAGTATATCGAGCGCGTCTATACCGACATTCGCAGCGTGAGCCAGTTGCTGCGCACCGAGGAGCCGGCCGTCAACGCCATGCTGGCCGCCAAGGCCGTCAGCGCTGAGAACCGCGGCGTGACCATGGAGTTTGACATCCGTTCCCGGGTCAACAACCCCGTCATGGAACCCTGGCAGCTGTGCAGCGTGCTGGGCAACCTGCTGGATAACGCATTGGACGCCGTGGCCGGCTGTCCCAGCGCGCGTGTTCGTGTGCACCTGTGGGAGTCTCTGCGGGAGTTCCACTTTGCTGTGGAAAACAACGGACCGGCCATCGACGAGGCGTTGGTGGAGAGGATATTCGAACCGGGCTTCACGACCAAGGGGGAGCGCGGGCAGGGAATGGGCCTGCACATCGTGCGCGAGACCATGGACGACCATGGCGGCGCTATAGAGCTGAGCCAGCTGGACGGCTGGACGCGCTTTGAGGGCCGGATGCCGCTGGCCAAGGAAACCCCGGCCGGCGCCGAACCTGCGCTTTGAAACCATCCGAACGACATCGCGGCGCGCGATATGCACTTTGTGGCAAACACCTGTGACACTTCGCGCGCCCTGTGCTATGCTGGTCACATCCGAAGGGAGGGGTAAGCATGGAGTTTTGGCAGGATGCCGCCGCACTTTTTCTGGGTACCAGTTGGTTGGTTTGGCTCTTGCTGGTTGTGGGCCTGGGGCTGCTGATCTTTGAGATCTTCACGCCGGGCTTTCATGTGCCGGGATTGGTGGGCATTGTGCTGATCATTGTCGCTGTGGCGTTGACGGCCAATACGCTGACCGAGGCGGTGCTGATGATCGCCCTGGTGATCTTGATTCTGTCGGTGGCCTTTGTGCTGGCACTGCGTTCGGCGTCCAAGGGCCGGCTGTATCGCTCGCCGCTGGTGCTCAAGGAAGAGCAGAAGAACGCCCAGGGATATCTCTCGGTGGAAGACATGCAATATCTGGTTGGCAAAAAGGGCGTGGCCGCCTCGCTGCTGCGGCCGGCGGGCACCGGTGAATTCGACGGCGTGCGCCTGGACGTTGTGACCGAATCGGAGTATCTGCAAAAGGACACGCCCATCGAGATCATCGCCGTGCAGGGCCGCCGCATCGTCGTGCGGCAGATTAAAGAGTAAGGAACCCTCAGCGCCGCATGCGGCGCTGCCTCAAGCGTATAAAAGGAGGAGCTACCATGCCAGGAATTGTCGTCGCGCTCATCATCATCGTCGCCGCCATCGTTTTCTTCTCCATCTTCTTCAGTTTCGTGCCGGTGGGCCTGTGGATCACCGCGTTGGCCGCGGGCCTGCGGGTGGGCATCTTCTCGCTGGTGGGCATGCGGCTGCGCCGGGTTTCGCCGGCCCGCATCATCACTCCGATGATCAAGGCGCAGAAGGCCGGCCTGGACATCTCCATCTCGTCGCTGGAAGCCCACTATCTGGCCGGCGGCAATGTAGACCGCGTCGTAAATGCGCTGATCGCCGCCGAGCGCGCCGGCATCACGCTGGTGTTCGAGAAGGCCTGCGCCATCGACCTGGCCGGCCGCGACGTGCTCACCGCCGTGCAGATGAGCGTCAACCCCAAGGTTATCGAGACGCCTATCGTGGCGGCCATCGCCAAGGACGGCATCGAGCTGCGGGCCAAGGCCCGCGTCACCGTGCGCGCCAACATCGACCGCCTTGTCGGCGGCGCCGGTGAGGAGACCGTCATCGCTCGCGTCGGTGAAGGTATCGTCACGACGGTTGGTTCCTCTGCCAGCCACAAGGATGTGCTGGAGAACCCCGACCTGATTTCCCGCACCGTGCTCAACAAGGGCTTGGATTCGGGCACCGCTTTCGAGATTCTGTCCATCGACATCGCCGACGTGGACGTGGGCCGCAACATCGGCGCACAGCTGCAGATGGACCAGGCCGAGGCTGACCGCCGTGTGGCCCAGGCCAGGGCCGAGCAGCGCCGCGCCATGGCCGTGGCCGAAGAGCAGGAAATGGTGGCCTTGGAGCAGCAGATGCGCGCCCGCGTTGTGGAGGCCGAGGCCGAGGTGCCCAAGGCCATGGCCGCTGCGCTGCGCGAGGGCAAGCTGGGCGTCATGGATTATTACAACATGCAGAACCTGGTGGCCGACACCTCCATGCGCAAGGCCATCTCCACCGTGGGCGGCTCCAGCCAGACATCCGATAAGGTGCAGCCCCCCACGCCCAACAAGTAACAACCTTCGCCGGGGGTGCCCGCCGGGCATCCCCGGACCCTTGTGTCTGGAGGGATCGCTTTGGAATTTTTGCCGGTACTTTTCATCATCATAGGCGTCGTGGCCAGCCTGGTTTCCAAGGCTGCCAAGGCCAATGCGACGAGCAACACACAGCCTGGCCGCCCCCGGCAGTTCACGACGAATGACAGCCAGCTGCGCCAGGAGCTGCGCTCGCTTTCCACCGACGCTGTGCGCGCGCTGCGCCAGCAGATTAGCGAATATGTGCCGGATATGGCCGGCCAGACGGCCACGATCACGCCGATCTCTCGGCCGTCGGTCCCGGTGATGGAAGGCGGTTCGCTGGAGGGTACGGGTTTGGGCTTCGGCACCGCGAGCATGAGCTATGACAGCGGCGAGGGCATCTCCGAGGATCGTTCTGTTACCCGCACCATGGCTCCCCGCATCTACAGCGCCGAGGACCCTCACGGCAAGGCCCGCGCGCCGCATCTGCAGGATGACCAGCGCGGTTATGATTCCTTCACCGGAGAGGCTACCTTCCGCCGCAGCGCGCCCCGCGGCGGCGATGACAAGATCAATGTAAGGCCGCTGCTGCAATCGCCCATCGCCATGGCCAACGCCGTGATACTGACCGAGGTGCTGCACCACCGCGGCGGCAGGAGCGCGCAATGGAAACGCTGAAGGTGCTGCTGGCCGACGACGACGCCGGCATGCGGCTGGTCATGCGCAAGATCGTGGAGCGTGCCGAGGGGTTTGAGGTGTGTGCTGAGGGCACAAACGGCCAGGAAGCGCTGGAGCTTTTTGCACGCCACAAGCCCCATGTCGTGATGCTGGATGTGGAGATGGCGCCGGTGGATGGCGTGTCCTGCGCCCGGGAGATCGCCGATTGCGACCCGCGGGTGTTCATCCTCTTTGCCACCGCCCACGACCAATACCGCAAGGAAGCCTTTGAGGTGTACGCCTTCGACTATCTGGTCAAGCCCTTCAAGGTAGAGCGGGCGCTGGAGACACTGACCAAGATCCGCGAAACGGCGCAATACCGCCTGGCGCCCATCAAGCGCTCTCCCGAGACGCCCAAGGCTGCCGTAAACAAGCTGATGGTGCGCCACAAGGAGGGCATCCGCTTTCTGGACGCCGAGGACATCCTGCTGATCCAGCGGGAGGACCGCAGCACCGTCATCGTGACCCGCAATGGCCGCGTGTCCACATCGGAGACGCTCAGCGAGCTGCACGACAGGCTGGACAAGTCCGTGTTCGTGCGCAGCCACAAATCTTATATCATCAACCTGACCATGGTCTACGAGGTGTACCCATACGGGCGCTGGACCTACATCGCCAAGCTCAAGAACACCGAGCTGGACGCGCTGATCACCCACGACAAGTTCGAGGAGATCGAGAACATGCTGTCCGGTGGCTGACCAAGGTCCCCAAGGGGCTTATGAAGACACAGGTATTGCCCGTTACAAGTGAATCGATTGCGCTGGCCGCCGCCCTGCTGCAAAGGGGGGCGGTCGTCGCGTTTCCCACGGAAACCGTATACGGTCTGGGGGCCAACGGCCTGGATGGAGCGGCGGTGGAGGGCATCTTTCGCGCCAAGGACCGCCCCGTGGACAACCCGCTGATCCTGCATGTGAGCGAGCCTGCGCAGGTTGCTCCGTTGGTGCGCGGCATTCCCGAAGCGGCGTCGCGGCTCATGGAGGCCTTTTGGCCGGGGCCGCTGACCATCGTGCTGCCGGCCGCCGGTATTGTGCCGCCGCAGACCCGCGGCGGCCTGCCCACCGTGGGCGTGCGCTGCCCGGCCAGCCCTGCCGCCCGCGCGCTCATCGATGCCTGCGGCTTCCCGCTGGCCGCTCCCAGCGCCAACCGCAGCGGCCGGCCCAGCCCCACGACCGCCGCCGATGTGCTGGCTGACATGGAAGGCCGCATCCCGCTGATACTGGATGGCGGCCCCTGCGCCGTGGGCGTGGAATCCACCGTGGTGTCTATGACCGGCGATCTGCCGCGGGTGTTGCGGCCGGGCTTCGTCACGGCGGAGGACATCGCCGCCGTGTGCGGCGGGGCGGATGTGGACCCGGCGGCGCTGCAAGAGCTGGAGCCCGGCGCCCAGGCCGCGTCTCCGGGCATGAAGTATCGCCACTATGCGCCTCGCGCCCGCCTGACCGTGGTGACCGGCAGCGACGCCGCCGTGCGCGCGCGCATCACCGCGCTCTATGATCGATCCCTGGCCGGAGGCGGCAACCCGGCGGTGCTGTGCCTGCGTGGCGGAGCCTTGGCCTATGGGGGTCGAGTTGTTTATGACCTGGGCGGCACACCGGAGACCGCGGCTGAGAACCTGTTTGCGGCGCTGCGCCGGCTGGACGCCGATGGGCGCACTGAAGCTTTTGCCGAGGGCATCGAGACCCAGGGTGTGGGTCTGGCCGTCATGAACCGGCTGCTGCGCTCGGCGGGTTTCAGAGTCATTACCGCTGACTAAACAGTAGGAACATTTACCTTTCTCATGCAAACGTGTATAATCAAAGAAACACAACAGCGGGGTGGACGATGAGGATTCTATTGGTATGCTCCGGCAACACGTGCCGCAGCCCCATGGCCGAGGCATTGATGCGCCAGGAGGCCGCACGCCGAGGCATGGCCGCGCTGGAGTTCTCTTCCGCCGGCATCAGCGTGTGGCCAGGCAGCCGCGCCAGCCGCCATGCCGTGGCCGCCATGGCCAGCCGCGAGCTAGACATCGACCGCCGCACCGCTGTGCAGGTCACGCCGCAGCTTCTTGCTGAGGCCGACCTCGTGCTCACGATGACCCAGACCCAGGCCGACGCCCTGCGCGAGGAGTTGCCGCGCTTCGCCGCCAAGGTGCACACGCTGGGGGAATACAGCGGCCAGCCCGGCGACGTGGAAGACCCCTATGGCCGCGACGCCGACGTGTATGAAAGCACGGCCAAACAGTTGGAACGGCTGGTGGCGCTGGCGCTGGACAAGCTGCAGAAGCTGTAAAGAGATAAGCACTCATAGCAATTGTAAGCGAGCACAGGCTCGCTTTTCCTTTCAAGGAGAGGTTCTTTGGATAGCTTTCCCATCACAAACATAAAAGGCGTGGGGCCGGCCAGGGCCAAGGCGTTGCACCGGCTGGGCATCGATACGGCGCTGGACGCTGTGTTCTATCTGCCCCGGGATTACCGCGACCTGAGCCGCCCCGACAGCATCGCCGGTATCAGCCACGGCGATGATGCTGTGCTGGTGGCGGAGGTCGTGACCAAGGCTGTGGTGCAGCGGCCCAAGCGCAACCTGACCGTCGTAAAGGCCATCGTGGACGATGGCACCGGGCGCTGCGTGTGCGTGTGGTACAACCAGCCATGGATGGAGCAGACCATGCGCAAGGGCACCCGCTGGGTGTTCTTCGGCCGCGTGGAGGCGCGCTACGGCGAGAAATCGCTGCAAAACCCCGGCTTTGAGGCCTGCGCCGAGGGGCCGCTGCCGGGCATACTGCCAATCTATCCGGTCACCGAGACCGTTAGCCAGAAGGTGCTGCGGTCGGTGATCCATGATGCGCTGGAGCTCCTGGGAGATCTGCCCGACTGCCTGCCCGCGGGCCTGCGGCTGAGGCACGGCCTGCCGCAGATCAATGAGGCGCTGCGGGCCATCCATCACCCTGCCGGTCTGGAGCAGGCCGAGCTGGCCCGCCGCCGGCTGGCCTTCGAGGAGCTGATGCTGTTCCTGCTGCTGCTGCGGGGCCTGCGCGAGGAGCGCCGGCGCGAAGCCTCTGCCCGGGCGCTGCGCTGCACCGAGGATTGCCTGCAGCAATACAGGACCGCGCTGCCCTTCCGGCTGACCGGCGCCCAGCAGCGGGTGCTGGGCGAGATTATGGCTGACCTGCGCACGCCATTGCCCATGAACCGCCTGGTGCAGGGCGACGTGGGCAGCGGCAAGACGGCGCTGGCGCTGGCGGCGCTGTATCTGGCGGCCTGCGACGGCGCCCAGGGGGCTCTGATGGCGCCCACCGAGATACTGGCCAACCAGCATTACGAGAGCCTGCAGGCCACTCTGGCCCCACTGGGCGTGCCGGTGGGGCTGCTGACCGGCAGCGTAAAGGGTAAGGCCCGCCGGGAGGCGCTGGAGAACATCCGCAGCGGCGCGTGGCAGGTCGTGTGCGGCACCCACGCGCTCATAGAGAACGCCGTGGAATTCGCCAACCTGGCGCTGGTCGTCACCGACGAGCAGCACCGCTTCGGCGTGCGCCAGCGCTCGGCGCTGCAGGGCAAGGGCGGCACACCCCATATGCTCGTGATGAGCGCCACGCCGGTGCCACGCACGCTGGCACTGATCCTCTATGGTGACCTGGACATTTCCATCGTGGATGAGCTGCCGCCGGGCCGCCAGCCGCCGCGCACCCGCATCGTGCCGCCGGACAAGCACAGCGACATGTACCGCTACATTCGCGACGAGGCGGCCAAGGGCGTGCAGACCTACATCGTGTGCCCGCTCATCGAGGAGAGCGACAAGCTGGACGCCTCCGCCGCCATAGAGCTGTACAATGACCTGCGCAATGGCCTGCTCAAGGGCATACCTATGGCGCTGGTGCACGGCCGCATGAGCGCCGCCGAGAAGGACGCGGCGCTGGACGCCTTCCGCCGCAACGAGGCGCGGGTGCTGGTATCCACGACGGTCATAGAGGTCGGCGTGAACATCCCCAACGCCAGCATCATGGTCATAGAGAACGCCGAGCGCTTCGGCCTGGCGCA
Source organism: Bacillota bacterium (assembly GCA_023410875.1). GTDB lineage: Bacteria > Bacillota > Clostridia > Christensenellales > UMGS416 > JAEYRA01. The sequence goes on along the minus strand of JAEYPH010000007.1, from coordinate 58,367 downwards.
GCTGCACCAGCTGCGCGGCCGCGTGGGCCGCGGCGGGCAGGAGTCCTGGTGCTTCCTGCTGTGCGCCAAGGCCGCGACGGATTCGCTGGCCCGGCTCAAGGTTATGACCGAGACCGCCGACGGCTTCCGCGTGGCTCAGGCCGACCTGGAAAACCGCGGCCCCGGCGAGTTCCTGGGCACCCGGCAGTCGGGGCTCATCGACCTGCACGTGATGCGTTCTCTCAAGGACGTGCGCCTGCTCTCAGAGGTGGACGCCGAGGTCAAGGAACTGGACCAGCCGCAGCACGAGGCCGAGCGTCGAATGTTGATGGAGGCCGCGCGGCAGCGGTTTGAGCATCGGCTGGAGGGCATTGTATTCAACTAACATCGGAGCCTGCAATGCCTTGTCCTGCGTAGCGCCCAACGGCGCCACAGCCGGACATTGCATCAAGATAGCCATATTGTGGTAGGGTTCAGCCCTACCGTAGCTTTGTTTTCCTGCCGCATTATGGTAAGATAACGGTAACATAACGCTTTGCGCCGATGTTGCGGCGGACAATAGGAGGCAACGATGAAAACCCGCGTAACCGTATGGAATGAGTATCGCCACGAGCTGACCCATGAAAATGTCAAGGTTGTCTATCCCGACGGCATGCACAACGCCATAGCCGCATTTCTGGGCAAGGAAGAGGACATCGTCGTGCGCACCGCCACGCTGGATCAGCCAGAGCATGGCCTGACCGACGACGTGCTGGACGACACCGACGTGCTGGTGTGGTGGGGCCATATGGCCCACGAGGAAGTCAGCGACGAAATCGTTCGCAAGGTGTTCTACCGCATCGTCGTGGAAGGCATGGGCCTGGTGGTGCTGCACAGCGGCCACGCGTCCAAAATTTTCCAGAAGGTGTGCGGCACGGCCAGCAACCTGCTCTCCTGGCGCGAGAGCGGCGACCTGGAGCGCGTGTGGGTTGTGAACCCCGCCCATCCCATAGCCGCAGGCATCGACGACTTCTTTGAGATTCCCCACACCGAGACCTATTCCGAGCACTTCAACATTCCTCAGCCCGACGAGCTGATCTTCATCAGCTGGTATTCCGGCGGCGAGGTGCTGCGCAGCGGCTTCACGCTGACCCGCGGCCTGGGCAAGGTGTTCTATTTCAGCCCCGGCCATGAGACCATGCCGATCTTTCACCAGAAGGAAGTGCAGCGCGTCATCACCAACGGCGTTCGTTATGTGCGCCGCCCCCGGGCCATGGCGCAGATCACCTATCGCAACAACACCGACCTGCACGGCGAACCCTACGTCGAATAAAAAGAATGGGAGGCTGTCCGATGAACTGGAGCGAATGGAGCAAGCTGGCCGGCCAATACATGGAGCCCATGGGCGGCAAGGGCGCGTTTCTGACCACCGCACACGATGGCCGGGTCAACACGATGACGATGAGCTGGAGCGCCGCCGGCGTGTTCTGGGCCAAGCCGGTGCTCATTCTGCCGGTGCGCTTCACGCGATACACCCATGAGCTGCTGCGCAAGAGCGGCTATGCCACGGTCAGCATTCCGGCGGAGGGTACGCTTGGCAAGGAGCTGGCCTACTGCGGCACCAAATGCGGCCGAGATGTGGACAAGTTCGCCGAGATGGGCCTCACGGCGCAGCCCGGTCGCACGGTGCCCGTGCCGGTCGTGGCGCAGGCGGCGCTGCACTTTGAGTGCCGTGTGCTCTATACGACCGATATGAGCCCGATGTACATGGACGAGGTCATCGACCGCGGCATGTATGCGGACCACAACTACCACACGCTGTTCTTTGCCGAGGTTGTGGACAGCTATGGCAAGTGAGGAAGGCGCGAAGAGCTTCCGCCTGGTGACGATGGACGACGACAACCGTCCTCTGTTCAACTGCTTTCCCAGCGAATATGACGTGGTGGAGACGCTGATCCCCTACAACGAGGGCGGCTTCTTCATGTACGAGTTCGAGAAGCTTGAGCGCCCCTCTGTGCGCACCTACCCCGACGACGCGTACGAGGAGCGCGAGGACGGCGTGGTGTACTTTGCGCTGAGCGGCGAGCAGTGCGTGGGGCAGATACACGCCTACCGCTGGTGGAACGGCATGCTGCAGGTGAACGACCTGCGGGTGCGCCGGGACCACCGGGGCCGCGGCATCGCCCGGGCGCTGACGGACGCCGTGACGGCCTATGCCCGGGAGCGCGGCTATCCGGCGCTGCGGCTGGAGACCCAGGCCAGCAACGCCGGCGCGTGCCGGTTCTATGCGCACTACGGCTTTTGGCTCATGGGCGTGGACCTGGCCATCTATCAAACCACGCAGAGCAAGGGGGACACGGCGCTCTACTGGTATCACCCGCTGGTCCCCATGGAACAATGGCAATCCTAGAGCACATCACGGCCTGGCTGTTCGTGGAGCATCCGCCCGAGCCGTCGGACATCATCTTCATCGCGGGCAGCCCCAGCGCCGAACCGGCGCAGCGGGCTGCCACGCTTTATCTGCAGGGCTTTGCGCCGCTGGTGCTGCCCAGCGGCAGCCGCTGGCTGTTCCACGGCCAGGGCCTTGGCAGCGAATGGGAGGCCATGCGCGATGCGCTGACCCTCGCAGGTGTGCCCGAGAGCGCCATCCTGCGGGAAGACCGCGCCCGGCACACGGTGGACAACGCCCGCCTGAGCGCGCGGCTGTGCCGGCAGCGGGGCATCCCGGTGCGTACAGCCATCCTGTGCTGCCAGGCCTATCACGCCCGGCGCTGTCTGCAGAACTATCGGCGGGCCTTCCCCGGCGTGCGCTTTGCCGTGTGCCCGGCCGCCGCCCGCGGCATCAGCCGGGGCAACTGGCAGCGCACGCCGCTGGGCGTCTATAAGGTGCTCACAGAGCTGCTCAAATGCACGAAGCTGTTCTATGTGCTGATCCGCCGCACCGGCGCGGGAGCGGGGGAGGAGTAGGTGCAGTATAAATAAGGCAAAGAAGAAAGCCCACCGCTTCAACAGCGATGGGCTCTCATTTTCAACCAGGGTTACTTAAGCAAGCAGCTTCTTCGCGAGATCCACAGCGGAGGCCGCGTCGTCGGAATAACCGTCGGCGCCGATCTCGTCGGCATAGGCCTGGGTCACAGGCGCGCCGCCGATCATAATCTTGACCTTGCTGCGCAGGCCCTTGGCGTTGATCAGATCGATGGTGCTCTTCATGTTGGGCATCGTCGTCGTGAGCAGCGCGGACATGCAGATGATCTGAATGTTCTGGTTCTCAATGGCGTCCACGAACTTCTCGGGGCTCACGTCGATACCCAGATCGACGACGGTGAAGCCGGCGCCTTCCAGCATCATGGAGACCAGATTCTTGCCGATGTCGTGCAGGTCGCCCTTGACGGTGCCGATGGCCACGCGCCCGGCGGATTCCACACCGGCGGCGGCGAGAATGGGCTTGAGCAGGTCCAGACCGGCATACATAGCGCGGGCGGCGATGAGCACTTCGGGCACATACACCTCGTTGTTCTTGAACAGCACGCCGATTTCGCCCATGCCGACGATCAGACCTTCCTTGAGGATCTGTTCGGCGGAGACGCCTTCGTCAATGGCTTTCTGAACGGCTTCCTTTACCTTGGGGGCGCGGCCGGCTTTCAGGAGATCGGCGATTTCGCGTAGGTTTGCCATGCGTGTTTCCCTCCTAGTATGTATTGTAGCAGTCGCATATAGTATAGCAGATCAACTGTCAATCCCCATGTGCAATCCTGCTGTACAAAAGGAAAATATTGCTCTTACGGCAGCCGGGCGCGGTACTTGTTGGGCGTTACGCCGACGTTCTTTTTGAACACCTTGCTGAAGTAGCTGGCGTCGTCATAGCCTACGCTTTCGGCAATGGCCTGCATGCTGAGGGCCTTGTCACCCAGCAGCTTCTTGGCCTCCTCCATGCGCACACGGGTCAGATATTCCATGAAGGTGATACCCAGTTCATCCATAAACAGATGGCTGAAATAGAAGGGGCTCAGGAACACGCTGCGAGCCACCTCATCCAGCGTAATGGGCTGGGCGTAGTTCTCGCGGATGTAGCGCAGCACTTGGCTCAGTGTCTCGGCGTTCTTCACGTTGCGGGTCACATACACGTTGTCCAGCATGGTGTCCAGCGTGTCCTTGATGGCCACGCACAGCTCGTCGAACGTGGAAAGGCGCAGAATACCCGTGACCAGTTCGTAATTGAGGCCCAGCATCTTGTCCAGCTGCGCGCCGCCTTCCACCGCCGCCCGGCTCAGCATCACGACCAGCTCCAGCACCCGGGCCTTGAGCACGTCCAGGTTGCCGGAGTTGTGGAAGAAGATTTCCCCCAGGATATCATTGAGAATCTCCTTGGCGCCGGTACGGTCGCCCAGGCGCACACGCCCCAGCAACTCCTTTTCCTTGTGCAGCGGGTAGCTCTGGGGCGTGGATGCCTCCAAAGCCGAGATGGTCTCCTCGGCCTGCTTCTTTTCAAATACGAGCTCGGCGATGCGGGCCTGCTGGCTGGTGAGCTCCTTGCGGTGCTCCAGCGTAGCCAGGCCGGCCTGGGCCAGATGGTTCACGGCCATGAAAAGCAGATCGGCCGAGGCCTGCACGGTCTTGCCTGAATAGATGCGAATGTTCTCGCATTCCTGAAGCAACTGGGGAGCATTGATGCCCAGATCGGCGGTGCGCGCGGCGATCTCCTGGCGGGCCATGTCGTCCAGCTCCCACATCAGCACAGGTCCGCAGGCCACGGTGCCGATGTAGAGATTGCGGAACAGCACCGGCGCGAACAGCTCCACCAGGCCTGCGTGGCAGCGGGTGATGTACGTCTCGCCCAGGCCCGCGGCCTGCTGGCCGGCCTTCAGCATGAAGTCGCGGCAGCGCTCAGAACCCAGTGCGCAGCTTTGTATTGTGGAGCAGAACCGGCAGTTATGGTCGTATTGATCGGAATGGATCACCGTTGTGCGGTCGGCGCCCACGAACACGGCGCCCAGCCCGGTGGAGTAGGTATAGGAATTGAGCAGCCGGCGCAAATCCACCGGGTTGAGCACCTCGGCGATGTTCGGCAGGTTGGAGGCGTCTGTGTTGACCGAATCTTTGCGTGTCATTTTGATCCTTCGGGCGGCGGCTTTGCGTTTGTATGGCACGCCCAACACCAAGGTTAATTTTAGTGCATTCCTGCTTACAGGTCAATTCCCGGGAAGTACAACTCCACCTTTTTATTTTGATATCCAAAGGATTCATACAGCCTTACGGCGCGGCGGTTGCGCAGCCACACCTCCAGCGTGGTGCGCTGGCAGCCCCAATCCCGGAACAGCCGCAGCATGTGCGAGAGCATCATACGCCCCACGCCCCGGCCACGGGCGCTATCCGTTACAAATATCGTCTCCACATGGCCGGCGCCGTCCCGTTGGAACACCTGTGCCCAGGCAAGCGTCTCCCCATTGCACACCAGGCGGAACGCCGAGAAGTGGGGCATCCGGCTATGCTGCTGAAACTCCTCGTCATTGAGCGGTGTCACGAAGATGCTGCCGTGGGCTTGCCTGTATGCTTCCAGCTGCGCAGGGTCGTCCATGTCGCAGGCCGCCAAGGCATGGCCGCATGGCAGGGGAGCCGGCTCCGCCGCGGGGACCGGCCCTTCCATGAGCGCGATGGCGTCGTCGCCCCGCAGCCCTTTGCGCACGAAGAAGGCCAGAACATCCTCGGTCTGCGCGGATGTGTAGACGCGCGCGGGTAGTTCGGGCCGCGCGGCGCGCAGCTCCACAGAGCGCGCGTACACCCGGTCATAAAGCCCGTCGCGCACCGCCTGGCGCAGCGCGGCGTCGCCCTGCGGTTCCGGGTTCACCTCAAAATACACATTCCATGGCCGCTCATAGGCCGTATGGTGGTTCTCGTATGCCCAGGCATAGGCATGGCCGAGATATTTGCCGTCCTGCGTGGCGATGAAGATATTCTCTTTGCTGTTGCCGCGTTGATCTTGCTGTGAGTTTTCTATAATTATGTTCATGGAGAACTCCAATATATGAGTTTCTCCAATCGTACACGATTTCAGTGTGGTTGGCGAGGGAGAAGATGAAATAACCCGATCTGCCCGCATACACGCTTGGGAATTTTGATAGTAATATGAGGCACTTTTTCGCTGAATTCCTGCATAAATGCGTTGACAGCGTTGACGGATTATAGTAAAATAACCGTTGCGTCAATTCGGCCAATAGCCCCGGCCGCAAATCAGCGCGGGCAATGACAAGGCTGCGGAACCCCCACTCCGAAGTCCGGCGCATTGCGATTTTTAGGAGGGACTTCATGGATACGTTCATGGCAAAGGCCGAGACGGTCGAGAAAAAGTGGTTTGTCATCGACGCGGCCGGCAAGCCGTTGGGTCGTTTGACCAGCCAGATTGCCGCCATCCTGCGCGGCAAGCACAAGCCCACCTTCACGCCCCACGTGGATTGCGGCGACAACGTCATCGTCATCAACTGCGAGAAGGTCATGCTCACCGGCAAAAAGGCCGATAAAAAGGTGTATACCCATCACACCGGTTACATCGGCGGTTTGAAGGAGCGCCCCTTCAAGTATGTTCTGCAGAGAGATCCCCAGTTCATCATCATGCACGCCGTAAAGGGCATGCTGCCCAGCAGCATCCTGGGCCGGCAGCAGTTAACCCATCTGCGCGTTTTCAAAGGTCCCGAGCATCCGCATCAGGCGCAAAAGCCCGAGCAGCTCGAGCTATAAGGGAGGATGGAGCAAATCATGGCAGAAGCATTGAATTTCAGAGGCACGGGCCGCAGGAAGACCTCCATCGCCAGAGTGCGCCTCGTTCCCGGCAATGGCAAAATCACGATCAACGATCGCGACATCGACGATTATTTCGGCCTGGAGACGCTCAAGCTCATCGTACGCCAGCCGCTGGTGCTCACCGAGACCACGGCCCGCTATGACGTGTTGGTCAATGTGGAGGGCGGCGGCCTGGCCGGTCAGGCTGGCGCCATCCGTCACGGCATCTCCCGCGCCCTGCTGGAAGTGGACAAGGACCTGCGCCCCGCCGTCAAGAAGGCCGGTTTCCTGACCCGCGATTCCCGCATGAAGGAGCGCAAGAAGTACGGCCTGAAGGCCGCCCGTCGCGCGCCGCAGTTCAGCAAGCGCTAAAACGCGCTTTGCTTTCGCCAGCGGCGCTGTTGCGCCTCGGCGATTGGACGACTTGCATTTGGTTGGCTTTCGCCCTGCCGATAACCGTCGGCAGGGCTTCTCTTGTCTTTATATCCCATATTTGCTTTGTGAGAAACCAAGATCGCCTGCGGGCGGACTTTTTGCGAGCGTTACTCGCTGGATGTTCGTTTGCCTCCGCCGGGTGAACCGTCGTCGGCGTCAAGGAATCGTTTCTCACACTCTGACTTATAGCCAACCATAATAAATTGGTGCCGAAGGTTTCCAAAGGGCGATCGGAAAGCCCTTTGGTCGCGCCCGATGGCGCGAAATATCCAACAAAGAGGCTGCCCACTATGGGCAGCCTTACTTCTGACTTCTGTATTCTGTATATAGATATAAGTATAAGTTACTTGTTCTTAGTCATAATGCTCTGCACGGTATCCGCCACGTTTTCGCAGTCGTCCAGCACGCCCTCCAGCAGGTTCAGTATGCACCGCCAGCGGAAGGCCACGCCCATGTCGGCGCCGGGCGCATAGAGCTCGTACACTGCCTGCCGATAGATGCGGTCGCCCTCTTCCTCGATGTTGTTGATCTCGATGATGTGCTGCATCACGTTGTTGTTCTTCTTGAATTGCTTGAGCTCGGTCATCATGTCCACCATCCTGGCGCAGGACTTCACGATGAGCTCGGCCATGGTCCGGGAGGCCGGCAGCAGGTGGTCGATGTGCAGCATGTAAAATTCTTCCGCCACGGCGTCAATGCCGTCGGTCACGTTGTCGGTCTCCTTGACAATCTCTATGATGTCGTCGCGGTCGATGGGTGTGATGAAGGAGTGATTCAGGTTGTTGAACATCAGGTGCACATGCTTGTCGGCTTCCTGCTCGATGCGATGGATGACCTCGCGCTCCTCGTTGTTGAGCCGCTCGTCGTTGAGCATGGCCAGAAGCTGATCCGCCGCGCGCTTGCAGTGTTCCACGCCGACGACAAACTGGTCAAAGTAGTTGACTTCTTTCTTAAAAATGCGGGACATGGAAATCCTCCTTAAAAAATCAGCATGAACAGCTTGGTCATTATAAAGCCGATAGCGATGCAGATGGGGAAGGTGAGACCCCAGGCGATGAACATCTCCTTGACGATGGACCAGTTGACGTTCCTCAGGCTGCGCGCCGCACCGGCGCCCATGATGGAGGTGGCTTTGGTTTGCGTGGTGGACAGCGGAATGCCCAGTGCCGTGGCAAAGAACATCAGCGCCGAGGCGCCTATCTCCGCCGAGAATCCCTGGTATTTCTCCAGCTTGACCATCTCCATGCCCATCTTGCTGATGATGCGGTAGCCGCCTATCGAGGTGCCCAAACACATGACAGCCGATATGCACAGCTTGGGCCACCAAAGGTTGTTTAAATCGGACGTTGTTACCACGCCACCCAGCATCAGCGCCAGCGCGAAGATTCCCAGAAACTTTTGTCCGTCCTGCGCGCCGTGGTTGTAAGCCATCAGCGCTGCCGAAGCCACCTGGCCCCAGGAGAAGAACTTGTTGGCCGCGCTGCGGCGCACATGGCGGAAGATCGCGATGATGATCCAGGTGACGAGGACAGCCACGAAAAAGCCCAGCACAGAAGAGATGGCCAAGCCATAGAGGATTTTGCCCCAAGAGGTGGATGTGAAGGTGGCAAGCCCTGTGGTCGCCAAGCCTGCGCCGGTGAGGCCGGCGATCAAACCATGGCTTTCACTGGTTGGCAGGCCAAATTTCCAAGCTACGGTGGACCACAATACGATGGAGAACTGGGCGGCGGCCAGCGTGATGAGGCCTTGCTTGCCGGCGTCCAGTGAGACGATGTTGCTCACGGTGACGGCCACGGCGGAGCCCGACAGCAGAACACCCAACAAATTAAAAGCCGCTGCCATCATGACAGCCGCTCTGGGGCGCATCACCCGCGTGGAAACCACGGTGGCGATGGCGTTGGGCGCGTCGGTCCATCCATTGACGAATACCGAACAGCTCACCAGTATCATGACGACGACCACACCCAACAGCATGCTTAACTCCAATTTATACGGTTCTCACCGTATGATTTCTCATTTGCCTCATTCTTAACAATCGCTTATCATTTGGTTAACAACATATTAACGTCTGCTTAACAAACAGACATAGTATAAGGTAAAATTCGCGTGTTGCATATGCCGCCAGCCAGACATTTAACACGGAATTTACATGAATATGCTTTTTCATAACTGGTTTTCCGGAATTTTGTTTTTGGCCATCGCGGGACGCCGATTGGCCGACCGTGCCCGGCGATGCAGGCATTTACCCCGTGTCCTTTTTTGCGTCGTGTAATATAATATCAGGGATGAAAAAAGAGGAGGAACATATGGCGCATTATGATTGCCTGATCGTGGGAGGCGGGCCGGCGGGCATGACGGCCGGCATGTATGCCAGCCGGGCAGGGCTTAAGACTGCGGTGCTGGAGGCGATGTTCCCCGGCGGGCAGATCGTCACGACGGCGCTTATGGAAAACTATCCCGGCTTTCCCGACGGCGTCAGCGGCGCCGAATTCGGTACGCTGCTGGAGCGCCAGTGTACGCGCTTTGGTCTGGAGGTGCTCTATGAATCCGCCGAAAGCATGGAGCTTGCTGGTGACGCCAAGCGCATCCGCACATCCGGCGGCGAGCACACCGCCCGGGCGGTCATCCTGTGCATGGGGGCGCAACCCACGCCGCTCAAGCTCAAGCGCGAGTTGGAGCTCGTGGGCAGGGGAGTCAGCTATTGCGCCACGTGCGACGGCAACTTTTTCCGTGGCCAGCCGGTGGCGGTGGTGGGCGGCGGCGATACCGCCTGTGAGGATGCGGCATACCTGGCACGCATCTGCGAAAAGGTATACTTGATCCATCGCCGCCCGGAGTTCAGAGCCGCCGCGGTCGTGAGCGACAGGGTGAAGACCGACAGCCGTGTGCATCTGCTCATGGACAGCGTTGTGGAGGACATCCTCGGCGATACCGAGGTCTCCGGCCTGCGGGTGAAGAATGTGGCCAGCGGGCAGCTACAGGATATCCAGGTTCGCGGCTTGTTCATCGCCATCGGCGTGCATCCGCGCACCGAATGCGTGCGCGGACAGGTGAATCTCACGGATTATGGGTATATTATGACCGATGCCCGCCTACATACCAGCGTGCCGGGCGTGTTCGCCGCCGGCGATGTGCGTGACACCTATCTGCGCCAGGTCCTTACCGCAGCGGCCGACGGCGCCGTCGCCGCCACAGCCGTCAGTGAATATCTGACCAAGACGTGAGCAGACAAGTTGTGTTGGGCTATACCAAATTGCCAACCTTTTGTTGTCGTGATAGAATACCGTTTGTTTGAGTTTTGATTGTGTTTTGGGAGGCTGCCTGTGGCAAGATTGTTTGGAACCGACGGTGTCCGCGGCGTGGCGGGCGAAGAGTTGGACGCGACGCTGGCCTATGATTTGGGCCGTGCCGGAGCTTCGGTCTTGAGTGACACCAAGCGCCGCCCGCGCATTCTCGTGGGGCGGGATACCCGCATCTCCGGCAAAATGCTGGAAGCCGCCCTGTCGGCGGGCATTTGCTCGGTGGGCGCCGACGTGATGCAGGTGGGTGTGATGCCCACGCCTGCCGTGGCGTGGCTCACGCGCCATTATGGCTGTGATGCCGGCGTTGTCATTTCCGCCTCCCACAACCCGATGGAATACAACGGCATCAAGTTCTTCGACGGCCGGGGCTTCAAGCTGCCCGACACAGTGGAGGACCGCATTGAGGAGCTCATCCGCTGCAAGAGCTGCGAGCTTCCCCGGGCCACCGGCGCCGACATCGGCACCATCTCCACCGTGGAGCGTGCCCAGGACGATTACATCGCTTATCTGAAGACCCAGATCGACATCGACGTGCGGGGCGTGAGCATCGCGCTGGACTGCGCCAACGGCGCCGCCGCGGAAATTGCGCCCCGCTTGTTTCAGGAGTTGGGGGCCCGGGTGCTGTCGGTTTATGACCATCCCGACGGCCTCAATATCAACGACGGCTGCGGCTCCACCCACATGGAGCACATCGCCAGCATCGTGCGCGACACCGGCGCCGACATCGGCTTTGCCTTCGACGGCGACGCCGACCGCATGCTGGCCGTGGACGACACCGGCGAGATCATCGACGGTGACCGCATCTTGGCTATCTGCGCGCTGGACATGAAGCAGCGCGGCCTGTTGGATCGCAACACGCTGGTCGTCACCGTCATGAGCAACCTGGGCTTGAAGGTGGCCATGGAGGCTGCCGGCGTGGATCTTTCTGTGACCGCCGTGGGCGACCGCTATGTGTTGGAGCGCATGGTGGAGGAAGGCTACGCCATCGGCGGCGAGCAGAGCGGCCATGTGATCTTCCTGCACGGCAACACGACCGGCGACGGGCTCATCAGCGCCCTGAAGCTGCTGAGCGCCGTGCGGCGTAGCGGGCAAAAACTCAGTGTCTGCAAGTGCGTTATGGACATCTATCCGCAGGTGCTGGTCAATGTGACGCTATCCGGCAACGAGGCCAAGACGCTGCTCAAAGAAGACGTTGTCATCAACGATGAAATTTTGCGGGTGGAGCGCAGCTACGAGGGACGCGGGCGCGTGCTCGTGCGGCCCTCGGGCACCGAGCCGCTCATCCGGGTCATGATCGAAGGGCAGGACCAGCAGCGGGTGCATGACGACGCTGTGCACATCGCCGCGCTGATCAAGGAGAGATTGGGGTAGTTAGGCATTATCCAAAAATTGAGGCCGAAGGTTTCCAAAGGGCGATCGGAAAGCCCTTTGGCCTTGGCGCAGGATGCGCCGCAGCCCAGCGCCACTGGAAGCGGCTTTGCCGCTTCAGCCGGCTGGATGCCGGCGAAGTGGTGCGCAGGTCGCGCCAGTGGCGCGAAATCCCTGTCAGCGCGGTTTTTCTCAGGAAAGGAAGTGAGGCCGGCAAAGTGCCGAACCAAAACTATATAAAGCGCCTGAGAACGGCATTCCGATCGCCGTTCTGACGAGGTCGGGGTTTATCGAAAATTCGGCGGATGCCCCGCGGAGGACTCGCCAACCGTAAAAGCGCTCAAAAAGCCCGTCGGCAACGGCGGAGACAGAGGAGCGTGGGCGAGGGAGTTCATCCCTTTTTATTTGAGTAAAGAAGACCTGTGAACGAAAGCTGGCCCAGCCGCAACGATGCGGCGCGTGGCCGGCCTTGCTGCTGCATACAATAAGAACAGAAATCGGAGGAAAATCATATGTGCGGGATCATCGGATATATCGGAACCAAGGAAGCTGCCCCCATCCTGATAGATGGCCTGAGCAAGCTGGAATATCGCGGTTATGACAGCGCCGGCGTGGCGACCTATGACGGCACGGCGCTGGACATCCGCAAGAAGAAGGGCCGCCTGGCTGTGCTGGAGGCGGAGATCGCCGAACACCCCGTCCGTGGAGCCATGGGTATCGGGCATACCCGCTGGGCCACCCACGGCGAGCCAAGCGATGTGAACTCCCATCCCCATCACAACCGCGCCGGCGACATCGCCGTGGCCCACAACGGCATCATTGAGAACTACCTGCGCATCAAGGAGTGGCTGGGCTACAAGGGCTACCAATTTCAAACCCAGACCGACACCGAGGTGCTGGCCCACCTGATCGACCTGTATTATATGGGGGACCTTTACAAGGCCGTGCGCGACGCGCTGCGCCACGTGGAGGGCTCCTATGCCATCGCCGTCATCAGCTCCCGCCACCCCGGCGAGCTCATCGCTGCCCGCAAGGACAGCCCTCTGGTGCTGGGCCTGGGTGAGGGGGAGAACTTCATCGCCAGCGACATCCCGGCCATTCTGGCCTACACCCGCGACGTCTACCTGCTGGAGGACCGCGAGGTTGCCCGTGTCACCAGCCGGTCCATCGAGATCTTCGACGCCTACGACATGCCGGTCAAGCGAGACATCTTCCATGTGGATTGGGACGTGGCCGCTGCTGAGAAAGGCGGCTACCCGCACTTCATGCTCAAGGAGATCCACGAAGAGCCCAAGGCGCTGCGCGACACGCTCTCGCCCAGGCTCACCGCCCAGAACACCGTGGACCTCTCTGAGGCCGGCTTCACCGACGAGCTGGCGCGCAGCATCCAGCGGGTGGTCATGGTGGCCTGCGGCACCGCCTATCACGCGGCGCTTGTGGGCAAGTTCGCCTTCGAGAAGACGCTGCGCCTGAGCGTGGAGGTGGACATGGCCTCGGAGTTCCGCTACCGCGAACCCATCGTGGGCCCTGGCGATCTGGTCATCGTGATCAGCCAGAGCGGCGAGACGGCGGACACGCTGGCGGCGCTGCGCCTGGCCAAGGAGAAGGGCGCCCGGGTACTGGCCATCACCAATGTCGTGGGCAGCACCGTCAGCCGCGAATCCGACAACGTCATGTATACGTGGGCTGGGCCGGAGATTGCCGTGGCGTCCACCAAGGCATACACGACGCAACTGCTGAGCCTGTATCTGCTGATGCTGGAGCTGGGCCGCGTGCGGGGCTCAATGGACGCCCAGGAATACGAGCGTTTGGTAGAAGCCTTGCGCCGCTTGCCCGATCAGGCCGCGGAGATTCTGGCCCAGGAGGAGGCCATCGCCCACAGCGCTCACCTGCACTACGCCATGACTGACACCTATTTCCTGGGCCGCAACCTGGATTATGCCGTGGCGCTGGAAGGCTCGCTCAAGCTCAAGGAAATCTCCTATATCCATTCCGAGGCCTTCGCCGCCGGCGAGCTCAAGCACGGGCCCATCGCCCTGATTGAGCAGAACACGCTGGTCATCGCGCTGGCCACCCAGCAGCGTCTGTTCGACAAGCTGGTCAGCAACATCAAAGAGGTCAAGGCCCGGGGCGCGCGGGTGCTGAGCATCTGCCCCGAGGGCGCTGATGTGATTGCCAGCCAGAGCGACGAGGTCATCTCCGTGCCGGCCACCGACGAACTGTTCCTGCCCATTCTGGCCGTCATACCGACGCAGCTGTTTGCCTACTACTGCTCGGTGGAGCGCGGCTTCGATGTGGATAAGCCCCGCAACCTGGCCAAGAGTGTGACAGTAGAGTAGGATTTATGCAAGTCTGTGACGAAAGACTGGAGGCGGCGGGCGAAAGCCCGCCGCCAGCGTACCGGGGGCTGCTCTGAATTTCCAAAAAGCGTATTGACAGCCCGAGCACCGTTGGATATAATAACAATCACGCGTTACGTTCCTCAGTAGCTCAATGGCAGAGCACTCGGCTGTTAACCGAGGGGTTGTAGGTTCGAGTCCTACCTGGGGAGCCAAAGAAAACCCAAACCGTTCGGTTTGGGTTTTCAATTATATTCGTCCTTCGGACGAATGATATCCGCTGCGCGGATGAGATTGCCCGTGGCAATGATATTCACCTGCGGTGAATTTGGGGACGAATATAATACCATTCGGCGCAGCTGAATATCATCGCGAAGCGATATCATTGGCAAAGCCAATATTATTTTGCATCCAATGAAGGCAAGGGTCCAATAGCTTTACCCCGGCGCGCACACTGCTAAAGCTTTAGAATCATCTCCCCGTCCAACGGGGCAAAACCAAGGGATTCATAGAGAGGCCGGCCGTCCTCAGTGGCGTTCAGGTGAACCTTGGTTACACCCAAGCTGCGGGCCTGCTCCAGTATCCTGGTGAGGAGCTCCCTGGCCAGGCCCTGGCGGCGATACTCTTTTAGGGTGTAGACGTTCAGCAGCAGGCCGCATTTGCCGTTGGGCGCGCTGGGCGAGGGGATGGTCTGATACAGGCACATCAGGCAGGAGGATCGGATTTTGCCGTCCTCGGTGCACAGCCAGCACAGCAGGGCGCCATCCTCCAGATGCTCCTGCAGATAGGCTCGGGTGCTATGGCGGAGCGCCTCCAGATCGGGCATGGCCCGCAGGGACGTGATGAAGTCGATTCGATTCTCCACCAGCGCGTCCAGATCGGCCTTGGTGGCCATACGAAACTCCATGGTGTAAGCCTCCATACTACTGCTAAAAGGCATCATACCATAGACATAGAAAGATACATAGTATGGATGCCTAGCAGGGTAGAGAAAGGATTTCCACGCCTGCAGGCGTGGCCAAAGGGCTTTCCGGTCGCCCTTTGGAAACCTTCGGCCCCTTTTTTTAATTACTGTATGGCAGGCAAGCATATCGGGCGCAAGCAAAGCAGGAAGGCGAACCGCGCATTGGTTCGCCTTCTTATCCAAAGGCAGCGAGTTGCCGTGTTTTATCTTCTGCCTGCGTATTGCCGCACGCGATCATACAGATAGCGTGTGTTCTGGCGCTTGACCGTATCCAGCAAGTAGGCCGAGCGGTTGGAGCCTCTGCGGCGTGTGCGGTTGAGGGTGCTGATGATCGTCTCGGCGTCGGCGATACCGATGCCGTGGCCGTAGTATTTGCCCCCGCCCAGATAGAACGCGTTTTCGCCCTGCCATTCCGGGTTCGCCGGGCTTACGTCCGGGTTTATGAAGTACTTGGCGTCGCTGGGCAGCAGATCGGCAGCGGAGGAGAAATCCTGTATGGCCAGGTCGCGGTCGATGTGCTGCCAGTTCATCAGATAGATGTCGGAATACAGCCGGTTAAACAGCCCCTCGGGCAGCACGTCCAGCATGGCCTTGTAATAGACGATGATCATCGCCGTGGCGCATTCGGTGCCGTACAGGCTGCCCTGGCGGTAAATGTCGGCAATGGCCACGGAGGGCGTAACGCCGCTGCGCAGCTGGAAGCCGCCGTTGCTCAAACGCCGCCAGTATTCCGGATTGGCGAAGGATTTGCGGAACACCCGGAATTGGAAGCCGCTGCGGCTCAACGCCCGGGCGGCCTCCACGGTGGCGTTACGCACCTGCAGCTCGAAGGCCAACTGGCCGGCGCTGTCATAGCGATAGGTGTAGGAGCTCTTGACCATCGTTTCAAAGATGCCCTGCTGCAGCGCGTTGGGTGTGAAGCCCTCCACGGTGGGCATCGTGTCGATGGCCTTGTTGCCGATGCGGATCACGGGCGCACCTCCAGACCGGCGCACTGGCGCGCCGTGTGGATTTGAACGCTCAGGTCGCTGTGCAGCCAGCGCTGCCACTTTTCCGGGCTATGCCGGCGCAACCGCTGGGAGTGGTCGGCCAGCAGCACGCGAGTATCCGGGTCCAGCGCGTGGAAGCGGCACCCCAGCTCATAGTCGTCGGCTGACAGCGTTGCTGGCCCCATGCGGGGCACCTCGCTGTTTTGCAGATATTTGGCCTCCAGCGACACCTCGAAGCGATAGGGATTGCCGCCTTTCTGATTGCTTTCGCCGGTGTAGCGCAGCCATTTCCGGTTGGCGTGGATCCATCTCACGGCGCAGCGGTGCTGCACTGCAGGGGTGGACAGGTTGTTCTGGAAGCACGGCACAAAGGAGAGCAGATTGCGGGCCAGCTCCACGTCGTGGCGGTTGTTGGAGCGCAGATGGTCGGCCACCAGCAGCAGGGTGTCCACCTCCTGGGATTCGAACAGCGCCCACACCGCGTCGTATATGTACATGCCATGGCGATTCCTCATGAAGATCATATCGCACAGCGGTTTCAGGCATGTGTTGTCATGATGCTCACGCACCAGCAGGATGGCCGTGGTGTCCATGATCTCATCGTAGGTTTCGCCTAGATCGTCCTCGTCGTAACCGGTCAGCATCATCCAGCGCAGCGTGGGCTTGTCCTGCGGCCCAAACTCGTGATTGAACATGTTTTCTTTGTCGCACAGGCAGCCGCACATGGACAGCGCGCTGTGGTTGCGTTCGTTGAGCCTTTCGTGCAGTTCAAACTTATCAACTTCCGGCTGCAGCACGAAAAGCGTGGGGAACTTCAGGTTGTCATCGTTGAGCAGCCGTGTGGCATTTTCGTTATCCTGGGTACACATCTCATAAAAAGCGCCCCTGGCAGCCTCGTTACCATGCCGGCGGCGGAGCAGATCCAGCGTGCTTAGCGGCTGCGCTTTGATTCGCGCCATATCCATTGGCTCCTTTCCATTGTCTGCTCCATCCTATGAACCAAGGGATCAAAAGGTTTTTTGCGGCGCCTGCTTGACATAATCGTAAACATGCGATACAATTACATCGCAAACAGACGATGGAAGGGATGGCCATGGAAGCGAAACTAGCGGAAATTTGCAACGCTTTGGGCAATGAGACCCGACTGCGGTTGGTCATGGAGATGAGCACGGGATGCATGGGCACCTGTTGTGACAAGATCTCCTGCGAAGAGCAGGGCATCAGCGTGGCTGATGCGGTGGCCTTCACGGGCCTGGCGCAGTCCACGGTGTCACAGCATCTGATTGTGCTGGAGCATGCGGGCATCCTGCGGCGGGAGAAACGCAGCCAGTGGACGGTCTTCCAGCTGGATCGTGACCTGCTGGACAGATTCTGCGTGCAGATTTCCCAGGCGCTGCAAAGCGCGCAGGGTTCGGCCTGAGCCTTCTTTGGTTCTGCGATCATAGGAAGGAGGTACCACCGATGATCGAATGGATTATTTTGGCATTGGTTGCGGCGATTGTTGCTGCAATCGCTTTGCGGCCCCGGGACGATGGCCGCGCGCTGCCCAAGGAGTATTGTGATGTGGAATGCAAGGACTGTGAGGGGTGCCGATAGAACGGCAAACGGATGTACATGACAAAAGGCCGATCGGTGCACCGATCGGCCTTTTCTGTCGGGACTTCAAGCTACATGACAAACGCACCGACGATACCCGCTCCGATGATGATCAGGATAGGGTCCACCTTGAAGCGGTCGTTGAGCAGATAGGCCACGGCGGCGATGCCCAAAGCCGGCAGGCTGAGGATGCTACCCAGGCTGGCCCACAGCGATGCGCGGTTGCCCAACATGGACATAAAGGCTTCGCTGCTGAAGATCGATGTGTCGGCAAAGAACACGAAGGCCGAGCCGATGAGCCCCACAGTGGCCGGGCGGATGCCGCCCAGCGCCGCCTGCAAAGGCTGATTGGTCTTGAAACGGTTCAGGAAGTGAACCACGGCGATGATCAGGAAGAAGGCCGGCAGCGACACCGCGACGGTGGCCGCGATTGACCCCCATATGCCTGCGGCCTTGAACCCCACATATGTGGCGGCGTTGATGGCAATGGGCCCAGGCGTCATCTGCGAGATTCCCACCAGGTTGGAAAACTCTGTAGGGTCCATGATGCCGATCTTCTGGATGTCCTGATAGATCAGAGGCAGCATGGCGTAGCCGCCGCCGAAGCTGAACAAGCCCAGCTTAAAAAACACAAAGAACAGCTGCCAGATTCTATACATGATGCCGGGCCCTCCCTATGCCATAGGCGGTCAGCCCGGCTGCGGCCCCCAACGCGATGGCGTAGACGACGTTCAGATTGACAAACACGATGAGTATAAAGGCCGCCGCGGCGATGGCAATATCCAGCGGCTTCTTCAATGTTTTTCTTATCAGATTCACCGTGGAGCGCAGAATCAGTGCCGCTGATGCCGCGCGGATACCGGCCATCACACGGTCTACATAGGGGTTGCCCTGCAGGAAGCTCAGAGCCAGAAGCACCAGCAAGATGCTGCAGAAGGAGGGCAACACCTGCGCCAGTGCGGCCACGATGGCCCCAGGTACGCCTTGCAGCCGGTAGCCGATGAAGATGGACGCGTTGAGCGCGATGACGCCGGGCATGGATTGTGAAATGGCGAAGACGTCCAGCATCTCCTCGTCACTGATCCAGCGGTGCTTGTCCACGAACTCCTTCTGGATGACCGGCAGCATGGCCATGCCGCCGCCAAAGGTGAAGGCGCCGATTTTAAAGAAGATCAGAAACATCTGCCACAGTTTTTTAGCTCGTTCCATGCTGCTCCCAACCCAAACAATGAACTGTTGCGCCAAAGGCGAAATGTGGAGCTGAAAGCTCCCCCTCAGGGGGCACTTTACGGGATGCGGCGGGCGTTGTCAAGCGCCGGCCCTGTAAACGCCTGGCCGCAGATGCCGCCTCTGGCGCTTTTTGAGGAGAAACCGGACATACTGTCGTCATCTTTTTGTGCTACAATTGTAATGCCATTATTGCATAGGAGGACACGCCCATGATCGAGCTTTCCGAATCCATCGTGCTGGCCCGGCAGATACAGCAGTCGCTCGCCGGTCGTGAAATCGTACGGGCGCAGGCCGACCAGACACACCACGGCTTCGCCTGGTATACCGGCGACCCCGCCGCCTATGATGGCCTGCTGCGGGGCAAGCGGATCACCGGTACGGAGGTTGTCAGCGGTACGCTGCGGGTGCACGCGCAGGACATGCTGCTGGTGATTTCCACACCGGTTAAGCTGCACGCCCTTGGCGCCAAGCGCCCGGCCAGCCACCAACTTCTGCTGGAGTTTGACGACGGCAGCGCGATCACGTGCACGGTGCAGATGTGGGGCTGCATGTTCTGCTGCCGCGAGGACGACCCCGACGGCATACCCATGGGCCACGTTGTCAACAAACAGCCGGCCCCAACCGAGGATGGGTTCGATTGGGAGCTGTTCTGCGGCCTGCTGGCCCAGCCCCAGGCGCCGGAGCTTTCGGCCAAGGCCTTCCTGGCCACAGCGCAGCGTATCCCAGGCCTGGGCAATGGCATGCTGCAGGACATTCTGTGGACCGCCCGCATTCACCCCCGGCGAACCATGGGCAGCCTTTCCGCCCAGGAGAAGCAGGCGATGTTTCGCGCCGTCAAGGATGTGTCGGCCGCCATGGCGGACCAGGGCGGCCGTGACACCGAGCGCGACCTCTACGGCCAACCCGGCGGCTACCGCACGGTGCTCAGCAAGAAGACCGTGGGCCAGCCCTGCCCGGCCTGCGGCGAGACCATCGTAAAGGAAGCGTATCTGGGCGGGAGCATTTATTATTGTCCGGGGTGTCAGAAAAGGTAGGGAAGAGAGTGGGATTTCGCGCCTTTGGGCGCGACCAAAGGGCTTTCCGGTCGCCCTTTGGAAACCTTCGGCACCCTTCATATGAACGGCTGATTCAAGGGGATTCTTCGCTGCGCTCAGAATGACAGTACGAGGTGTGGCCCTGTTGCCGATGGCGGATTTATTCCGCCGAGGAAACCAACATACGGGCAGAAACGCGCACAAAGACCCGCCCGCAGGCGATCCCCGGCATTTATTTGCAAGGGATGGGACGAACAGATAGGTGTAGGCCCGGCGACGATTATCGCCGGGCCGAATGCTGACCGAAATGCAAGTCTTCCGAATCGCCAAGGCGCCACAGCGCCGCAGGCGAAGGCGTAGCGCAGCATTGCGCTACGCCAAGACGACGCCGTACCCCTCCTGGTTGCGTTGCCCGGTCAGGCGGCGGGCCCTGGTTATCAGGTTGCGCTTGATCTCGTCGGGCGTTACGGAGGGGTTCTGCTCGTAGTACAGAGCGGCGATGCCGGCCACGATGGGCGTGGAGACCGAGGTGCCCTTCATGGCCGTATAGTAGGTGCTCATGCGGGCCATCTTGCGCCCGGGCAGGTAGGTTGTGTCGGCCAGCGGCCCGTGGATGTCCACGCCGGGGGCGAGGATGTCGGGCTTGGGGCGGTTGCCCACCGGTCCGCGGGAGGAGAAGTCCGCCACGATGTCGTCATCCAGCGACACCGTGCGCCTGTCGTCGTTGGAACCCACGGTTACGATCATAGGGCTGGTGCCCGGCACGGTGATCGTGCGGGAATGGGGCCCGCTGTTGCCGGCGGCAGCTATGATCGTAATGCCCTGGCGCCAGAGCTGTTCCACGCCACGCTCCATGGCGTCGTCGCGGTTGGTGATGCCCACGTCTGAACCCAGCGACATGGACACGACCTTGATGTTGTAACGTTTGTGGTTGTAGGCGATCCACTGCAGCGCGCCCAGCACGTCGGAGGCGCGCCCGCCACCGTTGGCGTCCATGACCTTGAGCGCGATGATGTTGGCGCCCGGCGCGATACCCCGATATTTTCCCGAAGAAGCCGAACCGCTTCCAGCCGCCACTCCCGCCACGAAGGTGCCGTGGCCGTTGTCGTCATAGTACGCTGTCCGGGAATTCACGATGTCCACAAAGGCGGCTATTCGGTTCTTGGGCATCGTGAAATCAGGGTGGGGGTATATCCCCGTGTCGATGAAGGCGATGCCTACCCCGCGGCCGGTGACGCCGGCATTTTGCAGGGCGTCGGCGCCCACGACCTTCGTTGCAACATCCATTTGCGCCTGTACGTCCAGATCGGCGGTGATGTAGCGCACATTCTTTTGGCCGGCAATGCGGGCCAGTTGGTTGTACGGCACTTCCACCACGTAGCCGTCGATCAGCGGCAGTTCGGAAAAAATCGTGATGCCCAGCTTGTCCAGCGTGGGGCGGCAGCGCTCGTATTCCTTTGCATACAGAATAACCCTGACCGGATCGGCCCCCCCGTTGGCATGGGAGTTGATCTTGACCATGCTGCGCACCAACGGGTCAATCTTATGAACGATGTTCCTTTTCACAGAACTCACCTCTCGCATGAGGCACGCCGGCGTCTGATGCGCGGCTTATGGCGCGCCTATGTATCGCGAGGGGGATGAGCTCAGCCCTAGCGAAGGTGGCGGACGATGTCGTCCAGGCGGCTTTGCTGCTCTTGGCTGAGCATGGGCTTGAGCGTGGTGGCGAAGCGGTCCAGGTCCTGTGGGTTGAGCGTGGGCCCGCCTTTGCCGTTCTTCAAGCGTTCCAGTTCGCCCATCAGCTGCGCCGGGTTTTTGTCCTGATACTGGCTTACCGTGTCGCGGAAGCGCTTAAATTGGTCCTTCTGCTCGCTGGTCAGGTTTTCCTGGGACAGGTTGTTTTTGCGTATCATGTCCCTGAGACTTTTGCCGGCGTTGTCCTTCATCGTTGCCCTCCCTCCAATGGCTTTCACCCTATATGATATGGCTGGTCAAGCTCGCCGGTGACCGCGGGATCTCCCGGCAGACGGGTGTAAGCCGCTTTATTCAGCATATGCTCAAAGGGGGGCTCTTGTGTCCGTTTCCGTCGGAACAACTGGGCATCGCCGGGCATAGGATGCATGCAGGGATCATTTGAGGAGGAGACGTTCATGGTCAATAAGCAGTTCGAGGCCATACCGGCCACGCAGGCAGACGATATGCCCGCGGCGGAGGCGCAAACGGTGGAAGTTACCTCGGCGCGGCCCGACCGCACACCGGTGCGCAGCCAGGCGGCTGGCGGCCTGGGCGCAGTTATGGGATCCATGGGCCCGCTGCCTCTGGTGCTGGCCATTGGAGCGCTTAGCCGCGGCGGCGGCTTGGGCAGCGTGCTGGGCATGGGCAGCCAGCGCCGGCCCCACGGGGAACTGCCGGCATTGCCCGCGCCCCGTACCCAGAGCGACGATGGCGAGGCGCCCGCGCCGCAGCCCAGGGTACGGCCCAATCGCCCCGCCATGCCGCCGGTGGATATGAAAAGCCTGCTGGGCGACATCGCCGGTTATCTGCCGGGCAACAGCGGCATGTCCGCCACAAAGGTATCCAAGGTTTTGGGCATGGTGGATGAGCTGCGCAATGTGAACAACCCCGCTGCCTACATAGCTTCGCCGACCACCGCCAACCCCATGGACCGCAACATAGGCCTGCTGAGCGCCCTGGGGCGCAACCTACCCTTCGCCGGAGCCGGCAACCTGACCATGATCGGTCAGATGATGGGCATGGTCAACGGTTTCCGCGGCAACGCTGTGCAAAGCCAAAGTGCATCCGCCGGCGGCCCGTTGGGCGCGCTGGGCCAGCTGAGCAATCTGGGCAATATGGCCAACATGGCCAACATGATGCGAACCGCCATGGCGCAGCCGCCGCAGCCGCAACCCCAGGAGGTCAGGGCCACCATCGTGCCCAACCCGGCCACCGACAACCTCAAGGACACCGTGAACCGGCTGTTGGGCGGCATGGACGACCGCCAGAAGAGCGAGCTCATGGCCAAGGCGCGGCAGTTTTTAGGGCAGAGGTAGCTGCATGGCATACATCAAAGGCGGCCTGCCAAGGTAAGCAGGCCGCTTGCTATGTCTACCGATGGATGGATTGATCATAACCGTATCGGGCTTGTTTCCCGGCGATGTTTTCGATGTATCGCTCCATCCGGCTCGTTCGATCATTTTTCCCGTTATTCCGCCGGCAGATGCTGTGCCAGCGGATTTGCATGAACGGCAAAGCCCCCCCGTAAAATTGCGCAAATGAGAGGCGGTTCTCGCTGTATAATGGAAGAAATAGGCGCGGGCCGATGACCGGCCATCACAAGTGCGACAGGAGGAATTGCGGTATGAACTTTGCCATTGTCGGCTGCGGCGTCATTGCCCATACCCACGCGAAAGCGCTTCGCCAGCTCCCCGAACACAGGCTGTACGCCGTGTGCGACATCATTCCCGAGAAAGCCGATGCTTTCGCCCGCGAGTACGGCGTCAACACCGTTTGTTATGATGCCAGCGACGTGGCGCGCGACCCGGCCGTGGACATTGTGTGTGTGTGCGTGCCCAGCGGCACCCACGGCGAAATCTGCATTGCCATGGCCAGAGCCGGCAAGCACATCGTCTGTGAAAAGCCGATGGAGATCACCACCGAGCGCATAAGCGCCGTGCAGCGGGCTGTGGCCGAAGCGGGCGTCAAGATGCAGTGCATCTTTCAGCGGCGCTTCATGCCAGCGGCCATTGTCGCCCGGCAGGCCATTGCCCAGGGGCGTCTGGGTAGGATTTGCCTGGCGCAGGCTGAACTCAAATACTACCGCGACCATGCCTATTACAACAGCGCCGGGTGGCGCGGCACCTGGGAACTGGACGGCGGCGGAGCGCTGATGAACCAGGGGGTTCACGGCGTGGACCTGATTCTGTGGATGCTGGGGGAGCCTGTGGACACCGTCTATGGCCGGGCCGAAACGCTGAGCCGCCGCATTGAGGTGGAGGATACCGCCGCCGCCGTGCTGCGGATGAAAAGCGGGGCGCTGTGTACGATCGCCGGGGCGACCACGGCCTATCCCGGATTTACCACGACCTTTGCGGTTCACGGTGAGCTGGGAAGCATCGTCTTCAATGATGAGCAAGTCGTGTCCTGGGACTTTCTGGACTCCGCCCAGGCGCCGCCCCCTCCAGAGGGAATGGAAGCCGTGGGTGGAGCAAAGAATCCCTTCGACATCGGCATCACCGGCCATGTGCTCTTGCTGGCCGATGTTGCCAACGCCGTCCGGGAGGGCCGCGAACCGCTTATCCCCCCGCGGGAGGCCGATCTGGCCGTGCGCGTCATCACCGCCATCTATGAATCGACCCGCACGGAACAGCCGGTCCGTTTGTGAGAGGAGGCGCTTAACATGCTTACGGTCGTGCGCAATGCCCGTCTGGTGCAGGACGGGCTGGTTTCCCCCTGCGATCTGGTTGCCGAGGATGGCGTCGTGGTGTCCATCGGCGGCCCCGGTTCCGCCTCCGGTCGCGGCGACGTCGTTGTGGACGCTCAGGGGCTCTATCTTTCCCACGGATTCGTGGACATCCATGTACACGGCGGCGGCGGGCATGACTTCATGGATGCCACCGAGGAGGCCTGGCATGGCGCGGCGCGCCTGCACCTGACCCACGGCACGACTGCCCTGCTGCCGACCACTCTGGCATCCTCCACCGGGGAACTGCTGGATGCCTTCGCGATGTACCGTCACTGCCGGGGCCGCTTTGCCGACGGCGCCAAGCTTGCCGGCCTGCACATCGAAGGCCCTTACCTGGCCCCCGGCCAGGCCGGCGCGCAGGACCCGGCTTATCTGCGCCGCCCCGACCCCGTGGAGTACCTGCGCCTGCTGGATGCCTGCTCCGATATCCGCCGCTGGACCATCGCGCCGGAGCTCGAAGGCGCCGCGCAGCTGGGCGACGAGCTTGCCCGCCGCGGCATCCTTGCATCCATCGGCCACAGCGACGCCACCTACGATCAGGTCTGCGAGGCGCTGCGCCACGGTTACCGCCATGTCACCCACCTCTATTCGGCGACCTCTACCATTGTGCGCCGCCAGGGCTTCCGCTTCCCGGGCATTGTGGAGAGCGCCTATCTGCTGCCGGCGCTGACCAGCGAGATCATCGCCGACGGCTGCCACCTGCCGGCACCCTTGCTGCAGATGGCCTACCGCTTTCTGGGGGCGGACCGGCTGGCGCTGGTGACCGACGCCATGCGCGCCGCCGGCCAAACCGGCGGGGAGAGCATTCTGGGCAGCCTGCGCAAGGGCCAACCCGTGGTGCTGGAGGACGGCGTGGCCAAAATGCCGGCCCGGAATGCCTTCGCCGGCAGCATCGCCACCGCCGACCGGCTGGTGCGCACCATGGTGGAGCAGGGTGGGGCAACCTTAGCCGACGCGGTGAAAATGGTGACGGAAACGCCGGCTCGCATCGTGGGCCTGGGGCGGGAGATGGGCCGGCTGGCGCCGGGCCGCCGGGCCGACGCGGTGCTCTTTGATGAAACCATTCGGGTCGCCTGTGTGCTGACCGATGGGCAGGTACGCTGGCAGACCGCTGATCATTGGCTGTAAGGAGGAAGGATATGGAACGGGAGTTTACCATGGGAACACTGGCCGTGCGGGTGTATGAGGATCGCCGGGCACTGGGGGAGGCCGCCGCCGCCGACATCGCACGGGCTATGGAGCAGGTGCTGGCCCGCAAACCGGTCTGCAACATGATCTTTGCCGCCGCGCCATCCCAGAATGAAACGCTGGCGGCCCTGTGCCGTCATGCGAACCTTCCCTGGAACCGGGTGCACGCCTTTCACATGGACGAGTACGTCGGGCTGCCGGCCGATGCGCCGCAGCGCTTCGGGCGTTTTCTGCGGGAGCGGCTTTTTGACCGGCTGCCCTTTGGCGCGGTGCATCTGCTGGACGGCAACGCTGACCCGCAAGCCGAGTGCCTGCGCTACGGGCGGCTGCTGCAAGCCAACCCCGTGGACATCGTATGCATGGGCATCGGGGAGAATGGCCACATCGCCTTCAACGATCCCCCGGTGGCCGATTTTAGCGATCCGCTGCCAGTGAAGCCCGTGACACTGGAGGAAGCCTGCCGCCTGCAGCAGGTGCATGACGGGTGCTTCGCCGCGCTGGATGAAGTACCCCGGCAAGCGCTTACGCTGACGATACCGTCGCTGCTGGCGGGGGAGGCGCTCTTCTGCATGGTGCCGGCCGCCACCAAGGCCCGGGCGGTGCGCGGCACGGTTCAGGGGCCGGTTTCCACAGCGTGCCCGGCCAGCATCCTGCGACGGCATCCGGCGGCCACGCTCTATCTGGATCGCGACAGCGGCTCCTTGCTGTAAATTCAGTCCTGTGCCTAAATTTTATCCAAGTAGTCGCCGTAACCCTCTTCGACCAGCTTGTCCGCCGGGATGAAGCGCAGCGCCGCGCTGTTGATGCAGTAGCGCAGGCCCCCACGGTCCCGCGGGCCGTCGGGGAACAGATGACCCAGATGGCTGTCGCCGGCGCGGCTGCGCACCTCGGTGCGCACCATGCCGTGGCTTGTGTCGCGGCGTTCCACGGCGGCGCCTTTGTCCACCGTCGCCACAAAGCTGGGCCAGCCGCAGCCGGAATCGAACTTGTCGCGGGAGGTGAACAGCGGCTCGCCGGTCACCACATCCACGTACAGCCCAGGCTCGCGGTTGTCCCAGAAGGCGTTGCGAAAGGGCGGCTCTGTGGCGCTGTGCTGCGTTACGGCGTATTGCTCGGGTGTCAGGCTGCTGCGCAGATCGGTGTCGTCAGGTTTGGTCCAGGTGCGCGCGGGCGGCGGCGCTTCCAGCGCGGAGAAGTCCACATGGCAGTAGCCGCCGGGGTTCTTCTCCAGATAGTCCTGGTGGTATTCCTCGGCGGGGTAGAAGGCTGTGAGCTTTTGCACCTCGGTCACGATGGGCCGCTCGTGGGCGCGCTGCTCCAGCGCCATGGCCGCGTCGATGGCGGCAATGTCGTCGCCTTCGCTGTAATAGATGCCGGTGCGATACTGGGTGCCCCAGTCGTTGCCCTGGCGATTGAGCGCTGTTGGGTCTATGATGCTGAAAAACTGCCTGAGAAGCTCGGCCAGCGGCAGCGCAGCCGGGTCGAAGCGCACGCGCACGGCCTCGGCGTGGCCGGTGCGCCCGGTGCATACCTGCTCATAGCTGGGGTTGGCCGTGGCACCGTTGGCATAGCCCACGGTCGTGGCTGCCACGCCGGGCACGCGCCGCAGATAGGCCTGCACGCCCCAGAAGCAGCCGCCGGCCAGCACGATCTCGTGCAGGCTGCGCCTGCTATAGTCGATGCCGTCGTTGGGGTTGGGCGGCAGATGGTTATTCTTGGTGTGGCTCATGGCGATTCCTCCTGAAAGCTGGCAAACCAGCCTTCGGAAGTAGGATATCACCGGCAGGCGTGATTATCCGTGAGCGGGGTCACCGCGCCTGGGGCAGCCGATCGCCGCGGAAAAGCATCCAGGAGAGCGCGAACGTCCACACCTGCAGCGCGCCGATGTTGATGCGCTCTACGAGGCCGAAGAATGGCCAGTGGTTGGCGAAGAACAGGCCGGTGGTGCCGCCGGCCACAAAGATGAAGAAGCCCGTAACGATGCTGTAGGCCGCGAACCGGCGCAGGCCATCCACCCGGCGCAGGCCAAAGCCGATGAGCAGCGGCGAAAGGATCGTAAGCGGCACGATGGCGGCGGTCACGACCATGTGCATGGTGCCCACGAATGTAACCGCGGCGCCGGGCAGGTCCTGGGGGAAGAAGCCATAGCTGATGCTGACCAGGTGCATGGCCAGAAACACCAGCAGGCCGGCAGAGGTCAGCTTGGGGACCCGCCTGCGGGTATAGAGATAAGCAACCAAGGCAAAGGCGATGCACAGCACGCCATAGATCCACGTGAACACGCTGAGCAGATCCCGCTGGGGAGCGCCGCTGGCGGTCAGGTCGCTGATGGGCTGCTGCAGGTGGCTGTAGCCCTGCCACAGGATGCCGCCCAGCACCACGTGGGCAACATAGAACAGCACGCCCAGCATGCCAAGGCCGGTGAGTTTCCTCAACATATGATTACTCCGCATATACAAATATTGGAAGTATAGCAGACGGAAGTTGGTTCGGCAACGGATAATAAAAAAGCCTGCCGAAACGTGTCGGCAGGCTTTGTGATGATGGCTTGTTACGGCGCGGAGACATCCGCTTGATACGCGCCCGACGCGCTGAGCACCGAAGGCCGCGCCGCGGCAATCTGCGGCTGGGCGTCGTCCAGATAAGCCCCGCCAGCGCTCAGAATGTCGAAGAAGTGGCGTACCGGCAGCACCTTGATGCCCATGCGCTCGAAGTTCTCCTGCCAGTTGGACGCTGGAATATAGGCGCGGCGGGCGCCGGCAGTCTCGGCGGCCTTGAGCTTGGCGGGCACGCCGCCCACGGGATAGATATCGCCGCGGATGCTGACCTCACCGGTGAGCGCCAGCGTGTTGTCCACCGGGATGCCCCGCACCGCCGAATACAGCGCGCAGGCGATGGCCAAACCCGCCGAGGGCCCATCCACAGGGATGCCGCCAGGGAAGTTGATGTGGATGTTGTAATCCGATGTGTCGATGCCCACGGTGGTGTGCAACATCGTGCAAACGTTCTCCACCGAGGCGCGCACGGCGCTCTTGCGGCGCACCCGGTGGGCGTCGTTGCCCATCTCCTCCTCGTCCAGCACGCCGGTCAGCGAAAGGTGCCCCACGCCCGGCTGCGACGGCTCGGCGATGACCTCTATCGTCATCAGCGCCCCCTGCTGCGTGCCGCACACGGCCATGCCGTTCACCACGCCGCAGGCGCTCTTGCGAGGCACCCGCACTTTGTGGCTGGCGCTGTAGTTGCCGTTGTTGAGCACCCATTCCATATCGGCCATCGTGATGGTGCAGCGGCCCTCGCAGGTGGCCAGGCCCGCCGCCATCTGCACGATGTTCACGGCGTCGCGGCCATTGGCGCTGTAACGCCCCACCATTTCTGCGCAGCCGTCCTCCATAATCATATCGGCCTTGCGGGCTGCGCCGTCGGCAATGCGGGCCATCTCCGGCTCGTCCAGCGCCCGGAAGAATACCTCCACGCACCGGCTGCGGATGGCGGGGGAGATGTCGCTGGGGCTGCGGGTCGTGGCGCCCACCAGGCGGAAGTCCGCCGGCAGGCCGTTCTTGAAGATGTCGTGGATGTATCCGGGGATGTTGCTGTCGCTCTCGCTGTAGTAGGCGCTCTCAAAAATGACCCTGCGATCTTCCAGCACCTTGAGCAGCTTGTTCATCTGGGTGGGGTGCAGTTCGCCGATCTCATCCAGAAACAGGATGCCGCCATGGGCTTTTGTCACGGCGCCGGGCTTGGGCTGGGGGATGCCCGCCACACCCATGGCGCCGGCGCCCTGGTAGATCGGGTCATGCACGGAACCGATCAGCGGGTCGGCGATGCTGCGCTCGTCAAAGCGCACGCAGGTCGCGTCCATCTCGATGAACTTGGCCTCCCGCCCGAAGGGGGAGATGCGGCTGGCCTTGGCCTCTGCCAGCACCAGTCGCGCGGCGCAGGTTTTGCCCACGCCGGGCTGGCCGTAGATCAGCACATGCTGAGGGTTGGGGCCGCACAGCGCCGCCCGCAGCGCCTTGATGCCCTCTTCCTGGCCAATGATGTCCTCCATGCGTTGGGGGCGCACGCGTTCGCTCAGCGGCTTGGCCAGCGAGATCTGGCGCAGCCGGGCCAGCTTGTCCATTTCCTTGCGGCTGTCGTGGTTAACAGCCGTCTTGGTCGATTGCTGGCTCTTGAGCTGGAACAGAAAATACAGGCCGATCACGATGCTGAAGAACAATTGTACTGCCGCCAGCAAACCCTCCATGTGCAAATACCTCCGATGCCGCGATGCCGATTGGCAGTCGTATTATGTGAAAACTGGAGAAGCTTCACACGGCAGAAAACT
Organism: Bacillota bacterium; assembly: GCA_023410875.1. Lineage (GTDB taxonomy): Bacteria > Bacillota > Clostridia > Christensenellales > UMGS416 > JAEYRA01. The sequence continues at coordinate 28,404 of JAEYPH010000007.1, read as the reverse complement.
GGATGGCTTGCCACATTCTGGTGTTCCCGACTGATGCGTTCTGTGTGACAAACTGTCATTCCGACTGACACAAACAGTTTTTTGAATCGAACCGTGGTTTTCGTCTGGACATAGGTTTCACGCTATGATATACTGACTTGCACGAAAATCTTGCCAATGTAGCTCAGCTGGCAGAGCAGCGGTTTCGTAAACCGCAGGTCATGGGTTCGAGTCCCATCATTGGCTCCAACTTCGAGGTGTGGCTCAGTTTGGTAGAGCGCTGCGTTCGGGACGCAGAGGCCGCAGGTTCAAATCCTGTCACCTCGACCAAAAAGGCTACTCGGTATTTCATACCGGGTAGCCTTTTTGGTCGTGAATAATGTCGCTTTGAACCTGCCGCAAAAGCCAGAGAGAAAAGAACACGAACTGCGCAGCAAAGAACCGCAGGCAATGCGGGATAGTGGCTGCGTGCAGCCGCTGTAAGAGCATTGCCGGTCATCGCGCAGCGATGAGCATCGCCGCCATATGGCGGTGATCAGATGTCACACCAAATCTCTTTACATCCTCCGGCGCAGGCGTGGCGCGCGCAAGCGCATAGCACCTTCAAATCCTGTCACCTCGACCACAATCAGAGGGACTTATGCCCACAAGTGCATGTCATTTTAGTAGATATATTTTTTTGGGAAATACATGTTATAATCGAAAAGAATTGGGAAAGACGAATTAATGCGGACCACGTACATGACACTTGAGAAGGCGGGAAGTAGATGGACGCACATGGCCTGAAAGATCGAATCTACCGCGAACTGCTCTCGATCCCCGTCATCGACACGCATGAGCATTTGTGGCATGACGAATCCAGCATATACAAAGAAGACGACGATGTGCTCAGAGAGTATCTCATCCATTATATGAAGAGCGACGTCATATCAGCCGGACTAAAACCTGCGCTGTTCCAGCAGGTCATCGATCATGATCTGCGCATCTCAGAGCGCTGGAAGATCGTTGAACCCTTCTGGGAAAGTGCCAGATATACGGGCTATGGCCGGGCGCTGGACCTTTCTGTTAAGACGATTTATGGCATTGACGGCGTCCACGCCAATACGATTGAGGATTTGAACACGGCCTTTCTCTCCCGGCGAAAGCCCGGCCATTACGCATATGTGCTCAGAGATCTGTGCAACATCGAGATAAGCCTGCTGGATGTGTGGACGTTTCACTTCGATCATGGCAACGACTTGTTCAAGCGGGTATGGCAAGCGCAAAACTTTCTGGAACCATCGGATCCAGAAGGATACGATTTCATCCCCGAGATGGAGCACAAACACAAAATCAAAATCGCTTCTCTGGACGATTGGCTCGCCATATGTGAAAAGGAGCTCGATCATACGCTGGCACAAAACGGAGCGAGGGTGATCAAAAGTTCCTGCGCTTATTGGCGCCCCTTGCGTTTCGAAAAGGTGGAATATGCCGAGGTGAAGTCATTGTTCGCAGATGCGTTCAAATCATGGCACGCCAGGGGCGAGGAGCGAATGCTGCCCAGGTTTCCAATCGCGCTTCAGGATTACATGATGCACTACCAGCTGAAGCTTGCGAACGAACGGAATCTCACCTTTCAGTTCCATACCGGACTTTTCGAGGGTAACGGCAATACACTTTCAAACGGAAATCCCTCTTTGCTCAATAATCTCTTTGCCGAATATCCTAATGTGGATTTCGACCTATTCCATATCAGTTATCCATATCAAGGCGTAGCCTGTGCGCTGTGCAAGATGTTCCCCAACGTATTCATCGACATGTGCTGGGCGCATATCATCTCACCGACCGCGAGCGTCTCTGCGCTGGATGATTTCCTGGACGCCATACCTTACAATAAAATTTCCGCTTTTGGCGGCGATTATCTATTCGTGGATGGGATTTATGGGCACCTCGAGCTTTCTAGGCAAAACATCAGCGAGGTTTTGGCGAAAAAGGTGGAACATGGCGTGTTTTCGGAAGAGAAGGCGCTTACCATTGCGAAAGCGCTCTACTATGACAATCCCAAGAGGATATTCAAGCTATAAGGAACTGCGTATTGCGTAGGCGGAGGGCGCAAGCTTCAAATCCTGTTACCTCGACAATCAAGGGGGCTGATGCATTGCATCCGCCCCCTTGGCCGATTGGTTCTACGCCCCATCGGCGTCTTCGATCTGGTAGTCCGGCAGCCTGGATTCGACGTTGTGTATACCGGGTATTGCCGCTGCCGCTATGGTCAGTACCAGTATAAGGACTCCGGTACAGGCTAACAGCAGACCCATCCCAGCCCCAGCCCGATCTCCGAAGAAAGGCTGAAGAACCGCCCATGCGGGGTTGTGAACGGCGGGCTCCAGCGTCCTGTCCACCAGAAAACCGGTGATGACAAAGGACATTGGAACGATTGTATTTGTGAACTGTGAAATCGCCAAGAAGATTCTGCCTTGGGCGTTGGGTGGGGTTTTGCGCTGAACAATGGACTTGAAGAGCGCGCCGGTGACTGGTAGGGGCATCATCAGGAAAAACAGGGAAACCCCAAGCAGTAAAGGGGTACGCGCAGCGCCGAAGGCAATGAACATCAAACCGCTGAAGCCTAAGCCCGTGAAAAGAACCGGTATTCTGGAATATGCTTTCTTCCAAAAGGCCAGCAGCGTCGCTCCAGTGAAGGCGCCCAGGTTCATCACGCCCAGCATGATGGATACCGTGGCGGTATTGCCGGTGCGTCCTGTGATGTATGGAATCACAAGCTCCAGAGGGCCGTTTAGCATGAAATAGACCAAAGTCGTGTATACGGTCAAGCCCAGCAACTCTCTGCAGCGCAACAAATAGCGAAAGCCATACACCGTCTCACCCCCAAAAGCTTTGATACCTTTGAGGGGTTGCTCCCCAGTGGCCTTCGGGTCCGGAATATCCAGTATTAGGAGCGTTATCACTGAGATCAGGAATGTGGCAAAGTCGATGAGCAGCACCCCGATAATTCCCAACGCCATATAGAGCAGACCGGATAGAACCGGGGCGACAATTCCCGCCAAAGGAAAGACCATTTCCTTGATGGCGTTCACTCTGTCTCGGTGACCGTCGGGAGCCATCATCGTCGTCGCAGCGTCTGCGGCGATGCTCTCGAACAACGAGAAGACACCCTGGATGGCGACCGCAACATAGATCCAGTTGACATTCAATTGGCTTGCGAGCACGCTGAGCAGCAGAACTGCCGTTCCCACCGCCTGCCCCAGATCTCCAAATATCATGGCATGCTTTCTTTTCCATCTGTCCACAACGAACCCCGCGATGCCGCCAAACAGCACAGCGGCTATTTCATTGAAGAATGGGATCATCAGCAGGTAGGCGGCGCTTCCTTGCGTTTGATACAACCATATCCCCACCGCGATGGACGACATGCGGCTTCCGATCAGCGAGATTCCTTGGGTAGCTACCAAAACATATAGCGCGTGTATTTTCTTCATCTTTTTCTCCTCAAACAGCAAAAAGCCCATGAATGAGCCAACATTCATGGGCTTTTATACAACAACATCGTTGGGCGTCCGAACCGGGACACCAATATGCCATTGAACAAACCAATGCGCTTATCGCTCTTCACAATCGGATCGGACGTATCATGAACAAGCCCGCGAGCGGACAAGGATACGGCCCGACCGTTTATTCAATTAGAACTGAACGTTATGAAAAGCGAGTGCGCTCAACAATTTGCCGGATTCCCCTTTGCTCTTTGATCTCTTTCATTATACGAACTTGGCACACGCCTCGTCAACAATAAGCCCATTGCGGGGCGCCCAACTCCATAGACCGGAACCGGTCGAGTGGATGAACAGAAATATCCTACATCGACGCTTGCGAATTGGCATACATCTGTTGAATATCTTCTTTCTTCATCAGTTTCTCCGTGATATACGCTATGATCGCGATACCGGGGATGTCAACCAGAAATCGGACCAGCATGAATTTCCATCCCATGGCAGCGGTTTCGAAAAGCAGGAGCGGAATCTTCGTCGTTGACCAAGCACCAATAAAGACAAGCACATTGGATAGCTTGCTTCCTTTTTTCAGCAGAACTCCAGCCACAGGGAAAGCTGCATACAATGGCCCTGCGGCAGCGGAACCGAGAAAGAATGCAATCAGGATACCAAGCAGACCCGAGCTCTCTCCCATCAGCTTTATCATCGTATCCCGCTTAACCCAAACATCAAGCAAGCCCAACAACACAAAAATAGGGGGTACAACCGCGAGCATTTGAAGCGTGTTGTCCCACGTCAGCTTCAAAGACTTCATGCCCAGAACAGGGAAAAAAACGACTACGGCAGCATTGATCGCGGCCAGAATCATAAAAAACCGATATCTCTTCATTTGGGCAAGTACTTTGCTTTTCATTGCAACACCACTCCTATGACAATCGCTACGATATATGAAAACAGAAATGCGGAAATGTTTCTGACCAGGGCCGCCTTTTTTCCAAAGTACTTGATTTCAACCGGAATCGTCACAATGCCCACCATCATCAATGTGGAGATAAAAATCGCAATCTGCATAAAGCCCGCGCCGCCCTTTAGCAAAGCCGATGCCAGCGGGAACGCGACAAAACCCGGTATCAAGGTGATCGATCCAATCACGGATGCCACGACCATGCCAAGCCACCCTGACTGGGTTCCGATCAGCTTGGAAATTTGCTCCGGGTTCAGAGCCGCCAGCAGTAACCCGATGATGATCAGGATGGTGAGGAATTGAGGCAATATGTTCTCAAAAGACTTCCAGGCTTTCAGCAACGCCATCTTCGTCTTTTTTCTGTCCTTAAAGAAAGACAGTGCCAAAAGCGAAACTGCTGCGGCATACAGTATGAACGTAAATAAGTCCATGCATTTACCATCCCAATCGGATTTTTAAATTCATAGGGTTGATTTTAGTATGGCGGGTTAGCCAATACTGTGATTTTACTTACAAATAGAAAGGAGAAAAACACCCCCGCAAGGCCAGCGGAAGCGAGCCTTGGGGGGCGATCAAAGGTTACTCTATACACTTGTCGTGATGCTGATGTTCATGGCATACCGATCCGGTGGATTTCAAGGTTCCCCCCAGATAAGATTCTACCGCCTCTCTGGCGTCGCCGCTGGCGCCCAGGACAACCTCGATGTTCTTTTCGTTAAAGATCTCGATGGCGCCGCTGCCCATTCCGCCCGAAATGATGACATTGACGCCTTTGTCGTGCAGAAAGTTGGGCAGATAGCCTGGCCTGTGCCCGGGATTGGCAAAGGATTCGCTGCGCGCGATCCGCTTGTTTTCGATATGGTACAGAATAAAGTTTCCGCAATGCCCGAAATGTTCGGTCACCTGGGTTCCTTCGCTGGCTACTGCGATGATCATTGACCTTCCCTCCGTTTCGTCGATGTATTTGTCCAGCAGTTCTGCCGCACACGCGACGTAGTCGGCGCACGGGCGTTTTTGATAATAGCTCTCCGTCCTTTTTTCAGGGACCGGGGAGTCATGCTCCGCGGTCATGCCCAACAAATCCCGGCAAATCAATGAATCGTTTTCTGCCTTGAAGCGCAGAGCCAAAGCCTGAACCAGCCGGTAGTGGTCCGATTTGGCCTCATCGTCCTTTGCATCGGTATATCCATACAGCAGACCCGCCGCCATCAGTATACCGCTGACCGCCCCGCAAACCTCCCGGAGCCTTCCCATGCCCCCGCCGAAGGATGAGGAGAGCTTGAGAGCGGTCTCAAAGTCCAGACCTGTTACGTCGCAGAACGCCGCGAGGACGGACTGCGCGCAGTTGTAGCCTTTCTCAAACAGCTCCTTGGCCAAGCCGGAATGGCGGCTCATTGCGGATTCTCCCCGATATCCGTTTCCAGCATCACCGAGACTCGGTCAAACCAGTCGCCATTGTAGAGCTCGATCATGCCTTTGTCGCAGGCAGCGGCGAGTTTAGGATCGATCGGCAACTTCGCGAGCACCTTCATGTTGTGCTTGCCGGCAATCTCATCGATATGGCTGTCGCCAAAAATCTGATAGTCTTTCCCGTTGTCCGGGCAGCGAAAACAGGACATGTTCTCCACAAGCCCGATGATCGGAATGTTCATCATCTCCGCCATCCGAACGGCCTTGGCCACGATCATCGAGACCAGCTCTTGCGGGGATGTCACGACGATGATCCCATCCACAGGAATAGACTGGAACACCGTCAGCGGCACATCGCCAGTGCCCGGAGGCATGTCGATGAACATGAAATCCACATCGTTCCAGATCACATCCGACCAGAACTGCTTAACCGTGCCCGCGAGAATCGGGCCTCGCCAAATCACGGGGTCGGTATCGTTCTCCAACAGCAGGTTGATCGACATGATCTCCAGGCCAGTCTTGCTTTTGACCGGGAAGATACCGAGTTCGCTGCCATGGGCTTTTTCCCGAATGGCAAACGCCTTTGGGATGGAAGGACCGGTTACATCGGCGTCGAGTATGGCGGTGTGGTGACCCCTGCGGTTCATCGCCACGGCAAGCATCGACGTGACCAGGGACTTGCCGACACCACCCTTGCCGCTCATGACGCCGATGACCTTTTTCACGCTGCTGAGCTCGTTGAGATGCGCGGAAAAGTCGTGCTCTTCTTGGCTTCTTTGCGCGCACTCTTCCCCGCAGCTTCCGCAGTCATGGTTGCATGTTTCACTCATCTTTCTTCTCCTTTGGGTTTTATCAGAATTTGGTCTCCCGTGGATATGTATTTGATCGATTCTGCCATCACCTCTCTCAACAGGCTGTAAGGTTGTATACCGGTGCAGTGGCAGGTATAGAACATCGCTCGCGTGCCGGCAAGGTGGCGGCCAAGGGCCTGTATGAGGGAGGGGCTCTCGCTCTGGCCGGCGGAGCCGCGAGCCAAATGGAAGCCGCCGACCACATAATCCGGCATGCCGCCCGTAAGCTCGTGGAAGCGGCCAATGATATTGACGATGCCGGCGTGCGCACAGCCTGTCAGCAGTAGGGCTTTTCCGTTTTCGCGGATGACAAGGTTCTGCTCGTGCGCAAAATCATCCGCGACGAGGGAGCCGCCGAATCGTACCAGCAGCCCCTGGTTTGCAGCGGGAACGAATTCTTCGCAGCGCTTAATTGCGGTAAACAGCTCGAGCTCACCGTCGATCTTGAGACGATCCCCGGTAAACACAAAGCGTTCGCTCGGAAGCAGCGACGAATCCAGACCAATGTACCGTATCTCTCCATTTGCCCGTTTGGAACAGTGCTCTGCGAACGCCGCCCGGTTCAGGTATACCTGGGCATTCGAGTTCATCTCCATGAACGCTTTGAGACCGCCGCCATGGTCATAATGGCCATGGGAGAGGATGACTGTGTCTACAGCTGCCAGATCGACGTCCAGCTTGGCCGCGTTTTGAACGAAGAGCGCGCTGGCCCCCGTATCAAAGAGCAGCTTGTGCCGCCGGGTTTCGATGTAGAGGCTCAGGCCGTGCTCGCTGCCCAGCTCTGGCGCAACAGACGTGTTTTCGGCCAGCACCTTGATGATCATATGCGGCGCCCGCAGTTTTCCGAAAATAAGAGCTCCATCGTCCTTTGATAGACATCCCTGACGGCTCGGCCTGCCGTACAATCCGTTTCCACGATGGATAGCCCGGCGTTGGTCGCTTTGACTGCATGCGGATCAAAGGGGATTTTCCCTACGAACGGAATGGCCTCCGCTTGACACAGTGCTTCTATTTGCGTCGCAATCGTTGGGTTGGTATCGAATTTGTTGATGCAGATCGCAGCTTTGGTATGGAAGCTGCCGACGGTCTTCAGGATGCGCGCCATGTCGCTGATGCCCGATATGGAGGGCTCTGCGACGATCAACACCATATCGGCGCCGCTGATCGATGCGATCACCGGGCAGCCGATCCCCGGCGAACCGTCTATGACGGCTAAATCGGCTCCATGCGCCGCTGACTTCATTTGCTTCTTCACTTCCGTGACCAGCTTCCCCGACGTTCCCGAACCGGTTTTCAGCTTCGCTGTGGAGAATGCGGTATCGCTGTCTGAATACAGTGCCAATTCCCCGGCGATGGAGGGCTTCATCGCAACGGCCCCGGCAGGGCATATAGCCTCGCACACCCCGCAGCCCTCGCAGGCAAACGCGTCCACGCGGTATCCCGCAGCCGAGGAGATTGCACCGAACCGGCAGTGCTGCGCACAGCGTCCGCAGAGTGTGCACGCATCGGGGTCGATGGCCGCCTTGGGCAGCCCATAATACGCCGCGCGTGCTGGGTCATGGGGTTGCTTCATGACCAAATGGAGGTTGGGGGCGTCCACATCGCAGTCCGAGTACGCCTTGGCTCCAGACAGCCGGATAAACGCGCTGGCAATCGTCGTTTTGCCGGTGCCGCCCTTGCCGCTAAGGATGACAAGCTGTTTTATTTTGTGCCTCCCCGACGACGGTGTTCAGCAGGGTGGAGAAGAATGCCCGATACCGGTCGCTCTCCCGGAGTGCAATCTGCGCGTTTGAATGCAAAGCGCCAAGTTCGTCATCATAGAGAATACTGCCGAGTATCCGGATGCCGTGCTCCGTGCAGTACCGTTCCGCGGGATTGTCCTGATCCAGGCATTTATTCAATACAACGCTGCAGGGCTTGTGAAAGAGCGTCACCAGGTCATAGACCATTGCAAGGTTGTGGACGCCGAATATGGTGGGCTCTGCCACCAGAATGCAATAGTCCGCGTCCCGTATGCTCTCCATGACGATGCATGCGCTGCCGGGCGGGCAATCGATAAAAGTGGTTTGTACGTTGCCTGCATTGCTTTCCAGCAGCCGGCGGATGATCGGGACTCCGGACGCTTCTCCGATGTTCAGCACACCGGACCATGCAGTCACTTCACCGGATGCGCCCCTTTGGATACTCCCAATGATCTTTTCCTTTTCTTTGAGCGCCTTTTCCGGGCAAAGCAGTATGCACCCGCCGCAGGAATGGCACACTTCCTCAAATACCAACACCTTATCCCGAGCGTATGCCAGGGCGTGGAATTTGCAGAAATTGGTGCATTTCCGACAACCGCTGCACATCGCGGCATTCACCACGGGAATGCGCACGGCGACGTCTTCTTGGTGTACAACCTCCGGCCGAAAGAACAAATGGCCGTTTGGCTCCTCCACGTCGCAGTCGATATAGGTGGACTTCGCTGCCGCCGCCAGGTTGACTGAGACCAAAGTTTTGCCCGTCCCGCCTTTGCCGCTGAGCACTGTGATCCTAACGGCTGCCCCCCGTGGTGATGGAACCCTGCGTGGATTTCCTCCAACGTGGGCAGCCTGCCGGCCAGGAACGCGCGGATATTATCCATGGCTGATCCGGAGACCGTCCTGTATATCCGAATACCTGCGGCAGAGAAGACGGCAACTGCGTTTTCCCCGCACCGGGGAGCCAGCAGCACGTCCACCTTGTGATCCACGATGTATTGCGCAGCTTTGACGCCGGCGCCGCCCTGGCTTGCCGCAGCGTTGTTATCATGAAATATACGTTCTTGTGTTTCGGTATCATAGATGAGAAAAAATGGGGCCCGCCCAAAGGATGGGCATACGAGCGTCTCGTCATTGCTCTCATCGACCGGCAAAACAATTTTCATCGAGTCTCTCCAATTCAATGATTCCGGTGCTGGCGCTATTCGTTCCCCGCGTCGTTCAAATGGCCTCTGCCGCATCTGCGCCTGTGGCAGCCTCTGCCGCTGCAGCCGAGGCCCATACCGTCGCAAAGCCTGTATTCCCCGCCTTCAATCCTCAGCACTTTTCCGTTCACCAGCGAATCCGCCAGCTTCTTTCTGGCCCCGTCATAGATTCCCTGAACGGTTGTGCGGGCGATGTTCATGTGCGCGGCACACTCCTCCTGGGTGAACCCCTCCAGATCGATCAACCGGATGGTCTCATATTCGTCAACCGTCATGGTGACGCTTTCCATATCCTCCATGGCTCCGAGAGGGCCGAACCGGTTTCGCTCGGGCAGGGAACAGACTTTTCTCCATTTCCTTGGTCTTGGCATTCTTTCACTCCAGTTGTCGTCGGGGATGACCGGAGCGTCCTGCGGCCATCCCCGGGCACGTTATTCGTCGGTCAGTTGTTTGTCGATGAGGTCAATGCGCCGTTGCAGGAGTTCCTTCTGCACTTTCAGCAACTCGATCTTTGATGAATCCTGCTGATAGGCAAAGCCCCTGCCAAAGCCGCTGCGAAAGCCATTTCTGCGGCCAAGGCCAAGGCCACAGCCCTGCTGAACCGGATATGTGGCGCATGGCCCGAGGCCTCTGCCTGCCCCTGCTCCCAGCCCCATTGGGCCGGTACCATCTCTACCGGGCAATTTAATCACCTCCCTTGAGTTTGTGACATATGCCATCTATCTGCCATGGTACACCCGGTTACGGGCATATGTCAACAACTTTTAAAGATGAGACGAAGTTTTTTATGCTTTTCGTTTGCGCAAACATTTCAAAAAGGCTGCCCGGTACTGATACCTGGCAGCCTTGTGATCGCAGATGGTCCGTCTACGGACCTGCCTGCTAAAGCCAAAAGAAAGAGGTCATGCTTGCTTCAAGGTTCTTAAGTATTCCTCAACCGGCTGGAATTCCTCATAGAACACCGCAATGATGTCTCCGGTCTGTACGTTTTCAACAGCTGCCTTCAGCGCTTCCAGCTCATTTTCTATAATCGCTAGGTTTTCTTCGGGGAAATTGTGATCCAGTGCGGCCTGCTGCAGAAGGGCGGCCACTTCGCTCCGGCGCCTGCCCCGCAGATCGGCGTCTTCCTTGATGTACAGCTTGTCAAAGGCGGCGGCGCACAGTGCGCCCACGGCAGAGATATCGCGATCCAGCCGGTCTCCCGGAACACCGATGACCCCTATCAGCCGCTTGCCACCGGCAGAGCGCAACGACTGTATGGCGGCCTCATAACCGGCGGGGTTGTGTCCATAATCCACCATGACCGTAAAGCCATCCAGTTGGTGGTAATTGAACCGACCGGGGTTGTGTGTAAAGCTGGCCAACCCCGCCGCAATGGTGGATGGGGGTATCCGCAGGCCCCACAGCGCGGCCACGGCCGCCAGGCAGTTCTGGATGTTGCAGGAGATGGTTCCGCCATTGGTTATGGGTATCCTGGCGATCTCCACGATCTCATGGCAGACGCCATCCTCCCGTACATAGAGGAAACCGTCCTGGGGATATACGAATTTTTTCGCCTTGTTGGCGTACTTATCTATAGCAATGGCAGGGTTCATGGTAAACAGGATGAGCTCAGACTGCGTGCGATCCTGTATCACTTCGGTCATAGGGTCGTCGGCGTTGAGCACGGCGTAGCCGCTGTCCTTCACGGCCTCCATGACCAGGGATTTGACGAAGGCCAGGTCTTCCAGGGTTTCTATCCCGTCCAGCCCCAGGTGGTCTCCGGCAATGTTGGTGATGATGCCCACGTCGGCCAGATCGTAGCCCAGGCCGGCCCGCACAATGCCGCCGCGGGCAGTCTCCAGCACAGCCGCGTCGATGTGCCGGTTGGATAGCAGCGTACGGGCGCTCACGGGGCCTGTGTTGTCGCCCTTGCAGATGCATTTGCCTTCCACATAGATGCCGCTGGTCGTCGTCATGCCCACATGGCGGCCGGCTTCCCCCAGGACATGGGCGATGAGGCGAGTCACGGTCGTCTTGCCATTGGTGCCGGTCACCGAGACGATGGGGAAGTCGATGGCCTCCAGGGGCGGGTAGAGCATATCGACGATGTCTCGAGCCACATTACGAGGCGTTCCTTCACTGGGATACAGATGCATGCGGATGCCCGGCGCCGCGTTTACCTCCACAATGACGCCGCCGCTTGTGCGGATGGGTTCGGAAATGTTCTGCGCGACGATGTCGATTCCGGCGATGTCCACGCCGATGGCATTGGCAGCCAGCACCGCCAGGTCTGCATTGTCGGGGTGGATCTCATCGGTGCGGTCTATGGCGATGCCGCCGGTGCTCAGGTTCCCGTTCTCCCGCAGCGCCACGGTTTCACCGGCTTTGGGGGTGGATTGGGGCGAAATGCCTTTTTTCTTGAGGATATTCTGGCTCACGGCATCCAGACGAATCTTTGTCAATGGCTTCTCGTGCTGCTCTCCGCGGCGCTCATCGCGATTGACGATCTCCACGAGCTCCTCTATGGTGTGGATGCCATCGCCGGTCACGCTGGCGGATACGCGTTCCGCCACGGCTCGCACCTGATTGCCCACGACCAGCACCCGGTAATCCTTGCCGGTGATATATTGTTCCACGATGATGCCCTTGCTGTATTGAGATGCTTCCCGAAACGCCGCCTTGATGTCCTTCTCTTCGGCAACGTTCAGGGATACGCCTTTGCCCTGATTACCGTCGTAGGGCTTGATGACGACGGGGGCTCCGATGTCCCGGGCGGCCATCAGGGCGGAAATCTCGGAATACACGACCTTGCCATAGGGCACGGGGATTTTGTTTTCGCTGAGGATGAGCTTGGCCAGTTGCTTGTTGGTCGCGATGTCGGCGGCGATGCAGCTGGTCGCGTCGGTCAGGGTGGACTCCAGCAGCCGGCGATACTTGCCATAGCCCAGGCTGATCATGCTGTCGTTGCCGATGCGGTTGACCGGAATACCCCTCAGCTTGGCCTCTTTGACGATGGCAGCCGTGCTGGGGCCGAATTCCGCATCCAGCGAGACTTTTTTCAAGTATGCCATAAACTCGCCGATCTCCACGGCCTCCCGATTCAGAAAGCAATTGATGATGAAGACCGCGGCCTTGGCGCATTCCAGCGCGCACACCTCGTTGCTGTATTCAAAGATGACATTGTATTGCCCGGGCTGAGCCGCCGCGCGGGTTTTGCCGTACTTGGCATCGGTATAACCCAGCCGGTTCTGCATTTCCAGTATGACGTGCTCCAGCACATGGCCCAGATAGGTTCCGGACTCCAGGCGCTCCAGGAAGCCACCGGCGTACCCCAGCCCGCAGGTGTTCTGGCGCAGTCCGGGGAAGCAGGCCAGCAGGGCGTCGTTGAACCCTTCGATCTGATTGGTGGGGGTGTCGGCATGGGCGCCCAGGTCTACAAGCATCCTGGCGGCGGTCTTGTGACTGTAGATGTTTCTGCCGCGATAGATTGTGATATCCAGAATTCTCATGTGTACCCCCATGCCAGTCAATCTTTCTTGAGCCGCAGAACCTGCCGTTTTGACAGGTCGAAGCCATACCCGGCGGGCAGGGCATGCACCATCACACCGACAATGGCCAATAATTCATTGGGATAGAGTTCCGAGACGTTGGAGCTCTGTATCGAGTTTCCATCTATCACGGTGACGGCGTTGTTGCCAATAACCTCGAAGTGTTCATCGGGATAGACCTGTATAGCCGTATCCTCGTCGATGCCGATACCCAGTATGCCGGGGTTCTCCGCAACGCCGCACAGCAAGCGGCCGAATCGCCCCCGCTGGCCAAAATGCTGGTCGATGATGGCGCTTTCCAGCAAGCCCAGGCCGGGAGCCATTTTCAGCGTGCACTTCCTGGCGGGTTCGTTGTCCTCGCCCTGCACGACCATCGTGGAGCTCATGACCGACGCCCCGGCGCTGGTGCCCATGATGACGCCTCCGCCGGCGTACAGGCTTTTGAGCTCCTCGCTGGCCCGGGTGCCGCCCAGTATGCTCGTGATGCGAAGCTGGTCGCCGCCGGTCATAAAGACGCAGCGGGATATCCGCAGGGTTTCGCACATGGCGTCATCGTTGGCGTCCCGGCGGGTGTTAATGTTCAACACCACCACGTTGCCCACCCCCAACCGGTGGAAGACGTCCTCATACGCTGCGCCTGCATGCTCCGGCTGTTCCGTGGCGGTGGTCAGTATCGTCAGCCGGTCTTGCGGGCCAAGCAGTTGCTGGGCCTGTTTTAGAATCACGCTGTCGCCGTTTTTATCCTCGGCGCCGCCGATGATGATCAGGATTCCGCTGGCCGCGCTTTTCATGGGCGGTTTCCCGCCGCGATCTCCTGATTCAGGACCATCGAGCCTTTGCAGAACAGCTTGACCAGGTTGTATTGGGAATCGGTGATCAGGATATCCGCGTCGCTGCCCACCAAAAGCGCCCCCTTGGCGGGGTAGAGCTTCAGGCATTGGGCGACGTTCTCGGTGACGAAACGGAAGGCGACCTCCGGCACCATGCCGACCAGAAAGATGCAGGACCTGATATCGTCAAAGAGCGCTTGTATGGGGGAGACGCCGCCGCCGGGAATGCTGCCATTGGCGTCGGAACTGACCGTAACCCTGGCCAAGTTCAGGTTCATTTTCTGCAAACGGGCCAGGGCTTCGTGCACAGCAATGCCGTTGGTCTCTCCGGCGGTCAGGTCGATGCGACCGCCGCTTTTCAGATATTTTATGCCTTCGCGGAACAGCTGCTCGCTGCGGTTGATGTGTGTGGGCACAAACATGTCCATGGGCAGATCGGTGCGCGCCAACAGGTCCAGCAAGGGTTCCAGCCCCTGCCTGCCTTCGCCCACATGGAAGTGAACCACGCCGGCCTTGCTGCCCAGCATGGCCCCGGCATGGGTTTGGGCAGCCAGCTTGATCAGCTCATCCACGGAGGCCACCGAAGAGCGGTGGTCGGAGATCGCCACTTCGCCTGTGCCGATTACCCCGTTGACGAGGATCAAGTCATCTGTGACTGTCCCGGTCAGCGTGGGCGGCGGTACTGCATAGCTTCCCGTATAGAGGAACGCCGTAAGCCCCTGGATTTCCAAGGCTTTTGCCCTGGCATGCAGTTGGCGTAGGTTTCTGGCGTAGCAATCCATGCCCAGAACGCCTACTACAGTCGTGACGCCCGCCTGGATGATGTCCTGATAGGCAAGCTCCGGCACGGTGCTCTGGGGGCCGCCCTCTCCGCCGCCGCCGATCAGATGCACGTGCTGGTCCAGTATGCCGGGAAAGGCGTGCAGCCCGCTGCAGTCCATCGTCTGCATACCGTCCAGGGCCAGGGTAATGTGCCCCGGCAAAGCGATGCCGCAGATCTTGCTGCCCGCAATCAGGATATCGCGGATGCCGACCGGCGTCGGCGTGTAGCACTGTAGGTTCTTAAGTAAAATCATGGAGTTCCCTCAATAAAACTTCTTATAGCTTTTTTCCAAGGAGAAAACTTTATTCCCGCGGTTAATTTTTACAGTTTTGCTGATGCTAAGAAAAACACCAGGAGGTAGCTTATGTTTAGCCATGATAAGAAACTGCTGTACGATGTGCGTGTAGACAGACCCAATGCCAATTATGCCACCCTGATGCAGGAGCAGCTGGGCGGGCCCCACGGCGAGCTGAAGGCTGCGCTGCAGTACCTATCTCAAAGCTATCGAATCAATGATCCCCAGATTCGGGATCTGTTTCTGGATGTGGCCACCGAAGAGCTTGGCCATATGGAGATGGTCGGCACGCTGGTCAACCTGCTCAATGGGCATGACCCCAACGCCATGGCGGCCACCGTGGGCAGCGTGCAGGCCCATGTGGCCACGGGCCTGACGCCGGCGCTGACCAACGCCTCCGGGTATCCCTGGACGGCGGCGTACATTGAAGAGACCGGCGACCTGGCCGCGGATATTTTAAGCGACATCGCCGCGGAAGAACGGGCGAAGGTCGTATATCAATATCTGCACCGCCAGATCAACGATTTCGGCGTGCGGGATGCCATCGACTTCCTGCTCAACCGTGAGGAAGCGCACAACACGATGTTCCGGGATGCCTTTAACCGCATTCAAGACACGGGGTCTCTCAAAGACTGGGGTGTAACCAATGACTCCAAGCTGTATTTCGACCTCTCCAAGCCCGGCGGGCAGTACTTCGCGGCAAATTCACCGAAGCCTCCGCAATTCACCAACCCCAACTGATTCTGCGGGATACCCCGCCTCAGCAAACGCTGGGGCGGGGTGGTTGGCGTAGGAAGATCAAGCTCATTTCCCTTGCAAGAGCACTGCATTGCGGCAGTGCTTTTTTTGTTTAGCGTTGTAAGTTTATGGGAAAGTTTATATTATATAATAACACTTATGATATGCAAGAATATGTAAGAAAGTCCCGAGGTACCATCATATGCCGACGAATTCAGACAAAAGGCATATTTCAAGACTGCTTCTGCTGGTTCTGTTCATATGTTTTGCGGCGGCAGGTACCGTGTTCATCTACTATACATGGTCGATCAGTATCAAAGGCACCGAGCACGAAGCGATTCAGTTGGCGACTGCAGCTGAAGCCGGCATACACAAATCCCTTGTATCAAAATTGGCCGGCGATGCCAGCGATATCGGCTTGACAGAATATATCGAGACCAAGAATAGCCTAACAAAACTTGTGGAACTCAATAATAACGTTCGGTTTGCATATCTCTACACCCAAAGAAACGGGAAGATTTTTCTTCTGGTTGACTCAGAACCTACTGGTTCCGGGGATTATTCCCCTCCGGGACAGGAGTATACCGAAGCAACCCAGGATATTTTTGCTCCTTTTCAAACGGGAAAAACCACATTGGCTGGCCCCATAACCGATCGGTGGGGTACCTGGATGAGCGTTCTGGTTCCCATAAGAGATTTGAATACGGAAAATGTCATTGCCGTATTTGGCGTAGATTACCCTTTGGATTCATGGTACGACCATGCGATCATACGTGCGATTCAGGCGGCTGTGGTTGTGCTTTGTGTCTTTCTGATATTCGTCGCCTTCTTGTACATTGTGAACCGGAATAGAGCGTTGGTCCAGATGGATGCGCAACTGAAAGAAAGAGAAGAGCTTTTCAGAACCATATTCGATGAAGTGCCCATTGGGTTGGCTCTGGGGCACAATGATAAGTACATTATAACCAACACCGATGACAGGCCAAGTGTCAATCCGATGCTTAAAAAGATACTGGGAAGAACAACGGAGGACTTGACCAACGTGAGTTGGGCGGATATCACTCATCCGGATGACTTGCCTGTGGACTTGGAACATTTTGAGAAATTTAAATCGGGTGAAATAGACGGATATCACATGGAAAAAAGGTATATAAAGCCGGATGGTTCCTATATCTGGGCTAACATAATGATAGCCGCTCTGCACACTTCGAATAACAAATACAACCATTTATGCCTTGTTGAGGACATTACGGATCGCAAAAAGATTGAGAGTGCATTGTTTGAAAGCGAGCGCAGCAAAACCGTTCTTCTTTCCCATCTGCCTGGGTTGGCATATCGATGCATATATGATGCAAACTGGACCATGCAATATGTTTCAGCGGGATGCTATAAACTAACGGGCTATCAACCGGAAAGCCTGATTGACAATAAGGAACTGTCGTTCAATGAGCTGATTGCACCTGAGTACAGGGATATCCTGTGGCGTGAATGGGAACGCGTCATTGCCTTAAGGATTCCTTTCCGCTATGAGTACGAGATCGTTACCAAAACCGGCGAGTACAAATGGGTATTGGAAATGGGCCAAGGCAGCTATGATGCAAAAGGAGATGTGGAAGCGCTTGAGGGGATCATTATAGATATCAGCGAGCAGAAAATGCGGGAAGCGCAAATCCGCTACATGGAAGACCATGACTATTTAACCGGGCTTTATAACAGAAAATATTATGAAGAAGCGATGGAACATTTGGCAAGCGCCGACCATTTGCCAATTGCCGTGATGTCGGTGGATATCAACGGATTACGGCTTGTCAATGAATCGTTCGGATATCCCGAAGGGGATATGCTTCTCAAAACAACATCCAAAATACTGCAAAGCTGCTGCCGGCCCGACGATGTGCTGGCAAGAGTGAGTGGCGGTGGATTTGGGTTGCTTCTGCCAAATACGGATCATGAAGCAGCCTTGGGTATCCAGAAATTGATCGAAGCGACCTGTATGATCTACAACCAGAATACCAGAACGAAATTATACGATATCAACCTGTCGGTCGGATATTCCATAAAAGAAACGGCGGAAGGCGACATCAGGCAAACAGACAAGCTGGCAAATGAGTTTTTACGAGAGCGCAAGCTGTTGAATCGGAAAAGCTCCCATAGCGATATTATTACATCCATGATGTCCATCGTGAATGAAAAGAGCCATTTGACGGAGGAGCATGCCGTGAGGCTTGCTTCTTTGTGTAAAAAAATAGGAGAGAGGCTCAATCTTCCTCCTCAAAGTCTGGATGAGTTGGAACTGCTCGCAATGTTGCACGATATCGGGAAAGTCGGAATAGACGACCGTATCCTCAATAAACCGGACCGCCTGGATGAGGATGAGTGGACCATAATGAAAAGGCATCCCGAGATCGGGCATAGAATTGCGAAGTCCTCCTCTGTGCTGGAGCCTGTAGCCGAATACATTTTGTCACACCATGAACGCTGGGACGGAAAGGGCTATCCCCGTGGGCTGAAAGGGGAAGAGATCCCGCTGATTTCCCGAATCCTTGCGGTTGCGGATGCTTATGATGCGATGACGGAAGATCGGGTTTATCGAAAAGCCATGCCCAAAGAAGAGGCGATCACGGAGATTCGGAACAATGCGGGAGTACAGTTTGATCCCCGGGTCGTGCAAATATTTTGTGAGAGTTTGTTTCTAGAAAATGAATAGGAAGGGGTATCCCATGTTTTTCGAAAATGCGAATGCAAAAAGCCAGAACTGCGAGGACGGCGTCACGCGCAAGATATTAGCCACGGGCGGGGCGCTGATGCTGACCGAGGTGCGCTTTGCCAAGGGAGCAGCCGGAGCGATGCACCGGCATCCCCATGAGCAGGTCAGTTACATCGCTTCGGGTGCTTTTCAATTCACCCTGAACGGAGTGCACCAGGTGCTTAAGCAAGGCGACAGCGTATATATTCCTTCCAATGCCGAGCATGGCGTGCTGGCGTTGGAGGAGCAGAGCGTCATCGTAGATGTCTTCACGCCGATCCGGGAGGATTTTTTGAGATAACCATCCTTTAAATCTGTACCTTGGCAAGGCCGGAGTTGGCTGCGAACTCGAATGGCTCGCGGCTTTTCCGAACGTGCTTGATATATGTCAAAAACAGACATATAATCGAGGGGACTTATCGGCTACCGCCCACCCCATCCTATCTGCCCCATACAGTGTGAATAAGGAGGATGCCTCGATGCTGGCTATGAGAAGAACAATCTCCATGGCGGTCGTTGTTTGCATGCTGTCCGCCATTTTTCCTGCTTCGGCGCTGGCAAGCGGTTCGCATAACATCAACGCCGCCTCGATTGTCATTTCGCAAAGTGGCGACTATGTGATCACCGGCACGGGGACGCCGACCGCCAATTTCATCCGCGTCATGGCGGGCGTGAATGCCAACATCACGCTGAACAATGTGCGGATCGACGCAAACGGGACTTACACCGCCTGCGCCTTCCGCATAGAAGACAACTCCACCGGCAATGTGAACATCACCCTGGTCGGAACGAACGTGCTGACCAGCGATGCCGGCTACGCCGGGCTGCAAAAGAACGGCGGCAATACCAATGCAGGTACGCTCACGATCGGGGGGACGGGATCGCTAACCGCCAACGGCGGACCATCCGGCGCGGGCATCGGCGGCGGCACGGTGGGCGGCGTTGCCAGCAACATCACGATCAACGGCGGCACTGTTGTAGCCAACGGCGGTGAACAGGGGGCGGGCATCGGCGGCGGAAGCAACATGTGGGGCGGCAGCGGCACCGGTAAGAACATCACAATCAATGGTGGCGCTGTCACAGCCAATGGCGGCACCTACGGCGCAGGCATTGGTGGCGGCAACAGGGGCCACGCCAATAATATTGCGATCAAAGGGGGCACAGTCACCGCTGCCGGCGGGGATAATGCCGCTGGGATCGGCGGCGGCGATTGGGGCGACGGGGAAGGCATCACCCTGGGCGGTGGCATCGTCACGGCAGCCGGCGGTGCCCACGGCGCGGGCATCGGCGGCGGGTGGGAAGGATCCGGCAACGATATCGCCATCGGCGGCGGCACTGTGACCGCTGCTGGCGGCATAAACAGCCCGGGCATCGGTGGCGGGGAAGATGGCTGCAGCAGCAATATCAGGATCCGGCCTGCTGCAGGGTTCAGGGTACGGGTGAGGGCTGGCACAAACGCTGCCGCAGCTGTGGAGATCCCCGGCAGCCCGTTTGCCACGGACACTTTGTACACCGGTACGCATCCTTATTTTCGCGCCGAAGCGACGCCCACACCTCCGGGTGTGCCGGCTGTCACCGCGGCATCAGCCAGCTACAGCAGCGTCAGGCTGGCCTGGGGCGCTGTGGCCGGTGCGGGCGGCTATGAAGTCTACCGCGCCACGTCCAGCGGCGGCACTTATACAAAGCTGATAACGACCACGTCGCTGAACTATACGAACACCGGACTGGCCACGGGCACGACGTATTATTACAAAGTGAGGGCATACCGCACGGAGGGCGGCGTCAAGGTGTACGGCGGGTACTCGGCAGTGAAATCCGCCAAACCCACGCTTGGCGCGATGACGCTTTCCTCGGCGGTTTCAGCGGGGTACAACAGCGTCAAGCTGACATGGAGCACTGTGGCCGGCGCGGGCGGGTATGAAGTCTACCGCGCCACATCCACCGGCGGCACGTATACAAAGCTGATAACGACCACGGCGCTGAACTATACGAACACCGGCCTTGTCACAGGCAGAACGTATTATTTCAAGGTGAGGGCGTACCGCACGGTGAACGGCGTCAAGGTGTACGGCGGCTACTCGGCGGTGAGGTCCGCCAAGCCGGCATTGGGCACGGCGACGCTTTCTTCGGCAGCCTCGGCGGGGTACAGCAGCGTGAAGCTGATTTGGAGCGCGGTGGCCGGTGCGGGAGGGTATGAAGTCTACCGCGCTGCGTCCGCCGGCGGCGTTTACGCCAAGGTCATGACGACCACGTCGCTGAGCTATACGAACACCGGCCTGGCCACGGGCACGACGTATTACTACAAGGTGAGAGCCTACCGGACGGTGGGCGGCGTCAAGGTGTACGGCGGTTACTCGGCGGTGAAATCCGCCAAACCGGTGCTGGCCACGCCCACCAGTGTCAAGGCTGCCAGGGCTTCCGCCTCGAGCGTCAAGGTGACCTGGGGCGCGGTGACCGGCGCGGGCGGGTATGAAGTCTACCGCGCCACGTCCAGCAGCGGCGTTTACGCTATGCTGATAACGACCGCGGCGCTGAACTATACCAATACCGGCCTTGTCACGGGCAGGACGTACTACTACAAGGTGAGAGCCTACCGGACGGTGAGCGGCGTCAAGGTGTATGGCGGCTACTCGGCGGTGGTGCCGGCCAGGCCTGCGTCATAAAGAATGAAAGCCCAATGCGCCATAGATTGAGCGGTAAAGGAGGACAACATGTGCAAAAAAGGAAGCAGGATTCTTGTCTCGGTGCTCTTGAGTGTCACTCTGCTGATTGGCGTTCCTATGTTTTCTGGTACGGCGCTGGCTGAACCCAGAATCTATGGCGATTTCAAATACGACAACTATGGCTTGAACGGAACCCTGAAAATCCTGGATTACCTGGGGGATGACGATTACGTGACGGTGCCGGCTGAAATCGAAGGCATCCCCGTGACCTTAATAGGGTATAAAGCGTTTGAGGACTGCACGATGCGCAGCGTCACGCTGCCCAACAGCATCGCTGAGATAGACGATTGGGCTTTCAACCGGTGCCACAACCTGTCCAGCATCAAGTTCCCCGCCGGCATTACCTATATCGGTTTTTATGCGTTTGGCTCCTGCTACTCTTTGCAAAAGGCAATTTTTCTGGGGGACAAACCGTCCTTCGGCCAATATGGCGCCGTCTTTCCCGGCGCGCATGCAAGCTTCAAGATGTATTACCCCGTAGGCAGATCTTCCAGTTGGGCCGCGTACGAGGGCTACACCACCCAACCTTATTGCATACGGATCATCAACCTGCAAGACGGCAGCGCTGCGGCCAAGGCCATGGTAGATGTCGTGAACGGCCGTGTTCCGGAGCCGAAAGCGCCCACGCGGGCCGG
Source organism: Bacillota bacterium (assembly GCA_023410875.1). GTDB lineage: Bacteria > Bacillota > Clostridia > Christensenellales > UMGS416 > JAEYRA01. The sequence continues at coordinate 6,451 of JAEYPH010000007.1, read as the reverse complement.
ATTCCTTTTTGCCGGCTGGTACAAAGACGCGGCCTGCACCAGGCGCTGGAATTTCTCAGAAGCTGTGACTGTCACGAACATTACCCTGTTTGCCCGGTGGGTACGTCCGGACGCGACGTTTACGGTGACTTTCAACAGCCAGGGCGGCAGCAGGGTGGACGCGAAGACCGTGCGGTATAACAGCACCGTCGCCAAGCCTGCAAACCCCACCAGGACAGGCTATGTCTTCGGCGGCTGGTACAAGGAGGCGGCCTGTGTGAATGCCTGGAGCTTCTCCACCAGGATCACGCAGAACGTAACGCTTTTCGCCAAGTGGACGGCCAACAGGTACGCCATCTCGGTTGTGTCGAACAACACTGGTTATGGGACGGTTACCGGCGGTGGCAGCTATGCTTACGGCACATCGGCAACGGTAAAGGCCACACCCAAGGCCGGCTGCCGGTTTGTGCGCTGGTTGGAGGGCTCTGCCGCCGTTTCCGTCAGCGCGCAGTATCCGTTCACCGTGACCAGGGCGCGCACGCTGAGGGCCGAGTTCGCCAAGATCGGCACGCCCGGCAGCCTCAAGGCGGTATCCGCGGGCTATAACGGCATCCGGGTGAGCTGGGCTGCCGTGCCCGGCGTGAAGGAGTATGAAGTATATAGGGCCGCGTCCAGCGGCGGAACCTATGTCAGGATTGCCACAACGGCCACGGCCAGCTGTACCAACACCGGCCTGACCACCGGTGCTGCATACTATTACAGGGTGCGGGCAAAGTGCGTCGCGGGCAGCACGACGACCTATGGCGGCTTCAGCGTCGCCATATCGGCAAAGCCTGTCCCGGCCATGCCGGTGGTCAAGGCTGCCAGGGCCTCGGCCACGAGCATAAAGGTGAGCTGGGGCGCGGTGGCCGGCGCGGGCGGGTATGAAGTCTACCGCGCCGTGTCCGCCGGCGGCGCCTATACCAAGGTCAAAATGACCGCGTGGCTGAGTTATACCAACACTGGCCTTTCCACGGGCAAGACCTATTATTTCAAGGTGCGGGCATACCGGACGGTGAGCGGCGTCAAGGTGTATGGCGGCTACTCGGCGGTGGTATCGGCCAAACCCTAGCGGTCGCCCTCTTGCGTCCGCAGGGGGCTCTGTATATAATAAAAGTAATTCTCTACCAAAATAACGCAAATAGCCCATCGAAACATCGGATCGGAGCGGAACCTATGAAGGGTATGATCAAAAAGCTGTCGGCTGCGATCGTCGCAGCCGCTTTCCTGCTTTCCTTGCATCCATTGATCGCGTTGGCCGTGAAATCCGGGGATTTCATCTATTCGGTGAGCAATGGCAAAGCCATCGTCACCGAATATACCGGCGTCGGCGGCGCGGTGACCATACCTTCGACGCTGGGCGGGTATCCTGTGGCCGGCATAGGGGATAGTGCCTTTGAAGAATGCAGCAGTCTCTCAAGCGTCGCGATCCCCAACGGCGTCACCACCATCGGGGATTACGCATTTTACTATTGCGACGGCTTGACGAGCATCACGATGCCCGGCAGCCTCATCAGCATCGGAGATTCAAGTTTTTATGGATGCAGCAGTCTGGTCAGCGTGGTGATCCCCGCCGGCGTTCTTAGCATCGGTGGGGATGCATTTTCCGACTGCACCGACTTGGTCAGCATAACGATCCCCGATGGCGTATCCACCATCGGAGAGATGGCCTTTGCAGGCTGCAGCAGCCTGAAAAACATCCGGATTCCCAGCGGGCTGATCAGCATAAAGGACTGGACGTTTATGGGTTGCAGCAGCCTGACCAGCGTCACGATCCCCGAAAACATCACCCGCATCGGGGAGATGGCGTTTGCACTGTGCGGCAGCCTGACCGGCATAACGATCCCTGGCAGCGTGTCCACCATTGGGGATGCGGCGTTTATGGGCTGCGCCAAGCTTTCGGCCATACAGGTGGCAGCACCCAATGCTTCCTATGCCAGCGAAAATGGTGTTCTGTTCAACAAGGCGAAAACGGTGCTCATTCAGTATCCTGTCGGTAATGCCAGAACGTCCTACACCACGCCCCAAAGTGTGGCCAGCATAGAGTATTCCGCGTTTACGGGTTCCGGCAAACTGACGAGCGTAACAATAACCAGCGGTGTCAAGAGCATAGAGGATGGCGCATTCGCGCAATGCATCAACCTGGCAAACGTTACGCTTTCCAATGGTATCACCAGCATAGGCGGCTATGCGTTTGCCGATTGCGGCCGCCTGACGGGCATCACGATTCCTGCCAGCTTAACCAACATCGGTGAGGCGGCGTTTGCAGGGTGCGGCAGGCTTGCCGCCATCCAGGTGGCAGCATCCAACACTTCTTTTGCCAGTCAGGATGGCGTGCTTTTCAACAAAGCGAAGACACAGCTGGTTCAATACCCCTGCGGCAATGGCCGGGGGACCTATACCGTTCCCGGCAGCGTAACCCGCATAGGCGTCACCGCGTTCCTTGCCAGCAATTATTTGACCAGCGTCACGATCCCCGCCAGCGTAACCACGATCGATGATTGGGCGTTTTTCTCCTGCGAAAGGTTGGGGAAGGCGTACTTCCTGGGCAACGCTCCTGCCATGGGCGAGGAGGTGTTTGACGAATGCAGGTTTGATTTTAGTGTGGGCTATGTGCAGGGCAAGAAGGGTTTCAGCAATCCATGGTACGGCTATCCCGCTTCGGCCTATGCCGTGCCGGCGGCGCCTGGATCCTTCGGCGCGGTTTCCGCGTCCTACAGCAGCGTCAAGCTGACCTGGGCTGCGGTGTCGGGCGCCAACGGGTATGAGGTATACCGCGCAACCTCCAGCACGGGCGCTTATACCAAGATCGCCACCATAACCAACGGCTCCACGACGGCCTATACCAATGCCGGGTTGACGATGGGCAGCACCTATTATTACAAGGTTCGGGCTTATCGCAAGATGGGTGACAACACCCTGTATGGCGGTTATTCGGCGGTGAAATCGGCAAAGCCAGCCCTGGCCGCCCCGGCGGTTAAAGCTGCTGCGACATCCTATTGCAGCGTAAAGCTGACGTGGGGCGCGGTGGCTGGCGCGGGCGGGTATGAAGTCTACCGGGCCACATCCGCCGGCGGGGCCTACACCAAAGTGATCACGACCGCTGCGCTGAGCCATACCAACAACGGCCTGGCCACGGGTACGAGGTACTTTTACAAGGTGCGGGCGTACCGCACGGTGAACGGCGTCAAGGTGTATGGCAGTTACTCGGCGGTGCAATCCGCCAAGCCGGCGCTGGCCACGCCTACGGGCTTCAAGGCGGCAAGGGCTTCCGCCACGAGCATCAAGCTGACGTGGTGCGCGGTGACCGGTGCGGGCGGGTATGAAGTCTACCGCGCCGCATCCGCCGGCGGCGCCTACACCAAGGTCATAACGACCGCGTCGCTGAGCTATACCAACACTGGCCTTTCCACAGGCAAGACCTATTATTACAAGGTGCGGGCCTACCGGACGGTGGGCGGCGTCAAGGTGTACAGCGGGTACACTGCCGTGGTTTCGGCCAAGCCATAGGAGTCCCCTGCCATCCATAACAAAGCCGCGGACCGGTATGGTTCGCGGCTTTTGTGTTTGCGAGAGGCTGCGGCGTGTTGTTCATATATAGGCGATCCATTGTGGCTGCCAGTAAGCTGTTAACCCCGATAGGCCCTTTCGAACAGCATCTTATAGCCATCCTTGGTGATTTCTCTCGGGTTGCTGCCGTTGGAACCGTTCTTCACGGACATCTCCGCCAAAAGTTCAAAATCATCGGGGTTCACGTTGAGCGAGTTGATACCGGGCAAGCCGATTTCTGTGGACAGCGCCCGGATGTGCTCGATACCCTTGGCCGCCGCCGCGTCGTCGTCCGCTTCGTCTATCCCCATGGCCCTGGCAATGCGGGCGTACTTGTGCTGCGCGGCGGGCAGACTGTATTCCATGACATAGGGGAGCAGGATGGCGTTGCACAGGCCATGGGGCGCGTCATACATGCTGCCCAGCGCCTCCGCCATGCAATGCACCGACGCCACGTCGGCATGGCTGAAGGACAGGCCGGCCAGCAGGCTGCCCATCATCATGCTGTCCCTGGCTTGCAGGTTCTGGCCATTCCTGACCGCTTCCACGATGTTCTTGGCGATGTATTCCACGGCATACAGCCCCACCGCCTCGGCGATGGGCTCGGTGCAGTTGGCCGTGTATCCCTCTATGGCGTGGGTTAGCGCGTCGATGCCCGTGGCGGCCGTGATGAGCGGCGGAACGGTCAGCGTGAGCTCCGGGTCGATGATCGCCGTTTTGGCCGCGATGGCCGTGCTCTTGATCGTAAACTTGAACTTCTCCGTTGTATCAGTGATAACAGACGAGAAGGTGACCTCGCTGCCGGTGCCGGCGGTCGTGGGTATCGTCAAAAGGGGCAGGCAGTCGTCCTGGATTTTGCCCTTTCCCTGATAGCTCCTGACCTTGCCGCCCTGCCGGGCCAGCACCGCCACGGCCTTGGCGGCGTCGATGGGGCTGCCCCCGCCAAAGGCCACCAGCGTGTCGATCGATTCTTCCCTGGCTTTTGAGGCGCAAGCCTCCACGTTGTAGTCCTTCGGGTTTGCCTCGATCTCATCATACACGAGGAAGGGGATGCCCTCGCTTTGGATAAGCCCGGTTAACCTTTGCAGCATTCCCGTTTTGGAAAGGCCCTTATCGGTTATGATCATGATGTTTTTCGCGTGTAAGGCTCTCAGCTCTTCGCCCAAGGTCTGCAGAGCGCCTGCGCCGTACCGTATCTTCGTGGGCAGCAAAAACTCAAAGGAAGGAATCATGATAGTACCTCTTTTCTTGCATGGCAATTTATTCTAGCACATGTGTTTACAGAATGGAATTGAACGGGTATAATCGAGGAAGTGGATAAGCCACTCATCCACGTGAGGGAATGTCATGCCGGATCTGATTCGGGAACCGCTGTATCAGCAAATCGTCGAGCTGCTTCGCCAGGAGTTGGCCGAGGGCAGGTATCCGTCGGAGGGCCGTTTCCCCTCCGAGCGGGAGCTTGCAGCTCGCTTTGCCATCAGCCGCACCACGGCCAACAAGGTGCTCTCCATGCTGGTGGCCGACGGGCAGCTGCAGTACAAAAAGGGCGTGGGCGCCTTCGTCGCGGGCAAAGCGCTGGAACACGACATGAGCGCGCTGTTCTCCTTTACGGAAAAAGCCCGGCGCAGCGGCCTTGCTCCCACGACACGGGTGTTGAAGTTTGAGGACGCGCGCCATGGGTTGCTGGGCGAGACGATATGCCTGGAGCGGCTGCGCAGCGTGGACGGCGTGCCCGTTATTTACGAGCGGCGCTTTCTCGTAAAGCCGGTGTGCGCGGGCATCACACGGGAAATGGTGGAGGGCTCACTTTACGCAGCGCTAAAGGAGTTGGGCATCGAGGTTTCCCACGCCGAGCAGCGGGCGCGCGCCGTTTCGCCCAGCGCCGAGGAGCGCACACTGCTGCAGGTGAAGCAGGGCTGTGCGTGCCTGCGGGTGGAGGGCTGCGGATACCTGGCCAACGGAGCCGTCATCTGGGAGGAAAACACACTGTTCCGCGGTGACCGCTATGAAATTCACGGCATTCTGAGCCCGTCGGGCACGTCCACGGGCCGCATCATCCGGTAGGGACCTAATATACTCTAAATACTCTAAATACTCTAAGGAGGAATTCGATCATGTTGACAGCCAAGGACATCGCCAAAATGCTGGACCATTCCCTGCTCAAGCCCGAGATGGACGCCGAAATCGTGCGCCAGGGCTGCGAGATCGCCCGGAAGTACGACACCGCCACCGTGTGCATGAAGCCCAGCGATCTGCCCATCGGCAGGGAAGTGCTGGCCGGTTCGGACGTGAAGCTCAGCACCGTAATCGGCTTCCCCCACGGCTCCAACCGCACGGACGTCAAGGTCTTTGAGGCTGAGCGCGCCATGGACGACGGGGCCGTGGAGCTGGACATGGTGCTCAACATCGGCAGGCTGATCTCCGGCCAGTATGACTACGTGGAGCAGGACATCCGTGCCGTGACGGAAGCCGCCCACAAGCGGGGAGCCATCGTCAAGGTGATCCTGGAGAACGCCTATCTGACCAACGAGCAGAAGGCCAAGGCCTGCGTGCTGGCGGAGCGTGCCGGCGCGGATTTTGTGAAGACCTCCACCGGCTACGCGCCCACCGGCGCCACCATCGAGGACTTGAAGCTGATGCGCGCCACGTGCTCGCCCAGCGTGCGCGTGAAGGCCGCCGGCGGCGTGCGCGAGTTGGACGCCGTGCTGGCCTGCCGCGCCGTGGGCTGCGTGCGCGTGGGGGCCACGGCCACGGCGGCCATCATGGAGGAGGCCTTCAAGCGCGAGGCTGCGGGCACGCTGAAGGAATCGGCGCAGGGGGAATTGGGCAAGGGGTACTAAGCCTTTCGTCGTCGGCGCGGTTTGGTGGGCGCCCAATTGGGCGC
>JAEYPH010000006.1 GCA_023410875.1 Bacillota bacterium | reverse complement strand
TTCCCAGAATATGGAATTTACTTTGAAACGTCCTATTTCAAGGCTTGTTTAAGATACCCTCCTGCCATAACACAGACAATCTGTATTGCATTTTTGCTTCATTATTTATCGTTTCTCATATTGAGTTCCGGTCGTTTTTCAAGGTAAACTCTACTGCCTTCCTACTGTGGTACTTACTTTGGGAATTTACGGAATTTCGCAAAGAAATCCTTGGTAAATGACCTCTTTTAATGCATAAGATTGAACTTCGCGGATGAAAACGTTATCATAGAGTCCATACGCCAATGAATGCACTGTTGCGCACGGGGAGAATGCCGCATATGAAGACCCATGAGTCCCACCAGAGAAACACCATTGCCCTCACAGGCGTCTACGGCTTTCTGTGGATCGGCATGAGCGCCCAATTCGGCTTTTTCGTGCCCTATCTGCGAGACCAGGGCTTGAACGAAATTGCCATCGGACAAATCATGTCCACATTGAGCATCGTGGGTATACTGGGTCCAGTGCTGTGGGGCACCCTGTGTGACCGCCTCAAGAGCGCCCGATGGCTGCTTTTTGCGAATCTCGTGGCCGGCAGCCTGTTGGCTCAGTTGGTGCCCAGCGTCGTGGGCGGCGCATTCCTGCTGCCGCTGCTGATCGCGCTCAACATGACCGTATTCAGCCAGTCCGGCGTGCTGGATGGCTGGACAATGCGCATGAAGAGCCGCGGGCTGCCCATCAATTACGGCCTGCTTCGCGGCACCGGATCGCTAACCTACGCGCTGGGCTCGTTGCTGTGCGGCTGGTTGTTTCAGAAATATGGCACCGACAAGCTGTATCCATTTTTACTGGTGGCCGAGTGTGCCGCGGCAGCGCTGATCCTGCTGGTGCGGGAGCCCGCGGCACAGGCCACGCCCGCCGCTACCGCGACCACCCTGACGCCCCCGCCGGCGGCGGAGCAGCCGCTGCACCGCAACGCCGCGTATTTGTGCTTTGTGGGATTCACGATGCTGCTGTATTTCGGCCAGGCCGCCGCCATGACGTTCTACCCGGTGCTCCTACAGAGCGCCGGCGGCACCACGGAACAGCTGGGCTGGGGCCTGAGCCTGATGGCCTTAAGTGAAATCCCGATCATGTTCCTGTCCAGCCGGCTGCTGCGCCGCTTCCAGGACACCACGCTGCTGGTGTTCGCCATGGGCTTTTTCGCCGTGCGCATCTTCGTGTTCTTCCTGTCCGCCCATTCGGTCACGGCGCTGATCATGGCGCAGCTGACCAACTCCATCTCCTTTGGCATCTTTATGCCGACCAGCGTGCACTACATCAGCCGCATTGCGCCGGAACGCCGGCGCACCACTGCGCTCACCGTGGCCGCGTCACTGTATATGGGCGTAGGCGGCTTCGTGGGCAACCGGTTGGGCGGCATCATCATAGACGCCTGGGGCGTGCAGCCGCTGTATGCCGGAGCAGCTGCGCTGGCGGCGGTGGCCACGGTGGCCTTCGCCGTGGCACTGGCGGTTATGAGGCGCAAAACGGTCCTTTCTTCGTCCGAACAGCATAAGGAGCTGTAAACTCTGACAATAAGTCTATGAACAAGGCTTCGAGAACGAATAGGCATCCTCGGGGGACAAGTCCACCCCGTTGCTCCATGATATCCCCATGCCGTCAGCCTTAGCCGTGCGGAACAATGGTTCCGCAGCGATCGACGCCCAAAAAGGGTCTGCCAAAAAGGGTTTCATATCGAGAATGCGTTTTTCGTTGTTGTTATAGGCCAGAAGCAGTTCATAGCCATCCATTGCCAGGACCTCTATAATACGTGGCATGCGATCCCTCCTAATCAAGGGGCTTGATCTTGAAATACTCGCCGTTGGTTGACAGGAGCTCCCAGTTGGCCGAAAGCTCTTCTTGATGCAACTCGTACCAGGCCATGAGCAGACGATACTGCTTAACCGGGAGCAATCCTTCCAATGTAGCGCCATCCAAGCCGATTACGATGGAATGCTCTGCGTAGGCGGCATGAAAGTGCGGCACATGATGTCGTTCCCCGATTTCACGATACATACGCACGATGATCCCATAGAACATCGACAATACCGGCATAATACACGCCTCCTTGACTTGTCATGAATGTACCACAAACACTTTCCTGAAGCAAATGCCTCGCTAGGGAGCGTTGATAGCCGCCACCGCTCTATGGAGCGATACACTCAAGCAATCTGCTTTCTCCTGAAGATAGCCGCCCATAAAAAGGACTTGCCAAACAATCCGGTGGATTGGGCAACATCCTTCATTCTTCTGAATTCCACGATATCAAAATCGCCTGCGAAAATCTTTACCAGTTTTTCTTCCGTATATCCAATGCCGCCCCTCATATTGCGCCGTTCGTAGAGCTCTCGGTCGGTAATATTTTCGCCGCCGGTTTCATCTGCTCTGCCGGGAACGAAACACGTCAGCGCAAAGAACCCATTGGGTTTCAATGCTTTCTTGAGCAGTTCGACATAGGTGATTCTGCGATGGGGCGGAAAGTGATGAAGGCATCCGCTGTCGTACACGAGATCATAGCTCGACGGCTCAATGGCAACGTTGAAGATTGAGTCGCAGATAAAGTTGATATTCAGGTTCTTTGCCCGAGCTCTCTGCCTTGCCCAGGCGATGGCTTCCTGGGATATATCCACGGCATCAACCGAGTACCCCTTCTCAGTCAGAAAGGTGGCGTTGCGGCCTGGTCCGCAGCCCAACTCAAGCGCCCTGCCGGAAGTAAGGATTCCTTTACCGAAGTACTCAACTAGGTTTTCATCGGGAGCGTCCACAAAAAAGGGTATCGGAATACCATTTGCCCTTCCTTCCGAATAAAAACCATCCCAATGTTCCGCTGGATTATCAAAAAAAGAATCAAGCATTGAAAACACATCTTCAACAGAAAAAATATCATTCATCATATAAAGACCCAACCACTTTCTCATTATGTTATAACAAAGCGATCTGGCAGGGCCGCGGTTACACCGGCCGCGACGTCCCAGCCGCCGCCCTGCCGGTCATCTTGTCCAGCAGCGCACCCATCTGCAGCGGGAACAAATAGCTCATGCGTACGCTGAAGGCGTCGCCGGCGCTGGACGTGATCACGAAGCGGCGTTGCCCCAGGCGGCGGCCCAGGCCCCGGCCCACCTTTTCGGCAGAGGCCTTGAACTCCTTGGGCACCGGCAGCGGCGAGGAGGATTCCGTGTCCGTCAGAGGCGGGTGCAGCAGGTGCACCGTCACGCCGAAGGGCCGGCACTCCAGCCGCAAGCACTTGGCCAGAGCCTCCAGAGCGCCCTTGCTGGCGGCATAGGCGCTGATGCGGGAGAAGCCCATGACACCCACGCCGGAGCTGGTCAGGCACAGACGGCCCGCGCCGCGCTCCTTCATGCCCGGCAGCACCGCCTGGGCCAGGTGCACCGCGCCCAGCAAGTTCACTTCCATGACCCGGCGGTAATCCTGCGGCGTCAGCGCCTCCAGCGGCTCAAAGAGGCACAGGCACGCGTTGTGCACGGCCGTGTCAATGGGCCCAAGCATTGCTCGCGTCTGCGCCACGGCGTCGGCCACGGCCTGCGCGTCGGTTACGTCGCCGGCGAAGCACAGCAGCTTGCCCGGGAACTGCTGCCGCAGCGGCTGCAGGTTGCCACAGTCCAAGTCCAGCACAGCGGCGGCATTGCCGTCCTCCAGCCACTGCTTGACCATGTAAAAGCCGATGCCCCGGTTGCCGCCGGTTATAAAGAGCGTGCTCATGGCCGTCCCCCCTCACACCAATTCCATTATACATTATAAATCAATCTATAAAGATGAGGCAGCCTTTTGGCTGCACGCTTGTGTTAAATGTTGCTTTTTTCCTTCTTCCTCTCATGTTGGACTGTATGCTCATTCCACTATTCAACAACGCTGACACGGAAGCTGATGCAGTTATTTAGCTTCTTCTATGCAATTCCTTTTTAGCATTTCCAGCAAGGCCTCCACATTTGTTGCCTTGCTGTCAACAAAAAACATCTTCCCGTTTGCTCTTAGCCTGATGCAACTCGCTCCATTTTTATAGCAATCGATATCCTTATATTTTACGTGATGCCTTCCACCAAACGACGAAATATATATTAAAAAATCATCATTCCTATAAATGTGAATTCTCCAAATGCTCGCCGCCCAAAAAAGACATACACCCATAATTATAAATATACCAAACACAATACCGACCCATATTTCGGCAGTATCGTTTGGGAAGGCAATCATAAGAAGTAAGGACAAGACGAAAAGAAGCGAGCAGATTACCCCGATCCATCTATAAGCTTGTGGCAGATGAACAACAACGTGCTCTTTCTCAAGGGTTTCAGCGAGCGCCTTACGGTTGCTTTTTGTAATGTGAGCAAATACCAAGCTTATACCACCAGCGATTACAGCATCCGCTGCCAATTGCAAGATGTAGTGAAGAAAATCCAAAATGCACGCTCCTCTTTGGCCTGCTCCTGCTCTGATTATATGGGATGGATGCAGCGGAGACAAGAAAAGAGCGGGCATCGCTGCCCGCTCTCATGCATCTTGCTTTTTGATCAGTCCTTGTTGCGCTTGCCCGTGATCTTGTCCGCCACACCGGAGGGAACCTCGGCGAAGTGGCTGAACTGCATCGTGAACACGCCGCGGCCTTGGGTGCGGCTGCGCAGGTCGGTGGCGTAGCCGAACATCTCGGCCAGCGGCACGTTGGCGCGCACAACCTGGCTGCCTGCCACGGAATCCATGCCCTCGATGTGCCCGCGGCGCGAGGAGATGTTGCCCATGACGTCGCCCATGTAATCCTCGGGGATCACGACCTCCACCTTCATGATGGGCTCCAGGATCACCGGGTTGGCGCCTTTGAGCGCCTCGCGCAGGGCCATGGTGCCGGCCACCTTGAAGGCGATTTCCGAGGAGTCCACATCGTGGTAGGAGCCGTCCACCAGACGGGCCTTGAAGTCCACGAGCTCATAGCCGCCCAACGGGCCGTTACCCAGCGCTTCTTTGATGCCGGCGTTGACGGGCTGAATGAACTCCTTGGGGATGACGCCGCCCACGACGGCATCCTCGAACACATAACCGGAGCCTGGCTCCAGAGGCTCGATTTCGATGATGGCGTGGCCGAACTGGCCGCGGCCGCCGGTCTGGCGAACGAAGCGGCCCTCGCCCCGGCTGGCGCGGCGGATGGTCTCGCGGTAGCTGACCTGCGGCGCGCCAACGGTGGCCTCCACCTTGAACTCGCGCAGCATGCGGTCCACGATGATCTCCAGGTGCAGCTCGCCCATGCCGGCGATGATGGTTTGCCCGGTCTCGGTGTCGGTGTAGGTCTTGAAAGTCGGGTCTTCCTCGGCCAGTTTGACCAGCGCCATCGTCATCTTGTCCTGCCCGGCTTTGGTCTTGGGCTCGATGGCCACGCGGATGACCGGCTCGGGGAACTCCATGGATTCCAGCACGATGGGGTTGTTCTCATCGCACAGCGTATCGCCGGTGGTCGCGTTGCGCAGACCCACGGCGGCGGCGATGTCGCCGGCCAGCACTTCCTCGATGTCCTCGCGATGATTGGCGTGCATCTGCAGCAGGCGGCCGATGCGCTCGCGCTTGCCGCGGGCGGGGTTATAGACCGAGGAGCCGCTGGTCAGCTTGCCGCTGTACACGCGGAAGAAGGCCAGCTTGCCCACGAAGGGATCGCTCATGATCTTGAAGGCCAGCGCGGCAAAGGGCTCGTCGTCGGAGGCCTTGCGGGTCAGCGCGTTCTCGGTGCCGGGCTCCATGCCCTGCACCGGCGGGATGTCCACGGGCGAGGGCAGGTAGTCCACGATGGCATCCAGCAGCGGCTGCACACCCTTGTTCTTGTAGGACGAACCGCACAGCATGGGGATCATGTGACCCTTGATCGTGGAAGCGCGGATGCCGCGCTTGAGATCCTCGAGGCTCAAGTCGCCGTCCTCGAAGTATTTCTCCATGAGGTCTTCCTCGGTCTCGGCCACGGATTCCACGAGATTGTGGCGCGCCTCCTTGAAGGCCTCCATGTATTCGTCAGGAATGTCGGTAACCTCAATCTCCTTGCCAAGATCGTCCTTGTAGATTTCCGCGACCTTACGCACGACGTCGATGATGCCGGTGAACTTGTCTTCGGTGCCGATAGGGATCTGGATGGGCACGGGGTTGGCGTTCAGGCGGGTCTTCATCATGCCCACGACGCGCATGAAATCCGCGCCGATGATGTCCATCTTGTTGACGAAGGCGATGCGCGGCACGCCATACTTGTTGGCCTGGCGCCACACGGTCTCACTCTGGGGCTCCACGCCGCCCTTGGCGCAGAACACGGCCACAGCGCCGTCCAGCACGCGCAACGAGCGCTCCACCTCCATGGTGAAGTCCACGTGTCCGGGGGTGTCGATGATGTTGATGCGATGGTCGCGCCAGAAGGCCGTCGTCGCGGCGGACGTGATCGTGATGCCGCGCTCCTGCTCCTGCTCCATCCAGTCCATCGTGGCCGCGCCCTCATGGACCTCGCCCATGCGGTGCAATTTGCCCGTATAGAACAGAATACGCTCCGTCGTCGTCGTCTTTCCCGCGTCGATGTGGGCCATGATACCCACGTTGCGCGTCATTTCCAGGGAAACTTGTCTGGCCACTGTAATCCTCCTTCAAGGTGCGGCCACCGGCCAAAGGGCCAGGCGGCCTCCCCTTGGCATTGTGCCGCGGGGTTTGTGATGTTATATGTTAAAGCTTGCCCGTCAGCCTGAAACGCTGGCGGTTTCCGGCTTCTTAATCTCGATCCGATGATTTGCCCTGAATGCCGCCCGAACGGCGTTCTGGGCTTGGTGATTGGTGGACATCTGATCGCCGCTTTTGCGGCGATGCTCGCCAGCTTTGCTGGCGACCGGCAATGCGCTTATGTCGGCAGAGCCGACATCACGCATTGCCTGCCCTTAATCTCTACTTAACAATGCCCCATCATACGCTTCGCGGGTGTGGACTGTGCCCCGTGGGGCTTTCAGTCCAACACCCGCTCGCTGATACTTTGACCGCAACCGTGGCTGCGGATTCAGACTACCATCTGTAGTGTGCGAAAGCCTTGTTGGCCTCGGCCATGCGGTGCATGTCCTCTTTGCGGCGGACGGCGGCGCCGGTGCTGTTGGCCGCGTCCATGATCTCGGCAGCCAGCTTTGCCTCCATGCCGCGCTCACTGCGCTCGCGGGCAAAGCTAACCAGCCAGCGCAGACCGAGCGTCTGCCGGCGGGATGGCCGCACCTCCAAAGGCACCTGATAAGTGGCGCCGCCCACGCGGCGCGCCTTGACCTCCAGAAGCGGCATGATGTTGTTCATCGCGGTCTCGAACACATCGATGGGCTCCTTGCCGGTCTTTTCACGGATAATATCGAACGCGTCATAGCAAATGCGCTGCGCCGTTCCCTTTTTGCCGTCGAGCATCACCCGGTTTACCAGCCGGGTCAACACGACATTGCCATAGATTGGGTCCGGAAGCACTTCCCGCTTCGGTACCCCTCCACGTCTGGGCATGATGAACCCTCCTATTAATATGTGGATACGGTCGGGCTCCATTCGACGCCTCAGCCGGCTGCAAGCGGCACGTTCCAAGCGCGCTTAAGCCATCAGGCACTCTTAGGCTCCCAGGGGGATGTTACTTCTTCGGACGCTTGGCGCCGTAAAGCGAGCGGCTCTGCCGACGGCCGTCCACACCCGACGCGTCCAGCGCGCCGCGGATGATGTGGTAGCGGGTACCGGGAAGATCCCTGACCCTGCCGCCCCTGACCAGAACAACCGAATGCTCCTGCAGATTGTGGCCGATGCCGGGGATATAAATCGTACCCTCGTTGCCGTTGACCAGGCGCACCCTGGCGATCTTGCGCAGCGCCGAGTTCGGCTTCTTGGGGGTCATCGTTTTCACAGCCAGGCACACGCCGCGCTTCTGGGGGTTCCCCTCCAGAATCGGCGACTTGCTCTTATACGTGACACGCTCCCTGCCCTGACGGACGATCTGATTGATTGTTGGCATGCCTTTGTGGCACCTCCTCCCTGTAGTTCTCATGGCTCTATCCAAAACCCCACAACCCTTGGGGATCGGTAGCATTTTGTCACCGCCTCTGGCGGCATTGCTCGTTTCCTTCGGAAACGACCGGCAACGCTCTTATGTCGGCCAAGCCGACATCCCGCGTTGCCTGCGGTACCCCACAACCCTTGGGGATCGGTAGCTTTTTGTCGCCGCTTCCTATTTCAAAATTGCAGCCACCGCAGCGCCTACCTGCAGCCTGCACGCCGCACCGAGCGCGGCCTTGCCTGGTCCCATAATACACGGCGCCGCGTGTTCGGTACAAAGCGCCTTCACTTCTCTGGCAATGGACTCGTCGGCGTCCTGCGCCAGCACCACGGCTTGCACCTGACCGGCCAATATGGCCCGCTGCACCTGCTTGAGACCCGCCACGCGGCAGCGCGGTTGTGCTAACATTTTAGCGATTTCATAGTATTCCATCGTTCAAACACGCCCGATAATTATAGCGCCCGCAAGATGCTGTGTCAACAACAAAGCGCTTCATTCGTTGTAAAATCCGGGTTTTTTGGCTTCTGCACACTTTGCACAGCATTTCATTTAGAAGTTCATCGAAATATACATTGTGCCTGAGCGTCCCATCTGCTACAATTCATTTCGAAGAACGTCTAAATGACCACGCAGTTGCCGTGGGAGGAGCACCATGGGATATCACGATTCGTTCAAGGCGCTCTCCGATAAAACGCGGCGGGAAATTCTGCTGCTACTGCGGGACCGGGACCGCACCGCCGGGGATATTTCCGCGCAGTTCGACATGACCCAGGCCACCGTGAGCCACCACCTCTCAGTACTCAAGGACGCCGGCTTGGTCAGCGACCGGCGCGAAGGCAAGACCATCGTCTATGAGCTGAACACCTCTGTTCTGGAAGAGGTGATGGTTTGGCTCATCCATCTGAAAGGAGACTCCGCGCATGAAGAACAATAGACTTCTGCCATGGCCCCTGTGGTTTGTGCTGCTGCTGCCGTTGGTCATCACGCTGGTCGTGTTCGCCCGGCTGCCCGAGCAATTTCCTGTCCACTGGAACTCCGCCGGCCAGGTGGATTGGACGCTGCCAAAATTTCCCGGCGCATTTCTGCTTCCCCTCGTCTGCATCGCTTTCCTGCTTTTTTATCTTCCCTCGATACCACGGGAGCAATACGAGCGCTCGCCGGATACCTACCGGTGGATCGGCGGCGTGCTGGCAGGCGTATTCCTGCTGGTGCACATTGCTTCGGTGCTCATAAGCCTGGGCATGGGGCTGCCGATGGATTTCCTGGCCAAGCTGATCACTGGTTTCCTGTTCCTGATCGTCGGCAACCTGCTGCCCAAGCTGCGGGTCCGGGGCTCCCGGCTGCAGCGCTGGCCGTGGCTGGTCAAGTCCCGCCGGTTTGGCGGGTATCTGTGGATGGCGTCGGGCGTCATCATGCTGACGTTGGCTTTCGTACCCGGCACGGCCAGCGCGCTGGTCGGCATCGGGCTGTGCCTGGCGCTGATCATCGGGCCGATGCTCTATGCCCGACTCACATGGCGCAAGGAGCAGTAACCCCTCGACATATCCCCAAAAGTTGTTATGAAATTGCCCGCCGGCAAATCCGCCGGCGGGCTTTTGTCACTGGTCAGGTTGTCTTTGGGCCTTTCAAACTTCCTCGTCGTCGATGAGGGCGGCTTCCAGGTCCAGAGGCTCGTCGGCGTCAGCAGCCGCGTCGTCATAGGAGGCGCCGGCGCCGTAGTCGGACGCGGTGTCGGCGGCGTAATCGGAGGCTTCCGCGCCCACATACTCGGCCCCGGTGCCGGACACATAATCCGCGCCGGAGGCGAAGCTCTCGTCGCCGTCGTCAGAATCCATGCCGGTGAAGGCGCCTTCCAACGGCAGGTAGTCGGTGTTGATCTGTATGTTCTTGTAGCGGCGCATGCCGGTGCCCGCGGGGATCAGCTTGCCGATGATGATGTTTTCCTTGAGGCCCACCAGCGGGTCGATCTTGCCCTTGATGGCAGCATCGGTCAGCACACGGGTGGTCTCCTGGAACGCCGCGGCGGACAGGAAGCTGTCGGTGGCCAGCGACGCTTTGGTGATGCCCATGAGCACGCGCCGGGCGGTGGCTGGCCGCGCGCCGCGCAGGATGGTCTCCTCGTTGACCTTCTCAAAGAGGAAGATGTCCACCAGCGCGCCGGGCAGAAGCTCGGTATCGCCGGCGTCCTCGATGCGCACCTTGCGCAGCATCTGGCGCAGAATCACCTCGATGTGCTTGTCGCTGGTGTCGATACCGGACAGGCGGTACACGACCTGCACTTCCTTGAGCAGGTATTCCTGCACGCCCTTGATGCCCTTGATCTTGAGAATGTCGTGGGGGTTGATGGAACCCTCGGTCAGGCTGTCGCCAGCCTCGATGCTCTGCTCGTCGCGCACGCTGATGCGGCTGGTGTACGGGATCGCATAGCTCTTGGTCTCCTCATCGTTGGTCACGGTGATCTCGCGCTTGTTGGAGTCGTCGTGGCGGATGATGGCAACCTTGCCGGAGATTTCGGAGATGACCGCCTGGCCTTTGGGTTTGCGGGCCTCGAAGAGCTCCTCTACGCGGGGCAGACCCTGGGTGATGTCGTCGCCGGCGACGCCGCCGGTGTGGAACGTACGCATGGTCAGCTGTGTGCCGGGCTCGCCGATGGACTGGGCGGCGATGGTGCCGACGGATTCGCCGACGGACACCTTCAGGCCGTTGGCCATGTCCAGGCCATAGCACTTGGCGCACACGCCGTGTTCATTGCGGCAGGTCAGCACCGAGCGCACATGGGCTTCGGT
This sequence comes from Bacillota bacterium, assembly GCA_023410875.1. Lineage (GTDB taxonomy): Bacteria > Bacillota > Clostridia > Christensenellales > UMGS416 > JAEYRA01. The sequence goes on along the minus strand of JAEYPH010000006.1, from coordinate 8,138 downwards.
GACGCCGGCATCCTGCACCAGGCGGCTGGTCTGACGGTCGATCATCTCGCCGGCGGGGGCCAGCACTTCCTTGGTCTCGGGGTGCACGATGTCTTCCACCGGCACGCGGCCCCAGATGCGGTCGCGCAGCGGCTCGATAACGCGGTTGCCATCCATAACGGCCTTGACGATGATGCCGCGCACGCGCTCGCCGCGGCTGACAAAGCAATCGTCCTCGCGCACGACGACGTCCTGGGAAATGTCCACCAGGCGGCGGGTCAGGTAGCCCGAGTCGGCGGTACGCAGAGCGGTGTCGGCCAGACCCTTGCGGGTGCCGTGGGTGGAGATGAAGAACTCCAGTACGGTCAGGCCTTCGCGGAAGTTGGCGCGGATGGGCATCTCGATAATGCGGCCGGAGGGGTTGGCCATCAGGCCGCGCATGCCGGCCAGCTGGCGGATCTGGTTGGGGTTGCCGCGGGCGCCGGAGTGGCTCATCATGTATACCGGGTTGTAGCGGCCCAGGTTGTCCATAAGCGCCTTGGTTACGGCGGAAGTCGTATCCTTCCAGATTGTAACGACGTGGCCGTAGCGTTCCTCCTCGGAGATCAAACCGTCGCGGAAGGCCTGCTCGACCTCGGCAACCTTCTCCTCGGCGGAAGCCAGCAGCGCCGGCTTCTCCTTGGGGATCTCGATGTCGCTCACGGAGATCGTCACAGCGCCGCGGGTGGAATACTTGAAGCCCATGCGCTTGATTTGATCCAGCACCACGGCGCACTGGGCGTTGCCATGGATGCGGAAGGTGCGGTCCACGATTTCCTTGAGCATGCCGCTGGTCACGAGCTCGTTCATCTCAAGGTTGAGCAGGCTTTCGGTCGTGGAGCGGTCGGTAAAGCCCAAGTCCTGGGGAATGCCCTCGTTAAAGAGCCACCGGCCCACGGTGGTGTCCAGCAGCTTGCTGTACTTCTGGCCCTCGATCTCGCGGGTCACGCGGATCTTGACCTTGGCCTGTATGCTGATCTCCTTGAGCTCATAGGCCATGATGGCTTCGTCGGGGTCGGCGAACACGCGGCCCTCGCCCTTGGCGCCGGGGCGTTCGATGGTCATATAGTAGATGCCGATAACCATGTCCTGGGTGGGGCTGGCCACCGGGCGGCCATCCTGGGGCTTGAGCATGTTGTTGGTGGAGAGCATCAGGAACCGGGCCTCGGCCTGGGCTTCCACGCTCAGCGGCACATGCACGGCCATCTGGTCGCCGTCGAAGTCGGCGTTGTAGGCGGTGCACACCAGCGGGTGGATCTTGAGGGCGCGGCCTTCCACCAACACAGGCTCAAAGGCCTGGATGCCCAGGCGGTGCAGCGTGGGCGCGCGGTTCAGCAGCACCGGGTGCTCCTTGATGACACCCTCGAGGATGTCCCACACCTCGGGCTTGACGCGCTCCACCATGCGCTTGGCGGACTTGATGTTGTGGGCATAGCCCTCTTCCACAAGCTTCTTCATGACGAAGGGCTTGAAGAGCTCCAGCGCCATCTCCTTGGGCAGGCCGCACTGGTACATCTTGAGCTCCGGGCCAACCACGATAACCGAGCGGCCGGAGTAGTCTACGCGCTTGCCCAGCAGGTTCTGGCGGAAGCGGCCCTGCTTGCCGCGCAGCATGTCGGAAAGCGAGCGCAGCGGGCGGTTGCCAGGGCCGGTCACGGGCCGGCCGCGGCGGCCATTGTCGATCAGCGCGTCCACGGCTTCCTGCAGCATGCGCTTCTCGTTGCGCACGATGATCTCCGGGGCGTTGAGCTCCAGCAGGCGCTTCAAGCGGTTGTTGCGGTTGATAACACGGCGGTACAGGTCGTTGAGGTCGGAGGTTGCGAAACGGCCGCCGTCCAGCTGCACCATGGGGCGGATTTCCGGCGGAATCACCGGAACCACGTCCAGTATCATCCACTCAGGCTTGTTGCCGCTCTGGCGGAAGGCCTCCACGACCTCCAGGCGCTTGATGGCGCGGCTGCGCTTCTGGCCGGCGAAATTATTGATGTCGGCGCGCAGCTCGTCGGCCAGCTTGTCCAGGTTCAGCTGCCGAAGCAGTTCCTTGACGGCCTCGGCGCCCATGCCGGCCTTGAAGGACTCGCCAAAGGTGTCGCGGGCCTCGCGATATTCCTTGTCGTTGAGCAGGCCCTTGTAGTTCAGGTTGGTATGGCCGGGGTCGGTCACGACGTAGGCGGCGAAATAGAGCACGCGCTCCAGCAGGCGGGGGCTCATGTCCAGCAGCAGGCCCATGCGGCTGGGGATGGCGCGGAAATACCAAATGTGGCTGACCGGCGCTGCCAGCTTGATGTGGCCCATGCGCTCGCGGCGAACCTTCTGACGGGTGACCTCTACGCCGCACTTGTCGCAGATGATGCCCTTGTAGCGGATGCGCTTGTACTTGCCGCAATGGCACTCCCAGTCGCGGGTAGGCCCGAAGATCTTCTCGCAAAACAGGCCGTCGCGTTCGGGCTTGAGCGTGCGGTAATTGATGGTCTCGGGCTTGCGCACCTCGCCGTGGCTCCACTGCAGGATGCGATCCGGCGAAGCCAGGCCTATTTTCATGGCGTCGAAGTTGTTCAGGTCGAAAAGAACCTTTTCCTTCTTGGCCTGCGGTTCCTTGTTGAAATCCTGGAGTTCTGCCATTCTACACTACCCTCATTCTTCGTCGATATCGTCGGAGGCCTCTTCGTCGTCCAGGCCGTGGAGCACCGGGCTTTCGCTCATGATGCCGCCGATGCCGGCCAGGTCCTCCAGCTCGTCGATGTCCGGGAAGGACTGGTCGTCGCTGTCCTCGGCATCGGTGCGGGCGCTGCCTCCGCCGTATTCACCCACCTCGTCGTCGGCACGGCGCCGGGGCACCGGCACGTGGCTGACGAAGCCGGGTTCGTCGTCCAACTCGCGGATCTCCAGCTCCTCGTGGTCCTCGGAAAGGACTTTGACGTCCAGCGACAGGCTTTGCATTTCTTTGATGAGCACCTTGAAGCTTTCGGGGATACCGGGCTCGGGGATGTTCTCGCCCTTGACGATGGCTTCATAGGTCTTCACGCGGCCCACGACGTCGTCGGACTTCACGGTCAGGATCTCCTGCAGCGTGTGCGCCGCGCCATAGGCTTCCAGCGCCCACACTTCCATTTCGCCGAAGCGCTGGCCGCCGAACTGGGCCTTGCCGCCCAGAGGCTGCTGCGTAACCAGCGAATAGGGGCCGGTGGAGCGGGCGTGAATCTTGTCGTCCACCAAGTGGATGAGCTTGAGGATGTACATATAGCCCACGGTGACCGGGTTCTCGAAGGGGTCGCCGGTGCGGCCATCGTAGAGGATGGTCTTTCCATCGGGGCTGAAGCCGTTCTGGGCCAGCAGCGCCTGGATGTCCTCCTCGGTGGCGCCGTCGAACACCGGCGTGGCCACATGCCAGCCCAGCGCCTTGGCCACCAGGCCCAAGTGAACCTCGAGCACCTGGCCGATGTTCATGCGGCTGGGCACGCCCAGCGGGTTCAGCACGATCTGCAGCGGCGTGCCGTCGGGCAGGAAGGGCATATCCTCTTCCGGAAGAATCCGGGAGATAACGCCTTTGTTGCCGTGGCGGCCGGCCATCTTGTCGCCCACGCTGATTTTGCGGCGCTGGGCGATGTACACGCGCACCATCTCGTTGACGCCGGGGGAAAGCTCGTCGTGGTTCTCGCGGGTGAACACCTTGATGTCCACGATGATGCCGCTCTCGCCGTGGGGCACGCGCAGGGAGGTGTCGCGAACCTCGCGGGCCTTCTCGCCAAAGATCGCCCGCAGCAGCTTTTCCTCGGGGTTGAGCTCGGTCTCGCCCTTGGGGGTAACCTTGCCCACGAGGATGTCACCGGAGCGCACCTCGGCGCCCACGCGGATGATGCCGCGCTCATTGAGGTCCTTCAGCGCATCCTCGCCGACGTTGGGGATTTCCCGGGTGATCTCCTCGGGCCCCAGCTTGGTGTCGCGGGCCTCGGACTCGTATTCCTCGATGTGGATGGACGTGAACACGTCCTCCTTGACCAGCTTCTCGCTGATCAGGATGGCGTCCTCGTAGTTGTAGCCTTCCCAGCTCATAAAGCCGATCAGGATGTTCTTGCCCAGGGCCAGCTCGCCCATGTCGGTGCTGGGGCCGTCGGCGATGATGTCGCCGGCCTTGATGACCTCGCCCTTGATGACGATGGGCTTCTGGGTCACACAGGTGCCCTGGTTGGAACGCAGGAACTTGAGCAGCTCGTAGGTGTGCAGCTGCTTGTCCTCACCGCGAATCTGTATGCGGTCGGCGCACACCTTCTCCACAACGCCGCTCTGCTTGGCCACCAGCGCTACGCCGGAATCGCGGGCGGCGCGGTACTCGATGCCGGTGCCGATCAGCGGCGCCTGGGTCTTCAAGAGCGGCACCGCCTGGCGCTGCATGTTGGAACCCATCAGCGCGCGGGAGGCGTCGTCGTTCTCCAGGAAGGGGATCATGGCCGTGGCCACCGAAACGACCTGCTTGGGGCTGACATCCATGAAGTCCACATCCTCGCGGCGGGCCTCGATGTTGTCGATGTGGGCGCGAGAGGCCACGCGCTCGTGAACCAAGTGGCCCTCGTCATCGGTGGGCTCGTTGGCCTGGGCGATGATGTACTGGTCTTCCTCATCGGCGGTCATGTAGACAATCTGGTCGGTGACGACGTTATCGCCGTTGTCATGGGTCACCTTGCGATAAGGGCTCTCGATGAAGCCGTAATCGTTGATGCGGGCGTAGATGGCCAGCGAGCCGATCAGGCCGATGTTGGGACCTTCCGGCGTCTCGATGGGGCACATGCGTCCGTAGTGGGAGTGGTGCACGTCGCGCACTTCGAAGCTGGCGCGATCGCGGTTGAGGCCGCCGGGGCCCAGCGCCGACAGGCGGCGCTTGTTGGTGAGCTCCGCCAGCGGGTTGGTCTGGTCCATGAAATGGGACAGCTGCGAAGAGCCGAAGAACTCCTTGATGGCCGCGGTGACCGGGCGGATGTTGATCAGGCTCTGGGGCGTCAGGTTGTCCTGATCCTGTATGGCCATACGCTCCTTGACCACGCGCTCCAGACGGGCCAGGCCGATGCGGATCTGGTTCTGCAGCAGCTCACCGACCGAGCGCACGCGGCGGTTGCCCAGGTGGTCGATGTCGTCGGTCTGGCCCACGCCGTGGAACAGGCCCAGGATGTAGGAGAAACCGGCGTAAATATCGTCATTGTACAGATGCTTGGGGATCAACCGGTCGTGGTTCTGGGCGATCAGCGCCTGCCAGTCGGGGTTTTCCGTGGCTTGTGCCTGGGCGATGACCTCGCGCAGCGTCGGGTAATGCACCTTTTCGTTGAGGTTGAACTTGGCCGCGTCCACGCCCAGCGGCGCCAGATGCACCGAGGCGTCCACAAACCAGTTGCCCACCACGCGGATGCGGCGGCTCTCCAGCTGCAGGTCCACGGCGTTGATGCCGCTGTTCTGAATCTCCCAGGCGCGCTCGCGGGTGATCTTCTCGCCGGCGCGCACGAACATCTCGCCGGTCTCAGGGTGCACGATGTCCTCGGCGGCGGTGCGGTGCATGATGCGCATGGCCAGCGCCAGCTTCTTGTTGAGCTTGTAGCGGCCCACCCGCAGCAGGTCGTAGCGCCGGGCGTCGAAGAACAGCGAGGCCAGCATCGGGATGGCGCTCTCCTCCACCGGCGGCTCGCCGGGGCGGATGCGCCGGTAGATCTCCAGCAGGCCTTCCTTCTTGTTCTTGCTGTTGTCCTTCTCCAGTGTGGCCAGCAGGTTGTCGTTGGAGGCGAAGCTGCCGTCGCCGTCGCCCATGCGGGCGCAGAACATCGAGAGAATCTGCTCGTCGGTGCCGTTGCGCTCGCTGTCGTTGGCGCCGCCGGTCCACTGGGGGTGGTCGCGGTTGATCAGCGCCCGGATGAGCACCGTGGCGGGCAGCTTGCGGGTGCGGTCGATGCGCACATACAGAATGCCCGAGGAATCGCTCTCGAACTCCAGCCACGCGCCGCGGTTGGGGATAACCGTGGAGCTGAAGAGCATGACGCCGTTTTTATCCTGCATGCCGGAATACACAACGCCGGGGGAGCGCACCAACTGGCTTACGATAACGCGCTCGGCGCCGTTGATGATGAACGTGCCCTGATCGGTCATCAGCGGGAAATCGCCCATGAAGACTTCCTGCTCCTTGACCTCGCCGGTCTCATGGTTGTTCAGGCGCACCTTTACCTTGAGCGGCGCGGCATAGGTCACATCGCGCTCCTTGCATTCCACGACGGAATACTTGGGCTCGTCCTCCAGGCGGTAGTCGACGAGTTCCAGGCTTAAGGTATTGGTATAATCGGTGATCGGGGAAATGTCATTGAACACTTCCTTGAGGTCGTGATCCAAAAAACGTTTATAGGAGGATTTCTGGATGCCGATGAGATCGGGGATCTCCAAAACTTCTTTGATTTTCGAAAATGACATGCGGGTACGCTTGCCAGCGTTTATTTCATGAACCTTTACGCTGTGGGCCATGTGCTCGAATCACCCCTAAATGAGTCCATCTGTTTCCTGCCGTGCCAATTCAAGGCAGGGCCATTATACAAGTATCCCCCGCCCCACCATGAGCCATACTAAATATCTGACAGCTCAGGTGTTGCAGGTTATCCCATATTAACGCAGATATTGATTCTAACAAACATGTCAAGGTATGTCAAGTCGATATCAAAAAAAGCCATAAAAAATAAGGCGTCGGGCTTTTGGGCACTTGGCATAGCCCGCCTCATGGCAAATGGTGTATATTTGATGGGCCTATTCTACCCGATCTTGTGTTGTCTGACAAGTGCAATTTAAGGCAATGTTCAGCGCCGGTTTTGACAGTCTTTTCCCCGCGCATTAGAATATAGACGACTTATTGATTTATACTATGCCGGACTTAGGCGGGAGGAACCATGGCAGAGACGATTTTGATCACCGGCATCAACGGCTTCATCGGGCGGCGGGCCGCCGAAGGCTTACGCGCCGGCGGTCACGAGATCGTCGGGCTGGACCGCAGCGAGCATTGTTTTGATGATGCCATCCCCTATCGGAGCGCCGACATCACCGACGAGGCGGCGCTTAAGCGCGCCTTTGAAGCCCTGCGCCCCACAGCGGTGCTGCACCTGGCGGCCTTGGTGCACAACAACAGCGCCGACCTGTCCGACGAGGCCTTTGAGCGCATCAACCACACGGCCAGCCGCAACCTCTTCCGCCTGTGCGCCCAGACCGGCGTGGGTTCCGTACTCTTCTCCAGCACCATTGAGGTCTACGGCGAGAACGAGCATAAAATCCTGAACGAGGATACACCCTGCAGCCCCGTGTCGGCCTACGGCGGCAGCAAGCTGCGGGCCGAGGAGGCCCTCTGGCAGGAGCTGCCGGACACGTGCCGCCGGGCGGCGCTGCGCTTTGCGCCGGTGTACGACCGCGACTTCCGCCTGAACCTGGACAAGCGCTTCTATGTGGCCGGCAAGCGGGCGGCGGTGCTGTTCCGCCGGGGGGACTACACGTTTCACTTCTGCTCGGTGCGCAACATCCTGAGCTTCCTGTGCGCGTGGTTCGGTGGTGACGCACCCGGCGGTGTCTATGTTCTCAGCGACCGCGAGAGCATCAGCGCCCGGGACTTTCTGGCCATGGAGCGCCGCCACGGCATCCGTGTGCCCACGTTGCGGGTGCCCTACGCCCCGGCCTATGCGGCCATCGCCACGCTGGAGGGCCTCTCGCGCCTCCTGCGCCGCGGCGACCCGTTCTTCTCCCGCTACAACCTGCGCAAGATGTTCCGGGGCACCGTCTATGATAGCTCCCGTGCGCGTAAACTGGTTGATCCTATGGCGGCTACCATGGAGGAAACCCTATATCAATAGGTTATCCATGTTAACTACCAAGGACAAGATTTCGCGCCTGTGAGGCGCGACCTGCGCATCGCCTCGCCGACATCCAGTCGGCGAGTGCGGCAAAGCCGCACAAGGCGACGCTGGGCTACAGCGCATCCTGCGCCAGGGCCAAAGGGCTTTCCGGTCGCCCTTTGGAAATAATCATGCCAGGCGGGCACCACAAAAAACGAAAACAAGGTAGAATGGGAGAACGGCGACAAGTTCGACCAAGGTTGCTCAAAAGAGCGGTTTGGA
>JAEYPH010000101.1 GCA_023410875.1 Bacillota bacterium | reverse complement strand
AACCATCTCCTTTGTAATGGTTTGCATGCCTCATTTTAATCGGAGAGTGTTACCTATGTCCCCGGTCTATACAACCGTGAGAGGGGTAATTAGAGGTACGAGCGCTCGCCACAGGCGGGCGTTCACTTATTATTTTTAGCGAAATATGGATTTCTGTTGTTAGGATTTCGTGAGATAATAAGAGGGAAAAGGAGGGATAGAGATGTCCCATATCGTTGATTTTATGAATGTGTCTACAGTTGGTTTAGAGTCTTCCCCTGTTGCGGAAGCGCTTGCCGGTTTGCGAGCCAATGAAGCCCGTTACTATATGAATAAATACAAGCACAATTTCTCGGTTGAATCAGCCAGCGAAAGCCAAGAGACCCTCGACTATGTCAACCGGATTCTGAAAGAAGAACGTGGAATTGTGTTTGCGGCCAAACCTCTGGAGACATCACGCTTTCAGGTGGAAAACATCAAAATGGCCTACGTCTTTTATGAGGATGGTTTAGGGGTCAACGTCATGTATACAATTGATGACCCTAAGAAGCGGGCTGTTGGATTTAAGCTCTCCGAGGGGATGGAGATACCAAAGGAGTTGGAGAATTTCAAGTTCGCCCGGCAGAAGTCCAAACTGGCCGGAACCATCCGGGGTTCGTTCTTCGTAATCAAAGGAGAGTATTAAGCCCGGAGGGGCTGTGAAGCCAAGGAAAGAAAATGGGAGATATCAGAGCGCCCGCCAACCGGCGGGCGTTCCTTGCTGCTACAGAAACTCGATTTTATCCGCCGGTACCACTTCTGCAAACCTTCCCCGCCAAATGCGTTGGTGGTGCAATATGATTTCTGAGGCTCTCAGCGGTTGGCTGTCATAGGTGCTGTGGGCATCCTGCGCTACGATCTGCTCATAGCCCAGCACGCTTCCGTGGCGCACCGTCGTGTCCACGCAATATTCGGTCTGCAGGCCGCACAGCACCAGCCGGTCACAGGCCAGCTCGGCCAGCACGCGCTTGAGAGCCGTGCGGTGGAAGGCGCTGGGGGTCTTCTTGACGACGACGGCGTCTCCTGCCAGCGGCGCGATGGCCGGGTGCACGGCGAAGCCGGGCTTGCCACGGGCCATGGGGCTGCCGTCGCTCTCCGCGTGCTGCACGTAGACGACCGGCGCGCCGGCTTCCCGAGCCCGGGAGATCAAAGCTGCGATGCGCTCCAGCACACGCTCTCCACGGTATATCGGGCTCTCCGGATAAGCGAACAAATCCACCTGCACATCGATGACGACCAGCGCTGTTCTCATATGGCACCTTCTTTCAACGTCAATATACAGTATCAGAAGTCCCGCTTGCGGATCACCGCCGGGTCGATGTGGGCGATGTCCGGGGAGCACGTGCGTGCCATGGCGCCGGCCAGCTCCGCCGTCATACCGGCGATCTTCACGCGCACGCCCTTGGGGCCGCCCTCGGTCAGCGGCGGCATCAGCGCGCGGCCCACGGAGACCGCTGTGGCACCCAAGGCCAGCGCCTTGAACACATCAATGCCGGTGGACACGCCGCAATCCACGAAGATCGGCATATGGCCGCCGACTGCCCGGGCGATGTCCGGCAGTACCATCAGCGGCGGCACAGCGTAGTTCAGGATGCCGTGGTGGTGGGATACGACGATGCCCCTTACGCCGGCTTCGGCACACTTCAAGGCGTCCTGCACGCTGAGCACGCCCTTGATGATGAAGGGCAGCTCAGTTGCCCGGACGAAGGACTTGATCTCCTCCAGCGTCTTGGGCGTCATGGGCAGACCCAGCACGGTGTCGCGCTCGCCCCTGCCGTTGAAGGAGTGGTCGATGTCCATGCCCACTGCCATCACGCCGCAGCGTTGCGCGTGTTCGATCTTGCGAAAGACCTCGGCGTTGTTCGCGTGGGGCTTGATGATCTTGACCGTCCGTGCCCCCGTCGCGGTGATGGCCTCCAGTTCCTCATCCTCGCCCATGCCGATCCACATGACCGCATTGGCGGCGAACGCTCCCTTGGCCAGCTCCACCGTGCCGTGGGGCAGGCAGCTGTCCAGATGGGATAGGGCGGCTGTCATGACCGGGGTGGAGAAGGTCTCGCCGTACAGCTCCAATTGCGTGGAGGGCGCCACGGCGTCTATGTGCCGCATTTCAATCAGCAGGGAATCAAAATAGTCGCGGGTGATTTGATTGGCGTCGCCGGGCCTTTCGTGCTGTGCCATTTCGTCCTCCGTCAAACCAGTCCTTGTTTATGGTTCACCCAGTTCCTGTAAGCGTAGGGCTCATTTTCATTATAGCATATTCATATGGCGCCAGATTTGCTGATTTATGCGCGCCGGTACTATCCACGCCTCAAAGGGCATAGGTATGAATAGCAAACAAGAAGGGGCGAAGCGCGATGAAGATAAGTACACGCATCAAAGGCATAACCGATAACGTGGGCAATCCTCCCACCATCGTTAAGGACACTCTTCTGGGCGCGATCGGCGCGCTGCTGATGGCGATCGTCTACGTGGGGCTGTATGCGCTGGCGATGTACCTGTTCCGCGTCAGCGACAACACGATGCCCGTCGTCAACGTCATCGCAAAGGCCATTTGCATGCTGATTGCGGCGATCATCTCTGTATGGCGGCGGCCTCTGAAGGGCTGGCTCAAGGGCGGCATCGCCGGCGGCCTGTATGTGGTATTGGCCTTCGTGCTCTTCTCGCTGATCGATGGAGATTGGTCCGTGGGCTGGCCCTTCCTGGCGGATCTGGTCATGGGCGTCGTCGTGGGCGCCGTCGGCGGCATCCTGTTCGTGAACCTGCGCAAGGCGCACTAGGCTTGGCCTAGTACACCTGGGCGATAATGCACTTCAAATAATTGGTTTCCGGCGCGGCCAAAAGGTAAGGGTGATCCTTTGCCTGGCCGCGCTTTTCCACGATGCGGATCTGCCGCCCGGCGTCCAGCGCAGCGCTTTGCAGCATGTCCAGAAACATCGCTTCGGCCATGTGTTGCGAACACGAGCACGTGATCAGCGCGCCACCGGGGCGCAGCAGCTTCATGGCCCGCAGGTTGATGTCTTTATAGCCGCGCAAGGCACTCTGTATCGTGTCGCGGCTTTTGGTGAAAGCCGGCGGGTCCAGTATGATCGCGTCAAAAACTTCGCCGGCGGTCTGCAGCTCCCGCAGGCGGTCAAAGGCGTTGGCCGCCGCGAAGCGGCAGCGGCTGTCCAATTTATTGAGCTGGGCCAGTATCGTCCCGCGGTTCACCGCCTCTTCGGAAATGTCCACGCCGGTGACGTCGGCAGCGCCATAACGCGCCGCGTGCAGCGCGAAGGAGCCGATGTGGCAGAAGCAATCCAGCACCCGGCCACCCTTCACAAAGGGTGCGATGGCCGCGCGGTTCTCCCGCTGGTCCAGGAAGTAGCCGGTCTTCTGCCCGTTCTCGAAGTCTATGGCCAGGCGGATGCCGTTTTCCTCTATGACGGCCTGGGTTTCGCCGCCGCCGCGCAGCCATCCCTTGTTCCGGGGCAGGCCCTCCAGGTCGCGCACGTGCACGTCGTTGCGCTCATAAATGCCCCGCACGCCGGGCACGGCCATCAGCGCGTCGGCGGCCCAATCTTTCAGGCGCTCCATGCCCATGGACAGCGTCTGCATCACCAACACGTCGTTGAACTTGTCCACGACCAGCGCCGGCAGCAGGTCGCTCTCGGCGTGCACCAGGCGGCACGCGGGCAGCACGCCCAAGCGGGCGCGGTGCTCCACGGCGGCGCGCACCCGCCGCGCCACGAAATCGGCATCTATGGGCTCTTCCTTCGTTGTGAGCATGCGCAGGGAGATCTGTGATTTGGGGTTGTAATAGCCGCGGCCCAGAAAGCGCTTGCCATCCTCGGTGCGCACGTCCACGACTTCGCCGGGCTCCATGCCCGTGTCCGCGAGGGTGATGTCGCTGGCGAACACCCATGGGTGGCCGCCCTCCACGTGCCGGCGGCCTTTATGTGAAATGCGTATGTTACCCATCGTACCCCATCCGTTTTTTCGCTCATTATATCATACAAAACACCTGGATAGACATCAGGGCGATTGTAAAGCACATTGCAAGGGGGTAAAATATTCCATAGTTAACCAAAGCAACCCGAAGGAGGAACAAACATGGACAAGGAACTGGTGCTGGGCAAAATCCAGAAAGCGGGCCTGGTGGCTGTGGTGCGCACGGAGAACGCCGAGCAGGCCAAGCGCGTGGCCGCTGCGTGCCTGGAGGGCGGCGTGGCGGCGCTGGAGATCACCTTTACGGTGCCCGGCGCTCACAAGGCCATAGAGGACCTGACGAAAGAATATTCCAAGGGGGAACTGATTCTGGGCGCGGGCACGGTGCTGGACCCGGAGACGGCGCGCATCGCGATACTGTCCGGCGCGCAGTACATCATCAGCCCCTATTTTGACGAAGCTACGGTGCGCCTGTGCAACCGCTACCGCGTGGCGTGCATGCCCGGCGTTATGACGCCCAAGGAGGCGGTGCAGGCCATGGAGGCCGGCGCGGACATCCTCAAGGTGTTCCCGGCCAACCTGTTCGGGCCAAGCATCCTCAAGAGCTTCCTGGGGCCCTTGCCGCAGGCAAAGCTTATGCCCACCGGCGGCGTGTCGGCGGAGAACGCCGCCGAATGGATCAAGGCCGGCGCGGTTGCGCTGGGTGCGGGCAGCGAGCTGACCCGCGGCGCCAAGACCGGCGACTATGCCCAGATCACCGAGACCGCCCGAGCTTACATCCGCGCCATCGAGGCCGCCAGAGCCAAGTAATATATAGAACACAGGAGGGGAACCATGTCCAAGGTCGTTTGTTTTGGAGAGGTCATGCTCCGTCTTTCGCCGCCGGGATACGAGCGCATCGTTCAGGCGCGCCAGTTTGAGATCATCTTTGGCGGGGCAGAGGCCAACGTGGCCGTGTCGCTGGCCAACTACGGCCTCAAGAGCCACTATGTGACCAAGCTGCCCGACAATCCCGTGGGCGACGCGTGCCGCAACGAGATCCGTAAATATGGCGTGGACGTGAGCGCCGTCGCCCGCGGTGGAGACCGCCTGGGCATCTTCTACTGCGAGAAAGGCGCCTCCATGCGTCCCAGCAACGTCATCTATGACCGGGCCGGCAGCGCCATCGCCCAGGCCAAGGCGTCGGACTTCAACTGGTCCAAGATACTGGAGGGCGCCAACTGGTTCCACTTCACCGGCATCACGCCGGCGCTGGGCGACAACGTGGCCGACATCTGCCGCGAGGCCTGCGAAACCGCGAAGTCCATGGGCATCATGGTCAGCTGTGACGTCAACTACCGCAAGAAGCTGTGGAGCCGCGAGAAGGCAGGCCAGGTCATGGGTGAGCTGATGAAGTATGTGGACGTGCTGATCGCCAACGAGGAGGACGCAGCCGACGTGTTCGGCATCCACGCCGAGGGCACGGACATCACCGGCGGCCAGATCTCCGAGTTCGGCTATCGCAGCGTGGCAGAGCAGCTGGCGGTGCGTTTCGGCGTCAAATATGTGGCCTTCACGCTGCGCGAGAGCCGCTCGGCGTCGGACAACGGCTGGTCCGGGCTGCTCTACGATGGCTCGTCGTTCTACAAGTCCCGCCACTATGACATCCACATCGTGGATCGCGTGGGCGGCGGCGATTCCTTCGGCGCGGGGCTGATCTACGGTTTCTTAAGCGGCATGGGCCCCCAGGGCTCGCTGGAATTCGCCGTGGCGGCTTCGGCGCTCAAGCAGACCGTGGAAGGCGACTTCAACATGGTCAGCGCCAAGGAAGTCAAGAACCTGCTGGGCGGCGACGCCTCCGGCCGCGTACAGCGCTAGGCCAGCGGGGAGAAGAGATATGCAGGAGATACTGGATTTTCTGCTGGAGTGCGGCACGTTCTATTTCGCCACGGTGGATGGCGACAAGCCCCGGGTGCGGCCCTTCGGGCTGGCCTTCCTCCACGAAGGGCGGCTGTACTTCGGCATCGGTACCCACAAGGCCACTTGGAGCCAGTTGAAGGCCAACCCGAACGTGGAAGTGAGCACGACCAAACCGGGCGGCCAGTGGCTGCGGGTGCGCGGCGTCGCCGTGATGGACGATTCCGCCGACGTGCAGGCCAAGGCCTTCGAGGTGATGCCAGGGCTGCGCCGCATGTACAATGAGCAGAGCGGCCGGACGCTGGGCCTCGTATATCTGAAGGATAGCGAGGCGGAGTTCTGCAGCTTCCAGGGCGAGTTCCGGACGATTCAGTTTTAACATCGGCTAGCAGAAGCGGCAGGGGAGACCCTGCCGCTTCATATGTTGTATTCTCGTTTAGACCGTCCGCTCCTTGCCCAAAAAGCACACGGCCAGCACATCGGGGCCGGCGTGGGTGCCGATGACCGGCCCCACGAACTGCACGAAGCACTCGGCGAAGGGCGCCACGGCCAGCACCTGAGCCTTCAATTCCTCTGCATCCACCTCGCAATCGGCGTGCATGATGACGCAGGCGTTGTTCTGCGGGTCCTCCGCCAGCTCGCCGGCGCGCTCCGCCAGGTAGCGCATGGCTTTGCGGCGGCCGGTCACCTTGTCCGCCGCGACGACCTTGCCCTCGCGGTTGACGGTGAGGATCGGTTTCAGGTTGAGCACAGAGCCTACAAAAGCAGTCGTGGCGCTTAAGCGCCCGCCGCGGCGCAGGTGGTTCAGGTCGTTCACCGTGAGCCAGTGGTGGGCGCGCAGAGCGTTTGTGCGCACCCAGGCGGCCACGTCGTCCAGGCTTTGGCCCTCGGCGCGGCGCTTGAGCGCACCGTACACCAGCAGCGCAGCACCGCCGGAAATGCTCAACGTGTCCACGGCCACCACACACCGGTCGGGGTACAGGGTTTTGAGCTCTTCCACGGCCTCCTCGATGTAGCTGAAGGTCGCGGACATGCCCGAGGAAAAGCTCACATGCAGCACATCCTGCCCGGCTTCCAGGAAGGGCCGGAAGTACTCCACATAGTAAAGCGGAGAATAGGCCGACGTCGTGGGCAGCTTGCCAGTGCGCACGTTGTTGAAGAACCACTTGAAGTCGGTGTTTTCACCCAGATCGTAGAAGTATTCCTTATCGTCCAGCAGGTAGTTCATGGGTACGAAAGGGACATTATAAGCCTTGGCTAGCGAAAGCGGCAGCTCGCTGTTGGAATCGGTGGTCAGGACATAGCTGTTTTGCGGCATGGTCGTCTCCTTTGGTCGAAAATGGATGAATGATGACAAAACCATCGTACAATAGAAGCGGGCGTTATACAAGTTATATAAAAAACCTTATCATGAAAAATGCCTGTCGACACTGTAGAAGTCATATGAGAGTATGTTCTGCCCCAATGTATTGATATTGTAAATACCGTGCAGTATACTGAATATACTGAAATTGTAGGAGCTGAGTGCAATGCAGAATAACACAACAACAAACGTAAGTATTCGGATGGACAGTGAATTGAAAAAGCAGGCGGAAACGCTGTTTGCGGATTTGGGTCTGAATATGACCACCGCGATGACTATTTTTTTGCGTCAGGCGGTTCGCACCCAGGGCATTCCGTTTGAAATAACCAGAACGCCGAACGCGCAAACGATTGCCGCCATGAAAGAAGCGGAACGAATTGCCCGTGATCCGAATGTAAAGGGCTACACGGACTTGGATGAACTCTTTCGGGATTTGAAAGCATGAAATATCAAGTCAAGCCGACCGCGCGCTTTCGAAAAGACTACAAGCTCATGCAGAGGCGCGCTATGAACATGTCGCTTCTTGATAAAATCATCGCTTTACTGGCAGACGGGCAGCCGCTTCCACAAAACAACCGCGACCATGAGTTAACCGGAGACTATGCAGGGCACAGGGAATGTCACGTTACCCCCGATTGGTTGTTGGTATATCTCATAGAAGAAGGTGTTTTGGTGTTAACGCTGACCAGAACTGGCACCCACAGCGATTTGTTCTAGCTAGACCTGGTTACTGTATGACCTGAAGAGGATACGGTAAAGGTAGGCTGGCCTTTGAATGCGTGGAAACCAAAAAAGCACTCCTGCCATGGGCAAGAGTGCTTTTTTCATCAACGAACCGATTCGTGGTTCTCTGTGCCGCCCGCTCCGATGGCGGGTTCAGGTGTTTCGAGGCGGTTTGGAACAGTCAAGAAGCAGCGGGGGCAGGTGTAGCCGTGGCAGCAGGCGCGGCCGGCGTCGGCGTGGCCGCAGCCTTGGATGCCAGATATTTCTCCAGATCCTTCAGGTCCATCTTCTTTTCGAAGATGTAGCTCGCCGGCGCATCGTCTGGGAAGATCGTCAGATTGGGATATTCCAGCTTGAAGCTGCCGGTAGACTTGAACTCGCCGTCTTCGCTTACGAAGGTGTAGGTGTCACGATCGCGGGTGTAGGTGCCGAAGAAGGAATCCAGCATGTCCACCCGGCCGTCGGGGTAGATGTCCACGACCACGGGCAGCGGGTATTGCTGGGGATTTTGGCCGGCCTCATCGCCGATGCCGGTCATGCTCCAGCGACCGGAGAGCATGGTCTGGGTGCCGCTGCAGCTGGTAAAGAGCAGCAGCGCGACAAACAGTGTCACGGCCACGATGGCAACAATGCGTCCTTTGTTCATGGGTAACCCTCCAGTGAAATGTAAGATTAATAAATACCCTTCATGGTGCCCACAAAATGGGCGAAGGCGATGCCGGGCTCCTCCAGCGTCATGTCCCAGCGGCGCACCCACTCCAGAGTATACCACCCGTCATAGCCGATGTCACGCAGCGCTGCCGCGCAGGCGCGCACCGGCAGGTCGCCCTGGCCCAGCATGCGGTAGCGCAGCTTTCCATCCTCCAGCAGGGAATCCTTGACATGCACATAGCGTATCCACCGTCCCAGGCGCTCAACCGTGAGCGCCGGAGCCTCGCCGAAGAAGCGGAACGGGTGATGGATGTCCCAAAGTACGCCCAATCCCGGCGCATCCACCCGGTGCATCAGCGCAGCCAGGCGCGCGCTGTCGGCATAGATGCCATTGGTCTCCAGCAACACCTGCACGCTTTTGGCAGCGGCATAAGGGGCCAGCGAGGACAGCGCGTCGGCCACCAGCGCCTCATCCACGGTCGCCGAGGGCTGCGCGGTGCTCTCGGCCATCACACGGATGAACTGCGCGCCTAGCGCCGAGGCGCAATCGATGTAGGCGCGGGCTTCGGCCAGCGCCGCCTCATGCCCGGCAGCGTCGCCCAGCACGCAGCCGCTGGTGAGGCAAGGGATCGCGAGGTTCAGCCTCTGCAGTTGCGCACGGGTGCCGGGCAGCTTTTCTGCCGAAAACTGTGGGATGCGCGGGGCGCTCAACTCGTTTTTGACGCCGCGCACCTCCACGCCGTCATAGCCCAGGTCCGCGGCGGCGCTCACGATGTCCTCCCAGCTCCATTCCGGGCAGCCGATGGTGGAAAAGGCCAGTTTCATGGTTTCCTCCTAGTCCGCGCTCAAAGAAGCGCTTCCATCTCCTCCAGCATTGCGGCGAAGCGCGCAAAGCACGCCTCCACGGCGTCGGGCTTCAACAGGTCCACGCCGGCCTCCCGCAGCAGGTTCAGCGGGTAGTCGGTGCCGCCGGAGCCCAGGAACTTCAGATACCGCTGGCGGGCCGGCTCGCCGCCGGTCAGCACGGCGTCGGCCAGCGCCACGGCGCTGGCGAAGCCGGTGGCGTATTTATAGACATAGAACGCGCCGTAGAAGTGGGGGATGCGCGCCCATTCCATGTCGATCTCTCTGTCCAGCACCATGTCTTGGCCGTAATAATCGGCGTTGAGCTGGCGATAGACTGCGCTTAAGCCCTCGCCGGTCAGCGCCTCGCCCCGCTCAGCCATCTCATGGGTGATCTTCTCAAACTCGGCGAACATGACTTGCCGGATCACGGTGGTGCGCACCTGCTCCAGGAAGTGGTTCAGCAGGAACAGGCGGCTGTCCTTGTCCTGGGTGCGCTTGAGCATGTAGTCCAGGAATAGGCACTCGTTGAACGTGGACGCGACCTCGGCCAGCAGGATCGGGTACTGGGCCTGCACATAGGGCAACCGGTCGGACAGATAACTGTGCATGGCGTGGCCCAGTTCGTGGGCCAGCGTGTAGGCGTTGTCCAGCGTGTCGTTCCAGTTCATCAGCACATAGGGGTGGGTGCCCCACACGCCCCAGGAATAGGCGCCGGAGGATTTACCCTCGTTCTCCAGCACATCCACCCAACCGGAGCTTAAGCCCTCGCTCATGGCGGCGATGTATTCCGGGCCCAGCGGCGAGAGGCCCTCGCGCAGCATGTCGCAGGCCTGCGCATAGGTTGTCTTCATGTCCACCTCAGCCACGATGGGCACGTAGAGGTCGTACATATGCAGCTCGTCCACGCCCAACGCGTGCTTGCGCAGCGCCACATAGCGGTGCAGCAGCGGCAGGTGGGCGCGCACCGTGGCGATCAGGTTGTCATACACCTCCACCGGCACAGCGTCGCCGTGCAGCGAGGCCGCCAGGGAAGAGGGGAAGTTGCGGGCCTGAGCGCCGAACACATCGCCCTTTACGCTGGAGCCGTAGGTCGTGGCCAATGTGTTGCGATATCCCAAATACGTCGCATAAAGGGCTTGAAAAGCCCCCTTGCGCACGTCGCGGTTGCGGCTCTCCATCATCGGGATGTAGCGGCCGTGGGTCAGCTGCACCGGTTCGCCGTCTTCTCCGGTCACGGTCGGGAACTTCATGTCTGCGTTGTTGAGCATCACGAAGATGTTGTGTGGGCCTTCCAGCACCTCGCCGGCCATGGCCAGCAGGCGCTTCTCGCTCTGGCTCAGCGTGTGGGCGCGTCGGCGGGCCAGGCGGTCCAGGAACTGCCGGTAAACGGCCAGCCGCGGCTCGCCCTGCACATAACCTCGGAACACGGCCTCATCCATAGCCAGGATTTCCGGGTCCAGGTAGCTCAGCGCGCTTTCCAGCTTCACGTTGATGGCGGCCGCGCGGTCGGCCATGCCCTGGTAGAGGGTGTTGGCGTTGTTCTCATCGCGGCGCATGCGGGCGTACACGAACAGTCTCTCCACCGTGAGTGACGCCTCGGCCATGGCGTCCAGCGCGTCGGCCAGCATCCCGGCGCCGTCGCTCAGCTTGTCGGCAAAGCCCTCGGCGCGGGCGATCAGATCGCCGGCTTGGGCATACTCCGTTTCCCATGCGTCGTTGCTGGGGAACATGTCCTCCAGGCGCCATTTGTATTGTGGGGCCACCTCTTCCCGCAGCGGGAGCTTCTTTTCAGCCATATCAGCCATCCTTTCCTGCCGGGGTGTTCCCGGCATGGGTCCCTATGACGCGCGCCATCAGCGGCAGCAAAACCAATATGACCACCAGCCGCAGAAAACCTGCGCCGGTGAACAGCACCTTGTAGCGATCGATAACCAATCCCGCCAGAGGGAAATGCAGGTCGCCCATCCAATCCAGCAGCGCGCCGCCACTCAGATAACCCAAAGACGTACCCAGCACGCTGGTCAGCACCATGTACAGCGCGATGAAGATGGAGCGGTTGCGCTGCGGCGTCACCGTAACGAGCATCTGCACGCTGGTTACATCCACGCCGCACACGAACATGCCGTTGAGCAGCGAAAACACCAGCAGCGGCCAAAACTGCCCGGGTGCTGCGAACAGCCACACCAGCGGTGTGAGGGAGCCCACCAGCCCGCAGCGCAGCAGCACCCAGCGGTAGCCGTGGCTATCCAGCAGGCGGCCCCAGCGCTGTATGGCCAAAAACGTCATCACGCTGGCGGCCACCTGCCCGGCCAAGGTCGTTGCCGTCAGGCTCAGGTTCAACTGGTCCAGGCAATATTTTGCGAAGAACGAACCCGACAGGTTCCATGTAAAGATCCAAGCCGTCCAAAACAGAAGATAGACCAGAAAAGCCCGATCCCGCAGGGCCGTGCGCAGCGAGCGCAGAAAGCCCTCATGGTGCTCGGCTTGGGCCATGGCCGGGTCTCGAATCCGTAAGAACAGCGCGATATCTGCAATGCCAAACAGCGCGCCTGCACCAAAAACGATCACATAGCCGGTCAGGCCGCTGATGGCGTCCAATATCAAGCTAGCGGCAAAGGCGGCGGCCAGGCCCAGCACTGTGGATATGGAGCTGCGCAGGCCTAAATAGCGCCCCCGGACTGCCAGCGGCACCACGTCGGCCAGCCAGGAGAAGAACGTCACATTCATGAACGAGCCGGCCAGCGACGACAGCGTCAGCAGACCGATCAACGCCCACAGGCGCAGTTGGCCGTCGTCCATGGGCACGAACACCGGCACCAGCGCCACGGGTATCCACATCGCGCGCTGCACCAGCCCCGAAGCGATAAAGATGGCCTTGCGGCGGCGCGTGCGCTCCATAAGCCACGAGGCGAAGAATTGCAGTACGCTGGTGGAGATCGGTATCGCGAACAGCAGGCTGTAGAACAGATCGTTGGCGCCCAGCGCCACGGCCAGCCCCGTGAAGGGAGTGCCGGTGGAGATGGCAAAGAAAACCGTCCCCAGAGAAACGGAGAAGATGAACAGGCTCAGGTCGCGGCGCAGCGCTTTGTCAGAGATGCCATTTTGGTCGCAAAGGTTCTTCAGCGGATGGATGTTCAGCTTCACGGTCGTTCCTTCTGGGAGGATTCCTCCCCATGGTATTTCATCGCCGATGGACTGTCAACTGGCCTTTGAAAACGTTCAAATATTCTTTACCTTTCGAAGATGACGCTGTTGCGTCATCTTCGATTCGGACGACTTGTCATAGCTGCCTTTATCGACTGCCGCGCATGTCGCCAGTCGATATCTTTACTTTAACTCTCATATTCTTTTTCTTAAAGACGTTTCGCTTGCAGGCAGGCTTTTTTGTCCGCCAACTGCTCGTATCCATTTCCTCCCGCCGTCTCGCCTGCGGGCGACCGGGAATGCGCAAGCGCATTCCCTGACTGGGATGTAACCGTCGGTCGGCTTCTAGGCTCTACTCCCAAAACCGTAGAGAAATGGTATATTAGGAAGCGGTGATGGGGATGGAGAAAAACATAAACCGGTTCACAGCAATGTTTGAGCAGTCAATAGGGATAGAAGAGCCATGGTATATA
>JAEYPH010000085.1 GCA_023410875.1 Bacillota bacterium | reverse complement strand
TGCCTATATGATGAAAACGAACAATGAAAACGAAACAGGAGGAATCCCAATGAAGAGCCGTAAGTTCCTTTCCGTGCTTGCAGCGGTGGCGCTGTCGGCGGCCGTTCTGCTGACCGGCTGCCAGAACACCCCCGTGACTGCCACGCCCGCCCCGACGACCGAGGCGACCCCCACCCCCGCCGCTACTGCCACCCCCGAAGCAACCACCGCAGCCCCCAGCAGCGAAGCTCCTACCGCTGAAGCCACCTCCGCCGCTCCCGCTCTGTCCGGCACGGTGGAAGTCGCCGGCTCCACCAGCGTGCAGCCGCTGGCCGAAGATCTGGCCAAGGCCTTCAGCGCCAAATATCCCGATGTCAAGATCAACATACAGGGCGGCGGCTCCTCCGTGGGCGTGTCCAGCGCCACCGACGGCACCGCAGACATCGGCAATGTCAGCCGCGCCCTCAAGGATGCTGAAAAAGCTGAGCTCAAGGACTACACGATCGCCTTGGACGGCATCACTGTGGCCGTGAACCCCATGAACACCGTGAGCGCTCTGACCGCCGAGCAGGTCACAAAGATCTTCAAGGGCGAGATCAAGAACTGGAAAGAAGTGGGCGGCGCCGATGAACCCATCATCGTCATCATCCGCGAGGCATCTTCCGGCACCCGCGACGGTTTCCAGGAGTTCTTCAAGCTGCAGGAGAAGGTCGACGGCAAGCTCAAAGAGTTTGTGACCGAAGACGCCGTGGAGACCAACGACAACGGCTCCATGATGACAAACATCGCCGGCAAGGAAGGCGCCATCGGCTACTGCTCGCTGGGCAGCGCCAACGACACCATCAAGCTGCTCTCCGTGGACGGCGTGGCCCCCACCGAAGCCACCATACTGGATGGCACCTACAAGTACCAGCGCCCCTTCGTGATGGCCACCAAGGGCGAGGCCCCGGGTCTGGCCAAGGCTTTCATCGAGTGGGTCATGGGCGACGAGGGCAAGGCCATCATTTCCAAGAAGTACATCGTCCCGAAGTCCTGATAAGCGGGCAAGGCTTGAAAGACAGCGCCCCCAAAGGGAAGCCTTTGGGGGACGCCGTCGTGAATGAGGTGTGAAGCATGACCCATATCGACTCCCTGGCCAAACAAGGCGAACAACCCATCAAACACCGCAGGAAGATCCATCCGCTGAGTTTTCTCGTGGAAAAGTTCTTCCTGCTGTGCGCGTTCGTGTCCACACTGGCCGTAGCCCTCATTACGTTTTACATCTTCTACAGCGGCACGCCGAGCATCATAAAAATTGGGCCGTTGAATTTCCTTTTGGGGCTGCGCTGGAAGCCCAATGAACAGCTCTTCGGCATCTTCCCCATGATCGTGACCAGCCTGGTCTCCACCCTCGTGGCCGTGGCCGCCGGCATCGCCATAGGCCTGCTGACCGCCGTTTTCATGGCGGAGCTTGCCCCGTCGTGGCTGCTGCGGTTCATGCGCCCCTGCGTGGAGCTGCTGGCCGGCATCCCCTCCATCGTCTATGGCTATTTCGGCCTGACGGTGCTGGTGCCCTTCATCTCCGAAGCCTTCGGCGGCGCAGGCAACAGCCTGCTGGCCGTCATCGTGATTCTGGCAATCATGATACTGCCCACGATCATCAACATCTCCTATTCGTCGCTCAAGGCGGTGCCCGCCGCCTACAAGGAAGGCAGCCTGGCCCTGGGCGCCTCTCATATCCAGACGATCTTCAAGGCCATGATACCGGCGGCGCGCTCGGGCATCGTGGCTGCGGTGGTGCTGGGCGTGGGCCGCGCCATTGGCGAGACGATGGCCGTGATTCTCGTGGCGGGCAATTCGCCCCGCATGTTCGATTCTGTGCTGGACAGCGTGCGAACGCTGACGATCAACATCGCCTTTGAGATGAGCTATGCCACCGGGATACACCGGGAAGCGCTCTTTGCCACCGGCGTGGTGCTGTTCGTCATCATCATGCTGCTCAACATCGGCCTGAACATCTTCCTCAAGCGCAAGGAGGTTAAGTCATGAGCATGAGGCGCAAGCTGCAGGACAGCCTGATAAAGGGTCTCATCTGGCTGTGCTCGGCTTTGACCATGGCGATATTGATCTACCTTGTCGTCTACATCCTGGCGCGGGGGCTTCCTCACGTCAGCTGGAGCTTCCTGAGCAGCGACTTTGCCAGCGATGCCCGCGGCATCTCCAGCTTTCTGGCGGTCACGCTGTACATCATCGGGCTTACGCTGCTGTTCGCCGTGCCCATCGGCGTGTTCGCTGCGGTGTATCTGGTAGAATATGCCCGGCCGGGAAAGATCGTGGACATCATCCGGTTCACAACTGAGAGCCTTGCGGGCATCCCGTCCATCATCTTTGGCCTGTTCGGGTTCATCTTTTTCGTGAAGTTTTGCGGGTTCCGGTGGTCGCTGATGAGCGGCTCTCTGACGCTGGCCATCTGCGTGCTGCCCACGATCATCCGCACCACCGAGGAAGCGCTCAAGACCGTGCCCGTGAGCTACAAGGAAGGCAGCCTGGCGCTGGGAGCGTCGCGGCTGTATACGCTGTTCCGCATCATATTGCCCTCGGCGATGCCAGGCATCCTGACCTCGGTGATACTGGCCATCGGCCGCATCGTGGGCGAGACTGCGGCGGTTTTTATGACGGCGGGCATGGCCTATCACCTGCCCCAGGGCGTGTTTGACCCCGGACGCACGCTGGCCGTGCACCTGTATGCGCTGGCCACCGAGGGCGCCTCTTTCGATGAAGCCTATGCCACGGCGGCGGTGCTCGTGGCGGTGGTGTTGCTGATCAACCTGGCCGCCAACACGATAGGCCGCGTGCTGCATAGGAAATCCGGCGCGGCCTAAGGAGGAAGCAAGCATGGACTCAATCGTGATACAAACCAAGGACCTGAACCTGCATTACGGTGATCTGCACGCCATCAAGCAAGTGAACATGGACATCGAGCGCAAGCAGGTCACAGCGCTCATCGGCCCCTCGGGCTGCGGCAAGTCCACGTTTTTAAAAACGCTCAACCGCATGAACGACCTGGTGCTCAATGCCAAGGTCACCGGGCTCGCCCTGCTGGATGGAGAGGACATCTACAACCCAAACTATGACATCGTGGCGCTGCGCAAGCGCGTGGGCATGGTGTTTCAGAAGCCCAACCCCTTCCCCATGACGGTGTTCGACAACGTGGCCTACGGGCCGCGCATCCACGGCATGCGCAACCGCCGGGAGCTTGCGGACATCGTGGAGAAGTCGCTGCGCGCCGCCGTACTGTGGGATGAGGTAAAGGACCGCCTGCGCCACAGCGCCCTGGGCCTCTCCGGCGGCCAGCAGCAGCGCCTGTGCATCGCCCGCACGCTGGCGGTGGAACCCGAAGTCGTGCTCATGGACGAGCCCACCAGCGCGCTGGACCCCATTTCCACGCTGAAAATCGAAGACTTGATGGAAGAATTGAAAAAGGATTATACTATCGTCATCGTTACGCACAACATGCAGCAGGCGGCGCGCATTTCCGACAAGACGGCGTTCTTCCTGCACGGAGAGGTCGTGGAATACGACCTGACCTCGACGGTGTTTCAAAAGCCGTCGGACCCGCGCACCGAAGGCTATATCACCGGCCGGTTCGGCTGACAGGAGGGCAAGAACATGACCAGACACAGCTTTGACGAGCAATTGGCCGGCCTGCGCCACTTGCTTCTGGAGATGTCCACGGAGATCGAGCGCAGCATGGAGCGCACGATTACGGCGCTGCAGACCCGCAACACCGATCTGGCCCGCGAGATCATCGCCAATGACGACGTGATTGACCAATACGAGACCCGCATCGAGGAAGCCTGCCTGGAGCTCATTGCCCGCCAGCAGCCATTGGCGGCGGACCTGCGGCTCATCAGCATGATCCTGAAGATGATCACCGATTTGGAACGCATCGCCGACCACTCGTCGGACATTTCGGAGATCATCCTCCGCTTGGGATCAGAGGAGCCCATCAAGCCTTTGGTGGACATCCCCCGCATGGCCGAAATCGCAAGGCAGATGGTGCACGGCGCCATCGTGGCCTATATGGAAAACGACCTGGGCAAGGCCAAGGCCGTAAGCGAGATGGACGACGAGGTGGACCGCCTGTTTGAAAAGGTGATTTTGGATCTCTCCACGATGATGAAGGCCGATCCTTCCGTGGTGGACCGGGCCATGGACCTGGTGTTCATCGCCAAATATCTGGAGCGCGTGGGCGACCACGCCACCAACGTTGCCGAGTGGGTGGCCTTCAACATCACCGGCAAGCACCGCCACCTGACCCACGAGTAGTCAAATTAAAACCAAGATAGTATCTTCATAAACAGAACCGACCGCCGATTCATTCGGCGGAAGGAAACATAAGCAGAGTGAGAAACGGAACAAGTACCCGCCCAAAGGCGAAAAGCGTCTTTATAAACAAATCGAAATCTGCAGCCAAGAGATTGCCCGGCGACCTGTGCGGCGGGCGATTAGAAACAACTTAACAGAAACGTCTGAATCGCCAAGACGCCACAGCGTCGAAGGCGAAAGGAGTGAAAACCAAAGGTTTTCACTCCAGGAGGTACCATGGCAAACGGAATCATCGTCTATATTGTGGAGGACGAACCCAACATCCGCGGGCTGCTCAGCTTCAACCTGCAGGCGGCGGGCTTCGCCACGATGGAATTTGAAAACGCGGAAAGCGCGCTGACCCACACGCTGGCCTTCCCCCCGCAGCTGATCCTGCTGGACCTGATGCTGCCCGGCATGGACGGCATCGAATTCTGCCGGCGGGTGCGCGCCAGCGAATCCGCCCACAGCACGCCGGTCATCATGCTGACCGCCAAGGGCGAGGAGTTCGACCGCGTGCTGGGTCTGGAGATCGGCGCCGACGATTACATCACCAAGCCCTTCTCCATGCGCGAGGTCATCGCCCGGGTGAAGGCGGTGCTGCGGCGCTTCAACCCCGAACAGGCCCAGGCGGCGGAAGCCGTGCTGAGCGTGGGCGATCTGTCCATCGATCTGGACCAGCGCATCGTGCGCAAGGGCGGCACGGAGCTCACGATGCCGCTCAAAGAGTTCGACCTGCTGCGCTACATGGTGGAGAATCGCGGCCGCGTGCTGACCCGCGAACAGCTGCTGGACCACGTTTGGGGCTATGACTACATCGGTGAAACGCGCACTGTGGACGTGCATGTGCGCCACCTACGCATGAAAATCGAGAGCGATCCGGACAATCCCTCGCTCATCGAGACCGTACGCGGCATCGGCTATCGCTTTTCATCCAGATCCGCTGGAGGCACTGCCGAGTGAAGCGCAAAATGTTCTTGTATACGCTGCTGCTGGCGGCGGCGGTGCTCACCCTGTTCGGGTCTTTGAGCGCCGCCGCCGCCACGGCGTGGTATCGCAGCGATCTGGTGCAGGACTTGAGCGGAGAAGCGGCGCTGCTGGCCGCGCAGCTGCCGTCCCAGAGCGACCTGGATGCCTTTGCCCACCAGAGCACCCAGGCTCTGCAGAGCCAGGGCAGGGATGTTCGCGTGACCATCGTGGATCTGGAAGGCACTGTTCTGGGTGATTCCTCGGCGGACTGGCACACGATGGAAAACCACCTGAAGCGCCCGGAGATCGCCCAGGCGCTGCGTGACGGCACCAGTCATGATGTCCGTTATTCCAGCACGCTGAAGACCAATTTGCTTTATGTGGCGCTGTTTGATCGGGACACCGGCTATGTACTGAGACTGTCCACGCCCATGGTGGCCGTACAGCAATTCTACCGGCTGCTGGCGGCGTTCTTCGCCGGCGGCGTGCTGCTGTCTCTGGCGGTGGCGGCCATCCTGGCCTATTATTCCTCGCACTGGCAGGCCCGCCCGCTGGACGCGCTGCGAGCCATGACCGAGCAGATCGCCCAGGGCAACTACAAGGCGGCAGCTCCGCAGCTACATGAACCGGAATTCGCCGCGCTGGCCCAGGGGCTCACTTCCCTATCCCGCGATCTGGATGCCCATGTGAGCGCTCTGCGCGACGGCAACAATCAGCTTACCACGGTGCTCAGCTCCATCACCGAAGGCCTTGTGGCGCTGGATGGCCAAGCCAGGCTGCTGTTTATCAATGCTGCCGCGGCGCGCATGCTGGGCGTGGAGTCCTGCGATGGCCTCATCGGCTGCGACGCATCCCAGGTGCTGCACATCAAGGCGCTGAAGGATCTGGCCGCCGAATGCATCCGCGAGGGCAAGCCCGGCTCCGCGGAAATCACGATCCCCGGCCAAAACCCGCAGCTGCTGCAGGCCACGGCATCGCCCATGCAGGGCGCGCCGGGCTGCCTGCTGTTGCTGGTGGATGTGACACAGCTGCGCAAGCTGGAGCACATCCGCAGGGATTTCGTGGCCAACGTGACCCACGAGCTGCGCACGCCGCTCACCAGCATCCGCGGCTATGTGGAGACGCTGCAGAGCGGCGCCGTGAACAGCCCCGAGCTCTCGGTCAAATTCCTGCAGATCATCGAGATAGAGGCCGAACGCCTGAGCAACCTGATCGGCGACCTGCTGCTGCTGTCGGAGATCGAGAACAACGCCCAGGACACCGGCATCCGCCGCTTCCGCCTGCGCGACGTGGCCGTGAGCGTGGCCGAAATGCTGCAGTTCAGCGCGGCGGCCCGCAACATCAGCGTAACCTGCGACATCGGCGAGGACATCCATCTGGACGCCAACCCCGACCGCATCAAGCAGCTTCTGTTGAATCTGGCCGACAACGCCGTGAAATACAACGTGGACGGCGGCTCGGTTGTGATCTCCGCGGAACGCAGCGCGGGCCTGGTGCGCATCCGCGTGAAGGACACCGGCATCGGCATCTCCCAGGAGCATGTATCCCGCATCTTCGAGCGGTTCTACCGTGTGGACAAGGGCCGCAGCCGCAGCATGGGCGGCACCGGCCTGGGCCTATCTATCACCAAGCACATCGCGGATCTCTACAAAGGTAACATCCGCCTGATCAGCGAACCCGGTCACGGTAGCGAGTTCATCATCGAGTTGCCTCAAGCTTTGCGCAGGGATAAACGATAGGCTGCACAGTTTTCATTTATTCCCAGGTCTTCCATACGTCCGGCTGAAAACCGACTGTGGCTTGCTTGCCGTTTCGCACGATGGGCGTCGCATAAAGCTTGGGGTTCTGCTGCAGGATCTCCTCGCGCATCTGTGCGCCCTTGATGCGGTCCAGGCCCAGCGCCGCATATTCCTTCGCGGTGGAATCGATCAACGCCTCCAGCCCCACGGCGGCGCGCACGCTCTGCAGCTCTCCCTTGCTCAATCCAAAACGCAGGATGTCGATGTATTGCACCTTGATGCCGCGCTCCTTGAAGAAGCGCTGGGCCTTCTGGGTATCAAAACATTTGGTCTTGCCGAAAATCTGTATGTTCATGGTCCTCTCCCACCTTTGCTTCTATCGTACCATCACACGTTTCCCTCGTCCAGACCGTCTGCGCGCAGTGCCTTATGCAGCAGAATTTATGATTATCAATTTGCAACATTTACATATTTCACTTGCAAATTAAACCTTCATCTGCTATCGTACCATCAGAGAACAGCGAGGGAGAGATTGAAATGAAACGGATTCTTGCACTTGCTACGGCTGCCGTATTGTTACTCGGTTGCGCTCTGGTGTTTTCATCGTGCGCCAAGCCCGGTTCCAATGAGTTCAAGGTTGGTTTGGAGTGCGCTTACGCACCCTACAACTGGACCCAGAGCACCGACGCCAACGGCGCCGCGCCGATTTCCGGCTCCAACGAATTTGCCGGCGGCTACGATGTGGAGATCGCCAAAAAGATCGCCGAAGGCCTGGGCAAGAAGCTTATCATCGTAAAGACCGTGTGGGATGGCCTGACCCCCGCCGTGCAGAGCGGCACCATCGACGCCATCATCGCCGGCATGTCCGCCACCGACGAGCGCAAGCAGACGCTGGATTTCTCCGAGCCCTACTACAATTATGATCTTGTCATCATCGTGAAGGCCGACAGCAAATACGCCGGCGCCACCAGCTTGGCAGATTTTGCCGACGCCAAGATCACCGCTCAGTTGGACACGCTGCACTATGACCTGATCGACCAGATTCCCGGCGTGCAGAAGCAGACCGCCAGCCAGGACTTCCCGACCATGCGTGTGGCGCTGGACTCGGGCAGCATCGACGGCTATGTGTCCGAAACGCCGGAAGGCATCTCGGCGCAGCTTACCAACCCCAATTTCAAAATGATCTTCTTTGCCGACGGCAAGGGCTTCGAGGCCACCCCGGATCAGAAGTCCGTGTCCGTGGGCCTGAAGAAGGGTTCCGGCGATCTGGCTGAAAAGATCAACAAGATCCTCGCGGGCATCTCCGAGGAGCAAAGAGATCAGATCATGCAGAACGCCGTGAAGAACCAGCCCGCCGCCGACTGACCTCAGACAACATTCCTCAAGAACTCAAACAATTCATACGCGGGACCGGTTGAACCAATCGGCCCGCGTATCCTTGTCAGGAGCGTGAACCATGGTCTTGCTGAGCGCGGTGGCGGCCGACCGAACCTTCTTTGAATGGGTTGGCTATTTCCTGCAGAACAACTGGCAGCAGTTCCTATTTGGCACCGGCAACACGATGCTGATCGCGCTGACCGGCACGATACTGGGCTTTTTGATCGGCCTGGTCATCGGCATGATCCGCACGATCCCCGAAAGACACGACGAAGGCTGGGTCAGGAAGGCTGTGCGCAAGGTCGTCACCTTCCTGCTGGTCACTTACATCGAGGTGTTCCGCGGCACACCGATGATGGTGCAGGCCATACTTATCTTCTATGGCATACCGATGCTGTTCCCCGGCGTGTTCCTGCCGGTGATTCCGGCGGGCATCCTGATCATCTCCATCAACACCGGCGCCTACCTGGCCGAGATCGTGCGCGGCGGCATACTGGCCGTGGACAAGGGCCAGTTCGAGGCTGCCCACACCGTGGGCATGACCCACACGCAGACGATGCTGCATGTGGTGCTGCCCCAAGCGCTGCGCTCCATACTGCCGGCGCTGGGCAACGAGTTCGTCATCAACATCAAGGATTCCTCGGTGCTCAACGTCATCAGCGTTGTGGAGCTGTTCTTCGCGTCCAGGTCCGTAGCCGGCACCTATTACCGGTATTTTGAGGTGTTCCTGATCACGTGCGGCATCTATTTCGTGTGCACGTTCGCGGTGACGCGGCTGCTGCGGCTGATCGAGCGCAAACTGGAAGGCCCCAAGAACTTCACGATCCATGGCTCGCAGACGACGGTGGATTCCGAGCTTCGCATCCGGGGAGGTGGCGGCATTGGCTGACAGGGAAAAGATCATCGAGGTGCGCCACCTGAGCAAGACCTTCGGCGCGACCCAGGTGCTGCGGGACATCGACTTTTCGGTGAGCCGCGGGGAGGTCGTGTGCATCATCGGCGCGTCGGGCTCGGGCAAGAGCACGCTGCTGCGCTGCATCAACCTGCTGGAGATGCCCAGCGGCGGCGAAATACTGTACCGCGGGCAGAACATACTGGGCAGCCACATGCCCGTCAATGTCTACCGCACCAAGCTGGGCATGGTGTTCCAGCAGTTCAACCTTTTCAACAACATGACCGTGCTGGGCAACTGCATGGCCGGCCAAGTGCGCGTGCTCAAGCGCAGCAAGGAGCAGGCGCGGGAGACGGCGATGAAGTATCTGGAGCTCGTGGGCATGGCGCAGTTCATCCATGCCAAGCCCCACCAGATTTCCGGCGGGCAGAAGCAGCGCGTGGCCATCGCCAGGGCGCTGTCCATGGAGCCCGACGCTTTGCTCTTCGACGAGCCCACCAGCGCCCTGGACCCGGAGATGGTCGGCGAGGTGCTGAAAGTCATGCGTGAGCTGGCCAAGACGGGTCTTACGATGCTGGTTGTGACCCACGAGATGATGTTTGCCAAGGAAGTCGCCAACCGCGTCGTGTTCATGGACGCCGGCGTCATCGTGGAGGACGACACGCCGGAGGTCATCTTCAACAACCCCAAGCAGGAAAGGACGAGGACGTTCTTGAAGCGAGTGTTGGAATAACCTGAAAAGTCACGGGGCCGCATGCATGCGGCCCCGGTTTCATTTAGTCAAACTTTTTCCGATACCCGCACCTGCGGCACAGCGGCTCCACCGCCCGCCTCTGCGAGAATCCTTCGTAAATCGCCCGCGCCCGCGGGCTGCTCAATATCTCGTCCAGCGGCTGCTCTAATATGTTGCCCAGCGCCAAAGCGCCCTCGGCGTCCAGGCAGCAGGCCGTCACCGTGCCGTCGCTCAGGATGGCCACCTGGTCGCGCAGCGCCCGGCAAAAGGCGGTTTCACCGCTTTCTATGGCACCCAATGAGGGCCAGTCGAAGGTTTCACCTTCATTTACCCAGATGCCTTCACCCAATTTATATCCGTTCCGATCCCGCTGCAGCGGTGTCGGCGCGCCGAAGAACGCGGCAATGCGCCCGATGCGCTCGGCGTTGGCCGCAGCGTCCTCCCGCAGATTCCACAGCCGCAGGCTTACGAGCAGCGGCCGGGTCGCCCGCAGCGCCGCCACGGCTTGGAGCGCTTCAGTAATCCAGCGGTCGTCCGGGCTCATATCGCTGTGCAGCGACAGGTTGATCTGGCGCAGCGCGGGGCTGGCGATGAGCACCGGCAACCGCAGGGCCAGCAGGCGGCCGTTGGTCGTCAGGTTCACCGGGAAGCCGGCCTCCCCCGCCATGCGCAACAACTCACCCAATGCCGGGTGCAGCAGCGGCTCGCCCATCACGTGGAAATAGAGCTGCCTCGCCCGCCCCTGGAGCTGCGACAGCACCCGCCCAAACTCTGCTTCCGACAGGAAGCGGGGCGCGCGGGCGGTGCCGGGGCAAAAGGGACAGGAGAGGTTGCAAACGTTGGTGATCTCGATGTATGCCTTGTTGAACACTTACAGCAGCACGACCTTACTCATGTGCAGGGCGGATTGACCCGCTCCTGATGCGGTTGTGATTCGACGCCATCAGCCGGGTTCCTGCCAGCAGCCTCTCCGAAGGCCCTTGCATGAGAAGAGTTATATGATCCTGACGGCGGTTTACCCGACGGAAGGAAACGAATAACAATTACGAGGTAGGCAAAAGAACCCACCTACAGGCGAAATAAGGTTACTAGAAACAAAATATGAGAATAAAAAGTAAAGATATCGCCCGGCGACCTGTGCGGCGGGCGATGAGCAGTGGCTATGACAAGTCGTCTGAATCGCCGACGACGCAACAGCGTCGTCGGCGAAAGCCGCGGCATTTTCCG
>JAEYPH010000084.1 GCA_023410875.1 Bacillota bacterium | reverse complement strand
ATCATATACCAGCCCCGGCGCAGCAGTCCCGGAATGCTTTGAATCTCACTGTCGGCGACGCCGGTAAGCCCTAATTTGAGCGCCTCAAAATGGACGTTCGTAAAGATACCGGTGAAGTAGAGCAGCGCGGGGATGCAGGCCGCCAGCGCGACGGTGGTATACGAGCAGCCGATATATTCGGTCATAATGAAGGCCGCCGCGCCCATAATCGGGGGCATGATCTGTCCGCCGGTCGAGGCGGCAGCTTCAACGGCGCCCGCAAATTCCGGTTTGTAGCCGGTCTTCTTCATCAGAGGAATGGTGATGGAGCCGGTCGAAACGGTGTTCGCAACCGAGCTGCCGCTGATGGTGCCCTGCAAGGCGCTGGCCACAACCGCCGCCTTGGCCGGGCCGCCCACCTGCTTGCCGCAGGCGCTCATGGCGATATTGGTCATCCAGTCGCCGACGCCGCTGGCCTTTAAGAAGGTGGCGAAGACCAGAAAGAGGAAAATGAAGGTGGACGACACATAGATCGGCGAGCCGAGAATACCCTCGGTGCCCAGCCATTCCATTGTGACGACACGGTGCAGCTTTAAGCCGGAGTGGCTCATAAAGCCCGGAAAATATTTGCCGAACAGCGCATAAAGCAGAAAGAAGCTGGCCAGACAGACGATGACCATACCGGCCACACGGCGCGCCGCCTCAAGCACTAGCAGCACCGCGATTAAGCTGATGATAATATCCACCTGGGTGAACAGGCCGCTGCGAAGCTGCAGCGCATCATAAAAAAAGACGTGGTAGGCGCAGCAGACAACGGCCAGCAACGCCAGTATGTAATCGTAGAACGGAATTTTTTCGGTCGGCTTGCCGATGCCCGGATAAAGCAAAAAGGTGAGCGCCAACGCCGCGCCCAAATGGGGGGCACGCTGCAGCGTGGAGGGGAAGGTGCCGAACAGGGCGGTATAAAGCTGAAAAATGGACCAGCCCACAGCAATGATAAAGACCAATTTGGCCGGAAAGCCCGTAAGCTTGCGGTAAGCGGATTCCTTGTCGTATTTAGACATAATTTCGTCGCCGTCAAAGGTTTGCACAGGGTCTGCGGCAACAGTTTTTTCCTTGGTGTCGCACATAGGCTAACGCTCCTCTCTGGGGTGTCGTTTTTTAAGCGCCGGCGAATCCCGCCGGTATTATACGAATATCCGATAAAACAGCAGCGATTCTGACAGGCGTTTTTGCCATTCCCGTCATCATCTTCGGCGGGCTGGCGCCCGCCTGCATCCTCTTTCCGGACTGAAAAATGCCTTGCCAATCTGTTTTGCTGTTTTATCAGGATGCGTATAAACAAACAGGATTCGTCGGTCTGCTTTAGATTTTCCGGGGAGTATTGTACCCCAAGCGCCGACTAAAAATCTATCAGCCTGTAAGCCCGGCGGTTTGTTTTGCCTTTGGCGGCGTTATCGGCCCGCCAAAGACAAAACTGCCGCATTGTGTTGCCGTGATTTTGGTCGGCGCTTGATACAAAATGGCTTTTACGTCTAAAAACGGCTAGATGATGAGCGAAGCGTCAATGGACAGACCCTTTTCCTTAAAATATTTCACGGCGCCGGGGTGCAGCGGCGTGGTGATGCCGTCGAGCGCGCCCTCAAGGCTGATGTCGCGTCCCGCGGTGTGGGCAGAGGCGATTTCGTCGGCGTTCTCATAGAAGGCCTTGGTAATCTCATAAACCTCGTCCACCGACATATCCTTACGGCAGTAAAGCGCTGCCTGACAGGTGATGGTGTTAAAGTCCTCGGTGTTGGTGTAGGTGCCGGCCGGAATGACCAGACGGGTATAGAACGGGGCTTCGGCCTGAATCTTCTCAAGGATGTCGTCGGGAATGTCGATGTAGTTGAGGTCGATGCTGGTGGTCATCTCAATGATCGAAGCGGCGGGTACGCTGAGCACCGCGGCGCTGGCATCCAGATGGCCGTCCTGCATTTTGGCGGCTGCGTCGCCGAAGCCGTCACGCTCGGCGGTGATATCCTTGGTGACGTCCATGCCGGCGAGCCGGAACACCATCTCAGAGGTGCCGGCGGTGCCGCTGCCGACCGGGCCGATGGCAATGCGCTTGCCCTTGAGGTCGGCGATAGTCTTGGCGCCGGTGGAGGAAGCCGCGATGAGCTGATAAACCTCGTGGTAGACCACGCCGATCGAGAGGACGTTGTCATACTTGGACTTGAACGGCTCGTTGCCGTTCCAGGCGGCGTCGGCGACGTTGTTCATCGAAATGCCAAGGTCGGCTTCGCCCGCCTGAATCAGGTTCATGTTCTCAACCGATGCGCCGGACGAGACGCAGCTGATCTGAATATTGGACAGGTGCGAGTTCCAGGTGTTGGCCATGGCGCCGCCCAGCGCGTAATAAGTACCGCCGGTCGAGCCGGTGACCATCGTGTATTTGGCGGGTTCTGCGGGCTTGGCGGAAGCGGCGGAGGGTGCGGCCGTTGAGCCTGCGGGTGCGGGCGCTGCGGCAGATGCGGGGGAAGAGCTGCTGCCACAACCGGTCAACACAAGTGCGAGCGCCAGTATCGTTGCAATAGCGAGTGTCAGTCTGTTCTTCATAATTGCCTCCTTAACTTATCACAATTGTTATAGCTTCTCATCCTGTTTTCTAGCAGTCCGCGCCTTTGGGCTTATTTATAGCCCAGGCAGACGACTTTGCCGTCCTTTACAATCAGCTCATCATCAAAATAGATGGTGGGATCGTACTGCAC
>JAEYPH010000048.1 GCA_023410875.1 Bacillota bacterium | reverse complement strand
CACAAATGCAAATCCTTTCCGCGTCTGCTCGGCGGTTTTCTTTGCTGCCTTGCCGACATTCTTTGCGGTCTTTACGCCGCCCGACTTTACCGCTTTTGCATACTGCCGCTTGATTCGCTGCTTCTGCCAAAGGCGGGAAAAGGGGTTGCTTTTAAGCTGCGGGTTATTATGCAGCGTCTTATGATACATAAAATCCACGTTTGCCTGAAACGCTGCTTTTTCCGCTTTCGCCGCCGCCCGGTAGGGTTTCAGCTTGTGGCTTCGGTAGCCTTGCCGTATTTTCCGCGCCCCATATTTTGCGCCGCGCTCCGCTAATTCCTCAGATTTGTGCGCTCCCTCAACGCCGGAATTGTCCTTTTCAACGGAATGTATCTTGTTGTGGATAAAAGCACCCGCTTCCTGCCCGGGGCGGGGCAATGGGTTTTTGTTGGGCTTTCCGGGCATGGGCTTTTCCCGTTCCTCAAAGCGCAGACGGGTTTTTCCCTTGCCTGTGGTTTCGTCAAAGGTACGCTGTGCAGCAAGTTTCTTTTTCTTCGGGATAGCCGCCTTTGCTGCGTCCAAACGGTTAGCCGCTTTATTGGATTTCCTGATATACTGTTCAAGCTCCGGGGTATGAAGTTCCTCGTCGGTAAATTGCAACCGGGAAGTTTTTTCTTTTGCCTGTGCTTCTGTATGGGCTTTTTTCGCCGCTCTTTTGGACGCTTTGCGGGTATGCGCTGTGTCTATGCGGTGAAAAAGCTGCTCGGCAGCTCCCGTGTCCTGCCTGTGGGATAGTTCGGGCGCAGAGGGCAAAGGGGCGGTATTAGAAGATACGGGGTCAAGCTGCGCCGCGTCCTGTGCTGCTTGTTGCTCCGGCGTTTTCTGAAAATCCGCGTCCTGCTCCCGTTTACTCACACGCTCGGCTTCGCCTATGGTTTCGTTTTGCTTCATCAGCCCGTCACGGCTCATTTTCTGCGTGATTTTGTCGCGGGGCTTTAAGGGGTCTTTCAAGAGTTATCACCTCCAATCCGCGCCCTTGCAAGGGCGCAATATTCAGCGTTCAGTTCAATGCCGATATAGCGGCGGTCAAGAGTTTTCGCCGCAAGCCCCGTCGTGCCGCTTCCAAAGAACGGGTCAAGGACAATGCCGCCTTTCGGACAGCCCGCCATAATGCAGGTTTCCACTAACTTTGGGGGAAAGGCAGCAAAATGACCGCCTTTGTAGGGTACGGTATTGATAAGCCAAACGTCGCGCTTGTTGCGTATCGTGGGGATAAGCGCGTCGTCATAATAGCCGTCTTTTCTCGCCCTGTTGATACCTTGCACCTTGCCTTGTCCGGGTACTTCCTCGGCGTATTTGTGATTTTCGCCGCGCCCGGATTTATACCGGGCTGCTGTTGTAGGGGCTATGGGTTCGGCAATAGCGGCAGTGTCATAGAAATACTTTTTTGACTTCGTAAGCAAAAAAATGTGTTCATAGCAGCGACTCGGACGGTCTTTGACGCTTTCGGGCATGGGGTTGTCTTTCTGCCAAATAATATCGCTGCGTAAAAACCACCCGTCAGAGCGCAGGGCAAAAGCTAAAAGCCACGGAATACCGATTAAATCTTTTTGCTTGCAGCCCGCCGCCTGTCTTGCGATAGATACGCCTTGCCCGTTTCTGCCTTTAGGATTTTTCGGGTCGGTGTAGCCGCCCTTGCTGCCTGTGCCGCAATAGGTGTCTGCAATGTTCAGCCAAAAGGTACTGTCTGAACGGAGTACCCGGTGCAATTCCCGAAAAACCGCAACAAGCCGTTCAATGTACTGTTCGGGCGTGTCCTCGCGCCCAATCTGGGCGTCAAGTCCATAATCCCGCAAGGCATAGTAGGGCGGCGACGTTACCGCACAATGGACGCTTTCATCGGGAAGCTCCTTTAAGGCAGGCAGCGCGTCCCGGTTGATGATTACATCTGTTTTCATGCGCCCCTCACTTCCTCCGGCTTCGTCGTCATTACTCGGTAAAGCTCGGTATTCTGCGGGAAGCGGTCTACAAAGGGCAGTACCACGTTGCCGTAGAAGATAAGCCCCTCGCCCGCTTCGGTGTGGGTAACGAACTTCATTTGTTGCGGGGAAATGTTAAGCTGCTTTGCAAGGATAGCCCGGTCACCGGCGGCCTGATTGAGCATAAGCACAAAATCGGAGTTTTCAAAAATGTTTTCCACCTCGCGGCTGCTCAAAAGGTCTTTCACGTTCTGCGTGATTGCAGTCGGTATGCCGCCCCACTTTCTGAATCGCTTCCAAATTTCCACGCTGTAAGCGGCGGTCTGTTCCTCTTTCAAGAGTAGATGAAACTCGTCCATATAATAGCGCGTCGCCTTATGCTCAGCGCGGTTGACCGTTACCCTGTTCCATACCTGGTCTTGCACAATGAGCATACCTAACTTTTTTAGCTGCTTTCCAAGCTGCTTAATATCAAAGCAGACAAGGCGGTTTGAAAGCTCCACGTTGGTACGGTGGTTAAAGACGTTAAGGCTCCCCGAAACGTAAAGCTCCAATGCCGACGCGATACGCGCCGCTTCCAGCTCCGGCTGCTTCAAAAGCTCGTCGTAAAGGTCGCCCAAGATAGGCATTTTCGCCGGGTCAGGGTCGGCAAAAAACGGACGGTAGACGTTGCGGACAGCCCGGTCAATGACTGTTTTATCGACAGGCTGCAATCCCTCTTTCCCGCCTATGACAAGCTCACAAAGGGAAAGGATAAAATCGGATTTCAGCGCAAGGGGGTTGTCGTCCTCACTGTAATTAAGGTTGATATCCATAGGGTTGACATATTGGGGCTTTCCGTCCATGCCTTTCCCCGCAGGGGACAGCCGGATAACTTGACCGTTCAGGCGTTCCACAAGGGAAAAATACTCGGCTTCCGGGTCGCAGATAATAATATCGTCGTCGGTAATGAGAAAAGCATTTGTGATTTCCCGCTTTGCCGCAAAAGATTTACCGCTTCCCGGCGTTCCCAAGATAAGCCCGTTCGGATTTTTCAGTTTCTTTCGGTCACATAAAATCATGTTGTTGGAAAGCGCGTTCAGCCCGTAGTAAAGGGCTGTGCCCTCTTGAAAAAGCTCCTGCGTGATGAACGGGATAAAAATTGCGGTGCTGCTTGTTGTCAAGCCCCTTTGAATGGGAATAAGATTTTCCCCAATGGGGACGCTTGACAGAAAGCCCGCTTTCTGCAAGTAGTCAAGACGGGTCAAAGCGCAGTTGTATTTTTGCGCGATACCCTTAACGGCGAACACGTCATTTTCAAGTTTGCGCTTCGTGTCTGCCATGTTCACCACAAGGAACGTAAGCAAAAACATGCGCTCATTCCTGCTCTGTAAATCCTGCAAGAGATTTTTCGCTTCGCTGCCGAATGTGGCAAGGTCGGACGGGATAATATCCATGTCATACCCGCTGCGGACAGCTTTTTTCTGTTCCTCAATTTTCATTTTGTCAAGGTCGGTAATTTTACGCTTAATGGTCTTGATTGCTTCGCTCTGGTCGATACTGCGGATATGCAGATTGACGATAACGCCCGTTTCAAAGTCGAGAATATCCGCAAGCATACGGTCATTGAGTTCCGGCGCAAGGATTTCAAGGAAGCTCGCCGCACCGATTTTCTTACCCATGCGGAACGTGCGCCCTTCGCCAAAACGAAAAGAGGACGGGGCGATAAAGTCCTTTGTAGACAGCCCGGACGGGGCAAGCCAAGAATAATCAAAGGAAAAAGGTTCTCCCTCCGGGTGGAATACGCCATGCAGCATTTTCAGTCGTTCATAGCCCGTCATGGGGTGAGCGGATACGCCAAGCACCTTAAAATTGTTGAGTACGTCGGTTTCGATACGGGCAAGCCGCGCCTTTGCTGTGGCAAGGTTATCCGCTTCAATGGAAAAGGTAATCGCCTTGTGCTTGACAATCCCGTTATTGCCTTTTTCAAGCTGATTTTTTAGCATAGCCGCGTACTCGGCGCGAATGGAGTTGAAAGCGTCCTCCTGCAGGGGAATGTCGATAGCCTTTTCTGCTTCGCTTTGCTGCGTCCCTTGATTGATAAAGGAAAGCTGCACCGATACGGAAGCGTCAAAGTAGTTTAGAAAATCACACCAGTTTTCAAAAATGGCGGTCTTGTCGTCTGCCTGAGCAAGCTGATAGTTAATATCTTCAAAAACAATGCTTTTACTGTATTTCTTTTCTGTTACCCGGCAAATCCCGTCCGGGTACATGGTAAGATAGGGAATGGTTTGCTGCGCCGTATGCGCTTTTCCGTCACCCTTTGCCTTTTGAATAATAGCGGCAATCTGCTTTTTCTCGGCGCGGGTCAGCTTGCGTTTATTTCCTGTGGATTTTGTTTTTGCCGTTGACAATAGCCAATACCTCCTTTTCAAGTTTTCTCTGCCGTTCCAAAACGGCGTAAAAGTTTTCCGTCTGATACGGGCGTTCTTTGGGTCGGATAAATTTTGTCTGAATGATGTTTTTTGCCACGACTTCAAGAGGTTGCCCGTGTTTCTCATACATGGCAATGAGGAAGCAGGGCAACATGACAACAATCATTACAAACGCCGCAAAGCTCGTTCCTGTGCTGTCTTTGAGTAAAAAGAAAAGCGGCAATCCGATTAGGAGAGCCGCCGAAAAGCAGATGATTTGCCGCTTCGTCAGGTTGAGAGCGACTTTTGTTTTGATACGGGATAGGTCTTTTGGTACGGGTACATACGCCATAAAATACCTCCTTTCGGGTCAGCCTGCTAATGGGCTGAAAAAATTGATTTTGCAAGTGCGCCGGATTTGAACAAAGAAAAACAGAGGATAACGGTATAGGCTGCAAGGGAAAATATCGCGCTGTGCAGATTGTCCGCTATTATCATGTCATTTACCAAAACCGCGTAAATGCCGACGCATATCATAATTAAAAAGCCTTGAAAACCAAGAGCAAACAGGCTTTTAAGGTAGTTGTTTCCTATCTGCCCCCACTCCCGGTTTGTCATGGTTGCAAACGGAATGGGGGATACGGAACAATAAAGGTAAATTTCTATCATACGCCCGTACAGAATTACCGTTATCAGCACCGACATGATTTTCATGCAAAGGCTGACAAGGCTTGTTTCCATAACGAGCAACAGCAGTTCGGGGATTTCCATAGCATCAAGCCCGGATTGCATGGACGAAAGCGCGGCGGCAACATCAATATTTGTGTTGCCGCCGATTACGCCCGCCGCACCCGATACGACGTGCTGCGCCATATCGAACACCGCCATAGTGATAGTAAAGGTATTGGTAACGAGAAACACCGCTACCCACGCCTTAAAAAACCACTTAAAGAACATGAACGTATCTATGTCATGCATATTGTTCTTTTCCGTTACCATGCTGATAAGCTCGTAGCATAGAACGTAGGTTATCACAAGCCCCGCAATGGGTACGATTACATTTTCCGAAAGGGTCTGAATCATGGAAAAAATATTCGCGTTCCAAGCCTGCGGGGTCTTGCCTACCTCGGCGGCGATTGTACCGACTTTTTCATTTACGTCCCCGAACATAGTTGACAGATTCCCGTTAATGGCTCCGATAAGGATTTCCTTTATCCATTCGTTAATCGCGTCAAGTATGCTCTGCATAGGCG
>JAEYPH010000036.1 GCA_023410875.1 Bacillota bacterium | reverse complement strand
GTATTGCTACACCCCCGTTCGACTTGCATGGGTCAGGCACGCCGCCAGCGTTCGTCCTGAGCCAGGATCAAACTCTCATGTTCAAATCCAAGCTCCATCCCCTCTGTTTCCAGAGAGTACGTCTCTTTTTCCAATTAACTCAAAAGAATCGTCTGTCCTTACTTCACTCTTAGTTGTGCACTATTCGGTTTTCAAGAATCGCTGAGCTGCTCTCGCTGCTCGGTGTTTGCCGTCCCGTTGGGCGACACCTCGACATATTATCAAATTCATTCGGCCAAGTCAACTAGAAGTTTTTGACTATCTTGATGTTTTGACCGGCATTTTCGGTTCCCCTGTCGAGGAGTTTTAGTATAACAAAAGGTCTTTGTAAAAACAACGTTCGTTTCTCTGATATCTCGAGATATCGTTCGTGCTTATCCCGTACTTAACATGGAATTTACGAACTAACGTATTTGTTGTCCAGATAACCATAGATACATATAAGAATAGCCAAGAGCCTTCGCTGTAGAAGAAAGAA
Source organism: Bacillota bacterium (assembly GCA_023410875.1). Taxonomy (GTDB): domain Bacteria; phylum Bacillota; class Clostridia; order Christensenellales; family UMGS416; genus JAEYRA01. The sequence continues at coordinate 63,716 of JAEYPH010000036.1, read as the reverse complement.
CGTGGGTTTTGCACAGCGCTGCGTACAAAAAAACCGGCCGCACGGCCTTGCGAGCCAAAGTGCGCAGCCGGTTTCATCCACAGGTTTTGTCCACAATTACACAGGGTTTTGCTCATCTTGCGCCAAATTCACGGGATTCAGCGGTGTTTTCCGGCCTCCGGGGCCAAAAACAATCCACAGGCCGTTACTTGGACGCGAAATACTCGTTGAGCTTCTCTACAATCTCGTCGGCGTTGATGCCGTGGGTCGCGCAAGCGTCTTCAATGCTCTCGGCAGACGCCATGGGGCAGCCCAAGCAGTGCATGCCGAAGCGCAAAAAGATGGGCGCTGTGCCCATGTCCATTTGCAGCACCTCTGAAATCGACATTTCTTTGGTCACCATGTAATAGCACCTCCTTTGATAAAGTTAACGAAAGGCGAGACGGTTATGCAAGCGCCGTCAATCGTAAAGCACGACCTCGCCAAACGAGCAGTTGACATCCACCCGTATGGTTTCGCCGGTGCCGTTTCTGCTGAAATTTCCGCTGCCAAAGGCGTAACTGGTGCCATCGGGCATACGCACGCTGCCAAAGGCGCTGTTGGCATGGATCTCATAGGCGCCGGGGGGCAGCTTGACCCGGGCAGAGCCAAAGGCACAGTTAAGGCGGAATGTGGAACCCGGCTGAAGCTCCGTAAGGTCATAATCGGTGGAGCTGAATGTGGACTGATAGCTGCCGCCGTTGTTCAAGACCGTCGTGCGGCCGTCGGTGAACACCGACATACCGTCGGAACGGCTGGTCCAGGAACCCGTCGTCAGCAGCGATACGCCCACCAGAACGACAAAAACGCCGAAGATCAGCTTACCCTGAGAGACTTGCAGATTCAATGCGTGCCGCAGCAAAAACACAGCGCCCGACGCGATCAGGAAGATACCCCAGAACAGCCCTCCAAACAATCTCATGGCCGCTCCTCCATTTCCGATGATATCACTAGTATAAGGCTTAGCGAATAAAACAGCAAGCACTATACAATGGGATTCCACTTCTTTGGTTATTGCCGCATCTCCGACAGCCGGAAACACAGCATTTCGTATATATATCTATTATAGTCGCTTGAAATATGTTTCAAACCCGTTGTTTACGATGGTGGAACCGCGGGGAACCTGGAATGCCACAAGGCACATGTTCAGGCAATCCACCGAAGATCCCATAGCATTCACGAGACATAGAAAAATGACAAACCCATCGAGCAGGCCTGCCAACTTCATCAGGAACGGCAGGAGCACCGATAAAAGCAAAAACGGGGCAACGGATATGAGCAGATGTCTGCCCTTGCGGATAGGCTCACACGTGCTGACAAACCCGAACAGAATATGGATTCCCCAAAAGGTTTTATCAGACCTCAGCACATTGGGGATGAAGCACGCGTGCAGCAGCTCATGGATGAGCAGAAACACGACGACGCCCGCAATGTAGATCAAGGTTGTCAGACCGATCTGGAAGGTGACCTCCCCCGCCGGCCCGGTGGCTAAAAACCCGCGCAGCGGCGGATACAAGCAGTAAGCAACGAGCATCGTGAGAAAGCCGTTTAGCAGCATAAAAGGAACGGACAACAGCGTGGCCATGCCGAGGCTGGTGGGCTCCCTGAGCTTCTCCCATCCCTCCGACTGGAGCTTACGGCTCAGCTCTGGGTTCGTCGCCGGCATCTTTTGGGTATATCGCATGCTCTCACCCTTTCGTCGGGTGCAAAATCGCAAGCATCAGCAATGGCTGCCGGCGGCAAAGCCCGTGGAAAACGCGATTTGCAGATTGAAGCCGCCGGTCAAGGCATCCACGTCCAGCAGCTCGCCGCACAGGAACAAGCCGCGTACCAGCCGGGATTCCATGGTCTTGGGGTTGACCTGCTTGCAGGACACACCGCCGCGGGTGATGACCGCCTCGTCGATGGGGCGAAAGCGCGCCGGCGTCAGCACGATGTCCTTGATGACAGCAGCCAGCGCCTCACGCTGTACTCGCGTAACCTGATGCACCGGCGTCTCGCCATCCAGCGAGGCCAGCGCCAGCGCCACCGGGCACAGCCGCGAAGGCAGCAGCTCGAACAGGGCGTTTTTCAGCGCCCGGTTGGGCGCGCTCTGAAAGTCCCGCAGAATGCGTGCGTCCAGCTGCTCGCCGGTCAACCCCGGCTTCATGTCCAGGTGCAACCGGGCATCATTCAACGTCGCTTCCTCCAGCAGCGCGCTGGCGGTGAGCACCAACGGCCCGCTGACGCCAAAATGGGTGAACAGCATCTCACCGATTTCGCTGTACACCGTTTTGCCCCGCTGCTCGGCGGAAAGGCGAACGTTCTTCAAGGACAAGCCCTGAAGGTCCGCCACCCAGCCCTCGGCTGTCTCGATGGGGATCAGCGATGGCCGGGCGGGTTCCACCTCGTGGCCCAGAGCCACCGCCAGGCAGTAGCCATCGCCGGTGGAGCCGGTGGCGCTGTAAGAAAGACCACCGGTGGCCAGTATCACCGAGGCACAGGGGAAGCTCCTGCCGCCTGCCGTGCGCACGGCGACGATTTGGCCGTCCTGCGCGTCGATGGTGCTGACCCGCTGGCCCAGCAGCACCTGCACGCCCAGGCGGGAAAGCTCCCGCTGCAGCGCCCGCTGGATGTCGCTGGATTTGCCCGAGGCGGGGAACACCCGCTGGCCCCGCTCCACTACCAGCGGCACGCCCAGTTCCTCGGTAAAGGCCATGAGGTCGCGGCTGCCAAAGGCGGAAAAGGCGCTATACAGAAAGCGCCCGTTGTGCACGGTGTGAGCCAGAAGGTGTTCCAGATTGCCATCGTTGGTCAGGTTGCAGCGGCCCTTGCCGGTGATGTACAGCTTCTTGCCCAGCTTTTCATTGCGTTCCAGCAGCGTGACGGGCAACCCCCGGCGGGCGGCCTGTATCGCTGCCATCATGCCGGCGGGCCCGCCGCCCACCACGATGATCGGTTCCTGCGCGCTCACCACGGTTCAGCTTCTTCCCTTGTCGATGTAAACGTTGAACTCGTCCCAGATGCGCTCCAGCTCCATGAAGTTCTCCGAGGCCTCATGGCGCTTGCGCAAACCGATGCTGACGATGAAGGCGTTGACGATGGAGAACGGCGCCACCAGCGAATCCACGAAGCTGGCGATGTTGGAGTGGGCCACCAGCACGTGGTCGGCGTATTCATTGAGCGGCGAGGCGCCGGAGTCGGTGATGGCGACGATCTTGGCGCCTTTGTCGTGGGCGAAGTGCACGCCCTCCACGGTGCGCTTGGAATACCGCGGGAAGCTGATGCCTACGAGCACGTCCTCGCTGTCGATGTGCACCAGCTGCTCCATGATGTCGTTGATGCCGGACGTGACGACATAGACGTTGTCCAGCAGAAAGTTCAGATAATAGCCCATGAACTGCGCCAGCGGAGCCGAGCTGCGGGCGCCCAGGATGTAAACCCGCCGGGCGTTGTACACTTCGTCCACGACCTGCTCGAATTCCTCGGCGTTGATGGAGTCAATCGTCTGTTTGAGATTGCCCATGTCCGCCCGAAGCACCGTGCGCAGCACCATGGAGCGGCTCATGTCGCTGGTCATCTCCATGCGCTGCAGCGTGGTCAGCTTGTTGCGCACCATGTCCTGTAGCGCCTTCTGCAATTGCGGATAGCCGGCATAGCCCAGGTCCATGGCAAAACGCACGACCGTGGATTCGCTGACGTCCACGCTGTCGCCCAGGCGCAGAGCGGTCATATAGGCAGCCTTGTCATAATTCTTGGAAATAAAATCAGCGATGCGTTTTTGGCCTTTGCTCATGTCGCCGTAGCCGTCGGCAATCCTCTGGGCAAGATCCTTCGTATCGGGCATAGGGGTTCTCCTTATTGAGTTCTAAATATAGTATATCACAAAAATGCAAGTAAAATTAAAAAACCTTGCGAGATCATAGAGAAAATCGCAAGGAAACGAGAAAAAATGATCAATTATCCGGTGAAATCCTTCCTATCGGTCCAAAAAACCGGGCTGTGACCACTTCTCAAGCAAGCTATAGTCGGTCAGGTCGCATTTGATCGGCGTTACCGTGAGGTAGCCGCGCTCCAGCCACGCGTCGTCGGCGTCGCTCTGGGCGTCGGCAGGCCGCTTGTTGCCGGTCAGCCAGTAATAGTTGCGCCCGCGGGGGTCCCGGCGCTGCTCATAGGTCTCGCCATATTCCAGCACGCCCAGCGCCGTCAGCTTCCAGCCCAGCGGCGTGCAGGAAGGCACATTTACATTCATGACCGTGCCCAGCGGGAACGGCGCGGCCAGCGCCGCGCGCACCGCCTGGGTCGCCCACACGGCAGCCTGGTCAAAGGTCGTCTCGCCGCCCATCCTCAGCGACACCGCCACCGCCGGCACGCCCTGCATGGCGCCCTCCATGGCGGCGGCCACGGTGCCGGAGAACAGCACGTCGCTGCCCAGGTTGGCGCCGTTGTTGATGCCACTGACGACGATATCCGGCGGCGCTTCAAACAAGCGGCTGATGGCCAGCTTCACGCAGTCGGTGGGCGTGCCGTCCACGGCCCAGCACGGGCATTCCAGCCCCGGCACCTCCGCAGGCTCCATGCGCAGCGGGCGGCTCATCGTCAGCGCCCGGCTCACGGCGCTCTGCTCGCTCTGGGGCGCGCACACGGTGACCTCCCCCAGCTGCTGCAGGGCCCGCGCCAGCGCCGCGATGCCCGCAGATTGTATGCCGTCGTCGTTGGAAACCAGTATCCGCATGGCCGACTCCTCTTAAATGATTGTGTCTAGTATAACATTGCCGCCGACGCCCGGGCCAGCATGCCCTCGTTAATTCTCCTGCGCGGTCTTAAGCCTTCTGAGCACAGAGAGTGAACAGCGAATAATCGAGAACTCGCCCGCCTCGGTCCCTCTGCGCCTGCAAAAAGGTTTCGCTGCGGGCGCCGACAAAGCCATGGCGGCTCAGCATATCCGCCAGTTCCCGCTGATCAAAGCCGTCGTGACCGTTAAAGTCCGGCTCGTCGGCATGGAAGCTGCCATCGTCGGCATCCAGATCCACGATACACAGGCGGCCGCCGGGCTTGAGCAGCGCGCGGAATACCTCGACGATGGCGTCCACATCCACGACATGGTGCAGCGCCATGGATGCATAAACCAAATCGAACGCCGCCTGCGGCAAGCCTTCGACGCTGCTCAGGTCGTGCTGCAGGGTGCGCAGATTGCACGCGCCGGCATCGGCAATCTTCTGGCGCGCCACCGCCAGCATGCCGTCGGATGCATCCACCAGAAGGACACTGCGCAAATGGTCCCGCAGCGCGAAGCTGATGAGCCCGGTGCCGCAGCCAAATTCCATCGCGTCCATGTCTTCTGTCACCGGTACAAAGTCGGCAATCTTGCACGCCACAACCGCGGCGCGCTTTACGCGCATGGGCGTATCCCACTGGGCCGAGCGGGAGTTGAAGTCCATCGGCAGCCCCCTCGATGTAGCGAATGGCTATAGTATAACACCATCAATGGCTTTTCGACTATGTGCCAGCCTTTTAAAAGAAAGATACCGAAGGCGGATTCATTCCGCCGAGGAAACGGGTTCCCAGGCAGGCTGCCAAACCAAAACCCGCCCGCAGGCGATCTCAACACTTCTACAGGAAAAGCATGGATTGTTGCAGACAAGCGCAGGCCTGCCGACGGTTATCGGCAGGCCGAAAGCAAGCCCATATGCAAGCCGTCCAAATCGCGGTTGTCGCTGTGTCGGCAACCGCGAAACTATATGGGGTGTACGCCGGCCTTCCTGTCCAGCAGCGTGTGGTCCACACGATATTTCTTTGCCTGGCGGAACTGGAAAAAATCCATGGCCACCGTGGGGAACATGGCGTAGCTCAGGATGTCCTCCTCCTGCTCCATGAGGCCCTTGATGTCGTCGCGCAGGCGGCCCAGCTCCGGCTTCAGCTCGTCGGCGGGCCGGCCGGTGATGCGCGGCCCATCGCCCAGCGCCAGCTTGACCACGTCGGGGTTGGGCGGCGCGGGCAGCCGGCCGTATTCGCCGCGCAGCATGCCGCGGGATTCCTTGGTGAATTGCTTGTAGCGCTCCCCGGACAGCACGTTGAGCACCGCCTGCGTGCCCACGATCTGGCTGGTGGGCGTCACCAGCGGCGGATAACCGAAGTCCTCCCGCACCCGGGGCACCTCTCGCAGCACATCGGGCAGGCGGCTCAGCGCGTTCTGGCTCTTAAGCTGGGAGATCAGGTTGGAGAACATACCGCCGGGCACCTGGTAGATCAGTGAATCGATGTCCACGCGGTACACGGCAGGATCGATGGAGCCACCCTTGGCCATGCGGGCGGACACCTCGCGAAAATGGGACGCGATGGAGCTTAAGTGCCGCAGATCCATGCCGGTGTCATAGGGCGTGCCCCTTAAGCTGGCCACCAGCGGCTCCGTGGCCGGCTGAGAAGTGCCGCCGGCCATGGGCGAGAGGGCCGTGTCCACAATGTCAGCGCCTGCCTCTATGGCCTTGAGATACACCATGTCGCCGGTGCCGCTGGAGTTGTGGGTGTGCACGTGGATGGGCGCCTTGACGCGCTTTTTGAGCCGGGTCACCAGTTCCCCGGCGGTGTAGGGCAGCAACAGGTTGGCCATGTCCTTGATGGCGATGGTGTCCGCGCCCAGCGCCTCCAGCTCGGCGGCCATGTCCACGAAATACTGCGTCGTGTGCACAGGGCTGGTCGTGTAGCACAGCGCAGCCTCCAGATGGCCGCCGTTGCGCTTCACGGCGGCCATGGCGGTCTTCATGTTTCGCACGTCGTTGAGCGCGTCGAATACCCGCACCACACCCACGCCGTTTTGTATGGCCCGGCGCACGAACATCTCCACGACGTCGTCAGGGAAGTTCTTGTAGGCCAGCAGGTTCTGCCCCCTCAACAACATTTGAATCGGCGTTTTTGCTAAACCGGCACGAAGGGTCCGCAGGCGGTCCCACGGGTCCTCCCGCAGAAAACGCAGGCACGTGTCATAGGTTGCGCCGCCCCAGGCCTCCAGTGACCAATAGCCCGCCTGGTCCAGCGCTGGCAGCGCTGGCAGCATGTCGGCGGTGGTCATGCGCGTGGCGGCGTGGCTCTGGTGGGCGTCGCGCAATATCGTATCGGTGATGTGCACCTTGGCCATGGTCGCCTCCTCAGCCGATGGACGCCAGCGCCGCGCCGGCCTCCACCGTTTGACCCGCCTCCACGGCGATGGCGCTGACCATGCCGTCGGCAGGAGACTGTATCTCGTTCTCCATTTTCATGGCCTCCAGTATCATCAGCACGTCGCCGCGTTTGACGACCTGCCCCACGGTCACTTTGACCGAGAGAATTTTACCGGGCATGGGCGAAGTTACGGCTGCGGCCGGGAGCATCGCCTTCGGCGACGCGTTGACGGCGCCGCCGGGGGGCATTGGCACGGCCTTGGGCGCGGCGGGCGCGCTCTGGGCCGGCGGCTCTACTGGGAAGGGCTGTGCCATGGCAGCCGGCGCCTCCGCAGGTGCGGCGGGAGCCGACAGGCGCAGCTCCGGCTGCTCGGCCAGCGTCCGCGGCGCCTGCGCCACCGGCCGGGGGAAGGCCGCAACCTCCTCGACCTCCACCTCGTAACCGCGGCCATTCACGGTGACATAAAATCTGCGGATCATGTCATGGTTCCTCCCAACTCCATCGCGCTATGCCCTGCGCCGGTCGCCGGCGCGGGCCCACGCTGTGGGCCCACCGGCCCGGCGGATGCTGCGCAGCACAGGGCGCGTGTTGGCGCCGGTCCCCATGGCTGCCAGTGAAGCCGTTACTGCCGCAACGAGCTCGTCCACATCCTCGTGCTCCCGCCCCTGCCGGGCGGGCTCCACGGCCGTCGGCTGCAGCGGCGCGCTCTCCCTCTGGGCCTGGGCCAACTCCCTTACCTCGGCCCGCAGCCGCGCATCCGGCAGGCCCGCCGCCCAAATGACGCCCACCAAAGGCAGCAGGCAGCCGGCCCAGAACCAGTGCTTGCTATGGCCCTTTTCCTCAGCCAGGGCCTGGGCCAGCATGCCCTGGGCCACGGCCAGCACAAAGGCCACCGTCAGCACCAACGTCAGGTTGTCTCGAAGAAAGTCCATGATCTCACCTCTATCCATCGCGGAAGAACCGCCCCCGGGGGCGGCGGTCCCGCTTGCCCAGCAGCAGCTCCAGCTGCGCGAGCACCGTGGCGCGGGTGTCCCTCGGGGCGATGATGTCGTCCAGCAAACCCAGTTCCGCCGCGTGCAACGGGCTGCTCTCGTCCAGCTGCCAGCGGGCGATGGCCGCGGCGCGGGCGGCTGCCGGGTCCTCCGCCACGGCGATCTCCCGGGCGAAGAGGATGTTGGCCGCCGTTTCCGGCGGCAGCACGCTCAGCTGTGCCTGTGGCCAAGCATACACGGCGTCCATGCCCAGCTCGCGGCACCCCAGCAGCGCCATGGCGCTGCCGTTGGCGCGGCCGCACAGCACCGTAACCTTGGGCGCCGTGGCCCGGGCATAGGCATCCAGCAGCTCGCAGCAACTGTTCACCAGACCTCCCGCCTCCTCGGCTGCGTCCATCGCCACACCGGCGGTGTCCACCAGCGTCAGCACCGGCAGCCGGAATGCGTCACAGAACCGCACGAACCGCGCCGCCTTGCGGCACGCCGCGCCATCCATCATGCCTTCGTTGGTCCGCGGCTGCGTGGCCACGAGGCCCACGGTCCGGCCGCCCACGCGGGCAAGGGCCGTGATCACGCCGGAGCCATAGTCAGCGTACGTCGGCATCACGCTGTCGGCCACGGCGTCCAAAACCCATGACATGTCGTAGCAGCCGGGCGTCAGTGCGTCCAGTGCCGCCGCGGCTTCCTCGTTCGCAAGGCTCTCAGTATGCTCCACCACCGGCGCGTCCTCCAGGCAGTTGGGCGGCAGATACCCCAGCAGCTGCCGCACGGCCAGCAGGCCGTCCCGCTCGTCGGCGTACGCAAACTGCGCCACGCCGCACGCGGCTGGCGCCGGCGCCGGCTGTCCGGCTGCCTCCATGACCTGGGGGCCCCAGGTCTGCACCCGGGCGCGCTGCCCGGCGGTGAACACGAAATCCATGAGTCCCGCTGCCCACGCCGCGCCGCCCACGCACGGGCCGCACACAAGGCCGATGGTGGGCACCTGGCCGCTCAAATCCACGGCCTTGCGGTACACCCGCGTATAAGCCGCCACCGCTGCCAACCCCTCGTGCAGCCGCGCGCCGGCGCTATCCAGCAGCGCCACCAGCGGCACGCCGTTTTGCAGCGCATTGTCCATGACGCGGCAGATTTTATCCGCGTGGGCCTGCCCCACCGAACCGCCCAGCACCGTGAAATCCTGAGCATACACGCACACTGGCCGACCCTCCACCGCGCCGAAGCCGGTCACGACGCCCTGGGCCGGCGCATCCGCCTCGCCGGCGAACACGCCGCTTTCCACGAAGCTTCCCTCGTCCAGCAGCAGCGCAAGCCGCTCCCGCGCGCTTAAGGACCCATCGCGCCACCGTGCCTCGTGCTTCTCTTCGCCGCCGCCCAGCTCGCGCCTCTGGCGCAGCGCCTGCAATTCCCGCGTGGTCATGGCGCCTCCCGTAAACTTGTGTTTATAGGTATGACTGCCGCCGGGATGGTATGAATTTGCCATAGCGATAAGAGCCCCGCCTCTACCGCCGCCGTGGTCTTTTCCCAGGCTTCAAAGCATTTTGCTCAAAATCTTCGATTTTTGCAGGAATTTTACATCCTCAAAAGCTTGCAGCCCCTCAGTGTGCCTTTTCGCCACATGCGTAATTTGTTATAATTCGACCATGGGAATTAACCTGCAAAAACCTCAGAGAGGCCGCAAAGGGCACAAACCGGCACTCCAAAATGTAACGCCGAAGGGTCCGGACTGGGCGGTGCCGGCCTTCGCGGCGATGCTGGCGGCGGTGATGCTGCTGAGCGCGGGCGGCGCGTTGGGCCAAACCAGAGGCGGCTATGATCGCATTGTGAGACAGGCCATCGGCCAGAACGCCACCGTGCGCAAACTGTCGCCGCTAAGCTGGTATGTGCAGGCGCTGAACGCCGCGGGCATCCGCCCGCAGGAGGTCAAAGAGCCCTGGACACCCTCGGGCATGGACTATGGCAACACCCGCGTGCCCCTGGCCGCGCGGCCCCCGCAGCTGACATTGGCCTGGCAATACCGGCCCAAAAAGCTCAACGCAGTGCCCCCGGGCGTAAATGTGCTGTCACCCACGTGGTTCTATGTGGAAAAGGACGCCGACGGCCAGGCCGTCGTCAACGACTTGAACACCCTGCTGGAGGGCAAGGTGAACGGCTGGGACCCGGTGCAATACATCCAGACCGCCCACGCGGGCGGCGCGAAGGTGTGGGCTTCGGTGGTCAGCTTTGACCCGGACCTTTCCTGGGCGCTGGTCAATGACAAGGAGCAACAGGATGCCTTCTATGCCAGGCTCAGCACTTTCGTGAGCACGCTGGGGCTGGACGGCATCAACTTCGATTTTGAAAAGATGGACCCCAAGGACAAGGTGAAGTTCACGGCCTTCGTGGCACGAGCAAAAAAAGACCTGCCTCCCGGCACTGTCATTTCCGTGGACGTTACGGTGCCGCTGGCCAACGAAGACCCGAACAACTGGTGGCAGTGCTATGACCGCCGGGGCTTAGGGCAGGCGGCAGACTATGTGTGTGTGATGGCCTATGACAACCCGGCGCTGGAACCTGTGGCCGCCATCGACTGGGTCGCGGACAAGATGCGCAGGATGCTGGACCAGGTGCCCGAAGACCGCATCCTCATGGGCATACCGTTCTTTGGCGTGGAATACACATTTGACGTGCCCGAGGGCGAAACGCTCAAGGAGCTCCCGGAGCTGACCAAATCCAAAACCCGCAGGACAGCCACGCCGGCCCAGGTCGCATCCCTGCTGGCCGAGGAGTCCTATACGTCCGGCGGCAACAAGGTCCAGGTGCAATACTGGCTGAACAAAGGCACATGGATGCCCAACAAGGGTATGACGCGCTACGCCTTCGTGGACGCGGAAAACGTGCTGCGGGTCATCTACTGCGACGACGCGCCTTCTCTGGAGCTCAAGGGTAGGCTGCTGGCCTTCAACGCGCTGGCCGGGGCCGCGGTGTGGCGGCTGGAATTCGGCGCCGAAGCGCTGTGGCAGTCGCTGAGCCGGGGCATGGCCCACCGTTGACATGCAAAGAACCCCTTGCGCCCGCGCACCGCGGTGATGCATAATCAAGATATATCTTGGGCGCTCATAGGCGCTCGCAGACAGGAGGCCGCTATGAACACAAAGCGCTTTGCCCGTTCCCGCAATGCCGTGGTGTTCGGCGTGTGTGCGGGGTTAGCCGAGTATTTGGGCATGGACGCCACGCTGATGCGCGTGCTGTGGTGCCTGGTTGCCATCCCCACGATGCTCGTACCCGCCGTGATCCTCTATTTCATCCTGATGTTCGTGATGGAAGCGCCCGACGGCGAACGCGCCCACCAGGTGGATGGCCGCAAGCTGTCGCTATGGTTCAGCTCCGCGCTGATCCTCTTCGGCCTGTATCTGATCGTGACCGCTGTGCTGCATGTGAACCTGTGGTTCTTCGTGCCGGTGGCGATGGTGGTGGCCGGCGCTCTGCTGATGGCCTCGGCCTTCCGCAACAACCGTAAGTAGCGCAATAACAAGGCGGCGGTAGAATTACCGTCGCCTGCATGTAGTCGGTATGTTGTTTCAGGTGGTCTTTTGTGCCTCTTAGAAGAAGTCGCAGAACTCCGTGAAGATGAACACCAGCAGCAGGAAGAAGAACAGCAGGGTGTCGCCGTCGCCGTCAAAGAACGGGCAGTTGGAGAAGATGATCACCAACAGCAGGAAGAAGAACAGCAACGAGGTATTGGCGCCCTGGACTTCGCCGTCGCAACCGGTATCAATGGGCAGGTTCGCATTTGCGGACACGTTATTCCCTCCTTTTCTCAAACTGAGTCTTGTCCATGAGCAATTTATGCCGGAGGTCCCCCGCCTGTGAAAAACGCAACCGATGATAAACTGCTGGGTGCGCTGCGCACCCAGGCTCAGGCGCTGGGCTTTGACGACGTGGGGCTGTGCTCGGCGCTGCCCTTTGAAGAGTGGTCCCGCGCAGCGTGGGATGCTCTCAAGGAGCGCCTGCGCGGTGACCCTCGGGAACTGATGCCTGAAGCCCGGGCCATCGTCGTGGGCGTGCGCCGGTATGACGCCTTTGAACCTTGGCCGCAGGGCAGCGGGGAAATCGCAAACTATTACACGGCATCCAACGCAGGCCATGACCGTGCCGAAGCGCTGTCCCAATGGCTGCGGGAGCGGGGTCACCGGGCTTTGGCCAACCCGCCCCTGCCCCACCGCGCCGCCGCGCTGCGCTCCGGGCTGGGATATCAAGGCCAGAATCAGCAGTTCTGCCACGAAGAACTGGGCGTGCTGGTCAGCCTGCACCTGGTGCTCACCGACGCGCCGCTGCCCGTGCAGGATGCGCCGTACCGCACCTGCGAAGGCTGCGGCCTGTGCGTGCAAACCTGCCCCACCGGTGCGCTCAGCGAGGGAAGCTTTGACCGGCTGCGCTGCCTGCGCCATCACATGATCGGCGCCGAAGCCGTGCCCATGGAGCTGCGCGAGGCCATGGGCGCCCGGCTGTTGGGCTGCACCGAATGCACGCTGTCCTGCCCCCACGCCGACGCCCAAGTGCAGCGCATCCCCGAGGAGGTGTTGCAGGCCTGCGGTCTGGAAAGCCTGCTGCGCGGTCGACCAGAAGCGGTGGAGGCACTCCAGCGCGCCGTCGGAGCCAATTTTGCCCGCAAACACCGCCTGCAGGCGCAGGCCGCGCTGGCAGCCGGCAACAGCGGCGACCGTTCGCTGATTCCCGCGCTCGCAGAGCTGCTGCTGGAGCACCCAAACCAGGTGGCACGCTGCCACAGCGCCTGGGCGCTGGGCCGGCTGGGCGGTCATGAGGCTGAGGATGCGTTGCGCACAGCGCTGGAAGCCGAAAAGGATGACGCCGTGCGCGCGGAGATCAAACTGGCACTGGCAGCGATGCAGTGGTAAGCCAGCATTACCCCTCCGTAGATTCAAATACGAACATTTTAATCCTTTTCCAAATTAATATTCGTGTTTATGGATGTTTTTCTTGACAGTTCCCCTGCCATCCCATATACTTATTTGGGCCTGTGGGAGAACATCGCTCATTGGCTGAAATTTACCCGAATGTTTGGAATGGCAGAGGATTACATGTCAAAGTCATACGATTGCATCATCATCGGCGCGGGCCCGGCGGGCATCTTCACCGCGCTGGAACTCAAGAAGCACGCACCCGCCACCTCGGTTCTCGTGGTGGACAGCGGTTCCGAAATCGTCAAGCGCACGTGCCCCGCCCGCACGCTGGGCAAATGCATCGGCTGCAAACCCTGCAGCATCCTGCACGGCTGGAGCGGCGCCGGCGCCTTCAGCGACGGCAAACTAAGCCTGTGCAGCGATGTGGGCGGCCAGGTGGCCAGCTATATCGGCAAGGGCAAGGCAGAAGAACTCATCCGCTATGCCGACAGCGTCTACATGGGTTTCGGCGCGCCGGACATTGTGCACGGCCTCAACGACAAGCGCGTGGACGAGATCGCCTACGAAGCCAGCCGCCACAACATACAGCTGGTCAGCTGCCCCGTGCGCCATCTGGGCACCGATTATGCCTACGATGTGCTCAAGGCGATGTACGACCACCTGAATGCCATGGAAGGCTTCGAATTCCAGGCGCGCACGACCGCCCGCGACTTGCTCGTGGAGGACAACCGCGTCAAGGGCGTCACGCTGGAGCAAAACGGTCAGGTTTTCGAAGCCTACGCGCCTTCGGTCGTGGCGGCCCCCGGCCGCGGCGGCGCCCAGTGGCTGGCCGAGACCGCGGCCAAGAGCGGCATCCAGACCATCAACAACGAGGTGGACATCGGCGTTCGAGTAGAAGTGCCCAACTCCATCATGGATCATCTGACAAAGCACCTCTACGAGGCCAAACTCGTTTATTATTCGGACACCTTCGAGAACAAGGTGCGCACGTTCTGCATGAACCCCGGCGGTGTGGTAAGCTCCGAATACTACGAAGGCGGGCTGGCCGTCGTCAACGGCCACAGCTACAGCGACCCGGAGAAGCGCACTGAGAATACGAACTTCGCGTTGCTGGTCAGCACGCACTTCACCGCGCCCTTCAACGAGCCCATCGAATATGGCCGGCACATCGCGGGCCTGGGCAACATGCTGACCGGCGGCGGCGTCATGGTGCAGCGCCTGGGCGATCTGGACATCGGCCGGCGCACGACCGAAAGCCGCCTGCGCAAGTCCACCACCCGCGCCACGCTGGAAACGGCGGTGCCCGGCGACCTGTCCTTCGTGCTGCCCCACCGGCACCTGACCAGCATACTGGAGGCGCTCAAAGCCTTCGACAAGCTGGCGCCCGGTTTGTATTCGCGCAACACGCTGCTGTATGGCGTGGAAGTCAAGTTCTACTCCTCCAAGCTCACGGTCAATGAGCGGTTTATGACGGCCATTGGCGGCCTGTACGCCATCGGTGACGGCGCAGGGATGACCCGCGGGCTCATGCAGGCCTCGGTCACGGGGATCGTGGTCGCGCGGGATATTCTCGGCGTGGAAATATAGCACCCGCCGGCAAGGCAGGAAGGATGGGATTCCATGAAAACGGTTGTTCTAGTGGGCATGCAATGGGGAGATGAGGGCAAGGGCCGGTTTGTCGACTTTCTGGCCGCTCAGGCCGATGTCGTCGTGCGGTTCCAGGGCGGCAACAACGCCGGCCACACGGTGGAAATCGGCGCCGAGCAATACAAGCTGCATCTGGTGCCCGCGGGCATCTTCAACCGCGAGAAGCTCAACATCATCGGCAACGGCGTGGTCGTGAACCCCGTGGCATTGCTGCAGGAGATGGATCACCTGGCCGGCCGGGGCATCGACATCTCCAGCCTGCGCATCAGCGACCGCGCCCACGTAGTGATGCCCTATCACATCACCGAGGACGGCCTCTCCGAACAAGCCCGCGGCGAGGGCGACATCGGCACCACCCGCCGGGGCATCGGCCCGGCCTACACCGACAAGGCCGAGCGCAGCGGCATCCGCTTCTGTGACCTGCTGGACGACGAAGTGTTCCCGTCGCTGCTCAAGCGCAACGTGGAGCGCAAGAACGCCCAGTTCCGCTGCCTCTACAATGCGGACCCCATTGACTATGACGAAACGTTGCGCATCTGCCGCGAAGCCGCGGAGCGCCTGAGGCCCTATGTCACCGACACCATCGCCCTGCTGCACCAGCGCATCCGCGCTGGCGCCAAGGTGCTCTTCGAGGGCGCCCAGGGCACGCTGCTGGACATCGACCTGGGAACCTATCCCTATGTGACCAGCTCTCACCCCACCGCCGGCGGCGTGACCACCGGCGCAGGCGTTGGCCCCACGATGATCCAAGGCACGCTGGGCGTCGTAAAAGCCTACACGACCCGCGTGGGCAAGGGACCCTTCCTGACCGAGCTGTGCGACGCCACCGGTGACGCCATCCGAGAAAAGGGCCAGGAATACGGCGTGAGCACCGGCCGGCCCCGCCGCTGCGGCTGGCTGGACACGGTCATCCTCAACTACGCCGTGGGCGTCAACGGCATCACCCACATCGCCGTGACCCGCATGGACACGCTGGGCGGCTTGGGGCCGGTCAGAATCTGCACCGGCTATCGAAAGGGTGATCACATCATCACAGATTTCCCCGCCAGGCTTAAGGACCTGGAGGGCTGCGAACCCATCTACGAGGAGATGCCCGGCTGGACCGACGACATCAGCGACGTGCGCCGCTTCGAAGACCTGCCGCCGGAGGCCCAGGCCTATATCCGCCGCATTGAGGAGCTGACCGGCGTGCCCGTGGCGCTCATCGGTGTGGGCGCCAACCGCGAGCAGACCATCGTGCGGGATCAATTGTTCCAATAGCAAAAGCAACCACACCAAAGGCGGGCGCTGTTGCGCCCGCCTTTTTACTGCCACAAATGACCGCAATTCCGTCAGCGTCTGTCAGCTATACATCTCCAGCGCACCGAAGCAGTCGGGCAGCGCCTCGCCAGTCAGCGGGTTGCGGGGTGAATGGACGTTGTACATGTAGCCGTTTTTGCCGAAGCGACCCAGCTTGTCCTCGTCCATATGCGCCTCATCCATGCAGATGTTCGTGGCCTTCAAGGCGATCACGACGCCGTTGCCGCCCTCAAAGTACTCCCGCTCCCACAGCATTTTGCATTCGATGCTCAGGAAGCACTCGGCCACCCGGGGCGCGTTCACCGTTTTGGCTGGCTCGGCGGTCAGGCCACTGGCCGCCAGTTCGTCCTCAGCATAGCCGTTGTGCTCTACGGTAGCAGCGCAACGGTCATAGACATCCCGTGAAGGGAAATTCAGCACACAACAGCCGGTCTCCTTGAGCGTCCGATACAGGTGGCCGCCCTTGTTCACCGCGCCCAGCAGGCAGATGAATTCGCCGCCTTCGCCCACGAAGGTGGACCAGGACTGCAGGCTGGCGTTGGGCAGTCCGTTGGCCTTGTAGCTGGTCACCAGGAACAGCGGCGACGGGATGCAGGTCAGGAAATCCTGCCAGGAGAAGCTTGTAAACTCGCCGGGCCACTGTTCTGTAAAGGTCCCGGGTTTCGTCTGAAATTCCAGTTTCATGCGTCCTCCTCCGCAATCAATGATTGAGCCGTTCTGCATTCAGGAGGACCACTCTATTTGCTTACACGGTCTTCCAGCGCAGATAGTTCTCCTCAAAGCCGCAGGCCAGCTGCCCGCCATCGTGCAGCCACGCCAGGTAGCTGCGGATCGTGCTGCCCACCAGCACATATTGGTTGAAGTCCATCGTCAGGCCGTAGTGCTCAAATACCCGGTGCAGGATGTCCTCGAACACCAGCCCCACCGAGCAGATGTTCAGCAGCAAGTCTCGAATCTCCAGCACCTTGGCACGGTTGGCATCTATGAGCGTCGCAAGGTCATCGGTGATGTCGGCATGGGCCGGCACGAACAGCCGGGCCCTCATGCCCCGCAGCATCTCCAGCGTGTTCAGATATTCCTGTACGTCATAGATGAAGTTAATATGGTACTTTTGCAGGATGTTTTCACCGAACAGGCTGTCGGCCAGAAAGCACACGTCGTCGGCGGTGCGCACGCCGATCATATCGAAGAAGTGGCCGCCCAACCGGAAGAACGCAAGCCCCGGCACCGGCGTCTCGTCCATGTCACCGGTGGGCTGCGAAGGCACCGCCTGCAGGAATTTGTTGCGCAGCTCTCTTGGAGGGTATCCGCCGTACAGGAAGGAAGGCTCCACGTGGGGGAAACGCGTGAAGGCGTTCTCCAGCGCCGTGCCAAGAATCTCGCAGCCGGTGCGTTGCTGCAGCGCTGCGTTGCCACCGATGTGGTCGGCGTTGGAATGGGTGTTCACGACGCGCCTGAGCGTCCACCCGTTGGCCTCCAGGATGCGCTGCACCTTTTTGGCCGCTTCCTTGTCGTTGCCGCTGTCGATCAGCGTGGCGCCGTCGTCACCCAGAAAGATTCCTATCTTTGCAGGGCAGTTGACAACCCACGTCCTCTCCCCCGCCGGTATGAGCTCATACATGGCCGCATCCTCGCTCTCCCATGGTGTGGCGGCAGCGCCGCTCTTGCACCCATTATAGGGGCGCGCGATACCACCGTAAACGGGGAAACGACAAAAGCTTTGCGCTTTCTCCACGGGCTCAGGGCACGGGGCAGCGCGTTTAAGCCCATGCTGACCACGCACACCGCCACGCGGAACAGGAAACCCGGCCCAACAAGAGCATCCGCCACGCCTGCGGCGCCCAGCAGCGCAACCAACGGTAAAACCTGAGGCACACCCCTCCTGGCTTGGGTGGCGTCACCCCGCAGCTCGCGGGCCACCGCCGCCACGAATTCACAGCTGAGTGCTGCCAGCGCCAGCTCCACAACACCGCCCACGCCCGAGACCGTAGCGACCGCAGCTACGCCGGCAGCCGCCAACAGCATCCAAACCCCAACTCTCTTTTTCATAGGACCTCCAGCGATTGATTGACCGAAATATGAGTACACTTGTTCGTCTCTTAAACATATTATAGCACGTCTGTGGTACCATAAAACGTAAAAATCCAATGATTTTTCATAAAGTTATTGCCTATCTACCATAGAGATATTCATGCATGGGTAGCAAAAAGCCGGAGCGAAACTGCTCCGGCCTAATAAATGCGATCTATATGAAACTAGCCGATCAGCCCTGACTCGGCGGCCACATCCCCGGTCTCGTCGGCGATGCCCACGAGCTCGCGGCCCTGCAGGCGCAACCGGGAACGCTCCTGCTCAACGAGTTCGGATATCCTGTCCCGCACTCGCTCGGATTTCTTGATGTTGAGGACGCGGAACTCCGGCGACGTCGCGTCTCCAGACAAAAGGATGATGGTGCCCAGACCCCAAAGCCGCTGGCCGAAGGTACGCACCAGGCGCATGTCCAGCACACGATAGAGAAGGATTTCATCCTCGGTGAGCGTAAATAAACCTTTTTTCAGGATAAGTTTCTTCCCCGTAAGTCGGTAACGGGTGAAAGACCAAGGCAACCCGAACAGCGTGCGCTTGCGATCCTTCCACAGCGTGTCCGCCTGGGCGGCGGTCTGCTTTTGATCCATGGGTGACTCCCCCTTCACTTTCTATGCCACTATGACTATTATACCATATTGCAAGTTGCAGGGCAGCGGTCTTTTAGTTCCTCCGCCAGACCATACGCACGATGTTGCGAACAATACCATAAACCGTCCCCACCAGCGCAATGCCCAGAGCCCAGCGAAACTGCTGCGTCAAAAAGATCTGCATGAAACCGACATCTCCCGCCACCTCTTTGAACACAGCCGTGACCTCATCGCTGAGCAGAGTGGGGCCTATGAGCATGAACACCAGTACGCACGCCCAATATGCCTGCAGCACGGTATCGGCAATGCGGGTAAGGACCGTCGCTCCCCGTTGTGCCAATTCCACGGCGCACAGCACGATCGTAAGCGCCCAGCCCACGGTCCACAGCGGCAAATAAGCTGCGAGCGCCTCCGACGAAAACAGCGGGAATGCCTGCAGCCCGTTGCCGTCCGTGTGATAGAATCCCACGGCTTCGGGGTACTGATGAAACACGATCAGCACCAGAACGCTAAACACGATGGTAGCGATGGCACCGCCGGTCTTGCGCTCTTCGTGATGCGCGGGCACCGGCGGCAGCTCGGAAGGATTCCAGTCGCTGCTCAGCGAAGCGATGCTCTTTGCGGTGTTCACCCGCTCCAGGACGGCGAAAATCAGTGTCACCGAGCCCACAGCCGAGAGACCGGAGGCGAACAGATCTCCTATCACACGGCCCAGCCATTGGGTCACAACCGACGTTGTGGGCTGCAGCGCGGGCAAGTCGAAGGCCGCGCCGATGCCCGTGGCCAGCGCCGTAGCCGCCAGCGCGATTTTGAGCACCAGCCAATAGGTGGGCAGCAGCGCCGGCCCCACCAGCGAGCGCTCACCGGTGTATTTGGCCGCCACGTCCGCCGGGCGGCCGAATTGCCTGATCACCTCGACCATGTCCTTGGCCGTGAGCTGGCCACCACGCTCCTCCAGCGCGTCCAGCAGCGCCGAGCGCAGTTCCTTTAGAATATCGTCCCTCTGTCCGGCCGGCAGGCGCCGGCCGATGTCATATAGATACCGTTCCAGCAAGTCGTTGTTCATCGTCAATCCTTCCCTTCCCTGTGCAGCGCTCGGTCCATAGCGCGCACGATCGCGTCCCATTCCTGTGTCAATTGCTCCAACATCCGCCGGCCCTGGGCGCTTAGCACATAGTAGCGCCGGGGCCGCGCCTCCTCCAGCGCCCAGTCGCTGTCCAGCAGGTTCTGCTTCTCCAGCCGCCGCAGCAGCGGGTATAGCGTGCTCTGGTCCACCTCCAGACCCAACTCGGCCAGCCTTTGGGTCAGCGAATAACCATATTGCCTGTCCCGCAGCAAGCTGAGCACACCCAGCACCACGGTGCCCCTGCGCAGTTCGGAAATCAGGCTGTCCATCCTGTCCTCTGATGGCGGCATGCGCATCACCTCCTGTTTTCATTCTCATAATACTGTATGTCACATACCATTGTCAATACTCAAGTATCATGGCATGAAAAAACTCCATCGGAGATGGAGTTGGTAGAACTATGTGGACTGAGGAGCTAAGCTATGCGCTGGGCAGCCGACGCAGCAGCTCTTCTCTGGCCGCCTGCACCTCATCCAGCGGCAGGTTTCCCAGCTCCAGCTGCTCCGGGCTTTGGCCCAACAGGCGGTCATAGAAGGCCAGCGTATCGTGGATGGACGCTTCATCGCGGCCTCGGGCATCCATACGCGCGTAAAGGGCGTCCTCGGCGCGGCCATAACGCCCGGCGTGCTCATGCCACAGCGCCAGCCCGGCATAGGCCCGATCGCTCAGGCGGTAGCCCTGCAGTGCTGCCAGCAGGCGTTCCACGCGCTCTGTGTGCAGCGGCCCATCCAGCGCGGGCTCGTCGGCCAGCGCCGCCAGATAGAGGCACAGCGCCTTGTCATAGAGGTCCACGGCGGCAGCTTCCCTGCCCTCGTCTCGCGCAAAATCGGCCTTCAGCCGCAGCAGCTCCGACAACAGGAGATACCGTTCCGGCGTGAGTTCACCTCCGGCGCTCATCACGCCGATGAAACCGTCATAATCCAGCGCGTCCACGGTGTCGGCGTTGATGCCCAGCAAGCCGTTCAGGGTGTCTTCCAGCAGAGCCTTGGCCTCGGCCTGCTCGCCGGATTCCCTTAGGCCAATGATCTTCTGAATGGCGCGCACAAACTGCTCAATCATGCGCATCACATAATCGTTGGTGAACATGCGGACTCCTTGCTTGCTTTTTCTCAGTATAGCACAGCCGCTGCGCCGGTGGCCGTTTTTAACGGTTTCCTTCATTCCGGTGTATTCAAAACAACCATAAAAATTTCTGAAAATCATCATTGTGAATTTGTAGCCAATATACTAATATAGTAAACGAGGATATTACCATTTTATTGCTGTACATATCGATACAAGGAGGATATCAATGAGGCGGATGATCTCGTTTTTCCTGTCGGTGCTGCTGACGCTGAGTTTCCTCGGCGGCTGCGCGCCGGGTGGCAAAAAACAGGTTGCCGGCAAGCAGGACGCCAGCCCCCCCCCGAAGGAGTCCATGGATGACGCCGAGAAAAAGCTGTCTTCCGACCTTCTGGCGTTGGTGAATGATCAGTTCCTGCCGGCGAACACCTCCCGGGATTCCTATCTCGAGCAGCAACAGGCCCTTGGCTCGGTGTTGGAAGCAACAAAAGACAACGCCAGTGCGCTGTGCGCCTATGTCTATGTGCAGCTTGCGAAGGACACTGCCATGGACACCGTCACGCCCTATCTGTTTGAGCTGCGCAACAAAGACGAGAAAAATCGTCTGATCGCCGCCTATGTCGAGGTTGATCGTTTGAAGGAGTTGGCTGAGCGGCAGGAGGTCGTCTCCATTCGCGCTGTGGCTGCCCCGATCACAAATTAAACATTCTTTTGACTGCAATGGAGTGCATATACGGAAAGGAAGGAATCCAATGAAACGTCTTGTAGCGACTCTTCTCCTCGTGGTATTGCTGTTGTCCGGTGGCCTGCCGGCCTCCGCCGCAGGCAGCGCGAACCCCGACTCCGCGCCGACACAGTCCCTGGGGCAGTTCCATGGCAATGCGGCAAAGCCCGCTAACCTTGTCGATGTCAAGAAGCCTGAAGGGGCACTGCAAAAGCTGTCCTCCGGCCTGCTGCCGCTGGCCGATCAGACTTATCTGCCCAAAGGTGTAACGCTGGGGCAATACCAGGAGCAACTGGTAGGGTTCGGCAGTGCCAAGATGGATAAAACCGCTGCCAAGGGCACCGATAACGGTGTTTCGGCCTATGTTTACATCACGGTGAGCAAGAGTTCGGATCTTAGCAAGCTTACGTCCTATGGCAAAATCGCCAACCAGAAGGATACGCTGGCGGCGTTGTGGGTAAACGCGGAGAAACTGCAGGAGCTGTCCGCGCAGACCTGGGTCGTCAGTATCAGCGAGGTCACGGCACCGGTCGTCAACAAGCAGGACACCAGCGAAGGCGTGGGCTTTCACAAGGCCAATCTGGCCCACGCGCTGACCACCGGCGCAGGCGTCAAGATCGGCGTCATCTCCGACGGTGTGGACAGCATCCAGGTTGCAAAAAACACAGGCGATTTGCCCAGTAGCGTTACTGTGCTCAGCAACGAGCAGGGGGGCGACGAAGGCACCGCCATGTTGGAGATCGTCTACGACATGGCGCCTGGCGCGAAGCTGTATTTCCATGATTGCGGAGACAACGTCCTCGCCTTCAATGAGGCCGTGGACGATCTGATCGCCGCCGGCTGCACCATCGTCGTTGACGACATCGGCTGGATACTCGAGCCCTTCTTTGAGGATGGCGTGATCGCCAGCCACTTTAAGGAAATCACAGCGCAGAACAAAGTGTTGCTTGTGAGCTCCGCGGGCAACGCCGCGTCCAGTCACTATCAGGGCGTCTATACAAATAGCGCGAAGTACAATAACTGGCATGACTTCAGCCACGGAACCAGCGAGACCGAGGATCTCTATTTCCAATTAGGTCCCGGAAGATCCGCTAGGATCGTTCTGCAGTGGAAGGAGCCCTTTGATTCCACCGGTTTGAGCGATTATGACCTGTACGTGTTCAATATGAGCACAGGCGCGGCCACCGCGAGCTATACATCCAATGCTGATACAAAAATGCCCATGGAGGCTGTTGCTGTACAGAACAGCAGTGGCTCATACGTCAATTACGCCATTTCTGTAAAAAGATACAATGCTCCTACCCCCAAAGAGCTGGAGGTTTATGTCTACGGCGCTCCCATGTACACCAACAACATCGTCAAGACGGATTCAATCTTTGGACATGCGGCTGTGCCCGGCGTCATTGCCTGCGGCGCTATAGATGCTGTAAACCCCGGTACTCCTCCCACAATTGAATCCTTCTCCTCCCAAGGCCCTGTTACGACGCTCACCGGCAAGCGCAACAAGCCCGATGTGTGCGGCGCCGACGGCGTAAACGTCACAGGTGCGGGTGGGTTCTCCGATCCCTTCTATGGAACCAGCGCCGCCGCTCCTCATATAGCCGCCATCGCTGCGCTGATCAAGGCCCGCTTCCCCACATATACACCCACCCAGATCGCCAGTACCATCACCAAGAGCAGCACTGATCTTGGAACTCCTGGCTATGACACTGTGTATGGCTATGGCCTGACGAACGCCTATGCCGCCGTGAACAGCGCCTACAGCATCACTGTCAAGGCCAACAACACGAGTTATGGATCGGTCAGCGGCGGCGGCAGCTACGCCCCTGGCGCCCAAGCCACTGTGAAGGCAGTACCCAAGGCGGGTTATCGGTTCGTGCGCTGGCTGGAAGGGACCGCCGCCGTATCCACGAGTGCGGAATACAAGTTTACCGCATCGAAAAGCCGCACGCTCACGGCTGAATTTGCCAAGATCGCCACGCCAGTCAACCTCAAGGCGGTTTCCACTTCCTACAACAGCATCAAGCTGACCTGGACATCGGTATCCGTCGCGGCGAAGTATGAGGTTTATCGCGCGACCAGCAGCACGGGCACGTACATCAAGCTGCCTGATGTGTCGTCTCCCAGCTACACCGGCACCGGCTTGGTCACCGGTAAGACGTACTATTACAAGGTGCGCGCGAAGTTCATCGCTGGCAGTACGGTCACGTATGGCGGCTACAGCGCAGTGGTGCCCGCCAAGGCCGTGCCGGCCACGCCCACGGTCAAGGTGGCCTCCACGACCTACAACAGCGTCAAGCTAACCTGGGCTGCAGTCGCCGGCGCGACGAAGTATGAGATCTATCGCGCCTCCACCAGCACAGGCAAGTACACCAAGCTAACCGATGTGTCGTCTGCCAGCTACACCGGCTCCGGCCTGACCACCGGCAAGGCTTATTACTACAAGGTGCGTGCCTATCGTCAGGTCAACGGTATCAAGTATTACGGCGGTTATAGCGTCGCAGTCAAGGCCACGCCTTTGCCCGCCAGACCGACCGGCTTAAAGGCGGCCAAAGCCTCTTCTACCAGCGTCAAGCTGACCTGGGCCGCTGTCACCGGCGCGATGAAGTATGAGGTCTACCGTGCAACCTCCGCAACCGGTACGTATTACAAGAGCACAGAGACTACGGCGTTGTCTTTTGTCAGCGGCAAACTCACAAAGGGAAAGACCTATTACTACAAGGTGCGCGCCTACCGCATAGTCGGTACCACTAAGTATTACGGGCCATTCTCAAGCGTCGTCGCATACAAGCACTATTGATCCACTAAGGTAACCTGGTCAGCCCGGACTTGTGCCGGGCTGATCTTTTTTCTCATGCCACTTCTGAAAACAAAAAAGGACCGCTTTACGCGATCCCAAACGGCGGTTTGTTTGCTTGCCGCAGAGGGCGTCCCCGCCGTCTTTCGCCCATTGCGGCTGACATCTATGCACGGCCCCAACGGGGCCTGTTCGTCTGTCTATGCCTACAGTATAGCGCGAAACCCGGCGAATGTTGTTACGAAGGGGTTTCCATTTTGTGAACAATCTGAAAACGGCTTTGCTTTCGGCAACAGCGGTACTTATTCAAAAGA
The DNA here is from genome assembly GCA_023410875.1 of Bacillota bacterium. Classification (GTDB taxonomy): domain Bacteria; phylum Bacillota; class Clostridia; order Christensenellales; family UMGS416; genus JAEYRA01. The sequence continues at coordinate 39,024 of JAEYPH010000036.1, read as the reverse complement.
AAACGCGCTCTCCCACACGGCGATGCCGTTGTCCTGAAACACGTCGGCCAGGCAGTCGCTCAGCTGCGCGGCGGTCACGCCTCGCTTGAGCACCATCTGCAAAAAGCCGCCGCCGCCGGCGCCGGCGATCATCACACCGTCGATGTAGGGTCGGCATTCGGCGACGATCTGATCGATGCACGTATTGGTGGAGCCGGGGTCCAGCTTGCGGCTGAGCTCCCAATGGCGGTCCAGCAGGCGGGCAAAGCCGTCCACATCACCGCGCTCCAGATCGAAGCACATCAGCACCGCCAACTGCTGGATATCGTTGAGAATCTGCACCGTTTGCGGGTCGTTGAGCAGATAATTGCCCATGATATCCCGCAGCAGGTTGCGCGCCAGGCGGCGCTGGCCGGTGTACACGAGCACGAAGCGCTCGGTAAGCTCCTGCAGTGTGGGCTGGGAAAGATCAACACACCGCACCTGCAGGCGCTGCTGCGCACCGGGGGCCGAGCGGATCAGCTTGATGCCGGGCACAATTCCGCCCACCTGATCCTGCCAGCCTCCGCCGGTGGAAAGCATCTGCTCGATGCACAGCACGCGGCCAAAGAGAGCATCCAGCGTGAGCGGCTGGCCGAAGGCGCGGCTGAGCGCCTGCACCAGCGCGCCGGCCAATATGCTGCTGGTGCCCAGACCGCTGCCCTTGGGCACGTCCACCTCGGAGCTGATGCAAAAGCCACCGCCCAGACCCTGCAACCACTGGTCAAAGGTGGGCTCCCGAGAGGGGTCCGGGAGCAATCCCTGCACGGCCAGCGCCGCCTTGGCCAGGCCGAAAGGGTCGTTGGGGTCGGCATCGGGCCGCAGCTCGGCGAAGGAGGATGCCACTCGGCTGACGCCCAAATCCACGCTGCGCAGCACGACCAGCGGCTGCGCCAAGGGCTCCACCGCCACCTTGACCGGGCGCTGCCCCTTGAGGGTGATGGCGGCGTTGAACACGGTGCCACCGCGCTCCAGGCAGTAGGGTGGCGTGTCGGACCACCCGCCGCCCCAGTTCACCCGCACCGGCAGGCTGACGGACACCGGCCCGGCCAGCGGCCTGGGCGGCTGGCTGGAAAGCTGCGAGAAGGTGACCTCCTGTATGCGTTCGTTGATGAGGCGGTAGCAGGCATCCTCCAACGCCTCCGATGTTTCCTCCAGGGCCAAGGAGCGTTCGTCACTCAAGGAGGCCAGCGTGCGATACACACGGCTGCGGGTCTCAGGCGGCAGGCACTGGGCTTGCGAGAGCGCAACGGCGGCGCGCCGGACCAGCGCCTGGCGGTCGCCCAGCGCCTGGGCTGCCTCCGAAGCCTTGCACCCCTCGGCCAACCGCGTGATAAAGAGTGAGGAACGGATGCGATCCTCCAATGCGGCGCTCTGGCGCAGGATAGCCCCTACGTCGGCGCGTTCGAAGCTGTCCATAAGGCTGATGCGCGGCGCTGCCAGCCAGGCAGCCACGGCCTGCGCCGGGGCCTCGCCGCGGGCCATGCGCAGCAAAGCCAGCGAAGCCTGAACCGCCTCGTCGGCCGTGGCGGCCAGGGGATACAGCCGCGCCGTCCACAGCGAACGGTCCCCGCCGGGCCAGACGTCGGTCTCCCGTATCGCATTGACGCGCAGGAAGTCCTCCAGCGAGCACCCAAGCAGCGTGCCGCCGTCGCGCAGACCCAGCTTGGGGTTGTCTCCCACTGCACACAGACGAGCGGCAAAGCCCCCGCCGGCCTGGGGCAGCATGTGCAGCAGGCTGCCTGCGGGCAGTTCCGCGCCAAAGGTTACATGGCTGAGCACGCAGCCGCTGCCCAGCCTTGCGCCGGGCAGCAGTTCGGTATCCTCCAGATAGCAACCGGCTTGCGCCTGTGCGCCTTCTCGCACGATGCTGTTGACCATGGCCAGATCCGCGCCCTGGCCCACGGCCAAAACGTGGCTGTTCCAATCCAGATGGCTATAGCGGCTGCCGGCCGAGAGCATCAGCGTGCGCAATTCCGCCGTGGTGCCAAAGTGAATGAACTCCGCCGGAGCCATGCGAATGATGTGCAACGGGTAGCCGTGCAGCGCCTGCCAAAGCGCCAAACGGCAAGCTTCCAGCGCCGGCCCGGCCTCGCCCTCCGCCGCCTGGTCCTGATAATCTTCCAGCGTGGACGCATGCGCCAGCGGGAAAAGGAAATCCCCATAAAAACTCAGACGCTCGCGGCTGTTGACGTAGCGATCAAACAACTCCTCTTCGGGCTGACCATCGCGCAACACCACCGAGTACAGCGCCGTGGTCACCTGGCCGGAAAGCCATATGGCGCCGGTATCGATGTCCACGCAGCCTCGCTCATTCACGGCCCCCAGCGCGCGAAGCTGCGCCTCGGGCAGCTTGTGCAGGAAACGCTCCACCCTGCCCTGGCTGTCGCTCAAGAACACGCCGTGGTTCACGCCGGTCTGCACCAGCGCCTTCATAGAGATGCAGGCTGCGCCCTCCAGCTGCAGATCGATCTGCAGGGCGTTGAACAGCAGCAGCACGTCGCCGCTCAGCACCAGCAGGCCGTCGCTCATGCGACCGGGCAGCCCTGACAGTGAAAGGATAAACTCATCGAACAGCGTGCTGACGCGGCCATCCGGCAGCTGCCGCGGCACATAGGAGAACAGCTTGCCCAGCGCGGAATACTGGGGAATGCGCTTGCTGTCGCCGCCGCTGTGCAGCAGGGCGATGCGCAGGCCGGTAAAATCGGTTCGGCCGGTCTCCCGGGCGATGTGGCGCAGCACGTTGAGCGTGGCCCCGCCGCTGCCCACGCGCTTGCCCTCGGGGTCAGCGATCACGGCAAAGCGCGTGCCATGGGCCAGCAGCCCCAGCGCCTGGCGGCGCTCGATCTGCAGGCGATAGGCGCTGGCCTGCTCCTCATTGGAAGCGGTGATGACAAACCAATCCCAGCGCGGCGCCTTGTTATGGGTCAACACATATTGGTATTCGTTCCAGCTGTCCAGATAGCTTTGCGCGAGAAACAGATCGTTCATCGCGCTGCGGTTGATGGCTATTTCACTCACTCCAATTCCCGCGGGGCGTCAGCGCCCGGCGGCCTTATGCATCACGTTGTGCACCTTGGTGGTGCCATACGCTCTGGTTAAATTCTGCTCGATGAACCGCCTGCCATTGCACCCCAGGCGCTGGCAGAGCTGCCGGTCACCATACAGCCTCAGGATGGCCTTCACAAAGGCATCACAGTCATCCGGAGGCACATAGAACCCGCAGTCGGCCTGGGCGATGATGTCGCGCAGTTCGCTGTCCATGTCGAAAGACGCGATGAGCGGGCGTTCTGCGGCCATGATGCTCCATGTTTTGCTGGGGAAGGAGTTGCGTCCGATGTTCCTTTTGGAGAGAATCACGCCCACATCCCCAATGCTTAACACATGGGAAATGTCTTTGACATCCTGAAAGGGCACAAAGTCCACATTGTCCGCGCATTTGCCTGCAGCATAAGCCTTGATGGCCGCCTCGTAGGCGCCATTGCCTATAATCAGAAAGCGGATTTCGCGCCGGTCCTTAAGTGCCACGGCAGCGTCCACCATCATCTCCAAGTTCTGTGTGTGGCCCACATTGCCGCTGTAGGTCACATAAAAAGCGTCCGGGTCCAATCCCAAGCGCTCCACAAGGCAGTTCTGCGCGCGGGGCACGGGCTGCACGGCGTTCTCATCGACCCAGTTGTAGATCAGATCCATTTTTTCCGCGTTTACACCCTTACGAAGCAGGTTGTCGCGGAAATCCCGGCAAATAACGATGATGCGATTGGCGGCGCGATAGGTCACCCGCTCCATCCACTTGCCCAGCACCACAGGCCACCGGCTGGTGGATACGCCGCTGTTGATCATGGAGTCTGGGAAGATATCCTGCAAATAATAGACGACTGGCGTGCGGCGGAACACCCTCAGCGCCGCGCCCAGTAGGCCAAAAAGCGGAGGCGCGCTGAACAGAAGCACCACGTCGGCAGGCCGGAACAGCGCCTGGCCGAAGAGCACCAGCATGACCAGCGCATAGCGCAGCGCCCTGGCCATCATCTTACGCGGCTCACGAAAGGGAACGTACACGCGGCGGATGCGCAACCGGCCCTCCTCCTGCACTTCCAGCGGCCGTTTGCGGTAAGCCAGCCTCGTCTGCTTGTCCACATCCCGCGTGGGCATCGGGGCAACCACCTGCACCTCGCACCCCTGCCGAGCCAGGTCCTTCACGACCTGCGACACGTAGGTCGCCACAGCCGTGATCTCCGGCTCGTAGTATACGGTAAGCAGCAGCACCCTCAATGGCTTCATCGGTTTCCTTCCACACTGGCTGGATAGCCCAGTACAACAGGATTATAGCAATTTTCACTTGCCGTAGCAAATGCAAAACAGTGCTTCCTGCCATAGCATTGCAAACAAAACGGCAATACTCACATAGAAAGCCGCCCCGCACAAACGAGGCGGCCTTGAAGCGCTGATCCTTTGTCAGGTCAGGGGCTTCTTCTCGGCCACGCAATAGGTTCGGATGTCGTCCTCGGTGAAGCTCATGGGCAGTGCGGCCATGAAAGCCTGATCATCCTGAGACCAGTAGACGATCTGGCAGTAGTCAAAGGTTTCCTGGCTGTTTTCCGCCACGAGGGCCTTGGCAACAGTCCGCACATAGGTCGTACCGTCGCCGCTGATCTGCTTGGCGGTGGTGTCTTCAGACACCTTGCTCATGAATTCGGTGCCGTTGGTGTTGCGATACCACACGAGCTCCATCTGGTTTTCAAAGTCCCGCTCGTGGGTCTCGCCGAAGGCGTACTGCACGCGCACGGCGAAGCTCAGCGCCTTGACGCCGGCGGCCTTGGCATTGTCGGGCAGCACTTTGAAACCATAGTAATGTTCGACGCCCTTCAGGTTGTGTTCGTCGGCACCGTCGGCAGCCTTCTTCTGATCGGCCACGGCCTGGGCAAAGGCGCTCTCGTCTGCATAGGCGGCCGCGCTCTCCGTGGGCTGGGGCTGTTGCCCTGTGCCGGTGAAATCCATGCCGACGCAACCGACCAGCGCAAAAACGCACAGCGAAAGCACGACAGTCAACGCAAGAAGTTTCTTCATATGTACTCCTCGGCAAGCGAAACATAATCGGCATTGACATGCCGCCGCCTGACATCTTCATTATAGCGGATATTCGCGCATGTGATAAGTGTTATTTATTTGGTTGCAATCGAAAAGATGGGCTATCGTGCTAATGGAACAAAGAACAAAGATTTCGCGCCACTGGGCGCGACCAAAGGGCTTTCCGGTCGCCCTTTGGAAACCTTCGGATCCATTTGTTTTAAGTATAACAGATATTTTTCTAGCACGATATCCACAAATACATCATCGAAAGCTATCCACTTCATCCGCGGTCAAAGTCCGCCACTGGCCGGGCTTGAGTTCGCCCAGTAGCACGCTGCCCACTCTTACGCGCTTGAGATAGACGACCTCGTGGCCCACGGCCTCCAGCATGCGGCGCACCTGGCGGTTGCGCCCTTCATGGATCACGACGTTTAGTTGTGTGACCATGCCGCCTCGGCGCACTGTGTGCACGCGGGCCGGCCAGGTGCGCTTACCCTCCAGCATCACGCCGCTTTCCAGCGCCCGCACCTGGGCGTCCTCCAACTGGCCTTTCACCTTCACCAGGTATTCCTTGTCCAGATTGAAGCTGGGGTGCGTGATGCGGTTGGCCCAGGGGCCGTCGTTGGTCATCAGCAGCAGCCCTTCGGTTTCATAATCCAACCGACCTACCGGGAACACCCGCTGGGGCAGGTCGCCAAAGAATTCCAGCACCGTCTGGCGTCCTTCCGGGTCCGCCGCAGTGGTCATCACGTTGGGTGGCTTGTAGAAGGCCAGATACACCGGCTCCTCCCGCGCGCCCACCGGCGTGCCGTCCACCTCCACGCGGTCTTCAGGGCCCACCTTGACACCCATCTCCGTAACCACGACACCGTTGACGAGCACGCGACCCTCGGCGATGATCTCCTCACACTTGCGCCGCGAAGCAATCCCCGCGGCGGCCAAAAACTTTTGCAGCCTTACGGACTGTCCTTCCCCCTCCATAACATCCCCTCCACCAAACGATCTGCGTACCAGCGCCATGTGCGCTGCTTTTCATCCTGCAAGGCGACCAGTTCCACTGTTCGCAGTTCTTCTCCATCCAGATATACCTTGGCCTGGCCTATGGGCTGGCCTTCGGCGATCGGAGCCTCCACGGCGCCGGGGGATTCCACCTGCACAGCCACCCTGCGGCGCTCCTCGGTGTCCAGAGGCAGCGCGAGCGCGTGGCCGAATCCATAGCGCACGGTACCGCGCTGGCCTTGCTCGGTGGGCGCCTCTCCCAGCACCAGGCCGGGCAGCGCCACAGTCACCATGGAGTAGCGTGCGAAGGCATCCTCCATCAGCGCCTGCGAATCCTCAAACATGGGTCCGCAGTTGAGCACCACGGCGATCAGCTGCATGCCGCCGCGCTGTGCCGCGCCCACAAAACAGCGGCCCGCGCCCTTCGTGTATCCGGTCTTGACGCCGTTGGCCCCGTCCATCCGCCACAGCAGCTTGTTCTTGTTGGGGATGGCGCGGCGCACGTCGCCCTCGCCGATCACGGCACTTTTGCTGCCCACGATGCGCCGGAAGTCGGCATCATCCATGGCTGCGGCGGTGATCAGCGCCAGATCGTAGGCGCTGGTACAATGGCCGGCCTTGTCCAGGCCGTTGACTGTGGCGAAATGGGTATCCACCGCGCCCAGCTTGGCGGCCTCGTCGTTCATCAGCGCCAGAAAGCCATCCATGCTGCCGCCCACATGCTCGGCGATGGCCACGGCGGCGTCGTTGCCGCTCTGCAGCATCAGGCCAAAGAGCAGCTGCTCCAGCGTCCAGGTCTCGCCGGCCTTCAGATAGATGGATGAGCCCTCCACGCCGGCAGCGTGGGGACCTACCTTGACGCGGTCGTCCAGATGGCCATGCTTCAACGCCACCAGCGCCGTCATAATCTTGGTCGTGCTGGCCATGGGCAGAGGCTGGTGGGCGTTCTTCTGGAAGAGCACCCGGCGGCTGGACTGCTCCATAACCACGGCGGACTGAGCGCTGGTCGCGGGCGCCGCGTGGGCCGTTGCTCCATTATAGCCGAAAATTAGAAGAGCCGCCATTGTTGCTGAAAGAAACATCCGCCACTTGAGGGATATGGAAACAGCCGGCAGCCGCCCAAGCGATTGATTCGCGGGCGGCAGAACACGACTGAACGAAGGTTGGCATATGCCCGCAGGCATCTTTCGTCTCCTAATAAACATGTTCAAACATCCTAAAATAAAAGTTCAGCCGCCGACGGTTATCGGCGGCTGATTATGAATCGCTGATTAGGATTGCGCAGGGGGTGGTATCGGCGGGGGATGCAATCCCCCGCCGAATTTAGAGCTCATCTTTCGCAGGTCTCAGGTTGGGGTCCTGAGCCCCTCCATCCGCTTCGTCCCCGCCGCGCCCCCAGCGGTGCTTGGGTTTCTCCTCTTCCCTGTCCTTGCCCTTATCCTTATGGCCTTCCCCGCGATTGTCATCTCCATGATCGCCGGTGAACAGGTGCTTGAGCTCAAAGAGCAAGTCGGGCACCCGTTCCAGCATGCGCTCACAGGCGTTGTTGAACTGCACCGGCAGCAGTTGCACGCTGCCTTCACTAACGACCAGGAAGGCCATGGGGCTCACGCTGACGCCGGCGCCGCTTCCTCCGGCAAAGGGATAATCCCCTTTGGGCGCAGGCTGCTCCTGTTGGCGTCCGCCTCCGCCCTGCTGGCCACCGCTATCTCTGCCGGCATATTCTCCGCCGCCGGCCACAAAGCCAAAGCTGACTTTGGAGATCGGTATGATGACGGTACCGTCGCCCATGACCACGGTATCGCCGACAATCGTGTTGACATCCACCATGTTGCGGATGCTCTCCATCGTCGTCTGCATGATATTCTCAATCGGATGGGTTCCCATGTAAATCCTCCTTTGATGATGCATATGCCTTCAACAGTTCCCAGATAATATGGCTGGCTTTAACGCTCCATATGCACGCAAAGCGCAAAGACACGCCACCGCCGGAAAACAATGGTTTCACCTGAACCATGCCCAAGGGACGCTCGCCGCTTTGGCGAGCCAGCACCATTCGCGCGGCCTGGGCCGCCGAAAGTGAAGCGGCGCACAGAAGTGCCGTTGCGGCGGCGTTGTCAGCCACACCCAACTTCAGGCGGAAATCAAATCTGAGCACCCGAAAGCGGCTGACCAGATCAAAGACAGCCTTGAGCGGGATGTTTACCGGCTTGATTTTACTCTTGCGCCCCTTGAGGCCTCTGAGCGTTTTATCGAAAGAGGCACTTACGGGATGCGTGGCCCAAGGTAACTCCAGCCAAGCCCGGGGCCGCCCTCCCAACATCCAGCGCAGCTGTACGCCGATGAGCGGGCAGCTCCACAAGCCTGTGGCATAGCGCAGCCACACCCCACCCCGTCCAGCCACAACCGTGATGGATGAGCGCAGTTCCGCCGTCATGATAAATGCGATTAGCAAAAGAAGAATGCCGCCCGCGATGAGCGCGACTCCCATGCCGCATCCCCCCCGCAGGCGGTAGTATTTGCCAGTTGTGCAAAATGTATGTACCTGAACGAACCTAGAATACCTTTAGCAGGTCGTAGCACACAGTAGTGTCCGCCATCTGCTTGGGGCCGCTGGCGATGGAATAGCCCATGCGCTGCCAGAAGGCGATGCCGGCGGGGTTGTTAACCTGCACGCCGGACAGTATGGCCTTCACCGCCAAGTTGCGCCCGATGATCCCTTCTACGGCGGCCACGACGGCGGCGCCCAGGCTCCTGCCCCGCCACGGTTCGGCGATCATCAGCAGGCTCAAAAAGGCGTGGCCTGGCTCACCTTCAAAGCCCGAGGGCACATAATCTATCACGCCAGCCATACGGTCCTCCACGAAGATGCCGCAGAATAAGCCACCCATTTCCCGGGAATGGGCAATGTCAGCCAGCACCATGGCCTCCGAGGCCATGGCTTGCGGCCCCAGAGCCAGGAAGTCCTCGCACTGCCGGTACACTTCCATCAATGCGGCCAGGTCGCCCTCGTCCACCAGGCGCAGCGTAAATTCCGGCGCTTTCATTGCCTGTCCACCTCCCCTGCCGTTGCCTGTTCCAAAGTCCCCTCGGTCAGGAACGGCTCATACATCATCAGCGCGTGGTTCTCCGTCACCAGTTCTTCGCCCAGCAGCGCGCCATCGGCATCCAAACGTCTGCGTATCAGGGTGTTGTGGCGGGAAAAGCCGCCCCAGGGCTCGCTGCACATGCGGGCGTCGCGCTCCACGACCTCGTATCGACAAGTCGGTTGATCGTCACAGCGCCACTGGCCCTCCAGATCGTGTTCACCCACGCGCACCTGCAGTTGGTACGTGTGCGCAGTGTCGTTGCGGATCATCAGGTCCAGGTGTGGCCACGCGCATGTGGCCCCGGAGCCGAAGGGCAGCGTGCGGTTGCTGTCCGGGAACACGTCGTAGGAATGGCGGTGGCGCTCCAGGATGGTCAGCTCCGTGTGCAGCGTCATCCAGTAGATCAGGTTGGTCATCTGGCACAGGCCGCCGCCGATGCCCGCGCCCACCGTGCCGCAATACAATGTCATGCCGGGCAGAAAGCCCCGGGCGGCGCTGGGCCGGCCAACCAGCCGCCAGAAGCTGAACACCTGGCCGGGGTGCAGCAGCAGGCCATCCAGCCGAGCTGCGGCGATGCGCAGGTTGGTGATCTTATTGCGCTGCAGCGCCATGTCCGCGCCCTTCAATTGTCGCAGCAGCGGCGTGCTGTGGGCCATGCACAGGTGCTCCAACGGTGTGTTCACACGAGTGAGGGCAAAGCGGCAACCGCCAAAAGCCCACCACAGGCGGCGGCGCGCCCCAAATGCCCAGTGGCCCAGCGCCTGCCGCAGGCGGCTGCGACGCACCGGGCGCAGGTTGTTTCCCACTGTTACCATACAAACACCCCGGTCATCGGCGAATCCGTGCTATCGCAATACAGATTAACCGCGGGACCGGGGTGTGTCAAGGCAGACCATGTCTACTTACGTCGATCGATCTCCGAGAGAATGTCCTGCCAGCTCAGGCCCTGGTGGGCCATGGCCACCATCAGGTGGTAGATCAGGTCCGCGGCCTCGTAGCGCAGCTCGTCGTTGTTTCCCTTCATCGCGGCGATGATGACCTCGGAGGTCTCCTCGCCGACCTTTTTGCAGATCTTCTCGATGCCCTTGTCGAAGAGGTAGTTGGTATAGCTGCCCTCCTTTGGGTTGGCCTTACGGTCCAGGATTACGGCGAACTCCCGGGCCAGCGCCTCAAAGCTAGGCGGGGAGGCCTCATCACTTTGCGCCAGGACGGTTGAAAAACAGGTATACGAGCCGGTATGACACGCGCCGCCGGTCTGTTCCACGCGGTAGAGCACGGTGTCTCCGTCACAGTCCACCAAAACCTGAAGCACTGTCTGGACGTGTCCAGATGTGGCCCCCTTGCGCCACAGTTCCCGGCGGCTGCGGCTGTAATAGTGGGCCTGGCCGGTTTCCACGGTGCGCCGCAGCGCCTCGTCGTTGGCCCAGGCCAGCATCAGCACCGCGCCGGTCGCCACGTCCTGGGCCACCACGGGCGCCAGGCCGTCGGCGTTGTATTTGATTTGAGACAAGTCACCTGTTAAGTTCATGCAATATCCTCCGCAAGGCGCACCGGGATACCCCGGCTGCGCAGATAACGCTTGACGTCGCCGATCTCCAGCACGCGGTCGTGGAACAACGATGCCGCCAACACCGCATCGGCCCCGGCTTGCGTGACGACCTCGGCGAAGTGGGCCAGCTCCCCCGCCCCGCCGCTGGCGATGACCGGTATGTTGACGGCCTGCGTCACGGCGCGGGTCAGCTCGATGTCATATCCGGCCAGCGTGCCGTCGGCGTCCATGCTCGTGAGCAAAATCTCCCCGGCGCCCCGGCGGGCCACCTCGGCGGCCCAGGCCACGGCATCGCGGCCGGTGTTCACGCGACCGCCGTTCAGGTAGGCGTCCCACCCACCGCCCGCCCGTCGCCGGGCATCAATGGCTACCACCACGCACTGGGACCCAAAGCGCGCCGCGGCCTCGTCCACCAGCGTCGGGTCCTTCAGTGGCGCGGAGTTGATCGCAATCTTGTCGGCCCCGGCCTTGAGGATGCGCCGAAAATCCTCCAGCGTGCGGATGCCGCCGCCCACGGTCAGCGGGATGAACACGTGCTCCGCCGTGCGCGCCACGACGTCCAGCATGGTGGCTCGGCCATCGCTGGACGCGGTGATGTCCAAAAAGGTCAGCTCGTCGGCGCCGGCGGCGTTATAGAGCTTGGCCGCCTCCACCGGGTCGCCGGCGTCGCGGATGTTCACGAAGTTGACGCCCTTGACCACGCGGCCATCCCGCACGTCCAGACAGGGGATAATTCTGCAAGTTAGCATGCTTCTCCTCCCAGACCCAAATCGCAAAGGCGGATGTCGCCGGTGTACAGCGCCCGGCCGATGATGATGCCGGCGGCCCCGATGGCCTCGGCGCGGCGCACGTGATCCAGGCTGGCGACGCCACCGGACACGATGACATCCGGCCCGCCGGAGGTGATGAGCGCCGCCGTGGCGTCAAAGTTGGGGCCGCTCAGCATGCCGTCGCGGGCGATGTCGGTGTAGATGATGGTCTGAACTCCCACATCGGCCACGCGGCGGGCCAGTTCCACGGCGGTCATGTCCGAGACCTCCGCCCAGCCCTGCACGGCCACGCGGCCATCGCGGGCATCGATGCCCACGGCCACGCGGGGGCCGAAGGTTTCCACGGCCTGCCGCAAAAAGGCGGTGTCCCTCAGCGCCGCCGTGCCCAGTATCGCGCGGCGCACGCCCATGCTGAGCAGCGCCTCCAGCGCCGCCATATGGCGGATGCCGCCGCCCAGCTGCACCGGCATGTTCACCGCCGCCAGGATCGCGGCGATGGCCTCCCGGTTGCGGCTTTCGCCGGCAAAGGCGCCGTCCAAGTCCACCACGTGCAGCCAGCGGGCGCCCTGGCGCTGGAATTCGGCGGCCACGGCGGCGGGGTCGTCACCGTATACGGTGGCCTGGGCCATGTCGCCCTGCTTCAAGCGCACGCACTGGCCGCCTTTCAGGTCGATGGCGGGATAGACGATCATAGCAGCCCTCCAAAGTTGCGCAGGATGTGCAGGCCCACGTCGCCGCTCTTCTCCGGGTGGAACTGCGTGGCGTACAGATTACCCTGCTGCACCGCCGCCGTCACGGGGATGCCGTAATCGGTCGTCGCGGCTATGACCGACGGGTCCGCCGGCTGGGCATGGAAGGAATGCACGAAGTACACATAGGCTTCCTCTGGCAGCCCCACAAACAACGGCTGCTCCCGCAGCACCTGGAGGTTGTTCCAGCCCATGTGGGGGATCTTGCGGTCCGCCGGCAGCTCCACGACCTGGCCTGCCAGCAGGCCCAGGCCTGTATGCACACCGCCCTCGGTGCTGCTGTCGAACAGGAGTTGCATCCCCAGGCAGATGCCCAGAAAGGGCCGCCCCGACGCCACGAAATCACCGATGTGGGGGATCAGGCCGGTCTCGGTCAGGTTGGCCATGCAGTCGGCAAAGGCCCCCACACCGGGCAGCACCGCACCGTCGGCGCGCTTTAGCACCTCGGCGTCGTCGGTGACATCGGCCAGAAATCCCAGGTGCTCAAAGGCCTTCTGCACGCTGCGCAGGTTGCCCATGCCGTAATCGATAATCGCCACGCGCCGCATCACAGCACCCCCTTGGTGGAGGGGACGCCGCTCTCCCGCGGGTCTGCCTCAACGGCTTGCCGCAGCGCCTGCCCCAGGCCCTTGTACAGCGCCTCCAGCATGTGGTGGGTGTTGGAGCCATACAGCACCTTCATGTGCAGCGTGATGCCGGTGGAAAAGGCCAGCGCCCGGAAGAACTCCTCGGCGGTCTCGGTCTCGAAGCTGCCCAGCGTCACGTGGGCGATGGGAGCATCGTATACCAGAAAGGGCCGGTCGCTCAGGTCCAGCGACACCAGCACCAATGTCTCGTCCATGGGCAGATAAAAGGTGCCATAGCGGCGGATGCCGACCTTGACGCCCAGCGCCTCCCGCAGCGCCTGGCCCATCGCAAGGCCCACGTCCTCCACGGTGTGGTGACTGTCCACGTTCAGATCGCCCTGGGCTCTCACAACGAGGTCCAGCTTGCCGTGGCGGGCCAGCAGCGTCAGCATGTGGTCGAAAAAGCCGATGCCCGTAGCGATGTCGGCCTTGCCCGTGCCGTCCAGATTGATCGTGACGGCGACATTGGTCTCCGCCGTCTTGCGCTCGATGGTTGCCTGTCGCATGGCGTTCCCTCCCCTATTCAAAGCGTATGGCCGCCGAGGCCGCGTGGCCGGTCAGGCCCTCGCTTGCGGCAAAGGCCACGATGTCGTCGCACACAGCCCGCAGCGCGTCTTGCGTATAATAGAGCACGCTGGATTTCTTGACGAAGTCGTCCACCGACAGCGGCGAAAAGAACCGCGCCGTGCCGCTGGTGGGCAGCACGTGGTTGGGCCCAGCCATGTAATCGCCCAGCGGTTCCGGGCACCACGAGCCCAGGAAGATGGCCCCGGCGTTGCGCACGGCCCCCAGCGCCGCCATGGGTTCGCGCACCAGCAGCTCCAGGTGCTCTGGGGCCAGCTCGTTGGCCAGTTCCAGCGCGTCGGCAATGCTGGGCGCCAGCAGGATCGCCCCGTAATCGCGCAGCGACTGCCCGGCGATATCCCGGCGGGCAAGCCCTGCCAGTTGCCTCTCCAGCTCCGCGGCCACGGCAGCGGCCAACGCGGCGTCGTCGGTGATCAGCGTGGCGCTGGCCATGGGGTCGTGCTCGGCCTGGGCCAGCAGATCAGCGGCCACGAAGCGCGGGTCCGCGCCACCGTCGGCCACGACGCACACCTCGCTGGGCCCGGCGATGCTGTCGATGCCGCAGAAGCCGAACACCTCGCGCTTGGCAGCGGCCACGTAGATGTTGCCGGGGCCCACGATTTTATCTACCCGGGGCACCGTGGCGGTGCCGAAGGCCAGCGCGGCGATGGCCTGGGCGCCGCCCATTTTGTAGATGCAATCCACGCCGGCGATCTTGGCGGCGGCTAGCGTGTTGGCGTACACCGAGCCATCGGCCATAGGCGGCGTGGCCATGATGATCTCGCCCACGCCGGCCACCCTGGCCGGTATCGCGTTCATCAGCACGCTGGAGGGATAGGCCGCCCGGCCGCCGGGCACATACACAGCGGCGCGGCCCAGCGGCGTGACCTTCTGCCCCAGCGCCTTGCCCTCGGACATGTCCAGCCAGCTTTGCTGCACCTGGCGGCGGTGGAAGGCAGCGATGTTCTGCGCGGCGCGCTCCATGGCGGCCAGCACATCCTTGGGCATGCTGGCATAGGCGGCGTCGATCTCGGCCTGTGTGACCATCATGGTGTCTGCACTCAGGGTCACGCCGTCGAAACGGGCCGTGTATTCCAGCACGGCGGCGTCGCCGCGGGCGCGCACATCGGCCACAATGGCCGCCACGGTGTCACGCACATCGGAGGGAATGCCCCGCTCGCGGTCGGCCAGCTTCCGCAGAAAGTCCGCCTTGCCGCCGGCGGTCAGGTCGGTGATGGTCAGCATTTCGCTCCCTCCTCCAGTTGCGTGCGCATCGCGCCCAGCAGCGGCTTGATGCGGTCGGCCTTGGTCTTCAGGCTCACGCGGTTCACGATGAGCCGGGCGCTGCTCTGGCAAATCTCCTCCAGCACCTCCAGGCCGTTCTCCCGTAGCGTGCGGCCGCTCTCTACGATATCCAGTATCACGTCGCTTAAGCCCACCAGCGGCCCCAGCTCCACGGAACCGTTGAGCTTGATGATGTCGATGGGAATGCCCTTGGCTCCAAAGAAGCTGGCCGCGATGGCCGGGTATTTGGTGGCCACCCGCAGGTTGACCGCCGTAACGGGCAGCTCTCGCTCCGAGGGGAAGCCGGCCACGCACAACCGGCAGCGGCCAAAGCCGAGGTCCAGCATCTCATACACGGCGCAGCCGCTCTCCAGCAGCGTGTCCTTGCCCACAACGCCGATGTCCGCCGCGCCCCGCTCCACATACACCGGCACGTCGCTGGGCTTGACCAGCAGAAAACGCGTGGTTCCGGCCTCATCCTCCATGACCAGCTTGCGGCCGGAATCGTAATAGGCACGGCAATCCACGCCGCAGTGGCCCAGCAGCTCCACGGCCTGTTCGGCCAGCCGGCCCTTGGCCAGCGCGATCGTCAATGTATTCATTGCTCACCCTCCCGGCGCCACACCGGCTGCAGCGCGCCGGCGCTCCAGCGCAGCGCCTGGGCCGCGCCGCGGCCGCGGGCATAAGCCTCCAGCGCCTGCGGTGCGCCATAGTATTGTTCCACCGACAGCCCCTGGGCCCGCAGCGCCGCCACGGCACGCAAAGCCGCTGCGAGGTCTTCCTCGCCCAAAGCCACCACGGCGTCCACAGTACGGCAATCCGCCAGGCC
Organism: Bacillota bacterium; assembly: GCA_023410875.1. Taxonomy (GTDB): domain Bacteria; phylum Bacillota; class Clostridia; order Christensenellales; family UMGS416; genus JAEYRA01. The sequence continues at coordinate 23,477 of JAEYPH010000036.1, read as the reverse complement.
ACCCTGGCGCTCCAGCGCCACCAGCACGGGCTTCACCGAGAAGGCAAAGCCCGTGGCCGGCAGGTCCCGGCCAAATTCGCCGACCAGGCCGTCATAGCGGCCGCCGGTCAGCAGCGGATAGCCCAGATAGCGGGAGATGCCCCGGAAGATCACGCCGGAATAGTAGTGGATACTCTGCACCATGCCCAGGTCCAGGCTCACATAATCCTCCAGGCCGTATTGGCTCAGGGCCTCCAGCGTACACCGCAAGCTTGCCACGGCCGCCCGGCTGCGGGGGTTCAACGTGTAGCGCTCGGCCTCGTCCAGCACCTCCGGCCCGCCATACAGCGCAGGCAGGTCCATGATGCGGTTGCGCAGCTCGCCGGGCACCCGTGCTTTCTGCATCAGCAGCTCCAGGGCCAACAGGTTCTTGTCCTCCACGTGGGCCCGCGCCTCCTCGGCCTGGGCCACCGTGAGCCCGGCCTCCTCCATGAGGCCCTTGAAAAACTCTACTTGTCCGATGTCCAACAGAAAGTCCTTGAGGCCCGCAGCCTTCAGGGATTCGATGGCCAGCGCCAGCACCTCGGCGTCGGCCAGCGGGCCGCTCTGGCCCATCAGTTCCACGCCGATCTGCGTGAATTCCCGGGCACCGGCGGTGTCGCGGGCGGCAAACTGGAAGGCATTGCCCACGTAGAACATACGGGCCACTGGCCGGTCAGCCAGCCGGGTAGCTGCCAGACGGGCCAAGGGCATCGTCAAATCCGGCCGCAGCGCCAGCAGCCTGCCTGTGCTGTCGGTGAACTGGAACAGCTTCTCCTGCTCGAAATCGCCGATGACACCGCGGAACACCTCGGGGTATTCCACGCAGGGCGTCTCGACTTCGTCATAGCCCCAGCGGCGGAACAGCGCCCGGGCCGAAGCCTCCAGCGTGCGCTTGTGGGCGCATTCGCGGGGCAGATAATCCTGTGTGCCGGGAGGGATGTGGGTCTTGCCTTGGGTCATTGCCTTCACCGCTTTTCTTCTTTATCACTTTACCACTCTAAAACATTATAGTGCCGCTTTTTCAAATCTGTCAAGCATTTTCTTATTATACCATTTGATAGAGGTTGGGCAAAAATGGGTATATCGTAATTGATATGAAAAGAGGTGCCTTATTTTGAAAAAGGGATACACTCTGCATATTGGAATCCTCGTTCTCTATTACATCATCTACATCATCGCACTGATTCAAAATTCCACTTTATGGGGAGACATACTTTCCCCAATCGGCAATTTACTGACCCTGGCCTGCATCCTGGCTGCCATTATACGATATCACAAAATAAATCTTGCATCCTGGGTATACATTTCGCTTGGGTTGGCCAGCCTGACATGGCTAATCTCTGACATGATCTGGATCCTCTATGAGCTCGTTTTCCACACCGATCCCAATGAAGAAAACCTGTTCATGGTCCTTTATCTCCTGCCCAATCTGTTCTTCGCCATTTCTGCAGGGGTGGCAGTGACCATCCATCGCAACAAAGCGGGCACCGCACAGCTGATACTCGATATTCTAGCCATGGTAAGCATGGAAGCCATACTCTTGTGGCTTTTGTTCTTTCGGAATCACATCACAGTCACGCATCATCCGGATCTTGCTAAGCTGATGATCCTGTTCTACGCAGTTTGCGATCTGTTTGCCATCTCCTCCATCATTATTTGGCTGGCATCTTTACGATGGATGTCCATTGGCCGAATCAGGATTCTGATCAGCGCCGGTATCCTCGTTTACAGCCTGATCGATGTGGTTTATGCGTATTTATACTTGAACGGTCAATATATTCCCAACACAATCGTCGATGGCATCTATATTGGCGCATTTCTGCTTCTGGCCGCAGGGTGCATATCCAACAACTTCCATCTGCCGGATCTTGCTGGTCCTATTGATAACAATACGGATGTATTGAACAGCAACGCCAAGAACATCAAGACCGGGTTTCTGTTGACCGTTCCGGTCATATTACTTGTGCTGGACCGTAACATTGCGGTTAGTGAAGTGCTGCTTATCCTCTTGATTGCGATCACATATCACGTCATCAGCAGCTTTCTGGAATCCTCCGCAAAAAGCAAGCTTCTTCTTTCATCGGAACGGCTCACGAACGCTACTCTGGAGAAATGCGTCGCCCAAAGAACGCAGCAGTTAACAGCAGCAAACTGTGAGTTGGATCTTCTCTCCAAGCAAGATTTCATTACCCCATTGTACAATCGAAGATTCTTCCTCACAGAATTGGGTCGCTTGATTGAAAACTCAAAAAATGGTCAAACGATTGCCCTCTTCTACATCGATCTGGATCATTTTAAAGCCATCAACGATACATATGGACATGATACCGGCGATGCTGTGTTGATTGAAATAGCCAGACGTTTGAGTTCTGTGGCAACGGAAGGCACTCTGCTGGCACGGCTGGGCGGCGACGAGTTTGTGTTTGCCTTCCCCGGTTGCTCCAATGTAGGGCAAGCCGAAAAGATCGTGAAGCAAATATATCAGTGCTGTGAGGCCCAAATCAAACTCGATCCTTATGACTTCAACATAACCTTGAGCATCGGCATCACGTTCTACCCTGCAGATGCCCAAGACAGGGGCATCCTGATGAAAAACGCCGACATCGCAATGTACTATGCCAAAGAACAAGGAATCAACCAGCATGCCTATTTTTCCTCGTTGCTCCATGAAAGGGTCATCCGCAGAAACAACCTGGAATTAGGCCTGAAAAAGTCAAATTTTGATAAAGAATTTGAGCTGGTCTATCAGCCGCAGGTAACAATTCCCGATAGAAAAGTAACCGGCGCGGAAGCGTTGCTGCGCTGGCACCACCCCGAGCTTGGGCTGATCACGCCGGATGAGTTTATCCCCATCGCTGAAGAAACCGGCCTTATCGTACCGTTGGGAGATTGGATTATCCACAGCGCCCTCCGCCAAGCCAGCAAATGGAACCGCCTTAACGATCAACCCATCAAAATCGGTGTCAATATATCATCCTTGCAGTTGGCCAATGTTTCGTTTGCCGCGAGGCTGCTAAACGCCATGTCCGAATACGAGGTACAGGCGGAATGGGTGGATATCGAAATCACAGAAAACGCGGCCATGAAAGAAGCGGACAAGGCCAACGAAGTGTTCCGAGCCATCACGGAAATGGGTATTACGATCTCCATCGATGATTTCGGCACCGGGTATTCCTCTTTGAGTTATCTTAAGAAATTCGCCATCGACCGCATCAAAATTGCCAAGCCGTTGGTGGACAACCTGGCCAACGACTACCGTGATGCCAACATTGTCAAGGCCATCATATCCATGGCCAAAGCGCTGGGCATTCGCGTAATAGCAGAAGGAGTGGAATTTGAAGATCAATTCAAAACCTTGGCCGAATACAGCTGCGACGAGGTACAGGGTTATCTGACCGGAAAGCCGATGTCTGCAGCAGTCTTCGAGAAGCTATTTCTCCAAAAGTTCAATCCGAACCCAAGCAACATAAGCAAAAGACCTTCAGATTGCATAAGCGACATCCGCGCTCATGCGAGCCTTATGGCAGTCCAGAGCCCGGACGAGAACTCCTTATGTACCTGAAGGAACGCATATAGGGCTAATAACCGCATCCATGTTCGCGCGACGGTAAAAGAAGAGTTAAGGGCAAACCTGTATGCAAAGCTCTGGCGGAGGTCTCCCTCCGCCAGTCGTTTATCAGTCGATATCCGCGCTCATGATCAACCTGTCGATGGAATCCCCCGGGGCTACCATGGGCAGCACCTTCTCGTTGGTGTCTATGGCGCACTCTACGAGAGCCGCGCCGCCGCAGCCCAGCGCCCACGTCAGCGCCCGGTCCACATCGGCCCGATCGGTCAACCGCCAGCTGGGGATGCCGAAGGCTTCGGCGATCTTGCAGAAGTCCACGTCCTCAGTCAGGTTGGTCTGGGAATAGCGCCGGTCGAAAAACAGCGTTTGCCACTGGCGCACCATGCCCAGCGTGCGGTTGTTCATCAGCACGATGACCACGGGCAGCTTATAGCGGGCAATGGTCGTGAGTTCATTCATGTTCATGCGGAAGCTGCCGTCGCCGGTCACCAGGATCACGGGGCGGCGCGGGTTGGCCACCTTTGCCCCGATGGCCGCGCCCAGGCCGAAACCCATGGTGCCCAGGCCGCCGGAGGTCAGGAACGTCCGCGGGCCGCGGAAGCGGTAGAACTGCGCCGTCCACATCTGGTGCTGGCCCACGTCGGTGGCCACCAGAGCGTCGTCCGGAGCCAGCGCGCTCAGCCTCTCCACGATGTGCTGCGGGCGCAGGCCGTTGGGCGCGTAGGGCTGAGGCGCTTCGGCACGCCAGGTGTCGATCTGGGCCAGCCAATCGGTCCGGTTGGCTTGGGGCAGGCGCTCCAGCAGCTCGGCCAGTATGGACCCTAAATCGCCGATGAAGCCGTGGCGGGACTGTATGTTCTTGTTGAGCTCCGCCGGGTCGATGTCGATGTGCAGGATGTGGGCGCCCTGGGCGAAACTGTCCGCCCGGCCGATGACGCGGTCGGAGAAACGCGCGCCCAGCACGATCAGCAGGTCGCAGTGGGTCACGCCCATGTTGCTGGCCTTGGCGCCATGCATGCCGATCATGCCGGTGAACAGCGGGTGCGCGCCGGGAATGCTGCCCAAGCCCATCAGGCTGCATGCCACCGGGGCCTGTATGCGCTCAGCGAAGCGCACCAGCGCGTCAGACGCGCCGGCCTTGATGACGCCGCCGCCGGCGAACACGAAGGGCCTTTGGCTCCCACGGATCAGCGCCTCGATGGCGTCGATGTCAGCGGCAGCCGGCTGCTCCGGTCGCTGCGGCGTCGCAGGCCGAAGGGCCTCAAATTCATACTGAGCCACCTGGATGTTCTTGGGCACATCGATGAGCACCGGCCCCGGCCGCCCGGAGCGCGCCACGATGAAAGCCTCGCGCACGGTGTCGGCCAGGCGGGCGATGTCGCGCACCTGGTAGTTGTGCTTGGTGATGGGCATCGTGATGCCCACGATGTCCACCTCCTGAAAGCTGTCGCGGCCCAGCAGCGGCACGGGCACGTTGCCGGTGATGGCAATCAGCGGCGTGGAATCCATGAACGCCGTGGCAAGTCCGGTGACCAGGTTGGTGGCCCCGGGGCCGGACGTGGCCACCACGACGCCGGTGCGCCCGGTGGAGCGGGCGTAGCCGTCGGCGGCGTGACACGCGCCCTGCTCGTGGGCGGTCAGAATGTGCCGTATGGCGCCGTCGGTATACAGCGCGTCGTAGAAGTTGATGATCTGGCCGCCGGGGTAGCCGAACACCGTGTCCACGCCCTGCTCCTTGAGGCATTCGATGAGAATCTGTGAGCCGGTCAGCAGCATGCAGCCGCCCCCTTCCCTGTTTGTTGTTTCATTGCAGCACCGCACCGGTGCTGGCCGAGGATACCATCCGTGCGTACCGGGCCAGATAGCCCGTGGTGATCCGCGGGGCGGGCGCTGCCCACGCGGCACGGCGGCGGGCAAGCTCAGCCTCGTCCACGTTTAGATGCAGCGATCCGGCTTCGATGTCAATGTCCACGCGGTCGCCCTCGAGCACCAGCGCGATGGCCCCGCCGGCCATGGCCTCCGGCGACACGTGGCCGATGGCCGCGCCGCGGGTAGCTCCGCTGAAGCGCCCGTCGGTGATCAGCGCTACGTTTTTGTCCAGCCCCGCGCCGGCCAGCGCCGACGTGGGCTGCAGCATCTCGCGCATACCAGGCCCGCCGGCTGGGCCTTCGTAGCGGATTACAACGACGTCGCCCTTGTGGATGCCGCCGCTGAGGATCGCGGCAATGGCAGCCTCCTCGCCATCGAACACCCGGGCCGGGCCGCTGTGGCGCATCATCTCCGGCGCCACGGCGGATTTCTTGACCACAGCGCCGTCGGGGGCCAGGTTGCCCCGCAGCACGGCGATGCCGCCGGTGAACGAATGGGGGTTGCCCACGGGCCGGATGACCTCGGTGGGCCGCTCCGCCACGGCGCTCAGGTTCTCAGCCACGGTCTGGCCGGTGGCAGTCAGGCAGGCACCGTCCAGCAGGCCGCTGTCCAGCAGCCGCTTCATGACCTGGGGCACGCCGCCGGCGGCATCCAGCTCCTCGATGTGGTGGGGCCCGGCGGGGCTTAAGCGGCACAGGTTGGGCGTGCGGGCGCTGACCGCCGTGATGCGATCCAGGTCCATGGGCACGCCGGCCTCGCGGGCAATGGCCAGCAGGTGCAGCACCGAATTGCTGCTGCAGCCCAGCGCCATGTCCACGGTCAGCGCATTCTCGAAGGCTCTTTCGTTCAAAATCTGCCGGGCGCTGATACCGCGCTCCAGCAGGCCCATGATGGCCATGCCAGCATGCTTGGCCAGGCGGATGCGCCCGGCGTACACCGCCGGTATCGTGCCGTTGCCCGGCAGCGCCATGCCCAGCGCCTCGCACAGGCAGTTCATGCTGTTGGCGGTGAACATGCCCGAGCACGAGCCGCAGCCGGGGCAAGCGTCATCCTCCAGCGCGGCCAGCCCGGCCTCGCTCAGCGTGCCGGCGGCGCATGCGCCCACGCCTTCAAAAAGCGAATTCAGATCCCGGTTGCCCCGGCCAGCCAGCATGGGGCCGCCGCTCACGACGACGGCGGGCATGTTGAGCCGCGCTGCGGCCATCAGCATGGCCGGCACGATCTTGTCGCAGTTGGGCACCAGCACCAGTGCGTCAAAGCCGTGGGCCAGCGCCATGGATTCGATGCTGTCGGCGATCAATTCTCTGGAGGCCAGTGAGTAGTGCATGCCTGTATGGCCCATGGCGATGCCGTCGCACACGCCGATAACAGGGAACTTGATCGGCGTGCCGCCGGCCATGCGCACGCCGGCGGCGGCGGCTTCGGCGATCTTGTCCAGATGGATGTGGCCGGGCACGATCTCGCTGTGGGCGTGCACGACGGCCACCAGCGGCCGCGCCAGCTCCTCATCGGTGTAACCCATGGCCTTGAACAGCGACCGGTGGGGCGCCCGGGCCATGCCTGTCTTTACAGTGTCGCTGCGCATGGATACCAGCCTTTCTGCGTCAGACGCGCATAGTGTACTTCGGATTCGGAACTCGCCCACGGGTGAATTCCACGGCAGGGCTTGCGATAAACCCCCAGCCGCTATGCGGCAGCCCCCTTTTCAAGGGGGCCGAGACTGAAAGGATCAGCCCTACCTCCCTTGCAAAGGGAGGTGCCGCCGCCAGGCGGCGGAGGGTTGGCGTTCAACCTTTCTTGATCCAGGACATCATGGAGCGCAGTTCGGCGCCGACTTTCTCGATCTGGCTGTCCTTCTCCATGGCCCGGCGAGCGCGGAAGGCCGGGCGGTTGGCCTTGTTCTCCAGTATCCACTCCCGAGCGAACTGGCCTTCCTGAATCTCGGTCAGCACCTTCTTCATCTCCTTGCGGGTTTCATCGGTGATGATGCGCCGGCCCACGCGGTAGTCGCCGTACTCGGCGGTGTCGCTGATGGAATAGCGCATGTAGGACAGGCCACCCTGGTTGATCAGGTCCACAATCAGCTTCATCTCGTGGCAGCACTCGAAGTAGGCGTTCTCCGGGTCATAGCCGGCCTCCACCAGCGTGTCGAAGCCGGCCTTGATGAGCTCGCTGACGCCGCCGCACAACACCACCTGCTCGCCGAAGAGATCGGTCTCGGTCTCCTGGCGGAAGGTGGTCTGCAGGATGCCGGCGCGGCCGCCGCCGATGCCCGCTGCATAGGCCAGCGCCATGTCCAGCGCGTCGCCGGTCGGGTCCTGGGCCACGGCCACCAGGCAGGGCACGCCTTTGCCTTCCTGGAACTGGCTGCGCACCGTGTGGCCAGGGCCCTTGGGGGCCACCATGAACACGCCCACGCCGGCAGGCGGCGTGATCTGCCCGAAGTGGATGTTGAAGCCGTGGGCGAAGGCCAGATATTTGCCGTCGGCCAGGCCGGGCAGGATGTCCTTCTCATACAGCGCCGGCTGCTTTTCATCGTTGATGAGGATCATGATGACCTGAGCGGCGGCCGCAGCGTCGGCGGCAGTCATCACGGTGAGCCCAGCAGCTTCGGCCTTGGCCCAGGACGGGCTGCCCTCATAGAGGCCCACGATGACGTCTACGCCGGATTCCTTCAGGTTGAGCGCGTGGGCATGGCCCTGGCTGCCGTAACCGATGACGGCCACCTTCTTGCCATTCAGCAGCCCCAGGTTGCAGTCGCTGCCGTAAAACATCTTTGCCATTGTTTCAGCCTCCTATATTTCTAATATTGGTCGGATGTGGATCGGAAAATCAGGACTACGCCGTGCATATGGGCGCCAGCACACCGTCGCCGCGGCCCAGGGCCACCAGGCCCGAGCGTGCCATCTCCTCTATGCCAAAAGCCTCCAGGCGCGCCACCAGCGCGTCGATCTCCTCCAGGGAGCCGGTGGCCCGTATCGTCACCGTGCGTTCGCCCATGTCCACGATCGCGGCGTGGCTGGCGTTCACGATGTCCATGAGCGATTGATCGGCGCTCTGGCGCACCTTGAACAGCGCGACTTCGGCGCGGGTCACCGGTGCGTCGTCCAGCACCTGCACCACGCGCACGTCGATGAGCTTTTCCACCTGGCGCACAACCTGCTGCAGCATGCTCTCGTCGGCGGTCACAACCACGGTGATGCGCGAAAGCGCCGGCTCCTGGGTCGCGCTGACGGTCAGGCTGTCGATGTTGTAGCCCCGGCGGGTGAACAGCCCCGCCACGCGGGTCAGCACGCCGGGCTGGTTGTTGACGACCAGCGAGACCAGTCTTCTCTGCATTTTATCGCCTCCCTTTCGCCATCGGCGCTGTTGCGCCTCGGCGATTCAGCCTTCCTGTTCTTGCTCTCTCCTTACCGCTTGCCGATAACCGTCGGCAAGCGGTACTTCGGCTTTAGTCCCTTTCCCATCTTCTAAGGAACGAGAGAACGCCTGTGGGCGAGTCCTTTTCACTACCTTGCATAAGTTCTGTGTTCCTTCCGTCGGGTGAACCGCCGTCGGTTCTATATTATCCATCCCATGCTGTTGTTTTGGTCCGATGGGTATAAAAAACCCGCCTCCATGAATGTCATAGAGGCGGGGTTGCCCTCGCGGTACCACTCTACTTGCCGCTGTCCTTGCGGCATCTCTGCGGTTCATCGGCCAAAGGCCGGAAAACCGTGCGGCTGTAACGGGCCCCCCGTGCTCCCTACTCTCTTTACCCCGGCAGCTAAATGTGGCAACATTTAGCTGCCACCCCTTAAGGGGTTACAACGTCAAATAAACATTTGGATAGACGATGTTTATTTGCCGTCGTATGTTTCAGGACGCAGGCTCTGAAGGGACTGGCGCTTGTGGGTGTCTGGCGCCGGCTTCCACCTGCCGCCGGCTCTCTGTGGCTCAAACCACCCGCGCTCGCTTCGTCATCGCCTTTGCTCAAATTGGATTGAAGATTGAAAACAGTATATCATAATCCACCGGCCATGCAAGAACGGGTTTTACGCTTTCACTTCCGGTTAATTGTCCTTCCGTCAGATTCCGCCATCCATGTTTTTCAATGTTCAAAAAAGGCTTTGAGCTTTGGTACGGCAAGATTGCGGCCCACGAACTGCACCCACTCCACGGTTTGGTCCCAGGCAGGCCGGAGTTCCAGCCCGCCGCCGGCGTAGTCGGCGCGCCACAGTGTTCCCTCGGCGTCCATGACGAAACCCTTGGCCCGCAGGATGTCTCCGCACTGGTGGTTTCCTGCAAAGAAGGCTTCCAACCTCTCGCGGGAACCCGTCCACCCGGTGGGCACCGCCGTCTCTTTGAAGGTGGACAGCCACCGGCGGGGCTGCGGCTCCCCGTTGGGCGGCAGCACCGAACGGTTCAGCGCCGCCCACAGGTCGGCCTCGTCCAGCGGATCTTCCAGGATCGGCGCATGGAAGTTGTGCTCCAGTATGAAGCCCAGCAACTCCTCGCGGCTCTCGGGTGTCATGCCCTCGGTGCGGTTCAGATACACACAGGAGGCCGATGCGATCATGTCGCGGTAATACTTCTCAAAACGCGGCATGTCGTGCTCAAAGGCCTGACCACTGATGACGGCCAGCGCCGCTTTCACATTCAGCAGCTTTTGCAGGCCGGAGTCGCTGAGCACCTCGCGGATGTCTGCCAGCCCCGCCAGCCCCGTGGGCTCCAGTACGATTTGGTCGGGATGGAAGCGCGCGCACAGCATCTTGAGCCCCGCCACCAGAGATGGTCCCAGCGTGCAGCAGATGCAGCCGGCGTTGAGCTCAAGCAGCTCGAAGCGATCGCTTTTGAGCTCCAGGCCGTCCAGCCCCACTTCGCCGTACTCATTCTCGCATATGGCCACGCGCGCAGCGACGTCGGCGGTTCTTAGCAGTTTTTGCAAGAATGTCGTCTTTCCCGATCCAAGAAAGCCGGCGACGATGTGCAATTCCGCCTGTTTCATTTTCCCTCCAAGGTATAGATAACATTGTCCTCACCCTGTGACAGTATCACAAAATCGCCCTTTGCGCTATGCAGGTTTTTGCTTATAATATGAAAGAAACAAGCTCTTTGCCTGCAAATTGTTGCATAATATAAACGACGCTGCAATAATATAAACCAATATGCGCATTTCCATAGCTGTTGAGTTGGCCAAACGTACTAAAAATTCCCAGCATTCTTTCATCCGTCAGCTTAAAAACCGAATATACCTGGGTTAGCATAATTTATTTACCCAACAAAAAACGCAATGAAAAATAGACGTCATTGCATATTGATGTAAAGTGTAAATTATGATACTCTGTATGTCGAACATCGCAAATCGCAATGCCATATCCTCATATGTTTACATGGCGGTTGCGCGACAGAACGGGGGGCACATTCCTTGCTAAAATACACGTTACAGCGCTTCCTTGCCATGATACTGACTTTATTTGTCATCACCGCATTGACCTTCGTACTCATGCACAGCATTCCCGGCGGTCCTTTCGCCGGCGAGAAGAAGCTGCCCGACGAAATTTTGCGGGCGCTGGAAGCGAAGTATCACCTCAATGACCCTCTGATCAAGCAATTCGGCGACTACATGGTCGGCATATTCCACGGTGACTTCGGCCCGTCCTTCCGCGTGAAGGGCCGTTCCGTCACCGAGATCATCGTGCAGGGCCTGCCCGTCACCGCCCGTGTGGGCGTATTGGCAGCTCTTCTCACACTGCTCATAGCCGTGCCGCTGGGTGTTTTTTCTGCGCTTAAACAGAACAAATGGCAGGATTACACGACGATGCTGCTGACGACGCTGGGCGTTACGATTCCCAATTTCGTTATTGCCATTCTACTCATCTATGTGTTCTGCGTATCGTTGGGCTGGTTCCCCGTGCTCTCAGGCAAGATGACCAATCCGATGACGCTGGTGCTGCCGGTGGTCGCGCTGTCCGCCTATTCGCTGAGCTTCATCACGCGCCTGACCCGCTCCTCCATGCTGGATGTCACGCGCCAGGATTACATCCGCACCGCCCGGGCCAAGGGCCTGTCCGAGTTCCGCGTCATCGGCAAGCACGCGCTCAAGAACGCGCTCATCCCCGTAGTCACGTATATGGGCCCCATGCTTTCCGGCCTGCTGACCGGCTCCTTCGTCATCGAGCAGCTGTTCAGCATCGCAGGCATGGGCAAATTCTTCGTAGACAGCATCACCAACCGTGACTACACGATGATCATGGGCGTCACGATACTGGACGCCGCGCTTCTGATTTTCCTGAATTTCCTGGTTGACATTGCCTACGGCTTCATCGATCCGCGCATCAAGCTGACCGGTGGCAAGGAGGAGTAACATGCAGATCGATCCCACCCTATTTGAACCCCTTCCAGAGGACGAAAAGCAGAAGTTTGGCGCTGTGCGCCCTTCTGTGACGTATTGGAAGGATGCCCGCCGGCGTTTTGCCCGTCATAAGCCCGCGATGATCTCATCCATCGTACTCATCGTGATCTTCGTCGCAGCCGTCGTGATACCGTTCTTCTATCCCTATACCTACGATCAGCAGGACCGCACCTATCGCAACATGGCGCCTACGCTGCAGCACATCTTCGGCACCGACAATCTGGGCCGCGATCTGTTCATTCGCGTCATCTACGGCGCGCGCATTTCGCTGTCCATCGGCATCGTGGCCAGCATCATCAACCTGACCATCGGCGTGCTGTACGGCGGCCTTTCCGGCTACTATGGCGGCAAGCTCGACAACTTTATGATGCGTATTGTGGATATTCTGTATGCTGTGCCGCTGCTGTTGTACGTTATTCTGCTGCGCGTCACGCTCAAGACGGGTATGGAGGATGCCTTTGAAAAGTCGGCTTTCCTGAAACCGTTCAGCGGCATCGGGCCGGATCTTTTCATGATCTTCCTGGTGCTGGGCATGGTCTACTGGGTGGGCATGGCCCGCATGATCCGCGGCCAGGTGCTCCAGCTAAAGGGCCAGGAGTTCGTCCTCGCCGCCAAGACCCAGGGCGCCGGCACCATGCGCATCATCCTGCGCCACCTGGTGCCCAATGTCATCGGCCAGATCATCGTCATGGTCATGATGTCCATCCCCTCGGCCATCTTCACCGAGGCCTTCCTGAGCTTCATCGGCCTGGGCGTCAGCGCCCCAATGTCCAGTTGGGGCTCCTTGGCCAGCAGCGCCATGGGTTCGCTGCGCAGCTTCCCCTATCAGCTGCTGTTCCCGGTCGCGGCCATCTCCATCACAATTCTGTCATTCAATATTATGGGCGACGGCCTGCGGGACGCTTTGGATCCGCACATGCGCAAGTAGGGCACCGGGAGGAATCATGAGCAACAATCAACCGCTTTTACAGATAAAGGGACTCAAGACATCATTCTTCACGCCATCTGGTGTGGTGCAGGCCGTGCGCGGCGTGGATCTGGATCTCAACTGCGGCCAGACAATGGGTTTGGTCGGCGAATCCGGCTGCGGTAAAAGCGTCATGAGCCTGTCCATCCTGCGCCTGGTGCCCAACCCCGGCCGCATCGTGGAAGGCAGCATCAGCTTCCAGGGGCAGGACCTGATGAAAAAGACCGATAAGGAAATGCGCTCCATCCGCGGTAACGACATTTCGATGATCTTTCAGGACCCCATGACGTCGCTGAACCCGACCTATACCGTGGGCAACCAGATTTCCGAGTCGCTGCGGCTGCACAAGCAAATGAGCAAGAAACAGGCGCTGGACCGTTCGATCGAGCTGCTGGAGATGGTTGGCATCCCCAGCCCAGCCGACCGCGTCAAGCAGTATCCCTTCGAATTCAGCGGCGGCATGCGCCAGCGCGTCATGATCGCCATGGCTCTGGCCTGCGACCCCTTGCTGCTGCTGGCCGACGAGCCCACCACGGCGCTGGACGTTACGATTCAGGCACAGATCATGGAGCTTATGAAGGATCTGCGTGCCAAGGTGAACACCTCGGTCATCCTCGTGAGCCACGACTTGGGTGTCATCGCCGACTTCTGTGACGTCATCAAGGTCATGTATGCCGGCATCATCGCTGAAGAGGGTGAGAAGCGCGACATTTTTTATCACGCTGCCCACCCCTACACCCAAGGCCTGCTTAAATCCATCCCCAAGATCAACACGGAGCACAAGTCACGCCTGGTGCCCATCGACGGCCAGCCGCCGGATTTGATCGCTCCGCCCAAGGGCTGCCCCTTCGCCGACCGCTGCCAGTACGCCATGCGCCTGTGCCGCAACCAGTGCCCGGATCTCATCGAAGTCTCTCCCGGACATCGGGCCGCATGCTGGCTGACGCACCCCGAAGCCCCCAAGCCCGAGGGATATCTTAAAGGAGCACGTGTCTGATGGCTAAGCAAAAGCAGGCCCTAATAGAGGTCCAAAACCTGAAAAAATACTTTAAAGTAGGCGGAGGCTTGGGCCGGCCCCGCATGCTCAAGGCTGTGGATGATGTGTCCTTCCAGATCTACAAGGGCGAGACCTTTGGCCTGGTGGGCGAGTCCGGCTGCGGCAAAACCACCGTGGGCCGCACGATCATCCGCCTGTATCAGCCCACAGCGGGCAAGATCTTTTTTGACGGTACGGACATCGCCCACTTGGGCGAGAGGCAACTGTTTCAGTACCGTCGCAAGATGCAGATCATTTTTCAGGATCCCTACGCGTCCTTGGACCCTCGCATGACCGTCACCGATATCGTCAGCGAGTCGCTGGATATCCACAAGCTAGCCAAGGGCACCGAGCGCCAAGAGCGTGTCATCGAGCTGCTGCGCAGCGTGGGCCTCAACGAGGAGCACGCCAACCGATATCCCCACGAATTCTCCGGCGGCCAACGCCAGCGCATCGGCATCGCCCGCGCCTTGGCCGTGAGCCCCGATTTCATCGTGTGCGACGAGCCGATCTCCGCGCTGGATGTCAGCATCCAGGCCCAGGTTATCAACCTGCTGCAAGACCTGCAGCGCAACATGGGCCTTACCTTCCTGTTCATCGCCCATGACCTATCCATGGTACAGCACATCTCCGACCGCGTGGGCGTCATGTATCTGGGACATATCATGGAGATCGCGCCCAGCAAGGAGCTGTATGCCAAGCCCCTGCATCCCTATACGCAGGCGCTGCTGTCGGCCATACCGATTCCCGACCCCGACGAGGCAGCCCGCCGCCAGCGCGTGATTCTGCAGGGCGACGTGCCCACCCCCATCGATCCACCGCCGGGATGCCCCTTTGTGAACCGCTGCCAATATGCCGGCGACATCTGCCACAAGGAAATGCCGCCGCTGGTGGCCCACGGTGAGGACCACCTGGTGGCCTGCCACATGGTCAAGTGACCACAACAACGCGAATGCCTAAGGGAAACCTTTTGCATAAAAAACTCAAGGAGGAAGTCCAATGAAGAAACTGCTGGCTCTCTCGGTTTCGCTGCTGATGCTCGCAGGCGCTCTCGTCGGCTGCCAGGGTCCCGCCGCTAGCACGGCCCCCTCGTCCGCCGCCGCGACCACCGCCGAGGCAACGGCCACACCCGAAGCCACCGCCACCCCTGAAGCGACGCCCACACCGGCCGAGCTCAAGGAACTCCCCAAGCTGACCCTGGTCTACAACACCAACGCTGGCCACCAGGCCATCGCCGAGGCCATTCAGGCCATGTGGAAGACCGCTCTGGGTCTGGAAGTCACTCTGGAGAACCAGGACTTCGCCACGCTGCAGGACAACCGCACCAAGGGCAACTACGAGATCTCCCGCCACGGCTGGCTGGGCGACTATGTGGACCCGATGACCTTCCTGGACATGTGGGTTTCCAACAGCGGCCAGAACGACGCCAAGTACAACAACCCCAAGTACGATGAGCTGATCAAGACCGCCAAGGATTCCTTCGACCAGAAGGTTCGCATGGACGCCATGCACGAGGCGGAGAAGACCATCATGGCCGATCTGCCCATCATCCCGATCTATCACTATACCAACCAGTATCTCGACAACGGCAAGGTCAAGGACACCGTCCACGACACGCTGCTGGGCAACCTGATCTTCACCTGGGCCACCAGCGAGAGCAAGACCGTCAACTACGGCATCGGTGAGATCAAGACCATCGACCCGCAGCTCAACAACGACACCAGCGGCGCCAACGTCGTGCAGCAGACCTTCGAAGGCCTGACCGCCAAGGACAAGACCGGCGGCATCGTGCCCGGCGTGGCCGAGAAGTGGGATGTTTCCGCCGACGGCCTGACCTGGACCTTCCACCTGCGTGACGCCAAGTGGTCCGACGGCAAGCCCGTTGTGGCCGGCGACTTCGTGTATGCCTGGCAGCGCGCTGTCGATCCCGCCTCCGAGTGCGAGTACGCTTATCAGGTCTGGTACGTGAAGAACGGCCAGAAGATCACCAATGGCGAGATGAAGCCCGAAGAGCTGGGCGTCGTGGCCAAGGACGACAAGACGCTGGAAGTGACGCTGGAAGGCCCCACGAACTACTTCACGCAGCTGACCGCGTTCCCCACGCTGTCCCCCGTCCGTAAGGACATCGTCGAAAAGTACAAGGAAAAGTGGGCCACCGATCCCGCCTCCTACGTCGTCAACGGCCCCCGCAAGGTCAGCAAGTTTGACCTGAACAGCGAACTGGTTCTGGTCAAGAACGACACCTACTGGAACGCTGCCAACGTCAGCGATCTGACCCTCAACTACAAGCTCGGCAACGACGACGCCGCCTTCCTGGCCGCCTTCGAAGCCGGCGAACTGGACCTCACCGAATCCTTCCCGCCGGCCGAGACCCAGCGCATGAAGGACGCCGGTTTCTACCAGTTGAAGGCCACCATGGGCACCTATTTCTATGTCATCAACATGAACAGTGACATCGAAGCCCTGAAGGACCTCAACTTCCGCAAGGCTCTGTCCTTCGCCATCGACCGCCTGAGCGTTATCGATGTGGCCCAGAACAGCGCCATTCCGGCCAAGGGCTTCGTGCCCCCGGGCGTGCCCGATGCCGATGGCTCTGACTTCCAGGGCAACGCTGGCAACCTGATCGGCATCTCCGATGACTACGCCGCCGACTGCAAAGCTGCCCGCCAGCTGCTGCGTGACGCCGGCTACAACGTCACCGTGGCCGACTAAGGCAAAGCCAAAACCAATCCCAACGCACAGAACCGCCGTAAGCACAAGCTTGCGGCGGTTTCCTTTGCATGTTGTTGGTTTGCATGTTGTTTTGTATTCTGTATAATGAATGCAAAACGAAAGAGGTAACCATGTCCAGAGAACATGAGCTGATTGAAAACACCGCATCCCCCGCTACGCGGCAATCGCTGGCGCAGGAGCTTCTCCGCATGGGCCTGCCGGGCCAAACGGTACTGGTGCATACAAGGCTTTCCAGCCTGGGCTGGGTGTGCGGCGGCGCCGTGGCGCTGATACAGGCGCTCATGGACGCCGCAGGGCCCCAGGGCACGCTGATGATGCCCGCCCACAGCGGCGACTTGAGCGACCCGGCCAAGTGGTGCAACCCTCCGGTGCCGCCAGCTTGGCAGCAGACAATACGCGACACAATGCCGGCCTACGACCCGCAGATCACGCCCACCCGCGGCATCGGCATCGTGCCGGAGCTGTTTCGCACCTTCCCCGGCGTGCGACGCTCGGCGCACCCGGCGGTCAGCTTCTGCGCCTGGGGCGCCCAGTCGGAGGGGCTGACCCAAGGACACGAGATCGACTTCAGCCTGGGTGAAAACTCTCCCCTGGGGCGGCTGTATGAGCTGGACGGCTGGGTGCTGCTGCTGGGCAGCGATTACGGCCACTGCACGTCGCTGCATCTGGCCGAGTATCGTGCCAGCGTGCGCCCGGCGGTGCGCGAGGGCGCGCCGGTGACGCAGGACGGCCGTCGCGTGTGGCGGTGGTATGACGACATCGACTTCGACGACGATCCCTTCCAGGCCATCGGCGAGGCCTTCGAGGCGACCGGCGGTGTCACGCTGGCTACCGTGGCGCGGGCACAATGCCGGCTGCTGCGCATGCGGCCGCTGGTGGATTTTGCCGTGCGCTGGCTGCGGGAGCACGCCCATGAAGGTTGACCGGCTGCTGTCCATCGTGCTGGTGCTGCTGCGCCGCCAGCGGGTGCAAGCCCGGGAACTGGCGGAGCTCTTCGAAGTATCGCCGCGCACGATCCTGCGGGACATCGAGGCCATCAACCAAGCCGGCATCCCCATTGTAACTTTTCAGGGCAGCGGCGGCGGCATAGGCATCGCCGAGGGCTTCCGCCTGGAGCGCGGCCTGCTGAGCCAGGACGACATGGCCGCGCTGCTGACGGCCATGCGCTCCTTGAGCGCCACGCTGAGCGACACCCGGCTAACGGTGCTGGGCGAAAAGCTGCGCGGCGTGCTGCCCGAGCGCCATTTCGCCGCGGCGGACGCCAAGTCCCGCGAGGTATATCTGGACCTGACTCCCTGGGGCGGCGGGGCCCTGCTGGCGTTGGTGCGCTCGCTGCGAGAGGCTGTCGGCGCCCATCGGGAGGTGCGCTTCGACTACATCGATTCCCACGGCGCGCGCACCCAGCGCACGGTACAGCCCTACACCGTGGTGCTCAAGGGGCAGAACTGGTATCTATACGCGTGGTGCCCGCAGCGGCAGGATTTCCGGCTGTTCAAGCTGCACCGCATGAGCCGTTCACAGGTGCTGGACGCGACGTTCCAGCCCTTGAGCGTGAACCTGGACGAACTGCCCTGGGATCGCGGCGGTGAGCAAGCCGCGCTGGACATGCTGCTGCGCATCGACACGGCCATGGAGAGCGTCGCCATCGAGTGGTTCGGCGAGGCTGCCATACAGCGGCAGGAGGATTGCCTGGTCGTGCGGGCCGCCTGGCCGGACAACCAGTGGCTGTATTCCTTTTTGCTGGGCCTGGGCCCGGCGCTCACGGTGCTGGAGCCGCCCGACCTGCGCCGGCGCGTCGCGGAGCTGGCGCGCCAAACCTGGGAGAATTACCATCCGCAAGACAGCGAGGAGACAGAGCCATGAGCGAGGAGCAAACCCGCCCCATGAAGCGCGCACTGCTGCTGTGCGCCAGCCCCAACCCCCGGGGCAGCACCGCAGCGCTGCTGGCCGAGACGGCCCGAGGCCTGGCCGACGCCGGCATCCTGCCGGAGACCGTGCATCTGGGCGCGCTGCGCATCCGGCCATGCCTGGGCTGCAACGCCTGCGACGAAGGGCCCTGCGCCCAGCGCGACGATATGGCTGCTCTACTGCGCAAGCTGGCCCAGGCCGACGTGGTGGCTGTGGGCAGCCCCTCCTATTGGGGCGATGTGACGGCTCAGATGAAGGCCTTCATAGACCGCTGCCTGCCCCTGTGCGACACCAGGCCCGGCGGCAGCGCCTTCCCCCAGGGCAAGGCGGGCATCGCCATCGCCGTGCGCGCCGGCCGCAACGCGGCGGAGAACCACGCCCTGCTGGACACGATGCAGCACTTCTTCGGCCATCTGGGCATCCACTGCGGCGCACGGGTGCATGCCGAGGGCATCTCCTCCCCCGCCAACCTGCCCCAGGATGCGCTGCGCCGGGCCTATGAGGCCGGCCTGCGGGCGCTTGCGCCGCGGGCAACGCCGCCTTTCACGCTGCGCGCCGCCACAGCGGAGGATGCGCCGATGCTGGCCCAGATGAATCTACAGCTGATCCTGGATGAGGGCAGCGACAACTCGATGAATCTGGAACAGTTGATCCAGCGCATGAACGGCTTCCTGCTCGGGGAATATCGTGCCGTCATCATAGAGGTGAACGCGGAGGCTGCCGGCTACTGCCTGTACCTCCCGCAGACCGGCGGCGTGTATGTGCGCCAATACATGCTAAAGCCCCAGCACAGAGCGCTGGGGCTTGGAAAGGCTGCTTTCCTGGCAATCAAGTCAGGGTATTTGGATGAATACGGCCGTGTAACATTGGATGTGCTCCACTGCAACCCCGTGGGCATGGCATTCTGGAAGAGCGTGGGCTTTGTTCCCTATATCCATCAGATGCGTTTGTAGTTCAATTACTGGAAATCCGCAAACCACTCGGTAATGTAGTATTGCCCGGCTGTTGTGCTCCACACGAAGGCCACGCCGATGTGGGTGTACTCGGGCTTGAGGATGTTGGCGCGGTGACCGGAGGAAGCCATGAACAGCTCATGGGCGCGATCGGCACTGCTGGTTCTGGCCACATTCTCGCCGGCACACCAATAGGAGATGTTGGCGGCCTTCATGCGCACCGCCATGGTGCCATAAGTCGGGGAGACATGTGAGAGATAGTTGTTGGCCGCCATGTCCTTGCTGTGCTTGAGGGCCCCGGCGGTAAGAGAGCTGCTCACGGTGAGCGCGCTCAATCCGTTGGCTTTCCGGGCGCTGTTGACCAGCGCGACGAGACGGCTCTGCTGCTCTGCGGCGGCTGTAGCGGTGGCAGGCGCTGCGGTCTGGGTGCGCACGGTGACCTTTTGATAGACCGGCGCTGCTCCGCCACACATCAGGCGTACCGTGTAGGTGCCAGCGCCCACCAGCGTCCCCTTGTCGCTGCGACCGTTCCAAAACACCTGTGTCGTGCTGGCGGCGCGGTTTTTGACGCTGTAAAGGTTGCGCACCTGCGCCCCCAAGGCGTTGAGCACGTCGATGCGCACATCGCACAACTGGGTCCAGCGGGCGGTGATCAGCGTGGTAGCGCTGCCGTTGGCCGTGAAAGCCGTGGGCTGTATGCTGACCAGCGTGGCTGTGGGTTTGGGGAGAATCTTGATCTGGATGGTCTTGCTTCCATTGGGCATCGTAAGCCGGGCCTGATAGGTGCCCACGGCCAGTGTTTTGCCGCCTACTGCGCCGTTCCACACAGAAGTCTTGGTACCGGGTGTGGTTTGGGTGACCCTGGAGATGGCCTTCCACACCGTGCCGACCTTGATGTCTATCGTGACCTGACCGGCTGTTGGCAGCGTATAGTCGTAGCGGAACACCATGCGGTCGGTGCCGCCGGGGGAAAGAACCGCCGTGCCGGATAAAGTGGGTGTGGCGGTAAAGGTGATGGAGGTAGCGGCAACCGCGGGCACAGTGCCCAGGATCAAGACCAACGTCACCGCCAACAGCAAGGAGAGCGCCAGGCGCCCACAAGTTGCATTGGTTTTTTTGCATGTAAACATGTGTAGATCTTACAGTTGAACCCGTATTTTGTCAATTGGTGTTGTGTAAATATGTTGTAATGATGTCAATCATGTACGATATATGGTATTTTATGACAATTGTGTCACCGGAAAAATCCAATACGAAAAAGCGCCGCTCCGGTCAGCGGCACTTTTTCGTTTACATTCTGTCATTCCGTGGCCGGTGCATCCTCCAGAGGTGATCCTGACGGCTCCGGCGGCTCTTGCGCCGGTTCGATTGCCGGGACTTGGGCAGGAGCATCCGGTTCGCTCTGCTGCACGGCGGCGGTCGCCGCGCGCTGGGTGCGGTCCGCCCGCAGCAGCGCCGCCACCTCGCGGCTGAGGCGGTTTACGTCGCTGGTCAGTCGTAACACGTTGCGTTCCAAGGCGCTCACGCTCTCCTGCAAGCGGGTCATGTAGCTGGCCTGATTGCGCACGACCTCGGTCAACGTGGGCGCAGCAGCGCCAGCCCCCCTGGGCGACACCGGCATGGCGGCTGACTGCCCGCCTCGCTCCGGCTCCTGCGGGCTCAGCAACAGCTCGTGCAATGTGGCGCCATCCACAATGGCGCGGCGCAGCTCGCCCGGCAGCGCCAGCCGGCAGGGCAGCGGGTTGCGGATCTCCACGCTCTGCAGCCTCTGGCGCTGGCGGCCCAGCGTGGCGCCGCACAGGCGGCCGCTTTCCATCCAAAGGCACTGCAGCGCGCCGCCGTCCCACTTCAGATAGGGGTTGGATTGCTGCCACGGCTCCTGGGAGAGCACCTGACCGTCGGCAAACAGATACCCGTTGGACATCCAGCACACATGGCGCACGCCGGCAGTCGTCACAGCGCAAAAATCGCTGATGCCGTCGGCGGATGTCGCGATGGTCTCCGGCGCGCCGCCGTCCACCGAACGGGCGCTCACTGTGGTCTGCCCGCGGCTGAATATGCTGTAAATCACCGACAGCCCCGGCCCGCCCTCGAACTGCAGCGGCAGCAGCCGGTCAGGCAGTGACACCTCCGAGAGCCGCCGGCCTTCCCAATTGCCGCCGGACGCCCGGTAGCACACCAGCGTGTCGGTGGTCTCCGTCTCGGCCAGATAGGCCACGGCGGCGGCCTTGTCCGCCCAGATCATGGGCTCCTTGATGCGCAACTGCCCGTCGCCGCTCAGCAGCGTGCTGCGGGAGAAGGACGCGCCGTCGGTGGATGTATAGTACATCAGGTGGCGGCTGAGCAGCCATGCCACGATGTGCAGGCAGCCCTGCAGGTCCACTGCCGCGGCGAAGTCCGTCACCGGCCGGCTCTCCACGACGACCGGCGCGTCTGCCCCGCCCCGCACCACCAGTTGATGCCCCTTGTCTATGCTCAGCAAGCGTCTGCCGACGCCCAGCTCCGCCACAACGATGACCGCACTGCCCAACATGTATCATGCCCCCTTCATCTCTATACCTATGCACACAGAAAGGTGTTTAGCCTCGGGCATGTCACAGGTCATCAAGAATAGAGAATTACGTGTTCATCCCTTGACACAATGGCAATAAAATGTATAAATTATTATGGCTTTCGTCCAAATATTACATAATACCAATTATATAATGCCATATAGACAGGAGCGTATGTATGAAGCAAAAACGGATTCTGATCGCGTTCATAATCACTTTACTGATTATGACGCTGGCAGGCTGCGGGCCGGCCAAATCGATCACGACAGGGGCGTTTGACGGCGCAACCTATTCCAACGACTTCTTCAATATGAGCTTCACTGTGCCTGCAGACTGGACGATCAGCAGCAAGGAGGAAATGAAGCAAATCTTCCAAGCCGGAGTGGACGAAATAGGCTCTGATGATAAAGAAACGGAAAAAAAACTGAAGCTGGCTGAAGCCAAGACGCTTTATCTTGCCTATGCTTCAAAGCACCCGCTTGATTATGCTGAAGGCTTCAACCCTAATCTCAATGTAGTGTGTGAAAACCTGAGCCTCACAAGTCTGGTCATTAAAACAAGCAGCGATTACGCGGAAGCTGCACTAAAGAATATGCAGTCAACAATGGATGGATACACTTTCAGCGACATCCAAACCAAGACCATCTCCGGTGCAGAGTTTGCCATTGTAGACGCTGTGCTGGATTATTCGGGGGTGGAGATCCGGCAGCAGCTGGTATCCACGTTGAAGAACAACTACGCGATCCTTTTTACGTTGACGTATTTAGAGGATACCGAGTTGGATGAGCTCCAGGCAATCATGGATTCCATCAGCTTCGGGAAATGACGGAGCTGTATCCGCGAGCAACGCCCTCTCCCAGCCGGGAGAGGGCGTTGCTGCATTCAGGTGTAATTTCTTCCTTTTGAAGTTTATAGATGATCTTCCTCCAATCCTCCGATCACTCGCAGCACAAGCTGGCGCAAGGCAAGTTGTAAAATGAAATGCCCAGAGAGGAAATAAAAAGGCCCACCAAGGTCAAGAAACCGTTACACTGAAGTTGCAAGACAACAAAGCAACGGAGGTGGCGCAAGGTGGGTCAAGACAATCATAACACAGAGAGAACAAATTGGAAGCAACTGAAGGAAAAAGACCGATACGAAATAGAAGCATTGGTGACAGCAGGACATAAGCCGAGGGAGATCGCGGAGCAACTAGGCAGGGATAGACGGACGATAGAACGAGAGATCAAGCGAGGAAGCGTAGTCCACCGGCGAGAGAACCCGAAGTGGAGCCGGAACCCGAATGTAAAGGAATACCTGGACGAGCAGGTATATGCGGCAGATGTGGGGCAGCGGAAAGCGGAAAGGAGCGCAGCAAACAAAGGGCGGGGATTGAAAGTAGGGCGAGACCACAAATTGGTACGGCATTTGGAGAGGCGAATCGGACAAGAGGGATACTCGCCGGATGCAGCCATTGGAGAGATCAAGGCCAAGGGG
>JAEYPH010000111.1 GCA_023410875.1 Bacillota bacterium | reverse complement strand
GGATTAAGTTTAAAAGATAAAATCAAAATCCTCATATTCAATAAAAAAGATAACAATCAAAGCAGCGACCACAAATTCCCAATGAGTAGAAATAAGAGTATTTCACCTTTTATACTGACTCACGAGGTATCAACTGAAAGGTATGCACAAATCCGGAATTTTTGTAAAATAAACAAGGTAACCGTAAATGATGTAATGCTTACTGCATATTTTAGAGTTCTGTCAAGAATATTAAAAATCGACGGAGAACTCTTTGGTATACCAATTATGATCGATATGAGAAGACATTTAAAGGATAAAAACTTAAATTCGCTTACTAATCTTTCTTCAACTGTAATTATAAATGCATGTGTTTATCAGGAGGAGAGTTTCTCTCAAACTTTAGAAAAAATAAGTAATGAAATGAAAAATAAAAAAAAGAATTATTTAGGGCTAAATACTTTCTTAAAATTAGACACTTTATTTAGGTTTTGTAAAGGCAGCCTTCCTTATAAAATACTAAAGCATTCATTAAAAAATCCCAATATATGTATGACGAACATTGGAATCATTGACTCAAAAAAGTTAGTATTCGAAGGCTCTCCTATTTCTAATGCTTATATTTGCGGATCAATTAAATACCGTCCACATTTTCAGATGGCTGTAAGCAGTTTTAACAATAGGATGACACTAAGTGTTAATGATTATTCCGATGCAGTTTGACCCAGGCGTCCGATTCAAAATGACCCACCCATCCGATTCAAAGTGACCCACCATTCCGATTCAGATTGACCCACCCTGACCTTGGGAAATCTACTCCTGATACAATGAATTTATCATCATTGACCAAGGAGGATAAAAATGAGGTCGATACATATGGTTAAAATCAGAGAGATTCTCAGACTGCAAAGTCTTGGAATCGGCATCCGGGCAACTGCGCAAAGTTGTAATTGTTCCCGGAATACAGTCCGCGAAATTTTGAGGACTGCGGAACTACAAGGCCTTTCATGGCCACTTCCAGAGGATATGGATGACAATTCACTGTCAAAAGTCATATATCCGTCAATTACATCATTAGTAAGCCGCAAACCGGAACCAGATTATCAGTACATTCACGAGGAGTTGAAACGCGCACACGTCAACCTGCGACTTTTGTGGACCGAATTCAAGACCCAACAGCCTGACGGTCTGGAGTATTCCCAATTCTGCAACCGCTACCGGAGCTGGGCTGCCAAAACAAAGGCAGTGATGCACCTTGAACACAAGCCTGGCTATGAAATGTTCGTTGATTGGGCTGGTACTAAAATGCAGGTAATTGATTCTGAAACCGGTGAAATTCTTGACGCACATCTATTCGTCTCAACTATCGGAACAAGTAGTTATCCCTACGTAGAGGCTTTCCCATCAGAACGCCTTGAAAACTGGATCACTGCCCACGTAAACGCTTTCAGGTACTACGGTGGTGCACCAAATTTACTGATACCTGACAACCTTAAAACCGGTGTTAAAAAAGCCTGTAATTATGATCCGGAACTTAACAAGACATATCTGGAGTTGTCAGAGCACTACGGTTGTGCCATCGTTCCTGCCCGTTCAAGAAAACCCAAGGACAAATCACCTGTCGAAGGCACTGTCGGCGATGTCAGCACATGGATTGCGGCGGCCCTTCGTAACCAAAGATTTTTCAGCTTTCATCAGTTGAACCTTGCTATTCAAGAGAAGCTTCGTAAGTTTTCTCAAAAGACTTATCAGAAAAAAGATGGTAGCCGGGAAAGTGTGTTCCTTGAATTTGATCGGCCAGTTTTGAAGCCTTTACCTGATAAGATTTATGAGATGGCTTCATGGAAGATCGCCACGGTCTCCTTTAACTATCATATCGAGGTTGAGAAAATGTATTACAGCGTGCCATACATGTATATCCAGAAGAAAGTTGATGTTAAAATCACTGCATTTGCCATTGAGGTCTATTTGAACCATGTCAGGGTCAGTTCCCATCCCCGGCTTCATGGCAAAGCTGGTCAATATTCCACCAATACAGAACATATGCCACCAAACCACAAAGAGTATGTACAGTGGGACAGTAAACGTTTTCTTGCCTGGGCCTGCAAAATCGGGGACAATACTCGTGAACTGGTCCAGCAGTTGCTTACATCAAGAAAGGTTGAACAGCAGGCTTACAAGTCTTGCTTCGGACTTCTTAAGCTAGCTGACAGGTATACGGCCTTCCGCCTTGAAAACGCATGCCAGAAGGCTCTCGTACTTAGATCTCCATCCTACACCACGGTAAATAACATACTCAAAAACGGTATGGATAAAGTGGATACTTCCATACCTTCTACCAAAAACAATATCATTCCGATGCACTCCCACATTAGGGGTGCCGGATATTATGCACAAGGAGGACGAAAATAATGAACGAACAGCAAACTCTTGAAAAACTTAATTGGATGAAGGTATGCGCCATGGCCCAGGAATACAGCCGCCAGATTAAGAATCCAGAAATTCAGAGTCTACCATTTGATGACCGTTTCAGCTTGCTGGTGGACAGCGAGTGGATAACACGGCAGAACAAACGTCTTGCCAATCTTGTCCGAAAGGCTGGAATGAAGTACAATTGTGCTATTGAGGAGTTCATTTTCACTCCTGAAAGGTCAATAAACAAGCAGACCATTATGCAGCTGTCATCCTGCACTTGGATTCACGATAACTTGAATGTATTGATAACAGGTGCTACAGGCTCTGGCAAAACCTTCTTAGGGTGTGCTCTTGGAAATGCCGCCTGTAGAAATGGTTTTAAAGTTCTTTTTAAAAGGGTTCCGAGACTCCTGACCGACATTGCCATTGCTAAAGGTGACGGTTCATACAACAGCCTGATGCGTGAACTCAAGAACATTAAGCTCCTGATACTTGATGACTGGGGTCTTAACATTTTCGACCATACAGAAGGCCGGGATCTTCTTGAAGTCATTGAGGATCGGACCCAAGTGAACTCCACCGTTATACTGAGCCAGCTGTCCACGGAAGACTGGCATGGTCTCTTCGCTGACCCGATTGTCGGAGATGCAGTCCTGGACAGGCTTGTCCACGGATCTTATTCGCTTAAACTGGAATCAAAAGAATCCATGAGAGGGTTCAATTTTCAAAGAGCATGATATATATTAATCAGCCGGTTTGGCATAGGTTCTATAGCCCTTTACCACACTGGCTGATATTTTCTACTTGACACTTCGTGTCGGTTTGATTAATCTTTATTCATCCCTTGGTAAGGGTGGGTCATTTTGAATCATAACCATGGGTCATTTTGAACTGGACCAGTGGGTCACTTTCAATCGGAACGGTGGGTCAATTACGTCGGATTAAGCAATTGGTTCTTCTGCAGAAAATCATTTAAAAGTTTAGAATT
>JAEYPH010000064.1 GCA_023410875.1 Bacillota bacterium | reverse complement strand
TACCCCTACACATGATTTCCAGTCATGCTCCTTCGACCACTCAGACATCTCTCCATGACGACTGAAAGCCATATCATGATACATGAAACACGTTCAGAAATCAAGGTTCTACAAACATTTTCTTGTCGGGCCGTTTTCGTGCAGAGAACAGGTTAATCCTTCACTTATATAGCATATCCTGCTAAGACCCTTCGAAGCCATACCCGCTCAAAGCCAACGCAACCTGCGAAGGCAGATAGAAAAACCACATGAAAAATGCCGCAAAAGGAAAATAA
This sequence comes from Bacillota bacterium, assembly GCA_023410875.1. GTDB lineage: Bacteria > Bacillota > Clostridia > Christensenellales > UMGS416 > JAEYRA01. The sequence goes on along the minus strand of JAEYPH010000064.1, from coordinate 36,793 downwards.
GGATTGCTTGCATCCAGAGTGTTGAACAAGGCGACATGGACATCGCACAGCAAAAATAGCGCCATGCCGGTGTTCACCAATCGGCGGTTGGTCCGTGGCAATGGGGATAGGAACCCGCATACCGTGACGGTTAAGATCAATACGCCATACAAGCAAGCCATGACCTGTGCAATCGGGAAACCGGGAACCAGCCTTCCTGCCGCAAGGCACCCCGCCATCACAGCAAGATCAGCAGCCGCAGCGGGATAAAAGAGCCTTGGGCGGTAGCGCCGGATATATACCAAGTGTACAACGCAAAAAAACAGCAGCCCGGTGATAGGACGGTTCAGAAGAAGCAGAAACAAATCGGCAATGCATGTAAAGAACAGGGCGGCTATCAGCAATGCCGAGTCTTTCTTGTTCCAGGTGTCGCGGTATGAGAGGGCGGCGATTGCAAGGCAAAGCAGGATGCCCAGGTATTTTGTGAAGGCAGAGAACAGACCCAGGCCGGAAAAGAAACAGTCCGCCACCAAAAATGATATATAGACGACAGCCTGCAATACAAGCAGCACGCCAACAATCCGGTTCTTGTGAAGCTGCATCCCCATTTTGCCTTCCTAAGACCGCAGCAATGGTATCTATATGGTAACTTCTTGAATTTATACGTGCCTACGCCGTTCTGCGGCAGCTACACCCAAATGGCCTCGCTGAGCTGGCTTTGGCCTTGGAGGTTTTCCACGCAGACCATTTTGACCAGCAGCCACGCCCGTTGTTCCTCGCTCAACTCCTGCAGCTTGACCGCCTCGCGGGAGCCGGCCAACCTCTTCTGTATCGTCAGTATCGCATCGATCTTGTTTTCGGCTACGGCGATGGCATCCTGCCATTGCCGCTGTTTCTTGTCCAGCGCGTCTGCGAAGACCTGTGCCGACGCGCCGCCGCTCAGGATGCGCTTGATCTCGGCCAGCGTGAACCCCAGGCTCTTGAGCTCCAGCAGCGCGTTCAGCGTTTGCACCTGGTCGGCGGAGTAGTAGCGATACCCGGTCTCCGGGTCCGTGTAGGCCGGAGTCAGGATGCCCCTTTTTTCATACACGCGGATGGCCTTCACCGAAACATCGAAGAACGCCGCGATCTCGCCGATTTTCATCATAGGCTCGTCCATCTTTACTCCTCCGCAGCCATGTCCAGCGTCTCCTGCACGCGCTGCACGCCCGAGAGCGCCGCGCGGATGTTCATGACGCAATTCACCAGCATCATCGCCCCCAGCAACACGCCGCCGCGATATTGGAACGCCGCGGTCAGCCCGCCAAAGGTCATCTGCCCCTGGGCGATCCATGCGCCGGCTGCCAGCAGCAGCGCCAGATAGCCAGCCATGCCCAGCAGCGGCAGCAGCCCGGCGCTCAGCGCGCCGCGGACGCGCAGGGCCATCTGGCTGCGGCGCAGTTCGCAGCTGCTGCGCTCAAAGCGATCCAGCAACAGGCCCTGAGCATCGTAGAGCAGCGCAAGGTCGGCGCACGTGACCAACGCGTCGGCGTCGGCAGCGTTGCGCGCCGCTGCCTGCAGCGCGCGCTCCTGCATGGCCGTCACAGGCCGGGCCACCAGCCGCCCCAGCAGCAGGTGCGGGATCACGAACAGCGCCACCAGCGCGAACACCCGGCCGTCGGCCCGCAGCAGCAGCGCCGCCGACACGCCCAGGTTCACCGCCGAGCACAGCATGTGGGCTAGATGCAGCGGCTGGTTCAGCGGCGCCGAAGCCGACTGCGCGTCGGCGTTCAAGCGCGTCAGCCATTCGCCGGCGGGACGCTGCTCCACCTGGCGCAGCGAAAGATCCGTGATCCGATGGAACAGCATGCGCCGCAGCCTGCCGGTCCGCCGCACCGCGAAGGCCGCATAGAACGTCCATACGGTTCCATTATACAGGAACAGCAGCGCGCTTCCAACGCCGAACCACAGGCAGGCCGCCAGCAGCGCCGGCCGATCAATGGCCGACATGGCGTCAAAGCCCGCGCCCAAAAAAGCCGCCTGCACCAGCGTCATCGCCATGTCAAAGGGCGCGCGCAGCGCCAGCAGCGCCGCGAAACGCCCCATTCCCCCCACCGTACGCAGCAGCCGGCGGATTTCACGCATCGCGCAGCCTCCCTCCCTCCAGCCGGTACAGCCTGCTGCAGCCCACCAGCACGTGGGCGTGGTGGGTCATGTGCACGACCGTCTTACCCCGGGTCAGCCGGGCCAGCGCCTCCAGCACCGCCGCGCGGGTGTCCCCGTCCAAAGCCGAAGTGGCCTCGTCCAGCAGCACCACCGGCGCGTCCTTGGCGATGGCCCGGGCGATGGCGATGCGCTGGGCCTGCCCGCCGGACACCTGTCCGCCGCGCTCGCCCACCGGCGCGTCCAGCCCCTGGGGCAGCGTGGCCAGCCACGGGCCCAGCTGCGCCGCCTGGCAGGCGTGCAGCACACGCTCCTCGGCCATCGGGTGGCCGCAGGTCACGTTGTCGCGGATGCTGCCGGGAAACAGCATGGCGCTCTGCAGCACCACAGCCACCTGGCAGCGGATGTCCGCAGGCGTGCGCGCACCCTGCACTTCCACGAGGCCGCCATGCGGCGCGTACAGACCGCACAGCACCTTGAGCAGCGTGCTCTTGCCGCCGCCGCTCTCCCCGAGAATGCCCACGCTATCGCCGGTTTCCACGTGCAAGTCCACGCCCCGCAGCACCGGGCGCTCGCCATAAGCAAAGGTCACGCCTTCCATGTGGATGCCCATATCACCGACCCCCTTGCAGATTGATGTTGGGCTGCAGCCTGGCCAGGTTGGCCGCGAAGCGCCGGAAGCCCCCGATGCGCCCGGGCAGATTGCCCAGAACGCCGGAAACGTTGCCCGAAAGGTTCAGGAACACATAGACCGCGCCGATGTCCAGCCGGCCGGCGATGACCTGGCCGCCGCCCACGAGGAACAGCAGCAGCAGCGGCAGGCAGCCCAGCACCGCGGAAAGCGACATCAGCACCGCCTTGCGGCGCTCCTCGGCAACGGTGGCCGTCTCCCAATCCCGCAGTGCGCCGTCATAGCGGCCCAGCAGCAATGGCGCTGCCCCAAAGACCTTGAGCACCGGGAACACGCTCAGCAGCGCGTCGGCAAAGCCGTTGCTGCGCTGGTTGGCCTGCTGGCTGCGCAGCGCCGCCGCACCAATGCTGCGGCTGGTGAGCACCGCGATGCCCAGTATGGCAAGCGACGGCACTGTGGTCCACAGCGAAAGCTCCGGGCTGATGTGTACAAGCCACGCCAACGTCGCCACGAAGCGCATGGCATCGCCCAGCAGCTGGAACAGGTTGTCCCGCAGGTAGGCGGATACATCGGCGATCTCGTTTTGCAAAAGGGAGACCTGGGCGCCGGCATTGAGCGTCTGAGTCTGCTCGATGGGCAGAGCGCTCAAGCCACGGGCCAGGCCCATGCGCAGGTCGTGGGCCAGCGTTTCGCAGGTCCAACCGGCGCAGAGCCCCACGCCCACAGCAGCGGCGGCGCTGGCAGCCATGACCAGCCCGGCGGTCAGGACTGCCGGTGTCGCAACGGCCGCGCCTGCACTCACCGTGTTGATCAGGCCGCGCAGCACATCGTTCCACCACAAAGTGACGGCGCAGGACACCGCCACCGCGCCTGCCGACAGCGCAAGCCAGCCACCCCGCCGGCGCAACAGCCATAGCAATGCTCCCATATCTTCACTCCTCCATGTCAGCATAGACCATGCCCCAAGGGGAGAGTCAAACGAAGCTTTTCCAGCGATTCATATGTGCACACACGTTAATACAGTAACGATCCCGATTTTCGACGGTAAACGGCCTTTTAAGCGCAATGGCGCGTTCCAGGCTTCGTTTTTCCAGCCTATGCTCCTTCTGATTTTGCTTTGCTTTTTGTTAACCTCATTGCTTTATACCGGGTTTAGAATATAATTCTCATTCGTGCATGAAGGTAAAAATGAAGCATCAACGAGGTTGGATGATGGGAGACAAGTTGAAAAGCTTTTTCATAGGCCGCTCAGGAACGAGGCCATCGTTCAAGAGCGGCTCGGCGTGCTTTGGGGCTTGCCGATCCTGGCCAGCGATGCCATTTCGTCGGTGGCCTATGCCGGTGAGCAGATTCTGCTGGTGCTGCTGCCGGTGTTCTATGGCGCTGCCTATGGCATGATGCAGGGCGTCCTGGGCGCCATCATCGGCCTGCTGGCCCTGTTGGTGCTGTCCTATCGCCAGACCATAGACGCATATCCCAACGGCGGCGGCGCTTACATCGTGGCCAAGGACAATCTGGGCGCCATCTCCGGAATCACCGCCGGCGCCGCTCTGGCCGTGGATTATGTGCTCACAGTTGCCGTCAGCGTGGCCTCCGGCGTAGAGCAGATCTCCACGGCGTTCCCGGCGCTGGAGCCCTATGTGGTGCCGCTGTGCGTGGCCATTGTCGCGCTGCTGATGCTGGGCAACCTGCGCGGCATCCGCGAGGCCTCGCGCATTTTCGGCGTGCCGACCTATCTCTTTGTGGGCGGCATGGTCCTCATGTTCGCCGTGGGCGCCTACAAGCTGCTGACAGGCACGACAGCGGTGAACCCGCTGCCTGCGCCCCCCGCCGATGCGGCCACGACGTTTACCGGCTTGGCCGGATCCGCGGCGCTGGTGCTGATACTCCGGGCGTTCTCCAACGGTTGCGCTGCAATCACCGGCGTGGAGGCCGTCAGCAACGCCGTGCCCATCTTTAAGAAGCCCAGCACACAGAACGCCAAACGGGTGCTGCTGCTGCTGGCCCTGTGCGTGTTTGGCACGCTGGCGGGCACGTCGCTGCTGGCTGTGAACTACCATGTCGTCGCCGGTGGCGAACATCCCCAGGCCGTCATCGTGCAGCTGGCGCAGATCACCTTCGGCCACGGCACATTCCTCTACTTCTACATCGTGGCATCCACCTTTATATTGCTGGTGCTGGCCGCCAACACGGCCTATTCCGGGTTTCCTCTGCTGCTGAGCCTGATTGCCACCGACGGTTATGCACCTCGCCAGATGAACCAGCGCGGCGACCGCCTGAGCTATTCCAACGGCATCGTCGCGCTTTCGGCGGCGGCTGCGTTGCTCATTGTCGTGTTCCGTGCCCGCGTCAACGCTCTCATCGGCTTGTATGCCATCGGCGTGTTCATCTCCTTCACGCTCTCCCAGTTCGGCATGTTTCGCCGGTGGCTGCGCGTGAAGGGCCGCCATTGGCACTGGAAAGCCGCAGTCAACGGCTTGGGCGCCTTCATTACGGCGCTGGCCGTCCTCATCATCGCGGTGTTCAAGTTTGAGGAGGGCGCGTGGATCGTCGTCGTGCTGGTGCCCGCGCTGGTGTTCGGCATGCTTAAGATCAAGCGGCATTACACGGCTGTGGCGCGCCAGCTGCGCGTGAACGACCCCAAGGCCGCCCGCGAAGACCTGAAGCAGCACCGCTACCGCACCCGCATTATCGTTCCGCTGGAGGGCATCAACCGGGCCAGCATACGCGCGCTGCGCTATGCCCGCACGATCTCGGATAATGTGACCGCCTTCAGCGTGGCCATTGACAGCGCCACGGTGGACAAGCTGCGCGACCGATGGAACAAGATGAACACCGATATCCCCTACATCATCCGCCTTTCTCCGAGCCGCCGTGTGCCCCGGCCGCTGCTGGAGTTCATCGAGTCCGAGGAGTATGATTATCGCAAGGACGACATCATTACCGTGATACTGCCGCAGCTCAGCGTGCGCCGGTGGTGGCACCACCTGCTGCACAACCACACGCGCCGGGCCATCGAGCGCCGCCTGCTCCTTCACAAGCACATCGTCGTGGCCGTGATGCCCTTTCAGCTCAAGGACGACCACGTGGTCACCAGCGACAGCGATGTGTTCGAGTGAGTGCAACCCGGCGAGGTTGACATTCCACCCCGTGGCCATATACTAGGCTTATCCTTATAAAGGGGCTGTCGCGTCAGTCATTTAGTGGCGTAATTTTTCAACAGATGGGGTCCGAAGGTTTCCAAAGGGCGATCGGAAAGCCCTTTGGTTGCGCCCGAAGGCGCGAAATCCTCCCCTCTGCTGGAGATTATCTCGATGCGCTTAGCTTGACAACCAATTAAGCGGACAGGATTATGTTCAGGACGCTGCGCGCCAAATTCACTTTGGTCTATCTGGGGCTTACCCTGCTGGCGGCGCTGGCAGGGGTGGCCGGGGCATGGAACCTGTCCCGCCTGGAGCGCTCCGTCGATGCTCTGATGACCGAGAACTACAAGAGCATCGACGCGATCTACCGCATGATGGAGGCCATTGAGCGCCAGGACAGCGCGGTTCTGCTGTACATCGGCGTGGACCGGCAGCAGGGCATCCAGCAATTCGCCCAAAACCAAAACGACTTTGAGCGCTGGCTCAACATCGAAACGGACAACGTGACCGAGGACGGTGAGCGGGAAGTGCTGGACGGCCTGCGCGCCGACTATAACGTCTACAGCCGTACGCTGTACGATCTGCAGGCCCGGGGGCTGCAGGATCCGGCGGCGCGGGACTTCTATCTGAACACCACACAGCCCATCTTCGAGCGCATCAAAGAGCGCTGCCGGCAACTCGTGCAGATCAACGAGCGCGCCATGTTCGCCGCCAGGGACCGCACCACCGGCGAGGCCCGGCGCTCCATGCAGGCGCTGCTGGGCGTGGCTCTGCTGGTGCTGGCGGCGGGGCTCATCGTCTCGCAATTCTTCATCCGGCGCTTCCTGCGCCCCATACAGACGCTGACGGGGCACATCCGGCAGGTGCGCGAGGGCAATCTGGGCCAGAGCATGGACGTGGGCGCGCGCGACGAGGCCGGGCAGCTGGCCATGGAATTCAACGACATGACCCGCCGCCTGCAGGATTATGAGCGCAGCAACCTGGGCACGCTGCTGAGCGAGCGCAACCGCTCGGTGGCCATCGTCCAGAGCATCTCCGACCCGCTGATGGTGCTGGACGCTCATTGGCGCATCCAGCTCATCAACGAGGCCTGCGCCGGTTATTTCCACATCGACGCCCGCGACGCGGCGGGCCGCCATTTTCTGGAGGTCATCCACGACGGCGCGCTGTTCCGGTGTGTGGAAGCGCTGGTGGCAGGCGCCGACGCCGGCGGCCGGCAGATGACGCTGTACCAGGACGGCCAGCGCTACTTCAACCTGGCCGCCACGCGGCTGCACAGCCCCGAGCACGCCGGCTCCGGCGTCATACTGGCGCTGCACGACATCACCGACATCAAGGAGCTGGAGAAGGTGCGCACGGACTTTCTGGCCTCCATCTCCCATGAGTTCAAGACGCCGCTGACCTCCATCCTGATGGCGTCCAGCATGCTGGGCGAGGGCGGCCTGGGGGCCCTGAGCGCCGACCAGGTGCAGGCGGTGCAGACCATCGCCGAGGACGGCGAGCGGCTGCTGGCGCTGGTCAACGAGCTGCTGGAGCTCATGCGCATCGAATCCGGCCGCCAGGTGTATCACATGGAGCCCTGCCGCATGGCCGACATCGCCGCGGCCTGTGTGGAAGGCTTCCGCGATGCCGCTCAGCGCCGCGGCATCACACTGCGCTGCGCCATGGGAGAAGACCTGCCCCCGGTCACGGCGGACTTCGAAAAGATCCGCTGGGTGCTCAACAATCTGATCAGCAACGCCATCAATTATTCCGACGCCGGCGATGCCATCGACGTCACCGCCCGGGCCGAGGGCGGCTTCATTGAGGTGTCCGTGCGCGACACCGGCATCGGCATCGCGCCGCAATATCTGGACCGCATCTTTGACAAGTTCGTGTCCGTGGAGGGCGACGACATTGAGGTGCGCGGCACCGGCCTGGGGCTGTCGGTTGCCAAGGAGATCGTGCGAGGCCACGGCGGCGACATCCAGGTGCGCAGCGAAGCCGGCGAGGGCAGCACCTTCACCTTCACGCTGCGCATCGCCGGGGAGGAAGCATGAAGCGCGTGCTGGTAGCCGACGACACCAAGAACATCCGCCTGCTGGTGCGCAAGTGCCTGGAGATGGAGGGCTACGCCGTGGAGGAAGCGGCGGACGGCGCCCAGGCGTTGCAGCGGCTGCGCACCGAAGAGTTTCACCTTGCCTTTCTGGACATCAAGATGCCCGCCGTGAGCGGCACGGAGGTGCTGCGGAGCATTCGCGCTGAGGGCAGCACCGTGCCGGTCATCATCATCACCGCCTATGCCACGGTGAAAAACGCCGTGGAATGCACGCAGATGGGCGCCGTGGCCTATCTGCACAAGCCTTTCACCGCCGACAAGCTGCGCAATGTGCTCCAGGAGGCGCTGCGCCCCGACCGGGCGTTGGCCGCCCGGCGTCTGCTGCAGGAGGGCAAGGATCAGGAAGCCCTGCTGGAGCTGAAAAAAGCGCTGGGCGAAAACCCGCTGGACAGCACGGTCTACCGCCTGCTGGCCGTGGCCAGCGCCCGCACCGGCCGGCGCGAGGACGCCGAAAAATACCAACGTCTGGCCCGAGCCTTGGAGCCGGAAAAATAAACTTTATTCTTTTCATAACACAAAGGATTTCGCGCCATCGGGCGCGGCCAAAGGGCTTTCCGATCGCCCTTTGGAAACCTTCGGCCCCCAATATGTATAATTATGTTAGTTAGTGATTAGTTCTTTTAAACCTAACTTGACATCACATTCACACAACCCCAAAGCAACGAAAGTCACAAACAATATCCTATGCGCCGCAGTATCATTGTGTTACACAAAGCGGGCCTTTTCCCGCGAAAAAAGGCGGTGCATTTCATGACGCAATACGATGTCATCATCATAGGCCGGGGGCCGGCGGGCCTGTCGGCGGCGCTGTATACGGCGCGGGCCAAGCTATCCACTCTGGTGCTGGGCAGCGCCGGCAGCGCGCTGGACAAGGCCGCCCAGATCGAGAACTACTTCGGCTTTGAGCAGCCGGTCAGCGGATCGCAGCTGCTGCAGGCCGGCGCAAAGCAGGCGCAGCGTCTGGGCGTGGCGCTGCGCGAGGAGCAGGTCACCGCCATAGAACCCGACGACGGCTATCTGGTGACCACCGACGCCGGGCATTACCGGGCAAAGGCGTTGCTGATCGCCACGGGGCAGCCGCCCCGGCGGCCCAACATTGCGGGCATCACGGATTTGGAAGGCCGCGGCGTCAGCTATTGCACGACCTGTGACGGCTTCTTCTTCCGCAACCGCCGCGTGGGCATCTTGGGAAACGGCAACTTCGCCGTGCAGGAGGCGTTGGAGCTCTTGCCTCTGACAAACGAAATCACGATCTTCACCAACGGCCAACCGCCGCGCTTCACCGGCGACTACGCCGCGCAGGCGGCGCGTTTCGCCATGGACACCCGCCCCATCGTGGGGCTCCAAGGCCAGGACGCGCTGACCGCCATCGCGCTGGCCGACGGAGAAGTGCCTCTGGATGGCCTGTTCGTGGCCCAGGGCACGGCGTCCAGCGTGGATTTCGCGGCCAAGCTGGGCGTGTTCACCGAGAACAACGCCATCGTCGTGGATGAAAACGGCCGCACCAATCTGGACGGCGTGTTCGCCGCCGGCGACTGCACCGGGGGCCTGCGCCAGATCGCCGTGGCCGTGGGCCAGGGCGCTGTGGCCGGAAAGAGCATCATCGATTACATCCGTGCCCAGGCCAAGGCACAGGCCGCCGCCAAGCAAGCCGTCTGAATCGCCGACGACGCCGCAGCGTCGGCGGCGAAAGGCGAAGGCTTGCCCGAAGCCGCTTTGCGCCCTATAATAGCGTCATGATCTATCTGGACAACGCCGCCAATACGCCCGTGGACCCGCAGGTACTGCGGGTTTTCCATGATGTGGCGATGGAATTCCCCGCCAACCCCAACGCCCGCCACGGCGCGGGCCTTGCCGCCCGCACCCGCTGGGAGCAGGCCATGGGCAACATCGCCGCGGCATTGGGCGTACAGGCCGACGGGGTTGTGCTGACCGGCGGCGCCACCGAAAGCAACAACTTGGCCATCAAGGGCATCTGCGAAAAGCGCCGCAAGCTGGGCCGCCACATCCTCACGACCAAGCTGGAGCACGCGTCGGTCAGCGGCCCGCTGGCCCACCTGGCCGCCCAGGGCTTCGATGTGGAATACGCTGAGCTGCGCGCCGACGGCGCCGTGGACCTGGACGCGCTGCGCACCGCATTGCGGCTGGATACCATCCTCGTGACTGTGTGCGCCGTGGACAGCGAGCTGGGCGTTGTCCAGCCGCTGCAGGACATTGCGCGGCTCACGGCTGCCCTGCCCCACTGCGCGCTGCACACCGACGCGACCCAGGCCGTGGGCAAAGTTCCTTTAAACCTCGAAGGTGCGGATGCTGTCTCGCTGACCGCCCACAAGTTCCACGGGCTGACCGGCGTGGGCGCATTGGTGCTGCGCCGCGGCCTGCTGCTGGAGCCCCAGATGCACGGGGGCTTGAGCGACACGCCCTGGCGCAGCGGCACGCCGGCGCTGGCGCTGGCCGCCAGCCTGGATCAAGCGCTGGCGGCGGCCGTGCAGACCCAGCCCGAGGCCTTCGGTCATGCATCGGCACTCAACCGCGCTTTGCGGGACGGATTGGCCAAGCTGCCCGGCGTGCGCGTCAACAGCCCCGCCGGCGCGTCGCCGTTCATACTGAACTTCAGCCTGCCCGGCGTGAACACCGAAGCCGTGCTGCAGCGCCTGAGCCAGAGGGACATTTATGTATCCACGAAGTCCGCCTGTTGCGCGCCGGGCGCGCCCTCCACGCCGGTGCTGGCGCTGAGTGGCGACCGGCGCGCAGCCATGTCCACGCTGCGAGTCAGCTTGAGCCGCCACACCACGGAGCAGGAGATGACCGCCTTTTTGGAAGCACTACCCCAGGCCATCGCCGAGGCGGGAAAGGAACGCCCATGACGCCGCTGGAGCAAGCCGAGCACAGCATCACGAAGAAATACCGAAAGCAGATCTGGCGGCCTTTCCTGGCCGGCATCCACGAGTACAAGCTCATAGACCCCGGCGACCGCGTGGCCGTGTGCATCTCCGGCGGCAAGGATTCTATGCTGATGGCCAAGTGCCTGCAGCTGCTGCAGCGCTACAGCGACTTCCCCTTCGAGCTGCGCTATGTCGTCATGGACCCAGGCTACGCCCCCGTCAACCGGGCACGCATCGAGGAGAACGCCGCTTTTCTGAACCTGCCCATCGAGGTGTTCGACGCGCCGATCTTCAACTATGTGGCCAAGCTGGATAAGAACCCGTGCTACCTGTGCGCCCGCATGCGCCGGGGCTACCTCTACCGCCATGCCCAGGAGGCCGGCTGCAACAAGATCGCGCTGGGCCACCACTTCGACGACGTCGTGGAGACGGTGCTCATGAGCCTCTTTTACAACGGCGAGTTCCGCACGATGATGCCCAAACTCAGCAGCACCAATTGGCAGGGCATGCAACTCATCCGCCCCATGTACCGCGTCAAGGAGGCGGACATCCTCGCGTGGCGGCGGCACAACGACTTGAGTTTCATACAGTGTGCGTGCCGGCTGACCGAGAACTGCGCTCTGGGCGACGAGGGCATGGGCTCCAAGCGCCACGAGATCAAGGCGCTCATCAAAAAGCTCAGCCAGACCAACCCCGACATGGCCGCCCACATCTTCCGCAGCATCCACGATGTGAACCTCGATACGATCATTGGATGGCATGGAGGCGAAGGTGGGGCACCGGGTGTGGAGGAAGCGGAATAGGTAAATGACTGACATCATTCACTTTATGGACACTGACTCAGGAGACTGCAAATGATCGAGCTTGCCTTTGGCGAAAGCGCCGGCGGCGCGCTGAAAATGGCCAAATCGCTGGAAGGCTCCGGTGCCGATGTGGCGGCCATGACATTGGCGCTGGACATTGGTGACATCAGGGACACGGATACCGATATGGGCGAGCGCAAGAAGGTTCTGGACGACCTGTTCAGCAGCTTTCCCGGCGTTTCCGATGAAATCTGGGAGACCAATCAGCGTGCGCTGGAGCGGCTACGACAGGCCAGCGCAACGCGGGAAGCCGTGCGCGTGTGGGTGTGTCCCGGCGACCCGGCGGAGTTGTGCGGGCTGTACTTCGTCTGCCACCTGCTCCACGAAACCGATACGCCGCTTTCCGCCGTGTTCGTGCCGGACCGCATCTTGAACGAGCAGGAGCGCACGGTGGTATTCTATCGCAGCACGGGAGAAATGGGACCGGAGACTTTCGTAGCGCTGGCGGAGCAGGAGCAGCTGCTTAGCAATTTGCTGCGCCGGGATTACGACTTTGCCTGGCGGGAACTGGCACGGGAGAACGCGCCGCTGCGGGCTGTCGTCAACGGCAGTCTCATGGGCGTGCCCGAGGATTTCTATGACTTTGCGCTGCGGGCGAACCTGCCCGACGGGGAATTCCGGGTCGCGTTGGCTATCGGCAAAACATTGATGCAGATGCCCGGCGTCGGAGACCGATGGCTGTTCCAGAGGCTGCAGAACATGCTGCGGTCTGGTGAGCTCGTCGAAGTCTCGCCGCCAACCGGCAAATCCCCCTATTCCGGTTTTATGAAGAGAAGCCCGTCGTGACCGTGTAGGCCGGCGGAACAATCTATGCGGGAGGTGCAGGCGTCATGTGGTACATCGACGGCTTGGCGGAGAAGGCCCGCCGCACCGTGCAAAGCCACGCCCTGGGGAACGGAACCTATGCGCGGTGGCTGTGGCAGGACGAACAGGGCACCCGCGCTCTGGGCATCAACGAATACGGCTGCGCCGACGCGGCCAACATCCTGTATACCATCGGTGCGTTCCCCGGCGATGTGGCACAGCGACAGGCATGCGTCGCCGCTCTGCGCAGCCTGCAGAAACCGGAAACGGGGCTATTCCAGGAACCCACGCACCACCCCATTCACACGACCGCCCATTGCGTGGCCGCGCTGGAGCTCTTTGACGCGCTGCCGGACCATCCGCTGCGGGCGCTGGAGCCCTTCCTGTGCAAGGACGCGCTGTACGAGAAGCTGGGCAGCCTGGATTGGGTGGGCAACCCATGGCCGCAATCCCATCAAGGCGCCGGGCTGTACGCGGCGATGCTGACCACAGGCATGGCCACGCTGCAATGGCAGGATTGGTATTTCGACTGGCTGCGGGTGAACTGCGACCCCGAATACGGCATGAGCCTGCGCGGGGCCATCCAGACCGGCAAAAAGCCGCCGGCCCATCATATGTGCGGCTGGTTCCATTACCTCTTCAACCACGCATACGCCAAGCGGCCCTTCCCCTACCCAGACCGTCTCATTGATACGTGCATCGAAATGTACAAAGAAAATGAAATGACGCTGCCCTTCGGGCGCATGGTGGGCTTCATGGAGATCGACTGGGTGTTCTGCCTGAACCGCGCCGCCCGGCAAACCACGCACCGCTTCGATGAGGTGCAGGTCTGCCTGGCGGAGTTCGCCCAGGGGTACCTGGCATATCTGGATGCCCTGCCCGAGGACGACGACGGTTGGAACGATCTGCACATGCTGTTTGGTGCGATGTGCGCGGTATCCGAATTGCAGATGGCGCTGCCCGGCGAGCTGCGCGCCACGCGCCCATGGAAGAACGTGCTGGACCGCAGACCGTTCATCTGAACGCAGGCGCGCAGCATCGCTGGCGAAAACTCAAATTATTCCAGATCCACGATGATGCGCGCGTATTTGCCGCCGCGCACTGCCCGCGCTAGAGCGTCGTTTAAGCTAGCGCCCTGCACCACTGTTCTGTTGCCATCCTTGCTCCACAACGTGTAGCGCACCGGGCCCACGCCATCGGCGCCGAAGGTGTCCCGCTTGGCGGCGTTGCGGTAGATGACCTCGGTGTGGCCCAGGAAGCGGAAGCCCGCCTCCCCTGCCTCATCGAACAGCCAAGCCGGCAGGATGGGCCGCAGCGTCAGCGTCAGCTCATCGCCTTGGGCGGCGAAGGGCCGATGCCCGGCCATCATCGCAAACCACATGCTGAGCATTTCGGCGGTGGAGCCGGTCAGCCGCGCCACGAAGCCGCGGCCATGGTTGGCCGGGTCCGGGTTGGCGGAGCTGGCCAGGAAGGACGAATTCTCCAGCGTGCTGCGGCCGTACACCGCCGGGTCCAAAAAGGGGATCAGCGCCATGCGGATGTCGTGGAAGAAGGACTCGTAGAGGCCGCTCTTAAGCATCGCGTAGAGGAACTTGTACTCCATGTGCAGGAAGATGGACTCGCGCTCCAGCCAGCCGGCGGTGAAGGCCCGCAGGCGGCCGATGTCGTGGGGCGTGTCCTCCAGCGATACCGACGTCTGATACATGCCCAGCGCCTTGTCGTAAAGCTCGCTGGCTTTCACACCCTCGTAGAGCGATTGGGCTTCGGCGGTGTCACTTACGGTCTTGAGCAGGCGGGCCGGGCCTTCCAGGAAGGCCGGCAGCGGCTGCGCCCGGAAGCCCTGCACCGCCACGCACGGGTAGCCGTTTACCGGGTTGCGCCGGCCAGCCTGCTGCCAGGCGGTGGCCTCGAAGGTGAAGAACGTCGGGATCACCCCATCGCCCAGAGTCTGGGCCTTGGCGAGACCTGCGCGCAGCTTGGCCGCCATGATATCGGCGGCGTCCTGGAGCTGTGCGGCGGTTAAGACGCGCTCCCCGCCGCCGATGCCGGCGCGGATGGCCTCGCGGTAGGCCTCCTTCAACGCGTTCACCTTGTCCCAATAGTCAAAGCCATTGAGCTCGCCGCGCAGGCTAGCCCGCGCCAGGGGCAGCACGCCCGCCAGCAGGTCCGCCGCCTCGGCGAACAGCGCCACCTCACGCCCGTGCCGGCTGGCCGCGGCCAGGAAATCCGCGAGACGCAGCAACTCCGCCGTCTCGCCCAGGCCACTGCCGAACACGCCGGGCAGGCCGTTGAGCGCATCGTTCCAGCCGGGGCGGCCGCCCTCCATCTCCACACCCATGCCCTCGGGGTCCAGGTTCACGAACTTCATCAGCGCCAGGCTCAAAAGTTTGGCAAACAGCGTGGTTTCGTAGATGCCCCCGTTGCCGCCTTCCGTGCGTAGCCAAGCGGTCTTGCGCAGCGCGTTGTGGTCGTGGGGCTCCTGCAGCGCACCCACCTGACGCACGCGGTCGCCGGACAGCACGTATTTGTCCGCCCTGGGCAGCACATGCACCGGGCTGTGGAAGAAGCGATAGCCGCCCTCGTCGAAGAGGAAGGCCTCCTCATGGTCGGGGTACACAGTCAGATACGTATCCACCAGGTCCATCAGATAGGTCCAGTGGTCGCTCCAATAGCCCTCGCCAAACTCGGCCTCGAAGGTCTGCTCCGATTGCGAGAGCGCAGCGCGCAGCAGCTGCTCCGCGGGCACGGCCAGAGCGCTCGGCGCGCGGTGCAGCAGCGTCATCAGCTGCCCCGGCGTATAGGGCCCGCTCAGCAGCTTGGCGAGTTCCGCCCGCAGGCCGGGGGCCTGGGCCAGCACGCCTTCCAGCGCGTCGGGCTTCAATGTAAAGAGACAGCCCTTCACCTGCAGCGGGTTGTAGCCGTCGGCCTGTATCAGGCTTAGGAAGTGGCGCATGTTGAAGCTGCCGACTTCGGGGTTCAGCAGCACGTCATTGCGGCGGTTCTGGCACACGTCGCGGTAGTTGCCGTTGCCTTGGCTATAGAAGGCCGGCTCCAGCGAGAAAAAGTTGTACTCCCGCTCGGTGTCTCCATGCTTGCGGGAGTAGACGTGGTAGACGTGCTTGCCGCCGTCGGCGTCGAAGATCAGCGGGCGCCCGCCGCGCAGCAGGTTGTCCAGATGGCACTGGCCCACGTAGCGGTCAAAGAGCGGGTTGGCCGTGCGGGTGGCCACGTCGGCTAGCAGCGTTTCCACGAGCTCCACAGCCCGCGCCTCGGCGCGCTCCATGGCCTCGGGCGTGAAGGCTGCGGTCTTGGCGTTGATGCGCCGGGGGTTGTCGGCGTGGCCGATGACGCTGTACAGCGTGAAGGAATCCTCCAGGCGCACCGTGACGCCGGAGAAACCGCCGCTGACCTTGTTCTGGGGCACCTGGGGCCGGGTGTGCAGCGTATCGGCGGAACCCTGCCAGCCGTCGGGGGCGCTCAAGGCCGTGTTGGCGCCAAAGATCACGTCCATGTCGTAGACCGGCGGGATCAGGCCGCCGCTCTGCGTGGAAAAGCTCAGATAGAAGTTGCCCTGGTTGACCTCGGAGATCTCCACCGAATCCGCCGTGGAGGCGCGCACCTTGTAGAACGGGATGCGGTTTTCCGTGTTGAACACGTCGAACCACGAGCGCATCAGGTTGGCCATGGCCTGGAAGTCGCCGTTGCCCACGCCGTAGGGCAGTATCTGCGGCAAGCCGTCCAGCAGCTCGAACTCTTTGGGCGCACCGTCCATCGGCTCGATGACGACCTTGCGCACGATGGCGGCGATGTCCTCATGGGGCAATGTGAAATAGCTGGCCCTCACCCGAAGGCCCAGCGTGCGGTTCTCCTCGCCCACGGCGATGCGGTTGGCCTCCACGGTCATCGTGCGGGTCACGTCGTCGGCGCTGGTGGAAGAAAATACCTCATGGATGGCACTGCCCATCCGCACGAAGGTGCGAAAACCCTGGCGCTCCACATGGCGGCACAGGATGTTGGCCGGGAAAAACTCCATGATAGCGCCGTTCTTGTCGCGCACGCCGAAGCTGCCCATGGCCTGGCCGCGGTTCACGTAAAACGACCACATGGGGATGCCGTCCAGCCCGGCGATGCCCGGCAGGAAGCTGGCAAAGGTCTTGGCCTTGTCGTAGCCTTGGATCACGAAGGCATTGCTGTCGGCGAAGGAATAGCGAACGGTCATAAGGGCCTCCTCAAACGTTCTTGGAAATGAGTTCGATGCGGAGCGTATGGCGCTCCGCCGCGTCCAGCGCCGTCAGCGCCAGTCGGGGAATCACGACGTCATCGGCATCCACGGCCAGCGGCGCGCCGTCCAGCGTCACCGCGCCCACAACGTACTGGCCTGCATCCAGCCGCTGCGGATTGTGATATACCACCCGCAGCGCGCGCCCAGCAAACATCGTGTCCACCGCCGCGCGGCCGTCGGCATCGAACTGCGACGCCAGCAGCGCCGGCTGCAGCGCCAGGTCGCCCATGTGGCCGCGCACGCCGTACACGTCACCCAGCATCACCAGCAGATACCAGCTGGCCGAACCGGTCAGGTAGTGATACAGGCCCCGGCCTTTGGGGTTGAAGTATTCCGGAATGCCGGGATAGATGCGGGCGCGCTCAAAGTCGGCGCTCAGCGCGTACAGGCTGCCCAGCACATCCCAGCCGTCGGCGGCCCTGCCCCGGCGGTACAGAGCGCTGGCGTACATGACGGCCATGTGGCTGAAGACCGCGCCGTTCTCCTTGTGCCCATAGGCAAAGCCGAAGCAGCGGCCCATGTCCAGCTTGACCTCGTGGAAATCGGTGTTGAGCCGGTAGCCGCCCAGCTGCGGGTCCCGCAAGTTCTGCCGCACACTGGCCGCCGCCTGGGTCACCTGCTCCTCGCTGGCTACGCCCATCATCAGCGCGAACACCTGGCCGGTCAGCGTCATGCGCGTGTGGTCGGTCCGCGGGCCTTCCAGCGGTAGGCCGGCGTTGTCGTAGTAGCCGTTGAACCAGCCGCTATCGCCCACGGTCAGCCACTCATGGCTGCGGATGTGCTCGCTGAGCTGGCGTCCCTTCTTCTCCAGATCATCGGCCAGCGCGGCGGTGTCCAGCGCCGCCCGCTCGCCGCTGAGCGCGTGTCGCGTCTGGGCATAGTAGGCGGCCAGCCGGGCGCGCTTGGCGGCGGGGCAGGCATAGTCCACGGCCTCGCCCAGCGTGTCGAAGAGCTGCGCCATCTCGGCGGCTACCTCCACCGTGGCCACGCCCCGTGCCCTGAGCTCCCGCAGCAGCGCCGCCAGGCTCAACAGGTTGCCGGCATAGAACGATGTGAACGCCACGGTCTCGCCCTTGTCCCAGGCCATATCCAGCGCGTCGTTCCAGTCGGCGTTCTCCAGGCGGATGTTGCCGTGGTCGCCCACGTTGAAGAACGCCGTGGCGTTTTGCAGCAGCAGGTGCTCCAGCACCGTACCCTCGTACACATCGCCCGCTGCGGTGCGCACCCGGTTGCCTTGCTCCGGCGCCCAGCGCTCGTCCACCTCGCGGGAGCGCATGGTCAGCCGGTCCTTGAAATAGGTCTGCTTCGCAAAGAGGAAACCGGTGTCGCCGGTGTTGTCCACATACAGCAGCGTCGTGAACAGCGGCCACGCGCCGTGGTCGCTCCACACGCGGCTGATGTTGTTGCGGTCGGCGATGAATTCGCCGGGCTTGCTGCCAATGATCGTGGCGTTGGTGCCATCCATGCGCACGCCGCCGAAGTTGTTCCACAGCTGGTCCCGAGCGGTCTCCGGCTCCAGCACCAGCAGCGCCAGGCAATCCTGCCACAGGTCGCGCCAGCCGCGCCCGCCTTTGCCGTAGTCGTGGTGCGGCAGGAAGGAGCAGCCGTAGATGCGCCGCAGCACCGGCTGCAGCGTGACCCAGCGCATCCAGCGGTCGAAGTCGGCGTCACCGCTATGGAAGGCGGTCTTGCCCAGCTTGGCCGCCCAGAAGGCTTCCGTATCCTCAAAGTGCCGCTGGAACGCTGCGGAGCTCAAAGCCCCGCGCGCCCGCTCCACAGCAGCATCATCAGCCGCTACGGTCATGGCGACGATGTATTCGGCGCTGTGACCCGGCTGCAGCGTTTTGGCAGCGAAGCGCGGCGCGCCCACGGTCTCAAAGCCATCCACCCGGTCGCCGGGCTTGCTCATGGGCGCGCGGTTGCCCACCACGGCCTCGGGCCATTCCAGTGAACCGCCCTCGCCAACGAAGTCTTCCCGGTCGGCAAACACGCCCACGGGCAGCTTGCCGTCGCCCTCGGCGGCCAGCACCACGTAGCGCAGCGCGTTGGGCTTGTGGCCGCGCTCGTCGAAGGTCATGGCCGGGCACACGTCCACGCCGTCGGCCAGCACCCGCGCGCGGCCCAACAGGCCGGTGACATGGCGATGGTCGCGCACGTTGTCCGCCGAGCGGCCATACACCGGTATCGCCGCGGTGGCGGTATAGGTGACGGGCTGGGGACCAATGTTGGTCAGGCGCACGCGCATCAGTTCCAGCGCGTCGCCGCCCACGGGGACCAGGCTGGTGACCTCCGCCCGCAGGCCCAGCGCCGCGTTCTCCCGGGTTAGCTTGTGCCACAGGAACCCCGCCTCCAGGCGCGCGGCGTCGCCGCCGGGGCCAAACTGCGCGGCCTGCTGCGCCGCCGAGGCGCCCGCCGCCGACCATGCCCCGAAGCCTTCCGCGTATACCCAGAAGTTGCGGCCGGCCTTCAGCGCGTTCAGGTCCTCGGCGCTGACCGGCTGCAGCAGAAAGCTGTTCTGCCCGGTTTTGCTGTCGCCGGTAAGCGTGGGCGATATGGCGGCCATCAGGCCACCCTCGTTGGCCAGCGGGAAATACAGATCGCTGCTGTTCTGCGGGTTTTCCAGCGCGAAGCTGCCCGCGCTGTCGATGAATTTCCATCCGTTGTTCATGGGAGCGCTCCTCGTTCCATTCGAAATATTTCATAGGGCAAGTGGAATAGACATGGAAAAGCATTACAATGTGGAATTGCTTCCATATAGACAGATTATACATCAAATAGGGAGAACTCGCCAAGATGGGAATGCCCTCTCTTGCGGGTTTCATTTTGCGTATGGCCCCTTCCCCCCAGGGAAGGGGAACTGACATAGAGAACCATTGCAGTATACTCTTCTTTTTTGCTATGCTCAGAAGAGATAAATAGTTGGCAATCGGGCGGTTTTTTTCAGGTTAAAATATTACTTGCCTCTTGATTCTGCCGTTGGGGAAGAGATTATGCTAGCCTCTAGTCAAACATGTGTGAGGTTGTTTTATGCAAGAGCTTATCAAGATCAAGGATGTATCGGCCCAGTACGACATATCCGCCCGTACGCTGCGTTACTACGAGGACATGGGGCTGATCGGCAGCACCCGGAGTGAGGATTACGCTTTCAGGATGTACGATGAAGCTGCCGTAAAGCGGCTGGAGCAGATTCTGATCTTGCGCAAACTGAACATCAGCATCCGGGATATCCAACGTATTTTCAACTCGTCCGGTTCACAGATTGTCCTTGAAGTGCTCGGGAAAAAGGTAGATGACATTGACGGTGAGGTTGCTCTGCTGCATGAACTCAAGGACATCGTACTGGAGTTCATTCGCCAGATCAAGCAGGCCGACTTCAACAGGGAAGCCGACGTGAAACTGTTGTACGCGAAAGCAAAAGAGATTGAGAGCCAACTTGTCAGTGTGAACTACAACGGAAACCCTTCCCCTGTGAACCGCCTGCTCGATGTGACGGACAAACTGAAAAAAGCGCCCGAGGTGCATGTGGTTCGATTGCCGGAATTCAAGGCCATTTCATCGGGCTATGACACGTTTGGCAACATATTCGGCGAAGGCGGATTTGACAAATGGATGCAAACACATCACCATTTGGAGAAAAAGATCATCTTCGATTGCGCCGACTTCATGTGGCATGAGGATGGCAAAACGATTTGGATATGGGCGATCCAGGACGGGGTGACCGAGACGGACACGGCGCCTTATGAAATCATCGAATTTGAGGGTGGGCTATACGCCACGGCGGTGTCGGTGGATGGCGACGACGACATCAATGGCCGGGTATACAGCGGCATCAAGGCCTGGGTGGAGGCAAGCGGTTTTGAGCTGGATGAACGCCCTGGGCACCAAACGTTGTGCAACATGATATATCCGCTGGATGAAATCAAAAAAGGACTTGGTTATCATCAGCTCGAAATCTATGTTCCGATCAAAAGACGTGCCGATACTCAACAGGGGGTAAACTAAAATGGCAAGAGTTTATGGAATCAGGAAGCAATTAGAGCAAAACAATGTTGACAAGAAGCTCATAAAAGAAATTCTCGGAAATGGAGACCTGGTGGAAGTCGTCAAACGGATGGAGACTTTGCTTGATTCTGATTTGCTATATGAAAGTCTGGATTCTTGCGCCTGTTTGGGCGGCAAGGAATATCTGAAAAAATGTGAGGAAATCGGCAAAGAACTGACTGGCAAATCTCTAAACGAGAAGTTGCTCCACCTTAATGGAAAAGTCCTAACTTCCGAAAGGATCGCCTTAAATAATGACGGCACTTTAACAGCTGTGATTGTTTTTAGAAACAATGATCAGTATTCGTGTGCTTGTTCCGCCACCGTTTGCAAAGGTGTGAAAGTCTCAGACCTTGCGCTACCAAAAAGCGATTCCGATGGCCGTGACATGCCTTTATCCTACTGCTTATGTTGTGCCGGGTCATTTCGCCGCCATTTACAGCTAATGCTAGATGTAAAATTGAAAACAAAGGCAATTATTTCATCTCCGATTAACAGTCGAGGCGAAAAACCATGTGAATTTGTTTATGAAATATCCTGACATAGCCTGCGCTTTGGGGTGATTTACCTCAACCCGATGGCCCCTCGGGCTGATGGAAGCTTTTTCCTTCGTTACCCCTCAACCAGCCTCGATTATGAGTTCCATTGAACCTGCAGTTATACCGGCTTGGTCACATCTCCAGCGTCATCTGCTCAAAACCCCGGTGAACGGCCAGAACGCCATGCAGCGCCGCCACATCAGGCATGGCGCGCTGCTGCATGCGCCCGCCGCAGGTTAAGAAAAACTGGCTGCGCTTGAGCGACACGCCGATGCGGCGCAGGATGTCGAAGGTCAGCGTGCCCATGCGCCGGGCGGCCACGATGCGCTTGGCCGACGTGACGCCCAGGCCCGGCACCCGCAGCAGCATTTCATAGTCGGCGGTGTTGGCTTCCACAGGGAACAGGTGCAGGTTGCGCAGCGCCCACGCGGTCTTGGGGTCGATGTCCTGGGCCAGCAGCGGCGCATCCTCCGGGGCCAGCTCCTCCGGCGCAAAGCCGTACAACTGCATCAGCCGGTCGGCCTGATACAGCCGCGCCATGCGCCAGTGGGGCGTAACCGTGGGCGGCAGGTCATAGCCTTTGGCCTCCTGGGTGTAGTGGAACGCCGTGTAGTATACCCGGGACAGACGGTAGCGGTCATAAAGCGCTCGGGAAAGCGTGAGGATCGTGTGGTCGTCCTCCCCGGCGGCGCCGGCCATCAGCTGCGTGGTCTGGCTCGTAGCGAAGCGCCCGCGCCCGCCTTTGGTTCCGGCGATCAGGTCGCTAATCTGGCGCATGGGCGTCAGTATGTTGTTGCGGTTCTTCTGCTTGGCCACCATGCGGTACCCTTCGCTGCGGGCCACCTCGATGTTCACGCTCAACCGGTCCGCCCAGCGGCCGGCCTCGGCGATGAGCAGTGGGTCCGCCCCGGGCATGATTTTGGCGTGCACATAGCCGCCGAAGCCATGGTCCCGGCGGATGATTTTCAGCGTTTCGATGATGAGCTCTTCGGTGTAGTCGGCGTTGCGGTAGATGGCCGACGTCAAAAAGATGCCCCGGTGCTGCCCCTCAGCCTCGCGCACGGCCCAACGGGCCAGCTCCCGGGGCTGCAGCGCGTAGCGGCGGCAGTCGCGGGTGGTGCGGCATGTGCAGTAGGCGCAGTTGAACACGCAATCGTTGCTCATGAAAACCTTGGGTACCTTGGGCGGCGGCGGGTCGCTGCGGATGGCGGTGACGGCGCCCCAATCGGGCACACAAGCGCCGTCGTCGTCGGACACGTCGAATCGGGCGTCCGTGCGCATTTGGGCCAGCATCTGCGCAGCATCAGGCGTATTTCTTATGATCACATGGGCCAAGAGATCGCCTCCGGCCATAGTATAACACAGCGAGCATAAGATATGCAAACATTTGTTCGTTTTATGGGTTTTCGTTCTCGTTCCAGTTTATAGAAATAGCCCTCTCCGTTGCCGGAAAGGGCCATGTTGTTTGGTTCTGCTGTCAGGTAGCGGAGGGTTCGGGCGACTGCGTGGGCTCCACCGTGGGCGATACCGACGGCGTGGGTGTCGGCGTCGGCTCCTCCGTCTCCGGAGGGTCAGTCGGCCCCACGGTCAGCGTGATCGCCGTGCCGGCGGCCACGCGGGTACCCTGGGTCAGCGATTGCTTCGTGACCTTGCCCGCGGTTCCGGGCTTATATTCGTCTCCGATCACGAAGGTGATCATGAACTGCTTGGTGTATCCGGCGGAGCGGATCTGGGCCTCTGTCATGCCAACGAAGTTGGGTACCGACACCCGCACGTTGGCCGGCACGTATTTCAGCGTAATCGTCGTGCCCTCGGAAACCTCGGCCCCCGCAGCCACGCTCTGAGACCACACCTCACCGGGCAGCCGGCCGGAGGATTTGGCCTCTACGAACACCGGCACCAGGCCCAGCGACTCGCACAGCTGCATAGCCTTCTCGCGGGTGATGATGTCTTGGTAATCGGAGCCCGCCGGCGCCACAAAGTCCGGCACGAACACCGCACGGCCGGTGGACACCGTGATGCGGATGGTCGTGGAAATACCGATGGTCGTGTTGGCCTTGCTCTGATAGAGAATCCTGCCCTTGGGCTGATTGCTCTGGGTATAGGTGACGCTCAGGCGGATGTTGGCGCCCTGATCGTTGAGGCCCTTGGCCCAGGTTTCAATGGCGTCACGGGTCTGGCCGGTAAAGTCGGAAACAACGACTTTGTTGCCCAGCGAATAGCTGATCTCCAGCACATCGCCGCCGCCATACACGGTGCCCTCTTCAAGGCTCTGGGAGATGAACTCGCCCAGCGGCCTGGAGGAATATTTTTCTACAATGGACACCGGGATTCCCAACTCGCCGGCCACAGCCGTGGCCTGCTGCTTGGAGAAGCCCGCGAAGCTGGGTACGGTGATCTTCTTTCCCATGGAAACCACGAGCTCGATGGTATCACCCTTGCTGACCTTCTCGTCGGCTTTCACGCTCTGGGAAAGAATAGAGCCTTTAGGCGCATAGTCGTCGTATTGCTCGGTCACCTGGAGCACGATGCCGTTGTCGTTGGCGAAGGTATAGCATTCGGCAATGGTCTTTTCACGGAAGTTGGGCACCGTCACCTGTACGGCGGTTTCGTCCTCCTTGCCCTTGGACACGGTGACATAAACCGGTGTGTTGCGGGTTACGTTGTCCACCACGGTGTTGTCGTTGATCTCAAAGCGAATGACGCGCCCGCTCTCCACGGTGTCACTGAACTCTGCGGTGATGCGCACCTTGGCCATAAAATTCTGCGCCGCCCATTGCTCCACCTCAGTTTTGGTCATGGACATCAAATCCGGCAGCGGCAGCGTCACAGTCAGGTCATGGCCCTTGGATATGGCCACCTGCACGAAGCCTCCCTTGGCCACCGTGGCTCCCGCGGCGGGGCTCTGCTGATAGACATGGCCGGCTTCATATTCATCGTTGAATTGCTCATCGATCTGCAGATTCACGCCGTTGTCCGTCGCCCACAGCCGCACATCATTCTGCGTCCAATCCAGAAAATCGATGACCGTAACGCCGCGGTTGAAGTACCAAATCAGGCCTGCCGCCAGGCCGATGACGACCAGCGCAGCCAGAGCGATGGCCAGCACGGGGCTGCGCCGGCCGCGGGGCGGCGGCGCGCCCCCACCGGTGCGCACGGGCCGAAAGCCGCTCCTCTGCTCATAGCGAAGCGGGGCGGGGCGCTCCACCTGGGCGGATTGCTGCGCCGCAGCGGGGGGCTCTGCCACAACGGTGCGCGCCGCAGCGGGGCGCTCCGCCGGCGCAGGCTGTTCCTGCGCCGGCGGCGTGGCCTCCATACGGGCATCCGATTTGCTTTTGTAAGAGCTTAAGAAGCTATTGTTGTTGTCGTCCATGGATTCCTCTTTCGTGGGTAAATGATCAGTTGGTGATGTCTCTCTTCCTGAACACGTAGACGCTGAGCACCGCAAAGCCGGCTGAGAGCACCGAGAGCATGACGATACCTACCGTAAGGCTGAGCTCCAAACCGTTGTCGATGGCATTGCGCACCGCGGAATAGGGCGTAAAGAAAGCCGAGAGCTGCACATAGGGGATCGGCGTGTAGACCAGCCACGAGCCCAGCGCGTCGGGATAGACCTGCATGAACGTGGTGGCCAGCAGGCAGCCTACAAAGGCGACCATCGGTATCACGATGGCAACGGCGCTGTTGCGGATGGCCACGCCCAGCACGAACGCCGCCGAGAAGCCAAAGGCGATGGGCAGCATGCACGCCAGCATCTTGGGTACATAGTAGGCAATGAAACTCTCGGAGCCGTTGATCGAGTAGTTGGGGAAGGCCAGATCCGGGAAGCCGTTGACGATGCCGTTGGTGATCAAGTTCAGGATGCTGCCCGCCACATAGACGATCAGGCTTAGGCTAAGCGCTGCGGTAAACTTGGAAAGCAGGATCTTCGTGCGGGTCTTGGGGCGGATCATCAGCAAGCGGATGGTACCCTGCTGGAACTCGCTGGCTACCATCCAGCCGCCCAGCAGCACCGCGAACAGCGCCACGAACACCGAGTAATCCAAAAACTGCACGGTCTTATAACGAGCGCCGTTGGGCACATACTTCATGTCCGGCTTGTCGGCGTCCAGCGACTTCTGAGCCACCAGAATCAGGTTGTTGCAGCGGTTGATCTGGCGCTCCATCTCCTCTTTATACTTGGCGTAGGAGCCGTACTGCCGGGTGAAGTCGGGGTTCTTGTTGAAGTCCTCTTCGGACATCACGGTCAAATACTCGAGCTGGTTGCGGTTGTTCTCCACATCGCTGAGCGCGTTATTCTGCCAGCTCTCGGTGTTGGGAATGATGTTCTTCAGCCGACGGTATTCCAGAATCGGTATCGTGTTGTTCTGTATGATGCGGATCTGGCGCTTGTTCTCCTCAATGTTGGGGTTCAGCGCGTCTTCCTGCTCGGGGTTGTCTATGATCTGCTGTTCCAGCGTGGCGATGCTCTCCTGGAACATTTTGATCTGTGCGTTGGCCTGGTCGATGCGCAGATCAACGTACTTGGAGAAGTCGTTGCTCTCCAGGATCGCGAATACGGTGACCAGACCCTGATCGGCCGTGTCATAGGCCTGCTGGCGCGCGGCGGCGTCCAGGTCCACATACTTCTTCTTGAAAGCCTCCGCGTCCAGCCCCTTGCGTATGCTCATCGCCTCGATCAGCGCGTCGTTGTTGCCGGCGGCGTCCAGATGATCAAAGGTGTATTTGTCATATAGGAAGTCCATGCTGGTCCAGGCCAGGTCCATGCGGTAATCCTGGTAGGTTGCCACCGTCTGGGCGAAGCGCACGTAATAATTGAGCTCCTCATCCAGCAGGCCCAGGGCCAGGTCCAGCGCCTGGGGCGACTGGAAGCGGTTCTTGTCAGCTTCCAGCATAGCCTTTTCCTGCTGGATGCTCTGTATGTTCCAATAGAACGGGTTGTCGGCGGGGATGGTCACATCGCCCACGATCAGATCGGGCATGCCGGGATTGCCGCCGGGGAACTTGTCGCCGTAGGCGTAGCTCGCCTTCATCGCATAGGCGTACAAAGGCCGAGGCCCACCGGGGAAGCCTCCCTGATTCATGTTGCCCAGCAGCAGTGACACCAGCGGCGCCGCAAAGCTGGCCACCAGCACGATGATCGTGATGACCAGCAGGAACCGCGAACGCAGAATATTGCGCATCTCTATGGCAGTTTGTTTGATAAAATTCATGGCTGTCTCCCTTCCGTTGCCTGGCGGCGTTAACGAATCTGCGTCTTGGAGCCGGTGGTCATGGAGAGGAAGTCCTGCTCCAGCGTGCGGCGCTCCTGGTTCACGGCGTAGAGATCGATGCCGCGCTCAACCAGTGTCTTGATGATGCCGGGAATCTGCGTGCGTGTCATTTCCAGCGTAACGCCAGCGGGCTCTATGGCGCAGTTGGCCTGCAGTTCCTGGAAATAGACATGGGCGGCGCGGTTGTCGCTGGTCTGGAAGGTGTAATGGAACACCTCGTCATCTTCCTGGTGCTGCAACTCGCTCATGGCCTTTTCGCCAATCAGCACGCCGTTGTCGATGATGTAGATGCGGTCGCACATAAGCTCCATCTCGCTGAGCAGATGGGAAGAGATGAACACGCCCACGTCGGCGTTCTTGGACAGGTATTTGAGCAGATCGCGCATTTCCTTGATGCCGATGGGGTCCAGGCCGTTGGTGGGCTCGTCCAGCACCAGCAGCTTGGGGTTGTGCAGCAGCGCCTGGGCGATGCCCACGCGCTGGCACATGCCCAGCGAGTAGGTCTTCACGCGGTCGTTGATGCGCTCGGACATCTTGACCAGCTTCACAACATCGTCGATGTTCTTGGTGTCCACGCCGTTGTACATGGAGGCGAAATACTCCAAGTTCTGCCGGCCGGTCATGCGCTTGTAGAGGTCGGGGTTCTCCACGATGCCGCCGACGTTGCGAATGGCGTTTTCATAATCGGTGACAATGTCATGTCCGCACACGGAGATGGTACCGGCGCTGATGCGGAATAAGCCCATGATCATCTTGATCGTCGTGGTCTTACCGGCGCCGTTGGGGCCCAGGAAGCCCACGATCTCTCCAGAATTGACTGTCAGCGACAGATCGCGAACGATCGTCTTCTTTCCTATTTTCTTTTGCAGGCCTTCAATCTTTAATAATTCCACGGCCAAACCCTTCCTTGCTTTTTTGGAGTTCATGCAGTAAGACGGAACGGATATCGGTATTGTTCCATGTACGCATTCTATTTTAACGTATCTCATAGAAAAATCAAAGCTATGGTTATATCGGTATTTGAAAAATAATTGTAAAGACTGCAAGAAAATACCGCCCACGATGTTGTGGGCGGCACTTGTTACACTCACCAGATAAAGGGTATCAAGCGATAAGGCACTTCTTTCATGTAATCGTAGTACCACTCGTATTCATTGAAGCGCCAGTCGTCCTCTCGGGCGGTGCGCACCAGCAGCGCCACCAGAAACAGCGCCAGCGGCGCAAAGCCCAGGCCGCTGCCCAGGAACAGCGGGATGGACAAGCCCCCCAGCAGCGCCGAAAGCATGAAGGGATGGCGCACGGTCTCATAACTGCCGCGCTCGTGGCACTCGCCGGCCTCCTCGCCATATTTGTCGGCGGCGTGGGGCGCCTTGGCCATGGCGCTCTGCCCGGCGACCAGGAAGCCCGACATCATCAGCACCACGCCCAGTATGAACGTCCATACCGGCAGAGGCGAAGCCTTGAGCACATTGGCATCATAGGCGGAAAGCGCCGCCGAGGCCACCGCACCCAGCACCATCAGCGCGACCATGGAGCGGTCCCAGGTGTTCACGGCGTCTAGGCTGCGGCGCAACACCGCCGGGTGAGTGTGGCGCAGCACCAGCGCCTCCGCCCCCAGGCTCAGCAGGTTGATCACGAGGAACAGCACGCCGATACCGCTCAAACCGATGAGCGCGCACAGCGCGCAGGCCACCATCGTCACCGCGATGACCGCGAAAGCGTTCCAGCCCTTGACCATATGGGAACCTCCAAAACGGCACAGAAGCCATAATCAGCGTTAAAAACAATTATAAGGTCAACTGCTATGGCTTTCAAGAAAACGAAGTGTGAATAATTTACCTTTTATATGCGTTCTCCGCACACGAGATGCCAGTGCAGATGCTTGGAATCCTGATAACGGCCCAGGTTCGTGATGACGCGGCAGGCGCCGTGCTCCTCGAGGACACCGGCTGCGATCTCCCGGACCACCGTGAGCAGCTCCAGCAGCAGGTCGTCGTCGCCCGGCTCCAGAGCAACCAGCGAAGGGATGTGCCTTTTGGGAATGACGACGATGTGCACAGGATAGCTGGGTCGCGTGTGGTGGAAGGCCAACACGCGGTCGGTTTCTCGCACGGTCCGCACCGGCGTTTGGCCGCTCAAAACCTGTTCGCAGTAGAAATCGCTCATGGTCGCCTCCGTTACCCCGCTGGTACAAGTTCAATCATCCCCGCTGCTCCAATCTGATCTCCCATGACCGCCAGCGCACCCAGCACGCCGGGGATGCCCAGTGCGTGCTCCAGCGCCGCGGGGATGTCCGCAGCGGTGTGCAGGCGGTTTC
Organism: Bacillota bacterium; assembly: GCA_023410875.1. Classification (GTDB taxonomy): domain Bacteria; phylum Bacillota; class Clostridia; order Christensenellales; family UMGS416; genus JAEYRA01. The sequence goes on along the minus strand of JAEYPH010000064.1, from coordinate 7,796 downwards.
CCAGCGCCGTGGCTGCCGCGTCGGATAGCGCCGCGTCGTGGCTTAAGATCATCGCGGCGTCGGCGCAGCCCAGCGACACGCTGGGGCCTACCCGGCCAGCCGACGTGCACACGCCCCACTCCCCCGGCGGCACGCGCACGGCCAGCTTCATGGAAAGCGGCGAATCGCCGGCGAACACCGCCACCGAACGCGGGCTGACGCCGGCGATATACAGGTCGCCGCCGTTTTCCACGATAACCTCCGGCGAATGAGCCAGCAGCGAGCGCCCCACGGCCTGGGCCACGGCGCCTGCCACGGCGGCCATGGGCCCCACATCGGCTGTTTGTGCGGCCTCATACATCCATGCCACCACATCCGGCGCGCCGGGGCGCGCTGTCAGCGGCGCGAAGCTTGTCAAAAAGGCCGGGATCAGCGCGATCTCGGCCTCGATGGCGGCGCGGGCATCCCGCAGGGCAGCTTCGGCCTGGCGCGGCAGGCCCATGCGCGCGCCCACGGCCAGATCGCTCTGGTCTTGGCGCACGGTGAACCACTTCAGACCTCCGCCAAAGGTCCTGCGGTAATCCCGCTGAACAAAATCATTGTTCGAAGGCATAGTTCAGCGACAACACGTGCAGCGGGCAGGCCTTCAAACACAGCTCGCACACGATGCAGCGGTCCTGCTGCAGGCACAGCTGGGCGTTTTCATCCAGCACCAGCGCCTCGCTGGGGCACACGGCCGTGCACGCGCCGCAGTGGGTGCACGCCTCGCTGTCCCAGGCGATGGTGCGGCTGAGCTTGTGCACCTGCACGCCTTCGTTTTCCAAGAAACGCAGGCCGGCGGCCAGGTTTTCCTCGGTGCCTTCCAGTTCCAGCGTCAGCTCCCCGATCATGCCGGGGTTGATGTGGGCGGACAATATGCTGTAATCCACGTCATAATCGCGGATCAGGTGGCTGGTCACGGGCTTGCCGGTGCGCTCCTGGGGGAAGCGCAGCAGTACTTTCATTTTCACAGGGATTCGCCTCCTTTGAAGGGCTTGAACACCCGGTCAGCGGGGAACGGGGCGACGGGCTGCTGCAGCAGGAAGGAACCCGCAGCGATGCTGAGCTTCAGGCGCTGGGCGATCTCCCGGGCCAGGAACAGCGAGGACAGCGGGGCGCTGACCACGGTGCGGCCGCCCACGGTCACCTTGCCGCTGCGCAGCTCGGCATAGCTCACTGGGCGCACCTGCGGGCGGGCGCGGGTGCCGGTGCTGTAATCGCACAGGTCTGTGAACAGTTCGTCATTGCCGCGGCTCAAGTCGCGCATCAGGTCCTCATCCAGCACGGGAATCGGGATGCCCACGCCAAGGAACAGCGTGGTGCCATAGCCGCGCATCGTGGCTCCGCGCACATAGCGCGGCTCCATGTGCTTCATATCGCCGATCAGCGCCAGCGTTGCGCCGGCGTCGTTCACGCCACCCTCTACCTCGCTGTGCACGCGCTTGAACTGGGTGCCCTCCCAAGCCACATAGCCCTGGGCGCCGCCCAAAAATATTCTAGTACCCATACCAATGGTTCGCAAATGCGGGTCCTTGAGCAGAGGGCTTAATTCCCCCGAGGTGCTATAGGTCACGTTGCCGCAGCGGGGCAGCAGCGTGCCCATGTAGGTGTAGATCGTACGGGTCGAGGCGTTGGTCGCCGCGCTGTAGTTCTGATAGGCGTTGCGCGGGTTGTAAAGGTACGCCTGGTTGAAGTCCTCCAGGCGCACGCTGGTGTCCAGCTCGGTGCGCGGGTAGCAGTCGGTGCCGCGGCTGGTAGCCTTCAGGCGCACGGGCTTGCCGGCGATCAGGTCGGCGATCACATGGGCGCCGCCATAATCGATGCCCTGGGTGTCGCTGGCCTGGGTCGCGCCGATATAGGTGTCCACCGCGGCCAGGCCGCCATAGGCGGGCACGTCGTTCATCCAGATGCCGGACATTCGCATGGGGGGATTCGTATGTCCGAAGTTTAGGAAAGCGCCGGAGCTGCACATGGCTCCAAAGGTCGCGCAGGTCACGACATCCACTCTCTTGGTGGCTTCCTTGACGCCGTGCTCCTTGGCCAGCGCCACGACCTCTTCCGCCGTGAACACGGCCACCTTGCCTGTGCGGATTTTCTCGTTGATCTCGTCGAATGTCCTTAGCATAGATACTCCCCCCTATGTGCCATGCGGGCACGAGGATGATTATAACAAAGGCAGCGCTGGATTCCTATCAGCAGAATTGCCAAAACGGGTGTGTTCTTGCCAAGCTCAGCCGCCCAGCAACGCTGCGCGCACATTGGCCTCGTCGCGCCGGAGCTGTTCGGCCAGCGCCTGTATGCTATCGAATTTGACCTCATCCCGCAAGCGGTGGGCCAGGCGCAGCGTCAGCGTCTTGCCATAGAGGTCGCCGCTGAAGTCCATCAGGCAACTTTCGAACAGTGCTTCCTTGCCGTCCACGGTGGGCTTTACGCCGATGTTGGTCATGGCGGCATAGGTCCTGCCTTCCACCTCGGCCCAGACGGCATATACGCCGAAGGCCGGCAGCACCTTGCCCGGCTCCGGCGCGATGTTGGCCGTGGGATATCCCAACTGGCGGCCCAGGCGCATGCCCTGGCGCACGACGCCGCTCACGCGGTATTCCCGGCCCAGCATAACTGCCGCAACACCCACGTCGCCGGCCTTCACCCGCTCGCGGATCAGCGTGGAGCTCACGGCCAGGCCGTCCATGGTCACCTGCCCCAGCGCGAAAACGTCGAAGCCCAGGCGCACGCCCAGGCGCTTGAGCAGCGCCACATCGCCGGACGCGCCGCAGCCGAAGCGGAAATTGGCACCCACAACGACGGCCTTGAGCGTGCCGCAGGCGCACAACTGCCGGATAAACTGCTCAGGCGTCAGGCTGCAGAAGTCGCTGGCCATGTCCGCTTGCACCACGTGGTCCATGCCCAGCGTTTCCAGCATGCTGAGTTTTTCTTCCGGCGTATCCAGCAGCGCGCCGCCGTTGTGGAACACATAGGCCACACTCTGGGCGCCGTGGCGGCGGGCCTCATCGGCCAATGTGGAGAGGATCAGCCGGTGGCCCACGTGCAGGCCGTCGAATTTGCCGATGCACACGGCGAAGGGGCAATCAAAGCGCGGAAAATGTTCATTCCAGATTTTCATGCGGAAGCTGGCTCCATTCCAAAAGCGTGGTTTTCATCCTGATAACGCTGCGGCCGGTTTCATCGGCATAGGCCGTACCCAGGCCCGTGAACACGCCGCCCACATACACGCGCACCAGATCAGCCGGCGGAAGCGGGCAGCTCTGGGGCAGGCCGTTGAGCAGATGGCGGCCCCGGAAGACCGGGCAATCGAAGCGCGGCAGGTGCTCCAGCGGGTAGTCCATGGGCAGCAGCGCCTCCGCCACCCGGCCGGCCTGGCTCAGCTCAGCAAGCTCCTCGATGCTCACCGTGTCGCCCAGCGCAAAGCGCCCGGAGGCCGTGCGCAGCAGGAAGGTCATGCAGCCGTAACAGCCCAGCGACCGGCCGATGTCCGCCATCAGCGTGCGCACATAGGTGCCCTTGGAACACGCGACCCGCAGCAAGTAGCTGGCCGGGCCGGTCTGCTCCACGATCTCCAGGGCGTGGATGTCGATGTCGCGGTGCTCGCGCTCCACGGTCTGCCCGGCGCGGGCCAGCTTGTAGAGTTTCGTGCCGTCGCGCACCAGCGCCGAATACATGGGCGGCTGCTGGCGGATGCGCCCCCGGAAGGACGGAAGCTTCGCTTCTATCTGCTCGGAACCAATTCCCAAAGGGTCTCCCCTTGCTATGACCTCGCCGTCGGCGTCCTGGGTGTCGGTCTCAAAGCCCAGCGTGAGCTCGGCCAAATATTCCTTGTCCTTCTCCATCAGGTGGTCGAAAAGCTTGGTGGCTCTGCCCAGGCACAGCGGCAATACGCCGGCGGCCAGCGGGTCCAGCGTGCCGCTGTGGCCCAGCTTCTTCTCGCCGGTCAGCTTGCGGGCCACGGCCACGGCGTCGGAAGAGCTCATGCCCGATGGCTTGAGCAGGTTGATGAAGCCGTTCATAGGCAGCCCAGCGCGCCTGCAGCGGTATCCTGAATCTTTTTCAGTGCGGCATCCATTGGCCCCTCCACGGTGCAGCCGGCGGCCTTGCGGTGGCCGCCGCCGCCAAAGCGCTGGGCCAGGGCTGAGGCATCGGCAGCGCCCGCGGAGCGAAGGGACACCTTGATCGTACCATCGGCGGTCTCCCGCAGCAGCGCGCCCAGCTCCACGCCTTCGATCTCCACGGCGTAATTCACGATGCTCTCGGCGTCGGGGGGAAGCGCGCCGTGGCGGGCCAGATCGGCCAGGCTCACGCTCAGCACCGCCAGGCGGCCGCCGCACAGCATGCGCAGGCTGCCCAGCGCCGTGCCCAGCAGCCCCGTGCGCGCCAGCGAACGCTGGCGGAACACCCGGTACTGTATGCTCTCGAAGCGCGCGCCGCGCTCCATCAGCGCCGCGGCCATGCGCAGGCTATCCGGCGTCGTATAATCGAATCCGAAGCGTCCGGTGTCGGTCACGATGCCCGTATACAGGCAGTCGGCGATGTCGGCGGTAATGGCAAACCCACCGTCCAGCAGCAACGCCGTCACCAGCTCCGCCGTGGAGCTGGCCGTGTCCACGACATGGTGGGCGTCGCCATAGCGGCTGTTGGTGCGGTGATGGTCGATGTTGACGATGGCCCCCGCGCCGGCCATCAACTGCTGGCCCTGGGGCCCCAGCAGCTCCGGCGAGGCGATGTCCACCATGACCAGCAGCGCGCAGGGCGCTGCATCGGCCGTGATGTCGGCCGCGCCGGGCAGAAAGGCATACAGCGGCGGCGCCGGGTCCACGCAATAAACGCCGACATCCTTGCCCTGGTCCCGCAGCCACAGATACAGCGCCAGCCCCGCGCCCAGCGTGTCGCCGTCGGGGTTGCGATGGCAGGCCACGCACACGCGGCCTTGGGTCCCCAGCATCATTTCCAGCACTGCATGCATACTTGCTCTCCCCCCACCCTATGACGAGAGGTGGACTTTACGCTGAAAATCCACCTCCGCGGTCCTTGCCTGATTCGGTCTATTGCCGGTCGCGCTGCGCCTGCTCGTCGTGCTCGTGTATCTTGCGCAGCGTCTCCTGCAGGGCGATGCTCTGGCCGATGCTGCGATCGGCCTCAAAGATCAGCTGGGGAACATGGCGGATGGTCAGGCGCGCGCCTAACTCCCGCCGGATGAAGCCCGACGCCCGCTTGAGCGCCTCCACGGCGCCCTGCAGCTGCTGCTCGTCGCCCAGCACGCTCACGCGCAGGCGCACGTAGCTCATGTCTGCGGTGACCTCTGCCGCGACGATGCTGGTCATGGCCGGCAGCGCCGGGTCCTTCACATCGGTGCGGATGATATCGCTGACAATGCGTTGAATTTCGCCGGAAACCCGGTCTCTTCTTACGTTGTTGGCCAATTCGATCCCTTCCGTTTATGCTGCTTGCGCAGGCATCAATATAGGCTTAGGGTTTATGGAAGCCAGCGGTTTCATACAGCACGCTGTAGTTTTTTCTTCTATAAACCTTCGACCGGCATTGCTCCTATGGCGGCGGAGCCGCCATCACGCAATGCCTGCGGTTAGTCCAGCTTGATCTCCTCGGTCGCAAAGGCCTCGAGAACGTCGCCTTCCTTGATGTCGGCATAGCCGTCCAGGCTCAGGCCGCACTCGTAGCCGCGCTCCACCTCGCGCACGTCGTCCTTGAAGCGCTTGAGGCTGCCCAGCTTGCCCTCGTACACCACGACGCCGTCGCGCAGCAGGCGCACCTGGGCGGCGCGGGTCATCTTGCCGTCGGTCACATAGCAGCCGGCGATGTTGCCCACGCTGGACAGCTTGATGACGTTGCGGATCTCGGCAAAGCCGATGTGCACTTCCCGGAACTCGGGCTTGAGTAGGCCCTTCATGGCCTTCTCCATGTCCTCGATGGCGTTGTAGATGATGCGGTACAGGCGCACGTCCACACCCTCGCGCTCGGCGGCGTCATTGGCCTTGCTGTCCGGACGCACGTTGAAGCCGATGACGATGGCGCTGGACGCCTTGGCCAGCATGATGTCGTTCTCGTTGATGGAGCCGACGCCGCTCTGCAGCGTGCGGATGCGCACCTTGTCGTTGGTGAGCTTCTCCAGGGAGCTCTTGACCGCCTCGGCAGAGCCGCGCACGTCGGCGCGGATGATGATGTTCAGGTCGATAACCTCGCCGGCGGCCATGCGGTTGAACAAGTCGTCCAGCTTCATGGGGCCGCCTGCGCTGGTCATTTGCTCGGCACGAGTCTTCTGGCGGCGCTCCTCGGCCACCTGGCGGGCCAGCTTCTCATCCTCCACGGCGTAGAAGATGTCGCCGGCATCCGGCGTCTCCGAAAGGCCCATGAGCTCCACGGGCGTACTGGGCAGAGCGATGTCCACGCGCTTGCCCATGTCGTCGTTCATCGCGCGAACACGGCCATAGACGGAGCCCACGACCACGTAATCGCCCTGATGCAGCGTGCCGTTTTGCACCAGCACCGTGGCCACGGGGCCGCGGTTCTTGTCCATACGGGCTTCCACCACGACGCCGCGGGCGCGGCTGTCGGGGTTGGCCTTGAGCTCCTGCACGTCGGCCACCAGCAGGATCATCTCCAGCAGTTGCTCGATGCCCTGCTTGGTCGTGGCGGACACGGGAGCCATGACGGTTTCGCCGCCCCACTCTTCTGCGACCAGCTCATACTCGGTCAGTTGCTGCTTCACGCGGTCAGGGTCCGCGCCGGGCAGGTCGATCTTGTTGATTGCCACGATGATGGGCACTTTGGCAGCCTTGGCGTGGTTGATAGCCTCCACCGTCTGGGGCATGACGCCGTCATTGGCGGCCACAACCAGCACGGCGATGTCGGTAGCCTGGGCGCCGCGGGCACGCATGGACGTAAATGCCTCATGGCCAGGGGTGTCCAGGAAGGTAATCATACGGTCGTGGATCTCCACGGAGTAGGCGCCGATGTGCTGGGTGATGCCGCCGGCTTCGCCCGCGGCCACCTTGGTGGAGCGGATAGCGTCCAGCAGCGATGTCTTGCCGTGGTCTACGTGGCCCATGATGGTCACGATGGGCGGGCGAACGACACTGGCGGCATCGTCACCCTGGTCGCCGTAGAGGCCCACCATTTGCTCCTCAAAGCTTTTGGGGATTTCCTGGGTCAGCGTAACGCCAAACTCGCCGGCGATGAGCGCCGCGGTGTCAAAGTCGATGTCCTGATTGATCGTGGCGATTTGCCCGATCAAAAACAGCTTCTTGATGATGTCGGAGGCGGGCTTACCGATCTTCTCGGCCAGCGTCTTGATGGTGACGCGCTCGCCGGTGACAACGGCTTCGCTGATGACGATGCGCTCAAAGCTCTTGAGCGGCTGCTTCTTGAGCTTTTTGCGCCGGGAGCCGAAGCTGTAATCGTCCAGATCCGCGCCGGGCACGACTTCGGTGATCAGCGTCTTGCGGTTCTTGCTCTTGTCGGCAGCGTTGCTCTCGGCGGCCTTCTCACGGCGGCGATAGTCGATCTTATTGGGATCGTAATTGCTCACCCGATCCTTCTGCTGGGTGGGCGTAACGTTGAGCTGCTTCTTGATGTCGCGTTCGGACACCGGACGCGCGCCATAGCCGCCGCCGGCAGGGCGGCCGGGGCCACCGGCGCCGCCGGGCCGCGGGCCATAGCCCTGGCCTTGGGGCCGGGGCGTGAAGGTGCCGCCGCCCTCGCGGGGCCGCGGAATGAATGCGCCGTTGGCGCCCACCCGAGGCGCGGGGCCC
>JAEYPH010000035.1 GCA_023410875.1 Bacillota bacterium | reverse complement strand
AACCCCTTTGAAAATTAATACACGTGTCGCCGGAATTGCCGGCGACACTTGTATTATTCCTCTGTGTCTTTCGTCATAGAACACGAGATTTCATAATGGTTGTCCTTCATGTATCCCGCTCCCCAGTCGTACATCGCGACCAGGATCGGCTTGAGGCTCCTGCCGAAATCGGTCAGCGCATATTCCACCTTGGGCGGCACAACCGGATAAACCGTGCGTGACACGAGATTGTCGCTCTCCAGCTCCCGCAGTTGCTGCGTGAGCATCTTGGGCGTGGCCTGGGGGATGATCTTCTGCAGCTCGCCGTGGCGCAGGCTGCCGCTCACCAGATGCCACAGGATCAATGCCTTGTATTTGCCGCCGATGAGCTTCAATGTCGCGTCCACGGGGCAGTTGAGCCCGGTGCAATCACAGCCCATATCGATTTCTCCTTTCAATACTATATTTTTGGATAGTATGGCACATCAAAGTGCGTACTTGTTCTTTGGACCAATTCTGGCTACGATGATATCATTGAGCATGGATAGAGTCAAGGATGAGAAACCTAACCCAAGGAGAGTGGCAACCACAATGGAAAGCAGAGTATTGAGCATACGGGGCATGACCTGCGCGGCCTGCGCCCAGCGCATCGAGAAGGCCGTCGGCAAGCTTCCCGGCATCAAGCAAGCCTCGGTGAATCTGGCCAGCGAGAAGCTGTTCGTGGAATACGACGAGAGCACCCTTCCCCTGGCCGCCATTAAAGAGGCCGTCACGAAGATCGGCTATGAGGTCGTGGAGAAGACCGACAGCGCTAGTGTCACGATCCCCATCGGCGGCATGACATGCGCAGCCTGCGCCCAGAGGTTGGAGAAGGCCGTCGGCAGGCTGGAGGGCGTGCACAGCGCGTCTGTCAACTTCGCCACGGAAAAGGCGACAGTCACATACGACCCGCACCAGGTCCGCCTGTCCGCCATCCGAGAGGCCATCGAGAAAGCCGGATACAAGGCGCTGGAGGTTTCCAGGACCGACGCCGCCGATGAGGACCGTAAACGCAAGCAGAAAGAGATTCGCACGCTGTGGACCAAGTTCATCATCGCCGCCGCACTGGCCGTGCCGCTGCTGTACATCGCCATGGTGCCCATGCTCGCGTGGGTCAAGCTGCCCTTCCCCGCCGGCTTAAGCCCCATGGATTATCCTTTGCTGTACGGCCTGGTGGAGCTTGTACTGGTCATCCCAATTGTAGCCGTGGGCTACAAATTCTACACCGTAGGCTTCAAAGCGCTGATCCAGCGCAGCCCGAACATGGATTCGCTGATCGCCATCGGCACGACCGCCGCTGTGCTCTACAGCATCTACAACGTGTTCCAGATCGCCGAAGGGAATTTTCACGCAGTGGAAGCCCTGTACTTTGAGACCGCGGGCGTCATCATAGCGCTGATCCTGCTGGGAAAAACGCTGGAGGCCATATCCAAGGGCCGCACCAGCGAGGCCATCAAGAAGCTCATGGGCCTGGCGCCCAAAACGGCCATCGTGCTGCAGAACGGCGCGGAAAAGGAAATCCCCATCGACGAGGTGGAAATCGGCGATATCCTCATCGTGAAGCCCGGCGCCAAGATTCCCGTGGACGGCACGGTGCTACAGGGGCAGACGGCCATCGACGAATCCATGCTGACCGGCGAGAGCATGCCGGTGGATAAGCGGCCCGGCGACGTCGTGTACGCAGCGTCGCTCAACGCCAACGGCACGATACAGTTCCGCGCTGACAAGATCGGCAGCGACACAGCGTTGGCGCAGATCATCAAACTCGTGGAGGACGCCCAGGGTTCCAAGGCCCCCATTGCCCAGATGGCGGACATCGTGTCCGGCTACTTCGTGCCCATCGTGTGCGCCATCGCCGTGGTCGCCGGCGTTGCGTGGTTCATCGGCACCGGCGATCTGGAATTCTCGCTGACCGTCTTCATCTCAGTGCTGGTCATCGCCTGCCCCTGCGCACTTGGTCTGGCCACGCCCACGGCCATCATGGTGGGCACCGGCAAGGGCGCGGAAAACGGCATCCTGATAAAGGGCGGCGAGGCGCTGGAGACCGCACACAAGATCAACACGATCGTGTTTGACAAGACCGGCACGATCACCGAAGGCAAGCCCACCGTGACAGACGTGCTGCCGGCAGCCGGGCTGGAGCGGGGGTATCTGCTACAGGTCACCGCGTCGGCAGAGCGGGCTTCCGAACACCCGCTGGGCCAAGCCATCGTGCAAGGAGCTCAGGGGCTGGGGCTGGAATTGCTCCCTGTGGATGAGTTCCAGGCCATCACCGGCCGCGGCATTGAGGCGAAGCTGAACGGCGCGGCCATACTGGTCGGCAACCGCAAGCTCATGGATGAGCGAGGCATCTCCCTGACCGAGCTGGCCGCCGCCTCCGACCGCCTGGCCGAGGAGGGCAAGACGCCGATGTATGTGGCGCTGGACGGCCGCCTGGCCGGCATCATCGCCGTGGCAGATGTCGTGAAGCCCAGCAGCCGCGCCGCCATCGAGCGCCTGCACAAAATGGGCATAGAGGTTGCCATGATCACCGGCGACAACAGCAGGACCGCCGCAGCCATCGCCCGGCAGGTCGGCATCGACCACGTGCTGGCAGAGGTGCTGCCGCAGGACAAATCCAACGAGGTCAAGAAGCTGCAGGCCGCAGGCCGCAAGGTCGCCATGGTCGGCGACGGCATCAACGACGCGCCGGCGCTGGCCCAGGCCGACATCGGCATCGCCATCGGCTCCGGCACCGACGTTGCCATGGAGTCGGCGGACATCGTGCTGATGCGCTCGGACCTCATGGACGTGCCCACGGCCATCGAGCTCAGCAAGCGAACGATACGCAACATCAAGCAGAACCTCTTCTGGGCCTTTGGCTACAACGTTGTGGGCATCCCGATCGCGGCGGGCGTGCTGCACCTGTTCGGCGGCCCGTTGCTCAACCCGATCTTCGCCGCCGCCGCCATGAGCCTGAGCTCGGTATCGGTGCTCACCAACGCGCTGCGCCTGAAACGCTTCAAGGCCTCAGCCAGCAAAGGCAATGCCGTTCCCCCAACCCCCAGCCAGAGAACATAACGATAAGCAAGGAGGAAACATCATGGAGAAAACAGCTTTGAACGTGGAAGGCATGTCCTGCCAGCACTGCGTGAAGGCCATCACAAAAGCCGTGAGCGCGCTGCCCGGCGTGGAAAATGTCTCTGTAGACCTGGCGGCCAAGACCGTTGCAGTCAGCTACGACCCTTCCAAAACCCCGCTGGACAAGATCAAAGCCGAGATCGTGGATCAGGGCTACGATGTAGTGGCCTGATAGGTATCGACCGACAGCAAAGGGAGCAGGCGTTTTGCCCGCTCCCTTTGCTTTGCTTTGTGCGGTGCAGCAAGACCCTATCGGAACTCCAGCCCCTTGGTCAGCTCCACGACCATGTGCCCATCCTGAAAGGAACCAACCTTCGTGCCCAGGATGTCCACCCCCTCGATGGTCACGTTCTCGATCAGATGCCCCGCCTCATAGCCCCGCAGGATGGACACCGGAAACGGGCCGTCGATAACCCTGACATTTTTGATTGTGATATTGTCAACGACCCCGCGAACCTTGTCCTTGGAATAACGGGAATCCAATATTTTGAAGTCGATCAGCTTCTCGTCGGCGCACTCCACGCGGATGTCCTCATACAGCACGTCGTGGATGTGGGCGCGATCGCCGTTGTGTATCGTCAGAACGCCGCCGGATTGCCAGCCCTCGCGCTCGCAGTGCACGACGTCGATGTCACGGAACACGATGCGGTGAATTTCCTCGCAGCGAGTCTCATAGCCGATCTCCATGGCATTGCCCCACTCGTCGTTCCAAAACACGCAGCGCTCCACGAGCACGTCGTTTACGTCCCGCTCGCCGAAGGGGAACTGATAGTCCACGGCCTTGATCGCCACGCAGTCGTCCTTCACGCGGATGAAGCAATCCCGCACCGACACGTCCCGGCTGCCCACGATGTCCACGCCGTCGCCGGTGCCGTCATGGCCCATGATGTTCACCCCGCGAATCACGACGCCCCGGCAGGCCACCGGCACCACATGCCACGTGGGGCAGTTGACGACGGTTATCCCCTCGATCAACACGTTTTGGCAGCGGGAGGGCAGTATGGCGTGGGCCTTTTTGCCCTCACCGTGCTGGGCGGCGTCCAGCACGCCGCGGCCAGTGATGCGGATGTTCTCCTGCCCGTCGGCATGGATGCACCCGCGCACCCACGCGCCCGGAGCCAGATACACCGTCTGGCCGGATTGGGGCGCGATAACGCCGGCCTCATGCAGGCCCGGCCCAAAGCAAATGGCCCCGGCGGGAGGCTCCTCCAGCAGCGGCGGGTTGCACAGCAGAAACAGAGGGCTCTTGAGGTCACCGTCCAGTTCCAGTGTCACCTTGCACGGCAGGTCCAGCGCAAAGGACAGCCGACCATTGTTGTTGAACGCCGGGCGGATGCCCAGACGGCCGGGCCGCACCCAGGCGCTGCGGAAGGGCCGCAGGCATTCCACCTCCACCCGCGCCATGCCCTGACCGCAGAACAGCGCGAAGTGATAGCTGGGCGCGCCGTGCACGTCCACCTCCTGGCCGTCTACATACACCCGGTAGAGCTGTGATGGCTGGATGTCCGGCAGCCTGTCGATTTGCAGCATGTTCCTCCCTCTCCTCACCCTATGATTCCGACGGATGATTGCGCTTGAGCCAGCGGTGTATGAAGGCCATGACGACCGCCGCGCCCAGTATGGCTGCGCCGGTCACCAGCACCAGCAGCTGCTTGTTGCCAAAGGGCAAGCCCAGTACATGGGTGCTCCACTGGCCGGTGCGCAGAATCAGCTGCTGGCCCAGTATCGTGCCCAGCATGGCCGCCACCATGTTCACCGTGTTATAAAAACTCAGATAGTTGCTTTGGTTGGCCTCGGGGATGAACTTGTAGGGGATCAGCGACGCCACCTGCGTGATGCCGGCGCTGGTGATGAACCAGTACAGCACCGCCACCGGGTACAGCCACGTGTAGTTGTGCCCATCGATGACCGCCAGCGCCACGAAGTGCAGCGACGCCAGCGCCGCCAGCCAAGGGAACAGCCGGATATCGCCGCGGGCACGGATGACGCGGCTCCAAATGGGCAGAGCCACCAGCAGCACGGGAATGTTGAGCAGGTTGACGGCGCTTAAGAACGAATAGCTGACGCCCAGGTCCTTGAGGAGATAGACGCTGTAGAACGGGCCGGGCAGTGTGGCCGTCAGCGTCCACAGGAAGATGACCGACATGACCGCCCGATAGGGCTTGATCCTGAGGGGGTTCGTAAAGATGCTCAGCAGGTTGGGTGCGGCAGGGGCCTTGGGGTAAGGGTATTCGCGCAGGCGGCTCAGGCTGTATAGATCGCCGCAGGCCAGCAGCAGCGCGATGGCCCGCAGGATCGTGATGCCCAAAAGCTCCTGCCCCATGCCCTTGAACCAATCGGCCAGCAGGCCAGCCAGGTTGAGCATGATCATGTTCAAAATGCCGATGATCATGTTGATGTTGGTAAAAAAGCTGCCGCGGATGTTGGCCGGGATGCTTTGCAAGTGCCACACGGTGAGCCCGCTGCCAGTCAGCGACGCGATCAGGTTGGCGGCGGCGATGGCAGCCAACACCAGCGAGAGCTTGGCGCTGTTGGCCATGGGCAGATAGGGCAGCAGCGAGATGAACACGATCTGCAGCGCATAGTAGCCGCAGCGGGATGCGATCAGCAGCGTTTTGCGCCGGTCGAAGCGCTCCAGCAGCAGCGGCGCAAACACCGCCGCCAGGTTGGCCGCATAGGTGATGATCGTGACCAGGCCCATGATGTTGTCGTCTGCGCCCATCCTCAGCAGCAGGCCGGTGAAGTAATTGCCGCCAAAGAACATCACCGCACTGTTGGCGAAGATGTTGAACCACAGGATGAACTGGCGGTTGTGGGCATACTCCTCCCGGCGGTTGAACACCAGCGCGAAGTCGCCAAAGATGCGGTTGAGCAGGTTGGCCATCGGTGAACCTCTTATCGCGCGGTTGGATGTGGTGCCTGGGGAATGCTAATTGCCGTAGGGCACCAGGTCGGACACGCCGAAGGTTAGCATGTCCGGCACTCGGCGCTGGCCGCTGAAGGCCGACTCATTCTTATGGTCGTTGACCTGGTTGCCAAGGAACACCATAGCCGAGGACTGCCCACCATCCAGGTTATAGGCGCTGACGCAGCCCTGGGTCACGAATTCCTCAGCCAGACGTTTCAGGTCCACGCCACGGCTAACGCCGGGCTTGCGCCCATCCACGAGAATGCCCACATAGTGCCCCGGTTCCACGGTGCCGATGGCGCTGCGGGGGTTCACCGGCCACAACCGGTGCTTGCGCAGGTCGTCACGCACCTGGCCGTTTTCCACGAGGATGGGGCCGAAGCCGTAAACCTCCCGGATGCCATCGTCCAGCAGGTTTTGCAGGACGGCCGGTTCGCGCACAGTATCCCATACCTCCATGCAGCCGTCGGGCTGGAAGTACATGAAGCTTGGACCGATCTTTTCCTTATAGACCATGCCGTTGCGCACATCGGGGCCGCGCTCCTTGTTCTCCGGGTCTACGAAGTAGTTGCCGTTCTGTGCATACACGGCCTTCACCTTGCGGGCCAAGGCCTGTGGGTAGACAGCGATGCGGCCGCGCTTGGGGTCCTCCAGCGCGCAGGCCAGGTTGGCCGGGTTGCGGGAATAGATATGGGCGATGAAGAAGACGCTCTTGCAGTCCTCGTAGTATACCTTCTTGATGTTCACGCCAAGGTCCGGCCCGCGATAGAGCCAGCTCTGGCCCTCTTCTATCTCCACCTGTTCCGTGGGGCTGAAATGCTCCGCCCATGGGTCCGGTGTCGGCGTGGGTTTGGGCGTGGGAGTAGGCGTGGGAGTCGGGGTAGGCGTAGGAGTGGGCGTGGGGCTGGGGGTTGCGGCGGGTGTGTCACTCTGTGGGGCGGCGGACGCGGTCTCCGCTATGGCCTCGGCGGGCAGGCAACCGCCCAACAGCGCACACAGCAGGGCCAGCAGCACCAGCATTGCAATGCTTCTTCTCACGTTCATCCTCCTGAGTCCTGGGGGATCGGCACTATTATATCGATTCTACAGACGGAATACCACGCTGTTTTTGTGATCAACTGTGCTTTTCAGCTATGTTTTTCCTGCGCCTGCGCCTGCGCCTGCGGCGTACCCGCGTTGCATTTGCGCATCATACCCAGCAGCACCAGCGCGCACACAGCGGACAGCGCCGCGATCAGGATCATCGGCGAGCGTGGCTCCAGCCGGGCGGCCACACCGCCCGCATACTGGAACACAGCGCTGACAATCAGAGACAGTAGCGCCATCGTCGCCATCATCAGCGCACGCTCGCTTTCCTGCATGGAATTGGCGAACATCGCGGCCATCAGCGGCTCGGTCGTCACCACGGCCACGGCCAGCACCACGCCGTCTACCAACACAGGCCATAGCAGGCCTTTGGGCAGCGCCAGCAGCACGCCATGGGCCACCAATGCCGCCAGGAAAGCCGCCAACAACGGCCCCCGGACGTCCCTGCGCTGCATGGCCGGCAGGCCGAGCAGCAGCACGGCCATCATCACGATGCTCATGACTGTCTGCAGCGTGGCTACCACGGCGTCGGGCAACCCGAGCCCTTCGGTCAGCGTCATGGGCAGATAGGTCGTGCGCAGGTTGGCCATGGAAAAGAGCAGCGCCCGTATCGTGAGCGCCCCCAGCAGCAGACCGTCGGCCCGCAAACGGCGCAAGGACCGCACATAGCCCTGCAGAAGCTCCCCGGCGCTCTGCTCGCGGCTGATCTGGCGCATCTGGCGGCTGATGTCCGTCTCCTTCAGATTCCACGTGCGCAGGATGGTCATGAGCACCATGCCCAGCACCGCGCACCACAGCAGGATGCGCTCCGCCGGCTCTACGCCCAGCGCCGTCACCAGCATGCCGCCCAGCGGCGCGAAGAAACCCGCCGCGATGCCCGCAGCCTGCAGCCACGTGAAGGCGTGGCCGCGATCCTGCGGCGGCGTGTCCTCCACGAACACGCAAGACCAGGCCGTCGTGGAAATGCGGAACGCGCCGTTGAGCAGCGACGCCGCCAGTAGCCCCCAGAAGGAACGGCTGACCGCGAACAGTGCCAGCGCCCCAGCCCAACCGATGGTGTCAAAGATCGCCATGGTGCGCCGCCGGCCCAGGCGGTCGGTGATGTAGCCGCTGAACAGCGCGCACACGAATTGGCTCAGCATGCCCGCGCCGGTCAGGATGCCCACTTGCTCGGCGGAACAGCCCAGCGCCAGGAAATACAGCGACTGAAAGGCCAGCGCGATCGTCTGCGGGATGGCCCAGATGGGTTCATACAGCACGCATACACGGGCGTTGCCCTGCAGCGACCGGGCCGACTGGGCCAGGTTCTTGAATACGTTGGCAAAGGCGGTCAAGGGCAGTCCTCCACAGCGAATCAGGCAGATGGCATGCATTATATCATATCCATGTGTGCTTCTTATAGAGTGGCTTGCACACCGACAGGCGCGCTGTTATGATGAAAAAAACGCTCGAAATTTGTGAGGAATCATGCAAGGGTTTTCCATCCATACGTTAGGAAGCGGCGGCGTGATTGCCAACTACCGCTGCACCGCCGCCTGCCGCCCCTGCCTGTATGGCTGCTCGCCGCGCTGGCCCGATGAATACATCGCCGAGGACACCGCCCGCCGGGTGTGCCGGGCGCTGGCGCAACGGGGCTGTGCCTCGGTGCACATCGGCGGCGGCGAGCCTTTTCTGCACTTTGAGGGGCTGCTTACGCTGGTGCGGGAGATCGGACGGGCCGGCATGGAGCTGGAGTACATCGAGACCAACGCCTTCTGGTGCACCGACGACGGCGCGGTGCGCGAAAAGCTGCTGCGGCTGATGGACGCCGGCGCGACATGCGTGATGGCCTCGGCCGACCCCTTCCACAGCGAGTTCGTGCCGTTGGAGCGCCCGCTGCGGCTGGTGGAGCAGTGCCGCCGGGCCGGCATAGGCTATTTCGTGTGGAAGCAGGGGTTCCTCCCCCGCCTGGCCGGGCTGGACCCCGCTACCGCCCACAGCCGGGAGGCGTTGGGGGAACACCTGGGCCGCGACTATATCGCGCGCACCGCCCGGGAATACGGCTTGCGCTTCCACGGCCGGGCGCTGATCATCGAGCGGGAGTACGGCGGGCTGCGCGACACTGCTTCCCTAATGAAAGACGGCAGGCCCTGCCGCGAGCTGGCCGGTGTCAACCACTACCACGCCGACCTGTATGGCCGCTTCGTGCCGCCAGGCTGCACGGGCATCGGCATCGCCCTTGAAGACCTGGAGCAGATAACGCCGGAGAAATACCCCATGGCCTGCGCGCTGTACCACGGCGGCGTCGCGGCGCTGTACGCTTATGCCAAAGAGCACGGCTACGAGCCGCAGCCTGCCTACACGGGCCGCTGCGCGATGTGCTACGACATGCGCAAACACCTGGCCGCCGCCGCGCCCACGGCGGACTTAAGCCCCGCGGACTTCTATCGGCAGGACTACTGATATCGGCGCAATCTCCCTGTTCGTCATCAGAACCGTATCGTCAGCGTCCTCTGCCCGCCCGCGGCGGGGATGGTGAGCACATTGCCCCGCACCTCTCGCTCACCGTCCAGCGCGATCTCGTGGGGCTGGCGGTGCAGATACACTTCGCTGGGGCCTTGGGCCTCGTCCCCCTCTTGCCATTGCATCGTGAACAGGCCCTGACCCATATCATTTTCATAGGCCAGCAGCTCCCCGGCCACGGCCCGGGGATAGCTGCGGCACAGCTCCCGCATCGCCGGCGCGCCGCCGATGCCCGGCTGGTGGCACCAATAGGTGTGGCTCCACAGATAGCGCTCGAAGATGCCCAGCACATGCCGGGCGTGGCCTTGCACGCCCTCGCCCAGGCCCAGGGCACCCCACTCCCCCACCAGCGCCGGCACGCCCAGAGCCAGCTGGGCCTCGCGGTGCCGCTCAAAGATCGTGTCGACGCGGGCGTTGCTGGACAGGGCGATGGCTTCGGTGTCCACAACCAGGTCATAGCCGTGGGGAGAAAAGGCTTGCTGCGGGTCCCGTCCCTCTGGGCCTTGGATGGGCGTCGCGGCGCACGGAATGCCCATGTTGGAGAAGTAGCTGTTCTCGCGGAACACGATGCCCCGCCCGCCCGCCGCGCGCACGGCTTGCGTCATGCGCTGGTAGAAGGGGTCCAGCACCTCACGGTCGAAGGCGCGCACCGGCTCCTGGGCCAGCTCGCCCAACCGGCGGTAGAACGCCCGGTCGTCCAGCGCCATCAAGGCTGCCAGCTTCCCTTGGGGATCGTTGAAGACAGCAATGATGTCATCGGCCGTATAGGCCACGCCCTCGGCCTGGCTGCGCAATGCGGCGTAGGCGCTCATCAGCGCGCCGAAGGTCACAAGGCTTGCGCTGCCGGGGTTGGGCTCGTTGAGGAAGTCATAGCCCATCACGGCGGTGTGGCCGCCGCAACGCCGTGCCACATGGGCCCACATCGCCGCATAATGGTCCTGCAGGCCCACGCCGTCGGCCGCCGGCGCGTTGCTCCAGAAGGCGTCATAGGCCTGCTGCACCGCATCGGAGAAGATGTAGGCGTCGCTCCACAGCGCCGTGGGCTCATAAACCGCACCGGTCAGCGTGGCCCAAGCCGGCGCGCCGTCGCTAAAGCTGGCGCTGTACAGGTCCTGGTGCATGTCCAGGTAAGCATGGATGCCATACATCTCGCACAGGTCCAGCATAGACAGTATCCAGTCCAGATAGGCTTCGTCGTATTGGCTGGGCTGCGGCTCCACGGCGTCCCAGATCATCCCCAGGCGCACAGCGTTGAAGCCCCAGCGCGCGAGGTCGGCGAAGTCCGCCTCGGTCCAGGGGCCGATGTAGTCGATGGTTCCGTCCGACAACCTGGTTCCCTTGTGCACGAGGTTGATACCATGGAAAATCCGCTGGCGGCCCCACTCATCCCGAAAGGCCATACCGGAAATGTGGATGCGCTGCATGTTCTCTCCCCCTTTCCTGTTCCTATACAGTTCCCCTCTCCCCCTGGGATTCCTTCCGCGGTTGTGGGAACACTCAAAAAGACTCCGTCAGCGGAAGTATGCAGTTAAAAAATGTGGCTGACAGACATCCCAATCCGGTGTATAATAATTTGTTGCGTGTTGCACAAGCTGCAACACAATTCCATCGACCAAGTTTAAGGGGGAACTCTTTTTTGATACGAAACGACATCCGCAACGTGGCGATCATCGCCCACGTTGACCACGGCAAGACCACCCTGGTGGACGAAATGCTCAAGCAGGGCGGCGCCTTCCGCGAGAACCAGGTTGTACAGGAACGCGTCATGGACAACAACGACCTGGAGCGCGAGCGCGGCATCACAATACTGGCCAAGAACACATCGATTCACTGCAACGGCATCAAGGTGAACGTCGTGGACACGCCCGGACACGCCGACTTCGGCGGCGAGGTGGAGCGCGTGCTCAAGATGGTCAACGGCGTGTTGCTGCTGGTGGACGCCTTTGAAGGCCCCATGCCCCAGACCCGCTTCGTGCTGCAGAAGGCGCTGGAGCTCAACCACCGCGTCATCATCGTCATCAACAAGATCGACCGGGAGGACGCCCGACTGGCCGAGGTGGGCGACGAGGTGCTGGAACTGCTGCTGGAGCTGGACGCAACCAGCGAGCAGCTGGATAGCCCCATCCTCTATTGCTCTGCCCGCAAGGGCATCGCGTCACTGTCACCCAATGTGACCGGTACCGATCTCAAGCCGCTGTTCGACACGATCGTCAGCTACATCCCTGCGCCGGAAGGCCCGGAGAATGAGCCGCTGCAGATGCTGGTCAGCTCCATCGACTACAACGACTACGTGGGCCGCATCGCCATCGGCCGCATCGAGCGCGGCGAGATCGCCGTGGGGCAGGAAGTGGCCGTGAGCTCCTACCACAACACCAAGGACCCCTACCGCTCCAAGATCACCAGCATGTATCAGTTCGAGGGGCTCAAACGCGTGCCGGTGGAGCGCGCCCAGGTCGGCGATATCATCTGCATCTCCGGCATTGAGGGCGTCACCATCGGCGATACAATCTGCGATCTGAACGCCGTGGAGCCGCTGCCCTTCGTCAAAATCTCCGAACCAACGGTGGAGATGACGTTCTCGGTCAACGACAGCCCCTTCGCCGGCCGCGAGGGCAAATTTGTGACCTCGCGCCATCTGCGCGCCCGGCTGTTCCGCGAGTTGCTCAAGGATGTGAGCCTGCGCGTGGAGGAGACCGACACATCGGAAGCCTTCCGGGTGCTGGGACGCGGCGAAATGCACCTTTCCATCCTGATCGAGACCATGCGCCGCGAAGGCTACGAGTTCCAGGTCAGCACACCCCGGGTGCTCTACAAGACCATCGACGGTCAGGTGCATGAACCAGTGGAGCGCTTGGTCGTCGATGTGCCCCAGGAGGCCGTGGGCATCGTGATGGAGCGCATGGGTGTGCGCAAGGGCGAGCTGCAGCACATGCACCCCCAGGGCGAGCGCATGCGCCTGGAGTTCCGCATTCCCTCCAGGGGCCTGTTCGGCTATCGCAGCGACTTTCTGACCGATACCCGCGGCGAAGGCATCCTCAACGCGATCTTCGCGGGCTATGAGCCGGTCAAGGGAGACATTCCGCGGCGGGCCACAGGGTCGCTGATCGCCTTCGAGACCGGAGAGGCCGTGACCTATGGCCTGTTCAACGCCCAGGAGCGCGGCTCGCTGTTCATCGACCCCGGCACGCCGGTGTACGCCGGCATGATCGTGGGCGTATCCCCCAAGACCGAGGACATCGTCGTCAATGTGTGCAAGAAGAAGCACATCACCAACATGCGAGCCGCAGGCTCCGACGACGCGCTGCGCCTGACGCCGCCCCGGCACTTGAGCCTGGAGGAATCCCTGGAGTTCCTCTCCGACGACGAGCTGCTGGAGGTGACCCCCAACACGACCCGCCTGCGCAAGAAGGTGCTGGACCACACGATGCGCATGCGCATCAACGGACAGCGCAAGGCGGCGCAGCAGGAGCAGTAACCATCATCCATCATTCGGCCCGCCAGCATGGCGGGCTGTTTTTCTATTGTGCCCTGTTCGCCTTGACAGTCCGGATATTGCGCGATCATACTATGTCTTGATTGAGAGCGAGGAGGATTGTTTCATGCTGACAGCGGAAAAAGTGAAGGAAATGGCCCGTGCTTTGGGGGCCGATCTGGTTGGCATTGCCAGCGCCGAGCGCTTTGTGGATGCGCCCAAGGGCTACCACCCCAGCGATGTGCTGCCCGGCTGCCGGTCGGTCGTCGTGATCGCCTGCCGTTTCAACCCGGCAACGCTGGATGCGTCCTCGGTGAGCCCCTACTGGGTCACCAGAAACTATTGCGCCGACAGGATGAACCGCATGGCGCCGGCGCTGGCCCAGGCGATGATGGATGAAGGTGCGGTTACCGTGCCCATCGGCAGCAACTATCCCGACGACTTCGACGCGCCCACCGGGCGTTATCGCGGCACCATCAGCCACAAGCACGCCGCCGAGTTGGCGGGCCTGGGGCGCATCGGTCGCAACACATTGCTGGTCAATGAACGCTTAGGCAACATGATGTGGCTGGCCTCAGTGCTGACCGAGGCCGAATTGCAAAGCGACCCGCTGGCTGGTTACGAAGCGTGCATACCCGGCTGCCGCCGTTGTGTGGTCGCCTGCCCGGTCCACGCGTTGGGCAGCGACCTGATGGATCAGCAGGCCTGCTCCGCCCATGCCTTTGGCGCGCGGGACGGCGGTGAATATCGTATCCATTGCTATGAATGCAGGAAGGTGTGCCCCAATCGCAATGGTATTCGCTGTTGACGCATGAATATCTCCTGTGAAATAATAGGCGGGAAAGGAGCGTTCAGAATGGTAAACACCATAGAAGATGTTAGAAGAGTTGTTCAAACTGTCATGCAGTCACATCCCAACGTTGCCAGTGTTGCTGTTTTTGGCTCCTTCGCGCGAGGCGAGCAAACGCTGGCAAGCGATCTTGACCTTATTATTACGAAGAAGCCGTCCGCCCATTTGGGGTTTGAGTTTTGTGTCATTATCGATGAGTTAGAACAGCTTTCCGGCAGAAAGGTGGACTTGTTATTCCAATCCACGGTCAAATCCCTTGATTTTGCTGAAAACATCATGAAGGAATCGCGGTGCATCTATGGAGAGAGTGTCGAACTACCTAAAACACATGATGGAGCACATCAGAGACATTAAGGCTTTTATAAAAGATACAGAGTCTTTTGAGGCCTTTGAAGCAGATCGCAAAACCCATCAAGCTGTGACTTATGGAATCCTTAACATTGGCGAGCTGGCGAATGACTTAAAGAAGCTGTTCCCCGATGTTTTGGATCGTCACCCGGAAATACCCTGGAATGGAATAATTGGAACGCGAAACAGAGCCGCACATGGATATCACAAGCTTAATCTTGAGTACATATGGGATGCCGCAAAGAATGACCTCCCCGTACTGGAGAAGGTCATTCAAAAAGAACTGGATCGTTGCTAGCTCAGGATATATAAGCACTAAAGAACGTCACAGTGCTTTTGGTTGAATGCTAGTCAGCGTTTAGGATGATAATCGCGGAAAACCGCAGCGTCTCGCTGCCGGTGTTGCGCACGCTGTGGCTGGCGCCGCCGCCGGTCATCATCGTGTCGCCGGCGGATACGGCCTTTACCTCGCCGTTGTCGTCCACCTCGCCGCTGCCGCAGATGAAGTGGAACACCTCAGTCTCCTTGTCGTGGGCGTGGGAGCCGATGGAGCAGCCGCTCTCCAGCTCTATGACCGAGCACAGGCGGGTTCCCTTGGGCAGCATGCCCTCGGGCACCAGGTTCAGCTTGGCCTGCCCGTCGCCGCCGCGCATATTCTGGCGCACCTCGGCATTCAGTTGATTCTCTTTCACCAGCATAACGTGCTCCTCCTATTTCGCGTCCTTCTGATAGACGCGCACATAATCGATCTCATAACGCTGCGGGAATATGGTCTGTTCGTCCGGATCTCCCGGCCAATCGCCACCCACAGCCATGCCCAACATCACGAAAAACGGCTTGTGCAGCATCTCCATACCGGGCCGGTCTATAGCGCACTCCAGAAATGGCTGATCGTCCACATACCAGGCCATGCGCTGGGGCGTCCACTCCAGCGAGAACACATGGAAGCCGCCGGCGAAGACCCCCTGGGGCAGCGTGAAGTGGTGGGGTTCTCCCTGCTGGTCGTTGCTGAAGTGGGCGTAGGGCTCCAGCGTGCCCCAGTGCAGCGTGCCGTAAACGGTGGCGTCGGCCTGCCTGCCCCCGCCCACCATCTCCATGATGTCGATCTCGCCGCAATCCGGCCAGCGGTAGGCGCCCAGGGCGGCATCGGGTTCGTCGCCCATCATCCAGAAGGCCGGCCAAATGCCCTTGCCATGGGGCAGCCGGGCGCGTATCTCCACGATGCCGTAGGTGAAGCTGCGCTTGTGCTGCGTGGTAATGCTGGCGCTGGTATAGGCATGGGGCGCATCGGGGCCATGGCTTTTTGCCAGCAGCATCAGGCGCCCATCCTGCATCAGGACATTGCTGCCATCGTCGGTATACCACTGCAGTTCGTGGTTGCGGATATGCCCAGTCTCATAATTCCACACCGTAGGGTCCAGCCGGTCGCCCTCAAACTCGTCGGACCAGACCAGCCGGTAGCCTTGGCGGTTTAGTGGTTCCATTGGGAGCCTCCCTGTCGCCTATTCTTCCACGCGGATGACGCCGGCCACCGAGCAGATGGACGGCAGTGTTTTGAACTCGTGAAGCGCAGCCGCCATGGCGCGCTCGCGGGTGCGGTGGGTGATCATATAGATGGGCGCAGTGTCAGTGCCCCAGCCCTTCTGTACCAGTGAAGCGATGCTGATGTTCTGGGCAGCCAGCGCGCCGGCGATGTCCGCCAGTACGCCGGGGCGGTCATGCACATCCAGGTGCAGGAAGTAGCGGCTGTCCCAGTCCAGCGCGATCTGGGTGCCCGGGTCCACGTCGTCGGCATTGATGAATGTGTTGTACCGATGCTTGGGCGCCTTGGCAGCGGTGATCAGATCGCTGACGATGGCCGACGCCGTGGGCAGATCGCCCGCGCCGCGGCCATAGAGCATCAGGCTGCCCACGGTGTTGCCCTGCAAATACACGGCGTTGTAGGAGCCGCGCACCGCGGCCAGCGGGTGCTCTCGGGGGATGAACGTCGGGTGAATGCGCGTCTCCACGCAGTGGCCGCGCTTCTTGCCGATGGCCAGCATCTTGATCTCGAAGCCCAACTCGCGGCCCTGGGCGATGTCTCCGGGGGACAACTTCGTGATGCCCTCGCGAAAGATGCGATCCACGGGAATCTTCGTGTGGAACGCCAGCGACGTCAGGATGGACAGCTTGCACGCGGCGTCGATGCCCTCCACGTCGTTGGTCGGGTCCGGCTCGGCAAAGCCCAGCCGCTGGGCCTCGGCCAGCGCGTCGGCATAGCTTAAACCCTCGTCGCTCATGCGCGAGAGCATGTAGTTGGTCGTGCCGTTGATGATGCCCTTGATCTCGCTGATCTCGTTGGCCTGCATGGATTCGTTGATCGTCTTGATGACCGGTATGCCGCCGCACACGCTGGCTTCGTAATACAGGCCTGTGTTACCCTCGCGGGCCGCGGCCTCCAGCATGGGCCAGCGGTAGGCCACGGCCTCCTTGTTGGCGGTCACCACGGTCTTGCCTGCGCGCAGCAGCCGGGCCATGTAGTCCGCCGCCGGCTCCACCCCGCCCAGGAATTCCGCGACGATCTCGATCTGCGGGTCTTCGAGGATGTCCTCAAAATCCTGCGTCAGCATGTAGGGCTGCACGCCCGGCGGCCGGGGCTTGGTCGTATCCCGCACCAGCGCGCGCACCAGCTCGAAGTGCAGGCCCTCGCGGTGGGCAATGCCCTCGCCGTTCAGGCCAAGCGCCGTAAAAACGCCGGACCCTATGTTTCCCATGCCCAAAAAGGCGATTTTCACCGTGCGCACGCTCATGCTTGCTTGCGATTGCGCTCGTAGATGACGCGCAACCCCTCCAGCGTCAGGCTGCCGTTGACACGGCTGATGGTTCTGGATTCCGCCGAAATGAGCCTGGACATGCCGCCGGTGGCGATGACCTGCACCGCCGGGTCGCCCAGTTCCGAGCGCATCAACGCCACGATGTTGTCCACCGCGCCCACATAGCCGTAGAGGATGCCCGCCTGCATGCCGGCGACGGTGGAGCGGTTGATGACGGTATCCGGCCGGATTAGCTCAATGCGGGGGAGCTTGGCTGCGTTGGCCACCAGCGCCTCAGTGGAAAGCTTGATGCCTGGCATGATGGCGCCGCCCAGAAACTCACCATCGGCGCTGACGGCATTGAATGTCGTGGCGGTGCCGAAATCGATAACGATGGCCGGGCCGCCGTAGAGCTCATAGGCCGCCACCGCCGAGGCAATGCGGTCGGAGCCCACCTCGCGGGGGTTGTCGTAGCGGATGTTGAGCCCGGTCTTGACGCCGGGGCCCACGAACAGCGGATCAAAGCCCAGATAGGTGCGGCACATGTGCTCCAGCGTGAAGTTGATGGACGGCACCACCGAGGACGCCACTGCGGCCTCAATTCGCCCCCGTTCAATGCCTTTGAGGGCCAGGAACTGGCTGAGCATCAGGCCGTATTCGTCGCTGGTCTTGTACATGTCGGTGGAGAAGCGGACATACTCGACCATCTCCCGACCGTCGTAGATGCCGGTCTTGATGTTCGTGTTGCCCACGTCCATGGTCAGTATCATATGTTCAGTCCTTCTTTATGACTTTTTGCAGAGCATACATGATGGGCACGCACAGCAGCACCGCCACTGCGGCCTCGGGCAGGCCGTTGGTCAGCACCACGCCAGCCAGCAGCGCCCCCACCGCGCCGGTTGTCATGCCCAACTGCGTGGCGATAGGGCCCGCGCCCAGCACATAGAACATGCCCAGGAAGAGCGCCGTGTTGGTGAGCGACCCGGCTGCCGCCGCGATGCCCAGGCTCACCGCCTTGGGCAGGCGAACCGTCAGCCGCCACACGCCATATGCCACCAGCGGGATCAACAGCCTGGGGATGAAAATGCTAGGGTAAAGCGCCAGCGGATACGGCAGCAGCGCCGCGACCAGCGGCGAAGGTGCCGTGAGCGCCTTGAACAGGCTGGTCAGCGCGAAGAGCAGGCCCAGCAGCAGGCCTTCCTTCCAGCCGATGACGATGGCGCCTATGATGACAGGCAGACACATAAGGGTGATGTCGATGGTCGTAAAGGGAATCGTTAAGAAGCCGATGGGCGTTAAGCCAAGGATGAGGGTGAGCGCTGACATCAGCGCCGTGGTGGTGAGCCTGCGGGTCTTGGTATTCATGTTTTCCCTCCGTTCAGACTCCTCAAGGGATGTCTGACGCAAATTAAGAATAATGTGCCAGTCCGGTTCCTCGCGGATACCGGCTTAGTCGTATTATACCATGTTTATTCCCCATGGCAATGAGCCAAAACGCATAGATGAAAGCAGAAAAGCTTCCAATTTTTTGGTAAGAATGGCTGTTTATTTTACGCTCTATTATGTTATAATGATTCCAATCTTGTTTGGAGGTGCTTAAGATGTCCTACTGGAAATGTTCCGTCTGCGGCATGACCGTCGAAGGCGACAACCCGCCGGCCGCCTGCCCCAAATGCGGCGCGCCCGCCGAGAAGTTCGTAAAGCTCACCGATGAGGAAGCCGCCAAGGTGACCGCCTCGGACCGCACCAACGACATCCATATGCAGATCGTGGCCCTGGCCATGGAGATTGCCAAGCTGGCCGAAGAAGGCATCCAGATCAACCTGGACCCGCCCTGTGTCGCTTTGTTCACCAAGGCCAAGGACGAGGCCTGGATCATCAAGCAGCGCAGCAAGGCCGAAATCGCCGGCCACATCGGCAAGGGGAAATGGTAGCTCAGGCAATGCGGGATGTCGGCTTCGCCGACATAGGAGCATTGCCGGTCATCGCGCAGCGATGAGAGCTTTCCGCGACAGCGGAAAGAATAACGCCTTTTTTTCAACGAAGACCTACATAGGTGTTTTCAAAACCCCGTAGGGGCAGCTCCTCGCTGCCCCTACTTTTATTCAATTACATCGCTTTCTGCAACAGATGAATGAAATGATTGGCCTCCCTGAGCACATGATCTCCAAGCAGAGGCACGATGATCGCCTTGATGCTGCACGACAACAGACCGCTGGTGCCCGCCGCATTGAAATCCCTTACCTTGCGGGTTTCTTCCAGACTGGCCGCGGTTACCTGTGGCAGCAGCGCCATCTGGTTCTGTGCCTGCATTGCCCCAGCCGTCAACTTATCAAATTGGTGTGCGAACTGGTTGGCTTGATCAAACAGAGCGACCTCCGTGGGGTCCAGCAGACCGCGGATGAATTTGCTGTGCTCCGCCATGATGGTGTTCCAGAATGCCTCCTGCTGGGCCAGCTCCTGCGGGGGCACCAGCTCCATCCGGTTTTGCAGCCGGGTCAGCTGGCTTAGGAACAGCTTTGCTTCCCGGATGATATGATCCAGCAGCAACCAGTAGGTATTCAGGAATATCTTGCAGGATGTCAACGCGTTGAACAGCATGGTCTTAAAGGAAATCAAAGCGGTGACGGCGTTGATCGCGGCGGTGTTGAGCATGCTGACCTGCTCGGCAATGGACATTCCCCCCGCCATCGCACGGGCCAGCTCCAGCTCCTGCCTGGTAATGGCGCTGTCGATGGCGATGCCGGTGTAGAATTGCGTCTTCTGCTCTGCATCAAAGGTATAGGGCGTGACATATTGACCGCTTTGCCAATCCACATATCCCTGGGTGCCGCTGGATAGCGCCACCGCCTGGCGCAGCAGGTACTCAAACTGCAGTTTGAATTGGTCAGCCTGTTCGGCCAGCGTCTTGTCCCGCCCGGTCAGCGCCGCCTCCAGGAAGATCGCATGTTCTTTCATAATCCTTAGGAAAAAGAGATTCAAATCCAGTGATAACCGCACATATTGCTCATTGGATAGCATGAGCGCACATCCTTTCTGTCTGCATGATGCCGTCCTTACAGGATATGCGGCTGGATGTACAGACGACATCCAGCCATGACGAAACAGAAAGGACGCGGGAGGTTCTCCCCCGCGCCATAGGTTTTACTGCTCTATTACATCACGTGAAAAAGGCTGTTGTAATTGGCTATCGTTTGAGCTTCTTCGGATCGATCTTGTTCTCGGTGCCCTTGATGAGCCGCTTGATGTTCTCCCGGTGCATGAAGATCATCAGACCGCACACCACCAGCGAGAACGTGGCGAACTGCCAGCCGATGGGCGCAATCAGATAGCTGCAGATCGGGTAGAGCGCCGCGGCGACGATGGAGCCCAGCGACACATAGCCCGTGGCGAACATGATCGCAAAGGCCACCAGCACCAGCA
The DNA here is from genome assembly GCA_023410875.1 of Bacillota bacterium. Classification (GTDB taxonomy): domain Bacteria; phylum Bacillota; class Clostridia; order Christensenellales; family UMGS416; genus JAEYRA01. The sequence goes on along the minus strand of JAEYPH010000035.1, from coordinate 5,807 downwards.
CCACGGATAGCAACGGCTGCAGCACCAACAGCACGCCGAAGCTCGTGGCCACGCCCTTGCCGCCGCGGAAGCCCAGGAACACCGGGAAGATGTGCCCCACGACGACGAACAGGCCCGCGGCATAGGCCGCGTAGGGTGTAAAGCGATTGAAGATCAACATCGCCAGCAGCGTGGGAATCACGCCCTTGAGCACGTCCAGTATGAAGGTCAGCAACCCTGCGCGCACTCCCACATGGCGCAGCATGTTGGTGGCGCCAGCGTTGCCGCTGCCGCTCTCGCGAATGTCGGCGCCGGTCACCAGCTTGCTCAGGAAAATGGCCGGCGACAGACCGCCGATGAAATAGCTGGTGATGGCAATGCCTATGATCAGTAAAACCTGCTGCGTATTCATCAGTCCTTCTCCTGCCTGCTGCGGCACACGAGTTTGATGGGTGTACCGGTGAAGTCAAAGGTCTTGCGAAGATGGTTCTCCAGATAGCGCCGATAGGGGTCGCGCATGAGCTCGGCCTCGTTGGTGAACAGCGTGAATTCCGGCGGGCAGATGCCGGTCTGGGTGCTGTAGTAGATGCGCAGGCGGCGGCCATAGGTGGCCGGCGGCTCCATGGCGGCCACAGCGTCGCCTATGACGTCGTTGAGCAGACCGGTGGCCACGCGGCGGCGGGAGTTTTCATAGACCTGATCCACAAGCTCCAACACCTTGTGCACCCGCTGGCCGGTCTTGCAGGATATGAACTGCACCGGCGCATAGGACATGAACACCAGCTGCGTACGGATGTCGGTTATATACTTGCCGGTCGTGGATTCATCCTTGTCCACAAGGTCCCACTTGTTCACGAGCACCGCAGCAGGCTTGCCGGAATCCTGCATGTAGCCGGCAATCTTGGCGTCCTGATCGCTTAGGCCGGCGTCGGCATCCACCATCAGCAGCGCCACGTCGCAGCGGCGCACGGCGGACAGCGCCCGGATCACCGAAAAGCGCTCCAGCGACTCCTGCTCGATGCGGGCCTTGCGGCGGATGCCCGCGGTGTCGATGATGACATAGGGCTTACCATTAGCGGTGAAGGGCGTATCGATGGCATCGCGGGTTGTGCCGGCCACAGGGCTCACGATGGTGCGGTCCTCACCCAGGATGCGGTTGACCAGTGAGGACTTGCCGCTGTTGGGCTTGCCCACCACGGCGATGCGGATGGTGCCCTCGGCGTCGTCGCCCTCCTCCACCGTGTCCACAGCAGCCACCACGGCGTCCAGCACGTCGCCGGTGCCCATGCCGTGCACCGATGAAATCGCGTAAGGCTCGCCGATGCCCAGCTCGAAGAACTCATACATCGCGTCCTCGCGGCTGGCGTTGTCCACCTTGTTGACGACCAGCAGCACGGGCTTTTTGATCTTGCGCAGATAGTCGGCCACGTCGTGATCCTCGCCGGTCAGGCCGTCGCGGCCATCCACGAAGAACAGAATCAGGTCGGCGGTCTCAGCGGCCAGCTGGGCCTGGGTGCGCATCTGGCGCTTGATCAGGTCGTCGCTCTCCATCTCGATGCCGCCGGTGTCCACCAGCGTGAAGCGGTGGCCCTGCCATTCGGCCTCGGCGTAGATGCGGTCGCGGGTGACGCCGGGAATGTCCTCCACGATGGAGATCTGCCGGCCGATGATGCGGTTGAAGAACGTCGATTTGCCGACGTTCGGCCGCCCCACGATGGCTACAATTGGTTTGCTTTTCAAGTCAATCCTCCAGTTTATGCTACGCCTAACGATCGTGCAAGGAGCAGATGGCACGGGCCAAAGCCTCGCCGTCACAGCCCACGGCGCGCACCGGCACGCCCACACGCCGGGCAAGCTCGCTCAGCGTCATGCCATCCAAAAACACATCCTCGCCGCTGCGCAGCGCCGCCTGCGAAATCAATACCTCATCACCCAGATTGTGCCCAGCGGCGGCCTCGGCGATGTCTGCGCCGCTCAACAACCCCACCACGGTGACACTGCTGCCGAACAGCCTGTTTTGCGCGCGGATCACCTGTACCTCCAGGTTGTGCACCCGGCCGCTGAGCTGCGCGGAGACGTTCTCCATAAGGCCATAGGCCGACGTTCCGGTGATGATGGTGACCCGGCGAAGCACCGGCAACTCCTCTGGCAGGTCCTGCAGCGCCCATTCCAGCTCGTCCAGCAGATTGCTGACCAGCCCCACGCCGTTGGCCACCTGGGGCGTGTGCTCCCCGTCATATCGCCGTGGCGGCAAACCCGCCCGCTCCACCAGTTCGTCGGCGGCGAAGCAGAACCGCACGCCCTTTGCCTGCAGGCAACCCTGGGCAAAGTTCTCAACCGTCTCCACGGCGGCCAGCGCCGCTGCCCGGTCCACGGGCAAAAGCTCCGGCAGGCCGTCACGGAACCGGGTGAGCCCCACGGGCACCACGGCCACCGTGCGCACCGCCGGGTGCAGCGCCCACAGATCCCGCAGGGAGCGCAGCAAAACGTCGCCGTCGTTGTATCCGGGCACCAGCACGATCTGGCAGTGCATCTGTATGCCCGCTTCGCCCAGCGCCCGCAATTGCTCCAGAATGCGCCCGGCGCCCTCATTGCCCATCATACGCACGCGCACATCGGGGTCCGTGGCGTGGACGCTTACATACAGCGGCGAGGGAGCGCGCCGGAGAATGCGCTGGAAATCGCGTTCGCCCACGTTGGTCAGCGTGATGTAGTTGCCAAACAGCACGCTGTAGCGCCAGTCGTCGTCCTTCACATACAGGCTGTCCCGCATGCCGGGGGCCATCTGGTCTACAAAGCAGAATATGCAGCGGTTGGCGCACTGGCGCTCCTGGGGATACAGCCCCTCCAGTTCCAGGCCCAGCGGCTCTTCCGCGGGCTTGTGCATCCGAACGCTCTTCTCACCTTCCCCTGTATCTACGAGGATGTCCAGATCGGCCTGCGCTGAAAACCAGTTGTAATCGATGAAATCCAACACAGGCTCGCCATTGATGGAGAGCAGCCTCCAACCCGGCTGAATGCCCGCGCGTTTGGCGCGGCCCTGCGCGCCGGTGATCTGCAATGCCATGGTCTGCCCGCTTTCGTGCAATCTACTTCTGCAAAGGTAGATTATAGCATAAAAACAGTTAGGGATTGTAACAAATGTGTAAACGTGATTTCGGTGGGGGAACTTCTCCCCCGCCGAGGCCACCCCCTGCTCTTTTCTCTCATGCTTTACGTTGTTCGGCCGACGATGACCGTCGACGGCCGAACGCTATAGTTTCGTTCTTCTCTTTCCTTTTTGGGATACGCAACATGCCTGCGGGCAGATTCCTACCCTTCATACAGCATTCGTTGCCGCCCGCGCCTCGCCTGCGGGCGACCGGTAATCTGCAAGCAGATTACCTGGCAGGAATGAATCGCCAGGGCGGCTGCCAGCACCACATCCCACAATAACAGAGTATCCGTTGTTCGTTTATTCAGACATTGCAGACAGTGCCTGGATGCTTTGAGACAGGTCAACTTGTTTGGCTCCGGCTTATAACATATAATAGATAATAGAAATACGGAAAATGAGATCAAGAGAGGAGGGATCGTCATGCTCACATGGTGGGGCACATTGACGCTGCTGCAAAAAGTGCTGGCTCTGGTCGCCATCCCCTCGTCGCTGGTGCTGGTGCTGCAGACGATACTGATGCTGGTGGGGCTGGGCTCCCATGGCGATGTGGACGCCGGCCATGACGCCATGGATGGAGGCGCGGGCCACGACCTGCCCGATCAGGTGGCGGCCACCTACCATGCCATGGACCACCTGCATTCTGCTGAGGCTGCCGACACAGCGGCCTTCCAGGTGTTCTCACTGCGCAGCATTCTGGCTTTCTTCGTGCTGTTCGGCTGGGTGGGCCTGGCCATGACCGGCGAAGGCGCTGCCGCATGGCTGAGCATCCTGGTGGCCTTCCTGGCCGGCACGGCGGGCCTGCTGCTGACGGCATGGCTCTTTTATCTGATGCAGAAGCTGCAGGCCAGCGGCAACGTGCACCTGAGCAACGCAGTGGGCCAGGTCGGCGAGGTGTATATCCCCATCCCCGGGGCATTCGCCGGCAGCGGCAAAGTCAACGTGATGGTACAGGACCGCTGGATGGAGTGCGACGCCCAGACTGCTGGCGGAACGCTCAAAACCGGCCAAAGCGTGCGCGTGGTGGGCGTGCGCGGCGGCACGACGCTGATTGTGGAGCTGGTATGAGGGAATCGCTGAATAAGGCATTGCATATTCAGCGATTCCCAGCCGCCGGCTTACAATATAGAACATATATGAGGAGGTACTTATGGGAGACTATTGGCTGATTGCCGTCATCGCGGCGGTACTGCTGGCCTTCGGGCTGCTGATCTCGCTGCTGCGGCGCTACAAAAAATGCCCCTCGGACAAGATCCTCGTGGTCTACGGCATGGTATCCGGCGGCGGTCGCGGCCGCAGCGCCAAGTGCATTCACGGCGGCGCCAGCTTCATCTGGCCGGTGGTGCAGGATTACGCATTCCTGGACCTGACGCCGATGAGCATCGAGGTCATGCTGACCAACGCACTCAGCCGCCAGAACATCCGCATCGACGTGCCCTCCCGCTTCACCGTGGGCATTTCCACCGAGGAAGGCGTCATGCAGAACGCCGCAGAGCGCCTGCTGGGCCGCAACCTGACCCAGATACAGGAGCTGGCCAAGGACATCATCTTCGGCCAGCTGCGCCTGGTCGTGGCCACGATGGACATCGAGGAGATCAACACCGACCGCGACAAGTTCCTGGCAGCAGTGTCCAGCAACGTGGAGACCGAGCTTAAAAAGATCGGCCTGCGGCTCATCAACGTCAACATCACCGACATCAACGACGAGTCGGGCTACATCCAGGCGCTGGGCAAGGAAGCCTCGGCCAAGGCCATCAACGACGCGCGCAAGTCCGTGGCGGAGAAAAACCGCGACGGCTCCATCGGCGAAGCCAACGCCCACCGCGAGGAGCGCGTGCAGGTGGCATCCGCCGATTCTCAGGCCATCATGGGTGAGAACGAGGCCAAGATCACCATCGCCAACTCCAACGCCACGCTGCGCGAGCAGCAGGCCGAAGCCAACCGCCGCGCGCTGGCCGCCGAAAAGGTGACCGCCGCCAAAGCGCTGGAAGAAGCCTACAAGGCCGAGCGCGACGCTGAACAGGGCCGCGCCGCCCGCGAGCAGGCCAGCCAGGAAGCCGACATCATCGTAAAGGCCGAAATCAGCAAGCGCCAGGTGGAAATCGCCGCCGAGGCCGACGCCGAGCGCACCCGCCGGTTGGCCCGCGGCGAGGCCGACGCCATCTTCGCGACCATGGAGGCCCGCGCCCGCGGCGTCAACGAGATCCTGACCAAGCAGGCCGAAGGCTTCCGCAAGATCGTGGAGGCCGCCGGCGGTGACAGCGACGCGGCTATTCGCCTGCTGATCGCCGACAAGCTGGAAGAGCTGGTCAAGGTGCAGGTGGAGGCCATCAAGAACCTCAAGATCGACAAGGTCACCGTGTGGGACGGTATGAAGGACGGCACGCCCACGACAGCCAACTTCCTTTCGGGCATGCTCAAGAGTGTGCCGCCGCTGGGAGACATGTTCGACATGGCCGGCATGCAGCTGCCCGACTATCTGGGCAAACGCAAGGACCAGCCGGATAATCCGGAACAATCATGATTTGAAAAGAGCCGGTCGTTTCAGTGGACTGACCCCCGTTCAGTAGACACGAAGAAAAAGCCCTGCCGTAGGAATACGAGGAATTACGCAGACTGGCGCCGTTTTTCGAGCGGCGTCAGTTTTGTTTTAAGCTGAATGCGCTCATGATTG
>JAEYPH010000030.1 GCA_023410875.1 Bacillota bacterium | reverse complement strand
GCTGTATCAGTGCTTCCACTGATTTGATGTCTGTCCATTTCCGCTTCATTAAAATACCTCCTGCTGTAGTAATCCTACAACAGGAGGCTCTTTTTGCTCAATGTCCGTTTTTCGGGGTGCTGTCCAGATAGGCAGGCGCCATGTTAACAGGCACAGGTCTACGCTGGAGTCTCCATCGTCCCCATGAACAGGATCGCCCCGGTCTTGCTGTCGCGGATCAGATACAGGAAGGGCCGGTTAAATTCCAGCGACACCGAAGCCGCCGATGCAGCGATCTCCACCGACGTGGCGGCGCTGGCCTCGGTACCTTCCTCGTTGACCTCGATGAAGCTCTTGTGCCTGACCTTGCTGATAAAGAGCTCCTTCCCCATCGTTTCGCTCATGGCGGTGAAGTCGGCCTTGGAACCGAAGGCCGCTTCCATACCCATGGCCTTGAGCGCATCGTTGAGCTCGGCCTCGTACTCCAGCTTGAACTTGGGGAACCGCAGCGCCATGGAGCTTTCGCCGCACTTGACCACAGTCTCCTCCAGCGCCTGGGGCGTCAGCCCCCGCACATAGTCGCCCAGCGCCTGCTGCCGGGGTAGGATCGCGACCATCTCCAGCCGCCCGGTGGCATAGGGGATGCGCGCGGCGATCACCGAATCGTCGGCATAGCCCAGATTGTCTTCCTCACGGAAAAGGTATTTTGCCGGCACCTGCTGGCCGCCGGCAGTTGTGAAAACGTCATCTTGGGTCCACTGCGGGTCAAAGCTCTGCTTCCACGGCGCTTTGAAGTGCACGGCGTTGATCAGGAACATCACCGTGTCCGGATGGATGGGCGGCTGAATCAAGTCCTTGATGTTTCCACTGGTGTTGTCCTGCACCCATTTGTTGATAATATCGGCGGCACTGCTTTGGGAAAAGTCCAGCCCCCGAATGGCCGCCGCGTAATAGTCCCGGTTTCTATTAAGGAAATCCGCGTTGACCTCCGGCGCAAAGTCCTTACGCATCCAGATGGAGTTGGCGATGGCGATCTGCACCTTGGGGTCCGCGGCGCTCAGGATGCCCATGAGGCCGGCGTTGTCGGCGTTGAGGTCGTCCAAAGAAATGCCCTCTGCGTGCAGCGCCCGAGCCATGCCCTCGGCGGTGCCGGCGGATGCGCCGTTATACGTCATGCTCAGCGCCAGCCACACCGAAAGCGGCGAGAGGAACACGTTCTTGCCGCCGGACGCGGCGCTCAGGCGCTGCAGCAGGTCCACCGAGAACCCGCCCAGCGCCTGGGCCACTGCGGGCCGAAGCGTATCGGCGGGCTTAAAGGCCATGGGCTGGACGTCCACCCCCGAATTCCCGGTGGACTGGGCCGTAGGCGCGGAGACGCTGCCTGTGCCGCTGCATGCTGCCAGCGGAGCCACCGCCAGCAGCACGGCCACGGTTATCAACGTAAGCTTACGCGATCTCATTTCCATCGTCCTTTCGGCTGTTAGCAAACACCGATTTGTTCAGTAATTACTTTAGCAGTTTGGACGAGAGCGAGCAGTGGTTGGTTCCAGCGGGGATGTTGGCAGGCTACGCCGGGTTTTCCATGGTCCCGATGAACAAAATCGCGCCGGTTTTGCTATCGCGGATCAGGTACAGGAAGGGCTGGTTGAATTCCATTGGCATCACCGCCGCTTCCGTCCGAATCTCCACCGATGTGGCGGCGCTGGCCTCGGTGCCCTGCTCGTTGACCTCTATGAAGCTCTTGTGCTTGACCTGGCTGATAAAAAGCTCCTTGCCCCGCTTGTCGCTCAGCGCGGAGAAGTCGGCGGAACCCCCGAAGGCCTGCTCCATGCCCATGGCCTTGAGCATACCGTTGAGCTCAACCTCATACTCAACCTTGAACATGGGGAACAGCAGCGGCAGGGAGGTCTCGGCGCACTTGGCGATGATCTGCTCCAACTTCTGCGGAGTTAGCTCCCGCACATAATCAGCCAGCGCCTGCTGCCGGGGCAGTATCGCCACCATCTCCAGCCGGCCTGTGGCATAGGGGATGCGCGCAGCCGTCACCGCATCGTCGGCATACCCCAGGTTGCCTTCCTCGCGGAACAGGTATTTGGCCTGCACCTGCGCGCCGCCGGCGGCGGTGAAAGTGCCGTCACGGGTCAGCTTGGGGTCGAAGGCCTGCTTCCACGGCGCTTGGAAGTGCACGGCGTTGATCAGGAACATCACCGTGTCCGGATGGATGGGCGGCTGAATCAAGTCCTTGATGTTGCCGTTGGTATGATCCTCCACCCATCGGTTCATCGTGCCGGCGGCGCTTTCTTTCGCGAAATCCAGCGCCTCGACGCCCGCCGCGTAGGATTGCCGGTTCCTTTCCAGAAAATCGGCGTTGACGTCCGGCGCAAAGCTATTGCGCATCCAGATGGAGTTGGCGATGGCGATCTGCACCTTGGGGTCCGCGGCGGTCAGCAGGCCCATGAGGCCGGCGTTGTCGGCGTTGAGGTCGTCCAGAGAAATGCCCTCCGTGTGCAGCGCCTGGGCCATGCCCTCGGCGGTGCCCTCGGAAGCGCCGTTGTAGGTCATGCTCAGCGCCAGCCACACCGAAAGCGGCGACAGGAACACATTCTTGCCGCCGCCCTCGGCGGTCATGCGCTGGAACAGATCCAGCGAGAACGCGCCCAGAGACTTGGAGATTGCCGGCTTGAGCGCGTCCGCGGGCTTGAAGGCCATGGGCTGGATGTCCGGCCCCGGATCTTCGACTTTCTGGGTAGGCTGAGCCGTGGGGGCGGCGCTGGCCGTGGGAGCAGCGGAGCTGCTCGGGCCGCCGCAGGCCGCCAGCGGCGTCAGGGCCAACAGCAGGGCCATTGCCAAAAATGCAAAATTGATCGATCTCATGACCATCGTCCTTTCGGATGCTTTGCTGGTTGGACGAGGATGGTCGGCGTATTGTTCCAGCGGGAGCAAAGCTGCATAGTGTTATTAACCACCAGAATGGTGCGCTTGCATTTTGTGCATAATAGTGACATAATTATGTACACGGAAGGAGGTGCACATATGCCGCAAATCAGACCTATTACGGACTTGAGAAACACCAACGAGATTTCTGACTTGTGCCACGCCAAACAGGAGCCGATCTTCATCACCAAAAACGGCTACGGTGATTTGGTCGTCATGAGCATAGAGACCTATGAGGCCATGCTGGAAGAGCGGGAGCTGGACGCCGCCATTGCCCAAGCCGAGGCCGAGCACGCCGCTGACGGCCAGCTGATGGATGCCAGGGAAGCCCTCTCTGCGTTGAGGAGGCGGCACTTTGGATAAATATGCCGTGAAGCTCCTCCCGCGCGCCTATCGGGACTTGGATGACATTTATGCATACATTGCCCAAACACTGCTGGAGCCGGGCACGGCACAGCGCCTGCTGGACGCGCTGGAAGAGGCGATTTTCGATCTGGAGTCGCTGCCCCAACGGGGCGCCCCCAGGAAAACCGGGGCATACGCTAACAAAGGATACCGTCAACTTTTCGTTCGCAACTTTACTGTGGTCTATCGTGTGGACGAAACCCAAAAGCAGGTCATCATCGTAACAGTGCGGTATACCAAAACCCAGTTTTAGACATATGGCACTTCACGCTCAGAGGCAGTCCACAGATAGACTGCCTCTGCATTCGTTCACGCCGCCAGGCTTTCCTTTGCCTGTTTGGCCCGACGCAGATGGAGCACAAAGATCACCAGCACCACGACAAAGGAAAGCGACTGGGCGATGGCAATGCGCGCGCTCAGCAGCTGGTCCACGCCGGCGGCCGTGGCCACATGCAGCAGATTCGCGCTGGCGTTGTTGACAAAATGGGCCGCCATGCCCGCCCATATGGAACCCGTGATCCGGAACAGCATGCCGTATTGTATGGCCAGCAGCGCGCTGGTTGCCACCAGCATCAGCGCGGACATCAGCGCACCCATGGGAGACTGTTCACCATCCAGCATGTTGCGCAAGGGCTGGGCGATATGCCACATGCCAAACAGTATGGCAGAGAACACACAGCTTTTGGCAAAGGAATGCTTCTCCTGTGCCAGCCGCAGGAACAATCCGCGGAAAACGCCTTCCTCCATCGTCACATTGATCAAGTTCCCCGCGATGCAGATCAGGATGAACAGCAGCCCGTCCTGCATGTCCCGGTTCCCCTGGATCGCGTAGCTCGTGACGTAGAACAGGAGCGTGGGCGCGTCTCCCGACGCCGCGAGCATCAGCATCTCCACGCCATAGGCAACGACGAACGCGCCGCCGCCCAGCAGCAGGCCGGTCAGAACGCCCTTGGCGGCCCGATCCGCGCGGAACCCGATGTCCGCCCAGCGGTATTTGAGCACCCACAAAGCAGCAGCCAGCAGGGCAATACCTATGAGTTTGTGGATGAACGCCTCGCCGATGATGCTCTGGTCCGTGAGGAGCACCAGATACTCGAAGCCCCGGAAGACAAAGCACACAATGTAGAAGAGCAGGATGAACAGGATCGGGCGGGATTTTGCGTTGTCGATCATGCAGCAATTCCTCTATTCATGCCAAAATATTTACAATAGAATAAATCCCGCCAGATTATAACAAAGCCATGCCATATATTCAATCTTACGTCACACAGGCAGATAGATGAGGACGACCAGCATCAAAAGCAGGCTGAGCAGGTTGGCGGCCACGACATAAGCAATGGTCCTGCGCCTGCGGTGTTCGTTCACGATCACGACGAACGCGATGAGTTCGATGATCAGGAGCGGCACTGACATAGGAATCAGGAACAAAAACAGATAGGGGTTTGTGAAGTGCAGACTCATCACGACGTTCAAAGCGCCTTGGGTAATCAGGTTGATGATGGCAAAGGCAATCCAGCTGCGCTTCTTCCAGTAACGGAAGGCGAAGAACAGCAATCCCTCCAGCAGCAGCGTCAGCAGCACGCGCATGGATGCCAGCGACACCGCGCGTCCAACGGACTGGCCGCGAGTCACGGTCTGCCGGGAGACATCCAGAAAATAGATGTCGTTGCTATGGATGATGCGCATCAAATCCGACAGCGGACATTCAAAGGTCTTGCCGCCGCTGCTGACCACCAACGCGGCATTCTCTACCGGCGGCTGCGCCCGCGGGTCCCTGTCATAGGTGAACCGGTACCGCGTCTCCCAGGCGATTTGCCCTTTGCGGGGCTGAACCGTGGTGAAGGCGTCACCTTCCTGAACCCTCAGTGAGAGCTCCAGATCACCCGGAGGGAAGCCGACGATCACGGTCACTCCGGGGATGGCGACTTGAAACGCTCGGGCCGTCGGCGTCAGGACGATCAGCAGCGAGCAAATGCAAAGGAAGAGCAAACAGACTTTACGGTACGACTTCATGCTCTGTCCCTCCGGTTGAGCTCTTACCCGAAATGACGTTGTTTTTCAACCTTTGCCGCCGTCTGTGACGAAGAAACCATGGGCAGTACAACTTGCTCAGCGTAAGTTCTTGTTTTCTACCATCAACCCAACACAAAATGCCATCTCGAATACAATCATCATCGCGGCCAAAATAGCCGGCCCATAGTTCAATCCTACAAGCAAAGCGCAAACAGGAATTAGGACCGATAGGACAAAGTACACCTTCGATTTGTATAACCAGCCATACGGCATAAGGTGCGCGCCAAAAATAATTGCCAGCACCATCAGCATCTTTTCGGGCACCGCCGAAAACACCCACATGGCGATCAGCAGATACACGATTTGGTTCACCGAAAACAAAACGCCCAAATTGGTCAGGGGATTGCTTTTGTTTTGAAAGTCCACCTTGATGATTTTCGAGATGAAGTAGGAAATGGGCAGCAAGGGTGCGGTGCAAAAAAAGGTAAACAAATTCTTGCTCAACACTGGCAGCGAGGATAGATGAACAAACAGAACCGCAGACCATATGATAACGGATGCCATGATGATGTGCAGCCCTCGTTTTTGCTTCACGGCACAGTCTACCCGCAACTCCTCCAAACCCATAGTTCCCTCCAACAAATATTTATATATCTTTTCCGAGCATATCATGAAAAAGGGTGTGCTGCAACAATCCGTGCTGCAGCACACCCTTTCTGCGCTCTTGCTGTTATTTATTCCTCGTCGTCGCCGGCTTCCTCGCCTTCGGCGTCCTCCGCCGCGTCTTCGCCTTCCTCGGGTTCCTCGGCTTCCTCAGCATCCTCGCCTTCCGCTTCGGCCTCGGTCTCGGCGTTGTCGAATTCGCCGGTGTCCTCGGGCAGCTCGGCGCGTTCGATCTCCTCGTCCTCGCCCTGCTCGGTGACCTCCACAGCCACCACGGCGTCGCCCTCCCGCAGGCGCATCACGCGCACGCCCTGGGCCGCGCGGCCCAGCACCGGCACGCCGTCGGCGCTGATGCGGATGATCGTGCCGTCGGAGGAAATCAGCAGAATGTCATTGAGGTCAAAAACAGGCGTCAAGGAAACCAAGGGTCCCGTTTTATCGGTGACCTTCAGCGCCAGAATTCCGTAGCCGCCGCGGCGCTTCTTGGTGAAGGGCTCAAACTCCATGCGCTTGCCACAGCCGCGCTCGGTGACGGCCAGGATGCGCGCCGCGTCGTCCACGAGGATAGCGGACACAACCTCGTCGCCCGCCCGCAGGCGGATGCCGCGCACGCCGGAGGAGGAGCGGTGCTGGGGGCGCACGTCCTTCTCGTGGAAGCGCAGGCCCCGGCCGTTACGGGTCGCGATCAGCACGTCGCAGGCGCCGTCGGTCAGTATCGCGGAGATCAGCTCGTCGCCTTCGTTTAAGTTGATGGCCCGCAAACCGGCGGTGCGGATGTTGGCGAACTCGGCCACCGGCGTCTTCTTGACGGTGCCGCGGCGGGTCGTCAGCATCAGATAGCTGCCCTCGCCGGTCAGGCCCTCGGCCAGCGGGATCACCGTGTTCACGCTCTCGCCGGGCTCCAGCTGCAGCAGGTTCACAACGGCGGTGCCCCGGGCCGCGCGCCCCGCCTGGGGCACCTGGTAGCACTTGAGCTTGTGCACGCGGCCGCGGTTCGTGAAGAACATCAGCCAGTCGTGGGTGCTGGCCGAGAGGATCTGGTCCACGACGTCCTCCTCCCGGGTCGTAAGGCCGGAGATGCCCACGCCGCCGCGCTTCTGGGCCTTGTAGGTGTCCGCCGGCAGGCGCTTGATGTAGCCCATGGTCGTGATCGTTACGACCATGTCCTCCTGCTGGATCAGGTCCTCGTCCTCGATCTCTGTGGGGTCGGCGCAGATGCGGGTGCGCCGGTCGTCGCCAAAGCGGTCCGCGATCTCCACGAGCTCCTTGCGGATCACGGCCATCAGCAGCGCGTCGTCGGCCAGTATGGCGCTAAGCTCTGCGATGAGGGCCTGCAGGGCGGCGAACTCGTCCAGCAGCCGCTGGCGCTCCAGGCCGGTCAGGCGCTGCAGGCGCATGTCCAGGATCGCCTGGGCCTGGGCTTCGGAGAAGTCAAACTCCGGCATCGCGGCCAGCACGTCGGTATAGTTGTTGCGCAACAGGCCCTCGGTCACGTCGGCCTGGCCCATCAGGGCGGCCTTGGCGACGTTGGCGTTGGGCGAGGAGCGGATCACCGCGATGATCGCGTCGATGATGTCCAGCGCGCGGATCAAGCCCTCCAAAATGTGGGCGCGGGCCCGGGCCTTCTCCAGATCGAACTTGGTGCGCCGGGTCACGACGTCGCGCTGGTGCTCGATGTAATGGCCCAGCACCTCCCGCAGGCCCATGACCTTGGGCTCGCCGTCCACCAGGGCCAGCATGTTCACGCCGAAGGTCTCCTGCATCTGGGTGTGCTTGTAGAGGAAGTTCAGCACCACGTTGGCGTTGACGTCGCGCTTGAGCTCTATGACGACGCGGATGCCGCTGCGGTCGCTCTCGTCGCGCAGGTCGCTGACCCCCTCCAGCTTCTTCTCTTGGACGAGCTCTGCAATTTTTTCCACGAGCTTGGCCTTATTGACCTGATAGGGCATCTCCTTGACGACGATACGGCTGCGCCCATTGCCCATGTCCTCGATCTCGCAGGCGGCGCGCATGATGACGCGGCCCTGGCCGGTGCGATAGGCCCGGGAGATGCCGTTGCGGCCCATGACCAGCGCGCCGGTGGGGAAGTCGGGACCGGGGATGAACTCCATCAGTTTTTCCACGGCGATTTCCGGGTCGTCGATCATCGCGACGGCGCCATCGATGACTTCCCGCAGGTTGTGGGGAGGTATGTTGGTGGCCATACCCACGGCGATGCCGCCGGTGCCGTTGACGAGAAGGTTGGGGAACCGGGCCGGCAATACGCTGGGCTGCATCAGGGATTCGTCGAAGTTGGGCACGAAGTTCACGGTCTGCTTTTCGATGTCCCGCAGCAGCTCCATGGAGATCTTGGCCAGGCGGGCCTCGGTGTATCGCATGGCCGCGGCGCCGTCGCCGTCCATGGAGCCGTAGTTGCCGTGGCCCTCCACGAGCATGTAGCGGGTGGAGAAATCCTGCGCCATGCGCACCATGGCGTCATACACGGCGGTGTCGCCGTGGGGGTGGTACTTGCCCAGCACGTCGCCGACGATACGCACGGACTTGCGGAAGGGCTTGTCCGGCGTCACGCCCAGCTCGATCATCGCGTACAGGATGCGGCGATGTACGGGCTTCAGGCCGTCGCGTACGTCCGGCAGCGCGCGGTTGATGATGGTGGCCATGGCGTAGGAGATGAAGGACTTCTTCATCTCGTCTTCCAGCTTGATGGGCATTACCTTTTGCAATCTGAGATCGAATTCCATTTCCTACTCCAAAAATCTTTTCACGGCACGGTGTGCCGAACGCTTACGGCCAGATGGTGAGCCGCCCCGCAAGGCTTCCCCTTGAGGGGAAGCTGTCACCGAAGGTGACTGATGAGGTGTTCCAGTTCGCGTTCACGAGACCCCTCATCCGGCGCTACGCACATCGGCCACCTTCCCCCAAAGGGGACGGCTCTGCCGCAGGGGTTCGCGCCTCTCGGGCGCGACCAAAGGGCTTTCCGGTCGCCCTTTGGAAACCTTCGGCCCCCATCATTGAAAGGACAATGCATTTAGTTGACTAACAAAGGGCCTTCGTTGCGAAAATCGCTAAACGTCCAAGTTCGCAACCAACTTGCTGTTCTCCTCAATGAACTCCCTTCGCGGCTCCACCTGGTCACCCATCAGGAGGCTGAAAATCTCGTCGGCGGCGATGGCGTCCTCCACGGAGACCCGCAGCATCGTGCGGGTGGCCGGGTTCATCGTGGTGTCCCAAAGCTGCTCGGCGTTCATCTCGCCCAGGCCTTTGTAGCGCTGAATGTTGATGCCGTCACGGCCGATCTCACCCAGGTACACGTCCAGCTCGGCGTCGGAATAGCAGTAGTGCTCCTTCTTGTTCTTGGTGACCTTGTACAGCGGAGGCTGTGCGATGTACACGTGGCCACCCTCGATCAGCGGCTTCATGTAGCGGTAGAAGAACGTAAGCAGCAGGATGCGGATATGGGCGCCGTCCACGTCGGCATCGGTCATGCACACGATGTGATGGTACCGCAGCTTGGACAAATCGCAGTTCTCGTTGACGCTGCAGCCGAAAGCCGTGATCATGGAGCGAATCTCCTCATTGAGCATGGCCCGGTCGATGCGGGTCTTCTCCACGTTCAGAATCTTACCGCGCAAGGGCAGGATCGCCTGGAAGCGCCGGTCGCGGCCCATCTTGGCAGAGCCTCCTGCGCTGTCGCCCTCCACGAGGTATATTTCGCATTGGGCAGGGTCGCGCTCGGTGCAGTCGGCCAGCTTGCCGGGCAGGCTCGTGGATTCCAGCACGCCCTTGCGGCGGGTCTGCTCGCGGGCGCGCCGGGCGGCCTCGCGGGCGGCGCTGGCCTGGATGCACTTGGAGAGCATCACGCGGGCGTCGGCGGGGTGCTCTTCCAGAAAGGTATTGAGCGCGTCGTACACGACGCTGTCCACGAAGGTGCGGATATACGAGTTGCCGAGCTTCGCCTTGGTCTGGCCCTCGAACTGGGGCTCGGGCATGCGCACCGAGATGATGGCGGTCAAGCCTTCACGCACGTCTTCTCCGGATAAATTTTCATCCTTTTCTTTGAGGAACCCGAAGCGCCGGGCGTAGGCATTGATGGCGCGGGTAAGCGCCGAGCGGAAGCCCATCAGGTGCGTGCCGCCCTCGGGGTTGGGGATGTTGTTGGTGAAGCAGAACACCGCCTCGGCATAGCCGTCGGTGTATTGCATGGCCACCTCCACCGATACGTCCTCCCGGGCGCAGGCGATGTAGATGGGATGTTCGGTCAAGCTGGTCTTGCTGCGGTTCAGGTGTTCCACGAAATGTCGAACACCGCCTTCGTAATAATACTCGCGCTCCTGCTCCTGGCCGGTGCGCTCGTCTTTGAGCACGATGCGCACGCCGGAATTTAAGAAGGCGATCTCCCGCAGGCGGGCCTTGAGCGTATCGAAGACAAACTCCGTCGTCTCAAAGGTCTTGTCGGAGGGCAGGAACGTGACGGCGGTGCCGGTCTCCCCGGTCTCGCCGAGCACCTCCAGGGCGGTCACAGGGTCCCCGTTCTCATAGCGCTGGAAGTGGCGCTTGCCGTTCTGGCACACCTCCACCGTGAGCCACTCGGCCAGCGCGTTCACGACCGACAGGCCCACGCCGTGCAGGCCTCCGGACACCTTGTAGCCGGAGCCGCCGAACTTGCCGCCGGCGTGCAGCACCGTCAGGCACACTTCCACCGCCGGGCGCCCGTGCTTGGGGTTTACGCCGGTGGGGATACCGCGGCCATTGTCGCGCACGGTCAATGAACCGTCGGCGTGTATCGTGATGCCCACGGTGTCGCAAAAACCGGCCATCGCCTCGTCCATGGCGTTGTCCACAAGCTCATACACCAGGTGGTGCAGGCCGCGGGTGTCCGTGGAGCCGATATACATGCCGGGGCGCTTGCGCACGGCCTCCAGGCCTTCCAGCACCTCGATCTGTGTTTCGTCGTAGGTATTGACCTTTGGGGGTTGTTCCATGCTATTTCCCTTTCCTGGAGGAAGGCCGGCGGCGCAGCGTCGCGGGGAAGTCCATATAGATAGCTTTGCTCTGCAGGCGGCCCTTCAAGGCTGCCGCGGAGATCGGCGAGAGCACCACGCGAATGCCTTCGCGGGTGGTCAGCAGGATCATGGATCGGGCCTCGTCCTCGTCGATGCGTTCCAGCATGCCGCGGGCCTGGGCGTCGGCCAGCATGCGCTTGCACGAGCGGACGCCGCTCACGGTGGAGTAATCGAGTATCGCGATGACCCTGCTGGAATTGGCCGCCCAATCGCCGCCGAGATGCAAAAGCATAAGGGGACCTTCCTGATAAAATGAGTTTTCCCTGTCCTATATATTATATAACAAGATAGCTAAGAAAGAAAGAGAAATAGCAGCGGGAGGCTCAGCCTGCCTTTCGCCGCCGACACTGTTGCGTCGTCGGCGATTTGGACGACTTGCATTAGGCCAGCTTTCGCTCCGGCGATAACCGTCGCCGGAGCTTTCCTTGTCTTTGTAAGCCCACACTCGTTACAGGATAGCGGAAGACCGCTGCGGCGGGGTTTGGTGAGCAATCCTTTCGATGTAATATTTCCTCCGGCCGGATGAACCGTCCGTCGGCAAAGGCTGTTCGCCATCTGAAGCGCCCTTCCACACTCTGCTGCCATCTTCACTTAACGAGACGTCTTTCTTCCCGCATCGCCTTTTCATCCACATCCGTGGGCACAAGGCCGACCAAACGATCACTAAAGAACGATAAGGAGTCCTTAACTCCGATCAGTCGGGCAATCGGTTGGCCATTCCGCGTTATGATGATCTCCTGATCGCAAGACAAGTCAAGGTATTGCTCAAAATTGTTCTGTATCTCCGTCAAGTCTACGAGCATTGCAAACACCTCTTTCTTAGCAGAGAGAAAGTTTTCGCGCCTGTGGGCGCGACCAAAGGGCTTTCCGGTCGCCCTTTGGAAACCTTCGGCACCCATTTAGTAAAGTGATTAAGCCAAGTATTTGTGTAGGGCAAGGGCTCTACCCTTGCCACACCCACGCAAAGCCTTGTGCCCACAGGCACTGCGGCAGACTGATCTATATCCCCCTCGCCCGGTGACGGGAGAGGGGTCTGGGGAGAGGGTTTCCTGCGGCCAAGACACCGCATTTAATAACGAGTAACAGGGAGATTCCTCGCCGCGCTCGGAATGACCGCACAAAGCATCGTGCAACACCCGTTCCTGTCATTCAGAGGCTGCACACCAGCCGAAGAATCCCCTGAGAGAATGCCGTTATTCTTGCCTGGGGGCTTCTTCTTTCTCCCCCCACCCGATCCTCTTCTCCTCCACGACCAGCGGCCGGCGCATGACACGGGTGTTGATGCTCATGATGTACTCGCCCAGAAAGCCCGTAAAGATCAGCTGCACCGCGCCCATAAAGAAGATGCCGATCAGCAGCGGCGTCATGCCGGCGGTGAAGCGCTCCCAGAACACGAGCTTGAGCACCAGATACACCAGGCCCACCAGCAGGCTTAAGGCCGCGATGCCGAAGCCCAGCAGCGTAGCCAGCCGCAGGCCGATCTTGGTGTAGCTCGTGAAGCTGAGCATCGCTGCGTCATACAGGCGGTACCAGTTGTTGCTGGTTTTGCCGGCGCGGCGGGCAGGCTGGGTGTAGGGGATGTCCTTGTGGGGGAAGCCCAGCTCCGCCACGACGCCCCGCAGGAAGGGCGACGGGTCATTAAGGCCCCGCAGCACCTCCACAAAGGCGCGGTCGTAAAGGCCGAAGCCCGTGAAGTGCTCTATCTGCTCGGTGGCGCTCAGGCGCTTGATGATGCGGTAGTACAGGGAGCGCAGGCCGTACATCAGCGGGTTCTCGTGGCTGGCGGTCTTGATGCCGATGACGATGCGCCAGCCCTTCTCCCACTCCTCCACAAACTGAGGGATCAGCTCCACCGGGTCCTGAAAATCCGCGGCCAGCAGCACCGTGGCGTCGCCGCCGCTCTGCAGCAGGCCGTAATAGGGCGAGTTGAACTGGCCGAAGTTCTTGGCGTTGAGGATGGCCTTGACGTGGGCGTCCTCGGCGCACAGCGCCGCCAGCTCCTCGCGGGTGCCGTCGGCGGAGCAATTGTCGATGAAAATCATCTCGTACTCGTACTGCGGCAGACGCTGGGCGAACACCGCCGCCACGGCGTCGCGCAGCGCGCGCACGTTCTCGATCTCGTTGTAGGTGGGCACGACGACGCTGATCTTCTTCATACACGCTCCTCCAGTATGAGCCGGATGCCCTGCTCGAAGGGCACCTGGGGCCGCCAGCCGGTGGCCAGCAGCTTGTCCGCGACGGGCTGTATGCCGTAGGGCGGCGGCGCGCCGGGTTCCCGGCTGGCATACAGCGGCTGCCCCCGGCTGCCGCACAGGCGGTGGATGTCCTGCACGAACTGCCGCAGCAGCCGCGTATCCAGCCCCGCGATGTTATACACGCCCTGACGCGCGCACAGAGCCCGCAGGGCCGCCGCAGCGTCGCGGACATACAAATAGTTCCATGGTTGCGTGGCGGCGCTCAGGGCCACGTTTTGGCCCTTGAGGAAGCCCTCCACGCATTGGGTTATCAACGTCCACGGGTGGTCGCCGGGGCCGTACACCGAGAACACGCGGCCATGGGCGAAGGCGAGACCCGCGCCGGCGCACAGCTCGGCGGCACGCTGGCCTGCCTGGGTTTTGGCACGGCCATAGGCCGTGGTGGGCACAAGGGCCGCGCCCTCGGCCAGCGGGCCATCCTGCGGGCCGTATTCGGCCTGGGAGCCGGTGAACACAAAGGCCCGGCAGCCCATCGCCACGGCGGCGCGGGCAGCTTGCTCAGCAAAGAGCACATTGCGCTGCTGCACGTCCTCATGGTGTCGGCTGGCCGGCGCGCCGCCGTCCCACCCCAGGTGGTAGAAGGCGTCCGCCGCCGGCGCATGGGCCGGCAGGCGGTCCAAATGACTCAGGTCCAGCTCCACGAGGCGCAAACCCGGCGTAGCGGTAAGCGCGTTGGCGTTGGAGCTATTGGGCCGCACGACGGCCACCACCGTGTCCCCCTGCGCCAGCAGTTGGCGCGTAAGCTCGGCCCCCAAAAAGCTCGTGGCCCCGGTGACGACGGCCACGCTCATGGGCGGCTCACCGGCGGTATGATCAGGTTGGCAAGCAGCTCCTCCTCGCTCAGGAAGGGGGCCAAATCCTCCAGCGGTGCGCTTACCAGCGTGCCGTCGGGCAGGCGCTTGGTGGCGCTTTTGGGCTCGAAGTTCTGATCGCAGCCCACGAACACCTCGCAGATCGACGGGCCGTCGGTCGAGAGTGCCGCGGCCAGCACCTGGGGCAGCTCCTCGTTGGCGCGCGCCGACGAATAGGGGATGCCGTAGGCCCAGGCCAGCTTGCCCATGTCTGGGAAGCTCAGGTCGCCGCTTTCGCCGCCCACACCCACCAGCGGCTCGCCGAAGAAGTTCTTCTGCGTCTGGCGAATGCTGTGGTAGCCGTTGTTGTTGATGAGAAAAATCTTGATGGGCAGCCGGTGGTGCACGATGGTCTGCAGCTCCTGCAGGTTCATCTGTATGGACCCGTCGCCGGTCACGCACACGGTCTGCCCGCGGCCAATGGCGATGCAGGCGCCGATGGCGGCGGGCAGGTCGTAGCCCATGGACGCGGCGCCGGAGTTGATCAAAAAGCGTTGATCTTGCTTGATGACATAGGCGTGGCTGCCCACGACGCACGCCGAGCCGTTGCCCACCACGGTCAGCCGCCCTTCTGGCAGCCGGGAGCTCAGTTCATGGATCATCGCGTACACGTTGGCCCCTTCGCAGCCGCACGTGTGCTTGTCCTGCACCACGGGGTAGCGGGCCTTCCAGTCCCGGCAGCGCGCGAGCCATTCCTCGCCGCGGAACAGCGGCCCATCGGGCAGGCGCTCGTCCATGGCCCGCAGCACCAGCGCGGCGTCGGCCCACACCGGCGTCTCCACGTGCAGCGTGGGTTTCTTCAGCTCCGCTTCGTCGATGTCCACCATGACCACGTGGGCGGCCCGGGCCCAGGAGGCGTGGTTGTAGCCCACCTGGCGGATGCTCAGGCGGTTGCCCATGGCCAGCACCAAGTCGCTGTTCTGCACGGCGAAGTTGCCCGCCCGGTCGCCCATGATGCCGCCGCGGCCCACATACAGCGGGTCGTCGCTGGGCATCAGGTCGATGCTGTCCCAGCATGTCGCCACGGGCACGCCCAGCTTGCGGGCCACGCTGCGGAACACCTCAAAGGCCCCGGACAGGCGGATGCCGTTGCCGGCGTAGAACACCGGGCGCTGTGCAGCGTATATTTTGGTCAGGATATCGTCAATGAGAGCGTCAGCCGGCGGGGGCGGCGCGGCCTGGGGGCATTCGGCGGGGTTGAAGCCCGTAAGGTCGTCGGTCTCCACATAGGCCCCTTGCACGTTGAGGGGAATGTCCAGCCAGCACGGGCCCGGGCGGCCGGCGCGGGCCAGATACAGCGCCTTCTCCAGCGCGTGGCGGATGCGCAGCGGGTCAACGACCATCTCGGCGTATTTGCACATGCAGCCCACGGCGGCGGTGATGTCGAATTCCTGGTCTCCCATGGCCCGCAGCGGCAGGCCGGCGCTGCGGGCTGTGGTGTCGTAGCGCACCTGGCCGGAGAGTACCAGCATCGGTATGCTGTCCAGCCAGCCGCCCAGCACGCCGGTGATGGCGTTGGTGCCGCCGGGGCCGGTGGTCACGCACACGGCGGCGATGCGGTTGTCCACGCGGGCATAGGCCTCGGCGGCCATGGCGCAGGCCTGCTCGTGGTGGTTGTAGGTCACCGTGAGGCCGGCCTGATGGCCCAGGGCGTCGTTCAGATGCATGGCCCCGCCGCCGGTCACGGAGAACACATCGGCGATGCCGTGATCCACGAGCCACTGGGAAATGTAGTTGGATACCTTGATCTTCACGTAGATGCGTTCTCCTTTTCGACTTCAGGGGAATCCTGTCAGCGGAACGCCCAGAAGCGGTTGAGCACATAGTTGGCCGGCACTGTGATGAGCAGGTTTAAAAGCGGCGCGATGCCCTCATCCACATGCAGCACCTCCACCCACAGCGCCAGCAGCGCCACGCCCACCAGATATGTGGCCCCGTAGGAAACGAAGGCCTTGCCGTAGGCCCGTGCATGGGCCCGGAAATCCCGCCGTCCCTCCTTGGCGAAGACGAAGCGCTGGTTCCAGTAATACGCATTGGTGACGCTGACGACGAAGGCCACGAAGTTGCTCAGCTGATAGTGCCAGTGCAGAGCGTAGAAGCACAGCCAGTACACCGCCAACGAAATCAGCGTGTTGCTGACGCCCACGGCGGAAAATTTAAGGAACTGCCACAGCGTGGCCCACAGGCCCCCTTGGCGCAGGCGCTCCCGCAGCGCGTCCAAAGCCTTCACTGGTTCAGGGCTTCCCGTATGACCCGGGCCATGCGGCGAATGCGCGCGTCGTCCATGCCCGGATACACGCCGACCCAGAAGGCGTCATTCATGAGCCGGTCGGTATTGGCGAGGTCCCCCACGACGCGGTAAGCGCCCTGGCCCCGGATGCCGATGGCGCACGGGTGGCGCAGCAGGTTGCCTGCAAACAGCGAACGCGTCTGCACGCCGGCGGCCTCGATGGCCCGCACGGCGGCGAAGCGATCCACCCCCGGCCGGCACACCATCAAAAAGCCGAACCAGCTGGGCTGGCTGCCAGGCGCGGCCTCGGGCAGGATCACTTTGTCCTGCACATCCTGCAGCAGGGAATAGAGCAGCGCGTGGTTCTCGCGGCGGCGCGCCGTGAAGTCCGGCAGCTTTTTGAGCTGGGCGCAGCCGATGGCCGCCTGCATGTCGGTGGCCTTCAGGTTGTAGCCGAAGTGGGAATACACGTACTTGTGGTCAAAGCCAAAAGGTAGCTCGCCGAACTGGCCGTCGAAGCGGTGGCCGCAGTGGTTGTCCTCGCCGCCCTGGCACACGCAATCCCGGCCCCAGTCCCGCAGGGAGCGCACGATCTTATGCAGCAGCGGGTCGGCGGTGTACACGGCCCCGCCCTCGCCCAGCGTGATGTGGTGCGGCGGATAGAAGCTGGACGTGCCGATGTGGCCGAAGGCGCCCGTGGGGCGCTGCACGCCGCCCAGCTCGTAGACCGAACCCAGCGCGTCGCAGTTGTCCTCGATGAGCCACAGCCCGTAGCGGTCGCAGAAGGCCTTGACCGCGGCGATGTCGAAGGGGTTGCCCAGCGTATGGGCCAGCATCACCGCGCGGGTGCGTTCGGACAGCGCCCGCTCCAGCAGCGCAACGTCCACGTTGGCCTGAGGGATCGTGACATCCACGAACACCGGCACAGCGCCATACTGCACGATGGGGGCCACCGTCGTCGGGAAGCCCGCGGCCACTGTGATGACCTCGTCGCCGCGGCCGATGGCCCGATCGCCCAACAGCGGCGACGTGAGCGCCATGAAGGCCAGCAGGTTGGCCGACGACCCGGAGTTGACCAGCGACACATAGGGCAGGCCCAGATATTCCCCCAGACCGTGCTCGAACTCGTCGGCGTAGCGCCCGGCGGTCAGCCAGAAATCCAGCGCGCTGTCCACGAGGTTGCGCATCTCCTGCTGGTCGTACACACGGCCGCCGTAGGGGATGCGCTGGCCCTCTTCATAAGGCGCGTCCTTGTGATGGTGGTCCCGCCAATAGGCCTCCACGAGGCTTAGGATGTGCTCTCTATCCTGCTTTTCGTTGGTGCTCATGTTCACTCCTGATTCGTATATTCGGCGATCTGCGCCCGCAGGCACGCGGCGGTGTCACCGCCTTGGGCGTGGCCGCGGTACCACCGCGCCGCGCGCTCCACGGCCTGGGCGATGCTCCAGCGGGGCCGCCACCCCAGCCGGGTACGGATCAGCGCGGCGTCCAGCGTCAGCAGCCCGGCCTCGTGGGGGCCGCCGCCGGGGCCGGCCTCATAGCGCGCGCCCTGGCCCCAGGCGGCGCAGAACAGCCGCGCCAGCTCCTCGGTCGTCACGCAGCCCTCCTGCCCCGGCCCCACATTGTAGGCCCCGGCCAGGGACGGGTCTTCATACTGTGCCCGGGCGATCAGAAGATAGGCGCTCAGCGGCTCCAGCACGTGCTGATAGGGCCGCACCGAGCGGGGGTTGCGAAGCACGATGGGCTGCCCCGCCAGCGCGGCACGCACGCAATCCGGCAGGATGCGCTCGGCGGCGAAATCCCCTCCGCCGATGACGTTGCCCGCCCGGGCGGCGCTGACCGCCGGCCCGCCGGCGAAGAACGACCGCCGGTAACACCCGGTGATCAGGTCCGAACAGGATTTGGAGTTGGAATAGGGGTCGTGGCCGTCCAGCTCGTCGCTCTCGCGGTACCCCCAGGGCCACTCCCGGTTGCGGTACACCTTGTCGGTCGTCACGTTGACGACCGAGCGCACACTCGGCGTCTCCCGCACGCATTCCAGCACGTTGACCGTGCCCATGACGTTGGTCTCGAAGGTGTCCGCCGGCTGCTCATAGCCCCGGCGCACCAGCGGCTGCGCCGCCAGGTGGAACACGACCTCCGGCTGCGCCTGCCGGAAGGCCGCCCGCAGCGCCTCCCGGTCCCGCACGTCGCCCAGTATGCTGACCATGCCCGATTCCACACCCGCAGCCTCGAAGAGGCTGGGCTGGGTGTCCGGCGCCAGCGCGAACCCCGTCACATGGGCGCCCAGAGCCTTAAGCCACGCGCACAGCCACGAGCCCTTGAAGCCCGTATGGCCGGTGACCAGCACCCGCCGGCCCCGGTAGAAATCCTCAAAACCTACCATAACTTCCACGGCGCGTTTCCGCCCGCCCACAGCTCCTCCAGATACAGCCGGTCCCGCTGGGTGTCCATACACTGCCAGAAGCCTCGGTGGCGGAAGGATTGCAGCTGCCCCGCGGCGGCCAGGCGCTCCAGGGGCTCGCGCTCCAGCACCGTGGCGTCGCCGTGCAGCTCGTCGAAGATCTCCGGTTGGAACACCATGAACCCACCGTTGACCCAGCCGCCGTCCTCCCGGCTCTTCTCCTTGAAGGCGACAACCCGGTCGCGCTCGTCGATATCCAGCACGCCGAAGCGCCCGCCGGGCTGCACGGCGGTGATCGTGGCCGTCCGTCCGCTTTCCTGGTGGAAGCGCACCAGCGCCGGGATGTCCACATCCGCCACGCCGTCGCCGTAGGTCAGCATAAAGGGCTCATCGCCGACATAGGGCCGGATGCGCCGCACGCGGCCGCCGGTCATGGTTTCCAGGCCGGTGTCTACCAGCGTGACCCGCCAGGGTTCGCTGTGGCAGTTGTGCAGCTCCATGCGGTTTTCGTTGCCGAAATCGAAGGTCACGTCGGAGTGGTGCAGGTAGTAGTTGCTGAAATATTCCTTGAGCTGGTAGCCCTTGTAGCCGCAGCAGATGATGAAGTCGTAGAAGCCGTAATGGGAGTACAGCTTCATGATGTGCCAGATGATGGGCATGTTGCCGATGTCGATCATGGGCTTGGGCTTGAGGTGGGTTTCCTCGCCGATGCGCGTGCCCAGGCCGCCGGCCAGTATCACCGTTTTCATTCGCACCGCTTTCGTGGGCTGCCCGCCGGCCGGCGGGCCCGCCGCGTTGGGATGGTAGGGATGGCGATTGATGACTATTATACCACAAATATACCACTGCGCTCCCGCAACTAACGGCGGACACCCCTTACCCCTTGACGCCACATCTCCAACGCATTATCGTATGATTATATGACTCTATCCGGATGGAGGCAGACCGCCATGGAAAAACCAGCCGTCAACGGTTCTCCCCGCCATTGGAGCACCCACCCCGCGAAGCTGGCCGTGGTGACGGCCGTGATCGCAGCCGCGCTGGCCGCGATGCGGATATCTTTGGATCTGGCGTTCCTGCACGGCAGTCTGGCCCCCGAGGCGACTCACGCCGCGCTGATGGCCTGGCTGGTGCTGCCAACGCTGCTGCTCGCGGTGGGGTGGGCGGTATTCACCACTGTCGTGCTGCGCGCGCAGGCCTGCCGGGGTTTGGCCGACCGGGCGCAAAACCGCATCAGCTGGGAGGCACTGCCGGGGCTAGCCGTGGTGCTGGTGCTGCTGGCTATGAGCCTCTGGGGCTTGCGCCAGCCCGACAACCGGCTGGAGCACGCGTGGAACATCGCCTCCGTCACGCTGGCCTCGCTGCTGGTGTCGATGCAGCCGGTATTGATTGCGGCGCTGTTGATCCCCGTGCTGCGCCCGCGCACCGGCCTTGCCATCGGCGCACTGGTCGTCGCGGCGGTGGCGCTGGCACCAACGCTGGCACAGCAATTGCTGATGTGGGTCTTAAGCTACGAAGCGCGGCCTACATTCTGGTGGGCGCTCCAGCTGCCGGAATGCGCGGCCTATGCCCTGGTGGCCGTGGCGCTGCTGCAAATGGAGCGGCTGCGCCTGTGGGACGCGCTGGCGCTGCACTGGGGCGTGTATATGGCGCTCTCGGTGTTGCGTGGCCTTTGGAACACGGATGCCGGCGCCAGCGCGGCGGTCTGGCTGAACGGCGCCCACCAGCTGATTCTGTGGGCGCTGCCGGCGCTGGCGGCACTATACTGCCTGCGGATGTGGGACCGGGGCATCTCCCCCGCCCGACCCTTTGTTGCCTTCGCCCGGCGCATTCGGGCGCTGGCCCAGCATTTTCTCCCAATATAATCAAAGGCAAGAGGTGTTTATGCAATCACTGGAGAAGCCCGTAATAAAGCACTGGAGCGTGCACCCATGGAAGCTGGCCGGGGTGGTGGCCGCCCTATATGGCGTTGTGCTGCCTGTCGCCGTCTCTCTCATGACCACCGTGCTGGTTATCCTGCCCCTCGTACTCATACGTGTGCCACAAGACCTGCCCAATGCCCCTGCCTCTTCCGCTGACGCCGTAGTATGGGCGCTGACCGGGGCTCTCCTCGTGGTTATGCTGGCGGCGAGCATTCTTGTAGCCCTCTTCATACTGCGTTCACAGGCCAGGCACGCGCTGGAGGACCGCGCGCAGAACCGCGTCGGATGGATTGCTCTTCCAGGCTTTTTGACGGCGCTGGCACTGTCTTTGCACAGCCTGTTGCAGCCCTCGCCCGGCGATTCCTATACGGCGCCGGCAATGGTCGCCGCGTTTTCCGTGCTGGCCCTGCCGCTGGCAACGGCCCAAGCGGCACTGAAGGCGGCATTGCTTCTACCCGTTTGGAGGCGGCAAACCAGCCTGGCCGTCGGCGCGTTGATATTGGCCGCCATCAGCTTCATCCCCTCGCTGCCGGTGCGGCTTATACAGCTGATCTCAGGCACACCGCTGTTCCCCTGGTTTTTCACGGAGCTGGCGTCGGCCCTGGCCACCGCGCTGGTGGCGGCCGCACTTTTTGAGGCCGTGAGACGACGGATGTGGGACGCGCTGGCGCTGCTCTGGGGTTTGGCATGCTTGCTGAACAACCTCGCCGCCCTGTGGGATGGGGCCGGCGCAGCAGCCGTGAGCGGGCAAGGTGACATCCATCGCCTGATCCTGTGGGCGGTGCCAACGCTCGTGGCGCTGGTATACTTGCTGGTGCGGGATCGGCAGTCGGCGAAGGGCCCGCCCTCAGTTGCTGCTCTTGAGATAACCGAGTTGAATGATTGACGGATCGACACTTGGAGGGAATCGCACATGCAAAAGACGCCTGCGGAAATGATCCGGATTTTGCCCGATGACGATTTCTCTGTGGCAAATGCTTTTGTTGCCCTTGGCGAAGCGCTGAACTGCAAGAGTGTCGTGCGGTATGCTACTGCCCACAAATCATGGAAGTGCGTTTATTCCAGAAAAAAGCCTGCAAGAGTTTTGTATACGATTGAGTGCACGGAGGACAAATGGCATATCAAGGCCTGCCTATGGAGCATCGACGCTTATCGGGAAGCCTTCGATGCATACAGCGACAAAATCAAAGAAGTTGTGACAAGCGCGTATGATTGTAAATCCTGCAACCTCCATTGCGCCGGAGGCGCTAAATTCACCTTTGACGGTGTTCTGTACAAAAAATGTGTGGGTTGCAGTTTTTACTTCTCGGATTTAAGCAAGGATGATTGGCACGATGTATTGGCTTTGATTGAAAAGGAATATCAAGCAACCGATCCTGCGGTATAAGCTACGGCTTCTCAAACTGTCCACTCATAAACCTGGGCTGGAACACACCGCTGTTGGCGTAGGCCAAAATGCTGTCGGGAATGTACGGCAAAAAGTTCAGCTGCCGCAGGCTGTCCAGCGGCGCCCAGTAGGCGTCCGCCAGCCATGTGGGGTCGTCCAGGCTGCGGTCCGGGTGGCTTGGCTCCACCGCCGGCTGGCTCTCATCCACCGTGCACGCGAAGAATATGCTGAGGTGCGGGTTGCCGGATATACCGCAGCGGGCGGTCTCCACCTCCAGCGTAAACAGTGCCTGCCCCACGTCCACCGTGAGGCCGGTCTCCTCCAGCACTTCTCGCTTGGCGCATTCCGCCAGCGTCTCGCCGGCCTCCACCGCGCCGCCGGGGAAGTTGTAATATTCCCCGCCCTTGTAGCGCATCAGCAGCAGATGGCCATCCCCCAGTATCACCGCCCTGCCGCTGGCCCGGTGGGTTCTCTTCATGCCCTGCTGTATGGCCCGTAGCACCTCCTCCGGCCCATCGCCGATGGGTGTCTCCGTTTGCTGCACCGCCTTGTCCGTGCGCGGCGTGCGCAGCGCCCATCCGTCGATTTCAAAGCCGCCCAGCCGTTCCACGACGTAGGCCCGCAGCGCGTCCACCTGCCGCAGCTTCTGCTGCGGGTCCGGCTGGTCCAGACACTCCAGAAACTTCTCCATGAAAACAGAATCGGGCAGACCGGGGATGGGCAGCCGGTCGCGATAGGCCTGATCCCGGCAATAGCGGGCCAGCTTGTACACCGCCGGCATCGGCGTGCGAAGGAACCGGAAATAATCGGCGGCAAGCTGCTGCAGATACACCGAGCACGCGAAGCTGAACGCCCCCGGCCCTTCCTGTTGGGATTGCAGCATCTCGTCGAAGCCGTCCCACAGGTGGTACTTCGTCATCTCCAGGTCCGCGGGCTCCATGGGCTGCAGCGGCTGAGCCAGATCCTGCCGGGCACGGGCCTTTAATTGCTCCACGATGCCGGTCTTGTCGAAGAGCACCGTGCCGCTTGTGAGCATGCACGCGTCGGCGCGCACACCCTGGGCAAGCTCCTCCCGCATATACTGCAGAATCTGCCCGGCGGGATTGGCGAAATACTCGATCAGATGGCCCTCGCGCACGCAGTTGCCCCGTTCCCGATGGGTTACGTCGTCGGACAGCACGAGGATGACGTCGATATCCGACCGGGGCGTGGCGTTGCCCGAGGCATGGCTGCCGGTCAGCACTGCCGCCAGCACGTCGTCTCTGCCCTGCCATTCGCTCAGGAATGATTCCAAAGCCCTGTTCCACATGGCGCATGCCTCCCGTCGCGTCCGGTTTGTGATCGGGCTTATTTCCCGGAAATGATCTGCAGCACTTCCTCCATGCTGTCCGCCATCGGAAATAAGTATTGTATTATGAGTTAGCCTTTTGGCCGGAAAAAAGAGTTGCTTATTAATCGTGTTACATTACCGAAAATACTTGCGCTTTTTTGGGGTTTAACCTTGTTAGAAACATGGTCAAACTTCGTTTTTCTTACCTTTAACCCTTTCGAACCTATCGAATCTCGTAAAAATACGAAACAAGTCGTAAAGACTAAAATAATCCATGTGAATAATGATAGTCCATTGATAGAAATACCGTCAATGTTCTTAAGGCTAATTATATTACGAATGACTGTAAAAGTATCCTTAATAAAAGGTAAGGCAAAGAATACAGTTACTATCATCCCAATTATATTAATATATTTAAGAGTCTTCTCTTTTCTCTGTTCTTGCATACTGTGAACAATGCGCTCTATGTTCTTTGTTCTTGTTGTATAAATTTCATCTTTTAAATAAAAGGGCATTTTTTTTCCATAAAACTTATTAGCTCATAAACAGTTCCATAGCACTCACGATATAGCCCAATGATAAAATTCTCTCTTCCGTAGCTTTCAATCCTTGCCATATAGATATCTTTTGACCTAAATGATTCCATCTTGCTCAAAGTATGCTCATTGTTCAATTTCTTAAGTAATATAATTTCAATTGGAAAAAAAGCACTTGTATCTAATCTATAAATAAGTAGATTCGTGGACTCTTCTTCAGTTAATCCATCCTCGCATAAGTTCTCAAATTCTCGGCTAATACATATTGACAAGCATCTACCTGCAATGGAAAAAAAATATCTGTAATTTGTTAAGGTAAAACACCTTTCATTCCATGTTAAGTCGAGCTCACTTGGAAGAATATTATCCTGTATAATAGGTGCGTTAATAATTCTGTGTATTAACTCTTTAGCATTCTTATCATGTGGCAACTTTTTATGGGTATTTTTATCTAGTCGTCCTATGGAATCGCTGAAAAATCCCTATCTAAAATCGTATTAGGGCCTACTCGGTACCGAAAAGGAGCCTGACATCGCAGAGAATCCGAGATTGCACATGTTTCGGCGGTGTTTTCCTTTCCTTTTTCGGGTCATTGGCAGACTGCTCCCGTCAATAGCCGAGGCGGGTACGCCCGTTCCGCCAGCAGAAGGTTCGCACAGGCAAACAGCATGTGTAATCTCGAAAGGTTTTTGGACAAGCCGCGATAGCGCACTTTCCTGTAACCGAACCAGTTCTTCACGATGTGAAAAGCATGTTCTACCTTTGCGCGAACCGAAGCCTTCGCATGTTCCTCTGCTTTTGCCCGTTCTTTCTCGGGACCGTCCGCCATACGGTTTACCGCAGACGGCCGCCTTGCCGTGTGGCACTTGACGCCGGGATGGTTTTCCTTCATCTCGTCGCGCGCTTCCAACCCGGTATAGCCGGAGTCGCCATACACGTCCGTCTCTTCCCCGTGCAGCAGGGATTCCGCCATTACCACGTCGTGCACATTCGCCGCAGTTGCTTCGACCGTGTGCACCAATCCGCTGTCAGCATCCACACCGATGTGACCTTTCATCCCAAAATACCATTGGTTGCCTTTCCGGGTCTGGTGCATCTCCGGATCCCGTTCTTTCTTCTCGTTCTTGGTTGAGCTCGGCGCGTCAAAGATGGTCGCATCCACGATCGTTCCACCCCGCACCATCTGCCCGCTTCGAACCAGTTCCTGACCCAGATCGTTGAATAGCTGCCGCGCTATCCCGTTGCTTTCCAGCAAATGCCGGAACTTCAGAAGCGTCGTCGCATCCGGCACATCTTCTGTCAGCAGGTTTATCCCTACGAACTGCCTCATCGATTGAATATCGTAAAGTGCATCTTCTATACCCTCATCCGATAGATTGAACCATATCTGCAGCAGGTACATCCGCAGCATCTTCTCAGCGCCTATCGGCGGTCTGCCGCGTTCCCCCTTGGGATAAATTCCCTCTATGATCTTGACCCATTTTACCCACGGTATCAGAGCTTCCATCTTTTTGAGGAATGCTTCGCGTCTGGTCATCTTTTTCTTCCCGGCAAATTCTATGTCGCTGAAGCTTGGCTGCCTATCCATCCCTTTATCCCTCGCTCATTCGATATCTCTATTATATCAAATCCTGGGTCCGGGTGGATTAAATCAGTGGTTCCATAAATTCCCATATCTTATCAAGATTCGACTTGCGAAATGGGGCCGAAGGTTTCCAAAGGGCGACCGGAAAGCCCTTTGGTCGCGCCTGCAGGCGCGAAATCCACTCCCCAAAGACGATCATGGCCGATAGTTGCAAATGCTTCCGTCCATGGTATAATCGGATTGCAAAGATCTACCTTTTCGTCTGCGTTTATGACGAAGCCAAACCGTTCCTTTCCGCCGCCATGCAGAGGTTTCTCTGCGTGTGTTTCCCCTTGCGAGCCTCTTTGCCGCAAGGGCTTGTTTGCGTTCCGGTTTTCCGGCGCTTTCCCGTGCCCACAAATCATCCCCACAGCAGGAGGACTCTGAATATGGCACCCATCATCACCGCTTATGTTTGGGACCGGGCGCTGCCGCAGGTGACGGCACAGGACGCCCAGCGGTTAACCCACATCAACATCGCCTTCGGCCTGGTGAAGGACGACAAGGTCGTCTATGACCACCTGCAGAACATGGAGCAGTTGGACCGGCTGCGCGCGCTGAACCCGGCGCTGAAGTTCTCGCTGTCGGTGGGAGGCTGGGGCGCCGGCGGCTTCTCGGAGGCCGCTTGCACAGCGCAGGGCCGGGAGTCCTTCGCCCAAACCTGCGCCCAGGCCGTGGACGGGCTGGGCCTGGACGGCATCGACATCGATTGGGAATACCCGTGCATCGGCGTGGCCGGCATCGCCGCCAGCCCCGACGACCGCGGCAACTTCACGCTGCTGCTGCGGGAAGTGCGCTCAGCGCTGGACCGCTGCACCGGGCCGCGCAAGCAGCTTACCATCGCCGCCGGGGCGGACCAGTATTTCATAGACGGCACCCAAATGGACGAAGCCCAGCAGGCGTTGGACTATGTGCTGCTGATGACCTACGACATGCGCGGCGGCTTCCAGACGCTGACCGGCCACCACACCAACCTGCACGCCTCCGCCGGCGATCTGTACGCCATCAGCGCCGAGCGC
Source organism: Bacillota bacterium (assembly GCA_023410875.1). GTDB lineage: Bacteria > Bacillota > Clostridia > Christensenellales > UMGS416 > JAEYRA01. The sequence continues at coordinate 6,213 of JAEYPH010000030.1, read as the reverse complement.
TCGGCGCGGCTCTTCGAGCAAGCCGGCGTTCCGCGCCAAAAGCTCGTGCTGGGCGCGGCCTTCTACGGGCGAAAATGGACCGGCGTGCCCAACCGCAACCATGGCCTGTTCCAAATGACGCCGGCCGCCGGCGGGTTCGGCGCTCACTATGCCGATCTGGCGGAAAACTACATCGGCAAGAACGGCTTTGTACGCTATTGGGACACTGAAGCCTGCGCGCCGTGGCTGTTTAACGGCGACACGTTCTTAAGCTACGACGACGAGCAGTCCATCGGCTGCAAGTGCGACTTCATCCGCGAGCAGGGCCTGGCCGGCATCATGTATTGGGAGCACAGCTGCGACCCCACCGGCACGCTGCTCAAAGCCATGCACGACAAGCTCTATCCATCCAAACCATAAATCAGGAGGATTCCCGTGAGCAAAGTTTTCACCGAGCAACTCCCCAACATCCCCTGGCAGGACCGCCCCGCCGCCAGCAGCGCCGTCGTCTGGCGCTATGATGCCAACCCCATCATCCCCCGTGACATCCTTGCGGACTCCAACAGCGTGTTCAACAGCGCCGTGGTGGCCTTCCGGGGCGGCTTCGCCGGCGTGTTCCGCTGTGACGACACCAGCCGCCGTATGGACCTGCACGCGGGTTTCAGCACCGACGGATACCGGTGGAACATTCGCCCCGAAACCATCACCTTCCAGGGCGACCCGGAGGTTACGCGCAAGGAATACCGCTATGACCCCCGCGTGTGCTTCCTGGATGACCGCTACTATATCACGTGGTGCAACGGCTACCACGGCCCCACCATTGGCGTGGCCTACACCTATGACTTCGAAACCTTCCATCAGCTCGAAAATGCCTTTTTGCCCTTCAACCGCAACGGCGTGCTCTTTCCCCGCAAAATAGGCGGGCGCTACGCCATGCTCAGCCGCCCCAGCGACAACGGCCACACGCCCTTTGGCGACATCTATTACAGCGAAAGCCCGGACATGGAGTTCTGGGGCAGGCACCGCTATGTCATGGGTGTGGACAGAACCGGCCAGTCGGCGTGGCAATCCACCAAGATCGGCGCGGGCCCCACGCCCATTGAAACCGAAGAGGGCTGGCTGCTGTTCTACCACGGCGTGCTGAACTCCTGCAACGGCTTCGTATACAGCTTCGGCGCGGCACTGCTGGACCGGGACCAGCCCTGGAAGGTGATCCGCCGCTCCCGGCCCTATCTGCTCTCGCCCCAAACTCCCTACGAGTGCGTGGGCGACGTGCCCAATGTGGCCTTCCCCTGCGCGGCGCTGTGCGACGGGCCCACCGGCCGCGTGGCCATCTATTACGGCTGCGCCGACACGGTAACCGGCCTTGCCTTCACCACGGTGGATGGCGTGCTGGACTTCCTGCGCGAGAACCCGCTGTGAACCATGAAACCAAGGAGAATAGCAGGATAATGAGCTGGCTGGAGCTGACGACCGAGCAGGGGAACCCGCTGACCGGGCACATAGACGAGCTGCCCACGCAGGACATGCTGCGCCTGATCAATGCCGAGGACGCCAAGGTGGCCACGGCGGTGGAGCGGGAGATTCCCGCCATCGCCCAGGCTGTGGACGCCATCGCCGCAGCGCTGCGCTCGGGTGGCCGGCTGGTCTACATGGGGGCGGGCACCTCCGGCCGGCTGGGCGTGCTGGACGCCAGCGAGTGCCCGCCCACCTTCGGCGTGGAGGCGGGCGTCGTCGTGGCGCTGATGGCCGGCGGGCCGGACGCCATGTTCCGCGCCAAGGAGGGCGCCGAGGACGACGAAGCCCTGGGCCGGGCGGACCTGGAGGCCATCGGCTTTGGCCGTGAAGACGTGCTGGTGGGCCTGGCGGCTTCCGGCCGCACGCCCTATGTGCTGGGCGGCGTGGCGTATGCCCGGTCGCTGGGCGCCATGACCGTGGGGCTGGCCTGCACGCCGGACTCGGCCTTGGCCCGGCTGGCGGACATCGCCATCTCCCCCGCGCCGGGGCCGGAGGTGATCACCGGTTCCACCCGCCTAAAAGCCGGCACTGCCCAGAAGATGGTGCTCAACATGCTTTCCACCGGGGCCATGATTCGCCTGGGCAAGGTGTACGGCAACCGGATGGTGGACCTGCGGGCGACCAACGAGAAGCTGCGCAGCCGCGCCCGGCGCATGGTGGCCGAAGTGACCGGCTTGACAGAACAGGCCGCCGCCGAGCTGCTGCGACAAACCGGCGGCCACGCCAAGACCGCCATCTGCATGGCGCTGACCGGCTTGGGAGCGGACGAGGCTGCCAGCCTGTTGCAGGCGCACCGGGGCATGCTGGCCCAGGCGGTGGCCGCCCACCGCAAGGACGGCCACCCATGACATACGTCATCGGCGCGGATGCCGGCGGCACCAGGACCGCCGCCGTGGCCTATGGCCCCCAGGGGGAGCGCCTGGCCGCCTGCGAAGCCGGGCCGGGCAACGGCACCGCCGGGGGTAACCAGGCTGTCGGAAACATCCTGTCCGCCGTTCGGGGCTGCATGGGCGCCGTGACCGGCCCCTGCATCCATGTCGTCGCAGGCATGGCCGGGCTGGACCCGGCGGCAGCGCCAAGCCTGCGGGAGGTCTTCCAACAGAACCTGGGCGTGCCCTGCACTGTTGTGAGCGACGGCGAACTGGCGCTGTATGCCGCCCATGGCGGCGGCGACGGCCTGCTGGTCGTGGCCGGCACCGGCTCCATCGCCTACGGCAAGCACGGGGACACCGTGCTGCGCCGGGGCGGCTGGGGGCACATACTGGGCGACCGGGGAAGCGCCTACGCCATCGCCGCCGACGCCATTCGCATGGCGCTGGACGACGTGGACGACGGGCTGCCCGAGCACCCGCTGACCCAGGCGCTGCTGCAGACGGCGGGGGTGGGCAGACTCCGTGCCCTGGTGGAGCGCGCATACAACACCCCCAAGGCCGACACCGCTGTGCTGGCCCAAGCTATGGCGGAGCGCGCGGCCCAGGGAGACCGCCGCGCCGCCGACATCCTGGCCCGCGCCGGCCGGGAGCTGGCCGCCATGGCCCTGGCCCTGAGCGCCCGGCTGGGGCTGGAATCGCCGGCGGTGGCGCTGAGCGGCGGCGTGTTGGCCCACGTGCAGCCGGTGCGCGACAGCTTTTGCGCCCATCTGGCGGCGGCGCTGCCGGGGGCCGTGGTCAGCGCCCAGCGTGTGGAGCCCCAACGCGGGGCCCTTTATCTCCATAACCCGTGAAAGGAGCGAAACCAATGCCAATTCTGCCCTATACCCCGGAACACCTCCCGGCTGTCGCCGCGCTGTGGAACGCCCACGCCCAGAGCGAGGAGATGCCCCACAAGAGGCTCTCCCAGGAGGCCTTCGCCGCCAAGTTCGTGACGCCCGCGGCCGGTCTGCACATGGTCAACAACGTGCTTGTACAGGATGGTGAAACAATCGGTTTCGCCAGCGGAGCATACAAGGCCGGCACAGCGGTGGGCTATGTCACCTTTGTGCTGGTGGACGGGGCACACCGCCGCCGGGGCGCCGGCACGGCGCTGCTGCACGCAGTGGAAGAGGGGCTGGCCGCTGCCGCCACGCGGGAAAACGGGAAGCTTGCCAGCCTTGAAGCCCGGTTCTTCAACCCCGTCACGCTGGAATGGGTGGTGCCGGGCAGCCCCGGCCACGACCACCCCAACGCTCCCGGCGTGGACGTGGCCGGCAAAGGTTATCTGTTCCTCAAGAACAACGGCTACCGCGACGTGGATCACGAGAACGCCTACTACCGGCGGCTGGAGGGCTTTGCCCACTCGCCGGCCATCACCCGCTCGCTGGAGGCGCTGGGCCGGCAGGGCATCGAGATCACCCGCTATGACCCGACCAGGCACACCGGCCTTGCGGAGCTGCTGGACGACCTGGGCAGCGAGGATTGGCGAAACATCCTGCTGAGCAACGCCGCGCGGCCCGATGGTGGCCGGCCGCTGCTCATTGTAGCCCATGGCGCGCGGGTATGCGGCTTCGCCGGCCCTCTGGATGTGCAGCCCAGCGGGCGCGGTTATTTCGCGGGCATCGGCGTGCACAGCGCCTACCGCCAGCGCGGCGCCGGCAAGGCGCTGTTCAGCAGCCTGTGCATGAATCTCCAGGACATCGGCGCGCAGTTTATGACGCTGTTCACCGGCGAAAACAACCCGGCCCGCAACATCTATGAATCGGCGGGGTTCCGGATCGTCAAGTGCTGGGCGGGCATGCGCAAAATGACGGAGGAACAAAAACATGGAAGCTAAAGGGACCATTATGGCAATTGGCGGCCACATCGGGGACATGGAGCTGAGCGCCGGCGGCGTGCTGGCCACCATGGCCGCCCAGGGCCATCGCATTGTTACCGTGGCGCTGACGCCCGGGGAGAAGGGTAATCCCCCCCACTTGAGCGTCGCCCAATACAGGGAGCAGAAGATCCGCGAGGCCAGGGAGTTCGCCCGAATGCTGGGCGGCGAGGCCGTGGTGTTTGACACGCCCGACGGCGAGCTGGCCGCAACCGAAGATGCCAAATTCGCGCTGTGCGACGTGATCCGCGCCCACAAGCCCGCCGTGCTGCTGACCCATTGGAAGAACAGCATGCACAAGGATCACGAGGCCACCCACCAGATCGTGCGGGATGCCCAGTTCTACGCGGCGCTGCCGGGCTTCCAGCGCGGGCTGCCCGCCCACTTTGCCGCCGGGCCCTACTATGCCGAGAACTGGGAGGATCCCATAGGCTTTCGCCCCTACCTGTACATGAAGGTCAGCGACGAGGGCTTCGAGCTGTGGGAGCGGGCCATTTCGCTGCACTGGTTCACAACCCACAGCACGTCCTTTGAGTACAAAAAGTATTACACCCACTTGATGAGCGTGCGCGGCATCGAGGCCCGCACAACCCGCGCCCAGGCCTTCGACGTGGATGAGCTGGCCAAGCGGGTCGTCAAGGATTCCTTCTGACCCACGGAACCCCCACTCAGGAGGAGCGCCATGGCACAAGGTGACGCGCTGCAATTCATACACATGCAGGTGCAAGAGGGCATCATCCCCTCGGCGGCGGTGGCGCTGGGCCGGGGCGACCGGTGCTACGCGCTGGAGGTGTTTGGCAACGCCAGGGTGCACCCCAGCCGCCAGCCGGCCACGTTTGATACGCTCTACGATCTGGCTTCGCTGACCAAGACAATGTCCACGGCCATGGTGGCCCTGAAGCTCGTGGAACAGGGCCGGCTGTCCCTGTATGACACGCTGGGAGACTGGCTGGACGCGCCGGCGGACAAGCGCAGCATTGCGCTTAAGGAACTCATGACCCATACCGGGGGCTTTCCTGCCCACATCCTGCTGGAGAAGCAGGTATCCAGCCCAGTGCAGGCGGCAGCCTGCCTGCTGAGCCTGCCACTGGAGCGGCCCCCGGGGCAGCAGGTGGTGTACAGCTGCCTGGGATACATCCTGTTGGGCTGGGCGCTGGAGCGGGCCGGCGGCGCGCCGCTGGACCAGTTGGCCGACCGGCTGGTGTTCCGGCCCCTGGGCATGGCCCGCACGGGCTTTCGCCCGCAGGGCGGCGATGTAGCCGCCACGGAATGCGACGCCGTAACCGGGCAACCGTTACAGGGCTTGGCGCATGACGAGAACGCCCGCTTCCTGGGCGGCGTGGCCGGCAACGCGGGCCTTTTCTCCACCGTAGGCGATTGCGCCCGCTTCGCCGCAATGCTGTCTCAGGGCGGTTCGGGGTTCCTGCCTGCGGCGCTTTTTGCGTGCACGGTGGCCAACCACACGCCGGGTATGGCCGAGAGCCGGGGGCTGGGTTTCAGCCTGGCCGACGGGCGGCCCCTGTCCTGCGGGGAGCTGTTCCCCATGGGCTCCTTCGGCCACACGGGCTTCACCGGCACATCGCTGTGGGTAGACGCGCAAACCGGCTTCTACGCGGTGCTGCTGACCAACGCCGTGCACTTCGGGCGGGAGCGCGACGCGTTTTTCCGGGCCCGCCGGGTGTTCCACAACCTGGCATGGCTGCAATACGGACAAAAGGAGGCAACCCCTTGAGCAAGACAGCCGTGCGCAACGGCATCGACCGCATGGAGGAATATGACGGGCTGTTCCGCGGGAAGCGGCTGGGCCTGGTCACCGGCCCCACCGGCGTCACCAAAGCGCTGACCTCCAGCGCCGAGACGCTTGCCAGGCGCCACCGGCTCACGGCGCTCTATGCGCCGGAGCACGGCCTGTGGGGCAGCGCCCAGGCC
>JAEYPH010000057.1 GCA_023410875.1 Bacillota bacterium | reverse complement strand
CCGGGCCGGCCCGGCAACCGCGTTCAGTACCATCCCTTGTCTGCCACGATCACCTTGACGCCCGTTTCCTCAATCTTGTTGAGTTCCTCTTCCACAGCATCCCAATCGGTGATCAGCGTATCGAACTTGTTGGCATCGCACACCTTGATAAAAGCCTTGAATCCGATTTTCTGATTGGGCATCATAAGAATCCTGCTTCTCGAGTTTTCTATGACTGCCCGCTGGAAGGTCGCCGTTTCGTCCGTTCCGTTGGAAAACCCGAAAATAGACTCATATCCGCCGCCGGTCATCAGGCACACATCGAAATGCATGTTTTTTACGAAGGATGTCGCGAAGCTGTCCACCAGCGATGTGGTGCCGTGCATCCTCATTTTGCCGCCGACGATGTAAACCGTGACGTTGTCCCAGTACTTCAGTTCCTCTGCCAGGGACACCGAGTTTATGACCAGCGTATACTTGATGTCCCTGGGCAGATATTTGAGCATGATGAACCCGACCGACCCGCTGGTCAGGTATACAATATCGTTTTCTTTTACAAACTCCGCACCTTTTTTGGCAATGGCCGCGTAGTTGTCGTAGATCTCCATGTTCTTCGGGTCCCGGTGACGCGGCGGGCAAAACCCCACTTGCTGTATGGGTATCGCGCCTCCATGGGTCCGCTTGAGAAGCCCCTGCTCCTCCAGTATCCTCAAATCTCTGCGGGCGGAGTCTACGGAGACATCAAAGCTCTCCTGAATCTCTCCAATGGAGATTCTGCCTTTCTCCTGCACGATATTCAGAATGGCTTGATGCCGCTCCTCGATAAACATGACATACACCACCTTTTCGGTTTGGGTTGGAAGTGTCCACGTGCCGACCCGTATCCACCTTCGTTAGCAATATATGATGAACGTTCGCCGTTGTCAAGCACAAACGTGAATAAAAAAGAAATATCGTTAATAAAGAGGAACAATAATGAGGCGCTGTAAAGCAAAAGAGAGGTTTATTTCGGCTCGTTGGCCCATTGAATCACCCAAACGATGTAAGCCAGGGCCTCCTGCCGCCGGGCGAAGGGCGAGGCGAACTGCGCCGCGCCGCCCAGCCGGGGCCGCAGCGCCTCGCGCAGGATGGGCTGCCAGCGCGCAGGCGCGATGCGCAGCATGTATTGCCCTGCGCCGGCCTTGCTGATCACGGCGCGCTCCCGCAGCGAATAGGCGATGCGGGACACACCCAGCACGCCCCACTCCACCTGCTCGATCCAAAGCAGACCGACACCTTTGGGCGACCAGAGCCTGGCGCTGTCCCTGCGCCAGCGCTGCCAGTAGCTGTTCAGGTTCTCCGCCATCTGCGCGCACAGCGAATCCCAACCGACCGGCGGCATCAACGCTGCCGGAGGCTGCCCGCGCACGGCCACGCCATACTCTCGCAGCACATGGGCGTCCAGCGAGCCGGCCCGCCACGGGCCCACGCCCACGATGCGACCGTGGCGCAGCGCAGGGAGGGGTTCGTCGCTCCCGCCCAGCAGCGCGGCTTCGGTCACGAGCATGCCATCCAGGCCGTGGCCCAGGCGGCGCTGCGCCCGGCGGTGGGCATGCTCCAGCGCCGCCCGCTGTGTCGGGTCCGCCCCGTGGGCCGCCACCGCCACGAAGTCGATGTCGCTGTGGCGGGGGTCAAAGGCGCCCATCGCCGCGGAGCCAGTCACATAGAAGGCGGTCACAAAACCGGGCAGCGCCGCATCCACCTCGTGTAGCCAGGCAGCGGCGGCGGCGGTCACGGCCTCGGAAAGATCGCTCACAGGCATCCTCCTTGCGGTTCGCATACTGAGGGCATTGTAGCGCGCCGCCACCGGTTTCACAAGTCAGTCGGGCTACCCGGCAAACGCCATTAATTCCTGGTTGAACTTATCCTTCTGATCGCTGAACAGGCCGTGGCCGCTGTCCTCGAAGGGCACCAGCCGGGATCCGGCGATGCCCTGGTTCTGCGCCACGCCCAGCTGGAATTTGCACACCTGGTCGTGTATGCCGTGCAGAATCAGCGTGGGCACGCGCACCGCCGCCATGTCGGCGAACATCGTCTCCTGCAGCCACGCATAGGATACCTGTATCGTGGCCCAGCTGGCCACCTCCAGGCACATGTCCAGGAACCAATCCCGGAAGGCCTCGCCCTTGGGATGGTAGAAGAACATGTCATAGAAACTCCAGATCATCCCCGGGCGGTTGTTGTAGGTCTGCTGTATAATGGCCAGAACATCCTGCTCCGTGAGGCCATAGGGGAAGCCCGGGCGCTGGATCAGGCTGGGCGCCGCCGCCGCGCACAGCACCAGCTTGCCCACGCCGGCACCGCCATGGCGCGCCATATAGCGTATGGCCACACCGCCCGCCGTGGAATGGCCCAGCAGCGTTACGTTCTGCAGGCCCATGGCGTTTATCACGGCGCGCAGGTCGTCGGCGGTGCGGTTGTAGTCATAGCCGTAGAGGGGCTTGTCGGATTGCCCGAAGCCCCGGGCATCCCAGGCGATGCAGCGGTAGCCCGCCTGCAGCAGCGCGTTGTACTGGTACTCGAAGCACGCGTGGCTGGCCGGCCAGCCGTGCATGAAGAAGATGGGGCCTTTGCCGCCGGGGTTCATGTCGTTGACGTAGACGCGCACATTGCGCTCCACCGGGATCATATACTCCATGTGAATTCGCATCTCCTGTTGTTGGGATATACTACAGTGTATTCCGCTCGGGCGAATCAGTCCGGGCACAAAGGATGCACATATTTGCACTGGGATCAGCGTATCATGCGGTGGGGGCGATGCGCGTGCCGTCACAGCAGGACACCGTGGAGCAGCGGCTCAAGCTCAATGTGTACCGCCGGGTCAAGAAGCTGAAGAAGCTCCGCCGCCGCATGCGGATGTGGGGCGTCGTGGAGGTGCTGGGCGTGGCCGCAGCCGCCTGGACGCTGACGACCCGCGTGCTGCTGAACAACCTGCCCTTCTTCGCCGAGGGCGGCATACTGTTCGGCGCGGGGTGGGCGCCGGTGCTGGCTGTGGTGGCGGCGGGAATCCTGGGGGCCATACTCTGCTCTGATCTATACAAGCGGGACAAGGAAAAATACAACCGCATACGTGCCGGCACCATCGCCTTGATGGAGGCCGCCGCGCCGGTGTGCGAGTGCAAATGGCTGCCTTGCGATTGCAAAGACGACTTGATTCGCCGTATGAAAGACAAATATGACATCAACTTATCTTACTGATTCGTCATTATTCCAAGCTTTCCATATGTCGCTTGATAACATGGATTTTGTCCTGCGCGGCCTTTCCTGCGGCGGGCGGCTGCCGTATAATAGGACCGAGATCTCACACAGGAGGACAGGAATATGGCAGGCATCACGGGTCTTGCGCACATCGGCGTGCATGCTTACGACATGGACGCGTCTCTGGATTTCTACGTCAACAAGCTGGGCTTTGAGCTTTTCCAAAGCTGCGATCTGGGCGCCACGAAGCTGCGCTTCGTGCGGGCCGGCAGCTGCATCGTGGAGCTCATCAGCTCTCCCGGCGACAAGCAGTGGCCCAATGAGGGCGTTGTGGCCCACATCGCCATGGAAGTCCAGGACATCCGCGCCGTTGTGGCGGCCTTAAAGGCCAAGGGCGTAACCTTCCGCACGCCGGACGTGTCGGTGATTCCGACGCTGTTCCCCAGCGGCAGCACCAACATCTTCTTCGACGGCCCCAATGGTGAAGCCTTGGAGCTCTATGAGTTCGTGTCCTGAAAAGGCCGGCATCGGCCTGCAGCTCTATTCGCTCAAGCATGCGGTGCAGCGCGACCTGATCGGCGCGCTGCGCCTGGCCCGGCAAGCCGGCGTGGATGGCGTGGAGTTCGCCGGCACCCAGGGCCGCACCGCCCGGGAGCTGCGTGCCGCGCTGGGAGACTTGGGGCTTAAGGCCATCGGCAGCCATGTGGACTGGCCCACGCTGGGCGAAGGCCGCGACCGGCTGGCCCGCGCCATCGAGTATGGCGTGGAACTGGGCCAGCAGTACATCGTGTGCCCCAGCCTGCCCTGGTCCATGACAGACAGCCGCGACAACTGGCTGCGCACGGCGGAGGTCTTCGAGCGCATCGGCGAGCATGTGGCCGATGCGGGCATGAAGTTCGCCTTTCACAACCACAGCATCGAGCTGGAGGCCCACGACGGCGAGCCGGGCCTGGGCATCCTCTATCGCCATGCCGACCCGCGCTGGGTGCGCATGGAGCTGGACACCGGTTGGTGCGACGTGACCGGCCTTGTGCGCTCGGTGGATTTTCTGCGTGAGCACGCCGCCCACGCCGAGCTGCTGCACATCAAGGAGATCACCGCCGTGGGGGACCCCACAGCCCGGGTGCTGGGCCAGGGAGCCATGGATCTGCCGACGATTTGCGCGCTGGGGCAAAGCATGGGCGTGCCGTGGTACATCGTGGAGCATGAGGGCGATGAAGATGATCCGCTGCAGGCCATCGCCGAAGGCGTGTCCTATCTGCGCGGTCTGCTTTAAATTGCCGTAGAGGCGCGGCTGATAACCGCGCCTCGCTTATGTAGATCTGCGGAATTGTTTTATCGCTTAGCAGTTGTTGTTGGGCACGTCGCAGCAGTTGTTGTTGTTACCGGAGAACAGCAGCAGGATAACGATGATGATCCAGATAAAATCACCGCCGCCGTTGTTGTTGCAGCAGTCATCCTTGCCGTTGTTGCAGTTGTTGCCGAACAGGCCTCCCAGGAAGCCGTTGTTATTGTTGCAGAACAGCAGGATGATGATGATAATGATCCAGATGGTCCAATCATCGTTGTTACCGCCGTTGTTGCAGCAGTCTTTGTTTCCGCCAAAGAATGAGCCCATGTATTCAACCTCCTCGCCATTGGGATGGGTGTACTGCAGTATACGCGCCCCGGGTGTGGTGGGTTACAAGACGAGAATGGAGGATTGACCATGTCCAGAAAGAAATTCACCTTTATCGGCGCCGGCAGCTTCGGGTTCACCCGCGGCCTGGTGCGCGACCTGCTGACCTTCCCGGCGTTCCGTGACGCCCACATCAGCCTCATGGACGTAAGCGACGAGCGCCTGGAGTTCGCGCGCCAGTCGGTCACCAAGATCGTGGAAGAGGGCGGCTACCCGGCGTTGGTCACCTGCACCAAGGACCGCGCCGAAGCCTTGAAAGACGCCGACGGCGTGCTGTGCACGATCCTTTCCGGCGGCATCCACATCTGGCGCAATGACATCGAGATCCCCAAGAAATACGGTGTGGACACCAACGTGGGTGACACCCGCGGCCCTTCGGGCATCTTCCGCTTCCTGCGCACGGCGCCGGTGATGCTGGACATCGCCCGCGACATCGAGCGCTACTGCCCCAAGGCTGTGTTCCTGAACTACACGAACCCCATGGCCATGCTGTGCCGCATGGTGCAAAGCGAAACCAGCGTGAACACCACGGGCCTGTGCCACAGCGTGCAGGGCACCGCGTCCATGCTGGCCAAGTGGGTGGGCGCGCCCATGGAGGAGTGCAGCTATCTGTGCGCCGGCATCAACCATCAGGCCCATTATCTCAAGTTCGAGTGGAAGGGCCAGAGCATTTATCCCAAGCTCAAGGAAGTCATCCAGAGCGATCCCGCCATCTACAACGAGGAGATCGTGCGCAACGAGATGTTCCTGGCCATGGGATATTACATCACCGAATCCTCCGGCCACAACAGCGAATACAACCCCTGGTTCCGCAAGCGGCCGGACCTCATCGAGAAATACTGCACCCACGGCACCGGCTGGAATCCCGGCGTGTACGCTTACATCCTCAATGAATACCTCAAGCGGGAGGATAACTGGAAGAACGACTTCCACGACTGGATGGCCAAGCCTGTGGACCTGAACCGCGGCCATGAGTACGCCGCGTCCATCTTCAACGCGATCTTCGGCGACAACACGCCCTACGAGTTCAATGGCAACGTGCGTAACCTGGGCATCATCGACAACCTGCCCTGGGGAGCCTGCGTGGAAGTGCCGGTGCTGGCCAGCCGCCGCGGCCTGGACGCCTTCAAGGTCGGCGACCTGCCGGCGCAGCTGGCGCTGATGAACAACATCTCCTCGCGCATCGAGGAGATGGCCGTGGAGGGCTCCCTGGCCGGCGACCGCGAGATGATTTACCAGGCCATCTGCTTTGACCCGCTGACCAGCGCTGTGCTGAGCCTGCGGGAGATTCGCGCCATGGTGGATGAGATGTTCGAGGCTTCCAAGGATTATTTGCCGCAGTTCTATAAATAATTCGCCAGCGGCGCTGCTGCGCCTCGGCGATTTGGACGGTTCGTTCATTGTGCAATCTATCGCCCGGCGATTACGGTCGCCGGGCGATCTCTCAAGAGTATTCTTTTTCTGATGGCTGGGAACGAAGTAGCCTGTGGGTGGTCTTTTTCTCTGACCTTGCTCGGCTATTCGTTTCCTTCCGCCGAGTGAATCGGCGGTCGGCCTCTTGCGACAGTCCACATTCGATGTCTTCAAGAGGATTTTTGTCAGAGTTTACTCGGCCACTCCTGAATTCTGCTATAATCTGGTCATCAAGATCATTCCGGGAGAGTGCTTATGTTCGACCTGAAGCCCGATTTTGAGAAATCCCGCCTGCGCTACGACGCCTTCTGGCACCGCGAGGTCATCGACCGGCCGCCGGTGGATATCCGCATCGAGCGGCCCGGCGCTTCGATCCCGCACAAGACCTACGCCAGCCACGACGAGCGCTGGATGGATGTGGACTTCCGCGCCGAGCAGACCGCCGCGCGGCTGGCGGCCACCGATTACCCCGGCGACGGCCTGCCGTTGGCCTGGCCCAACCTGGGGCCGGAGATCTATTCGGCGTGGTGCGGCTGCGAATACCACTTCACGCAGGACAGCGGCTGGTCGCAGCCGCTGGTGCACGACTGGGAGCGCGACATTGGAAAAGCGCGGCTGGACACGGAGCATCCGCTGTTCAAGCTGTGCGAGCGCTTCACCGACAACCTGCTGGAGCTGGGCCGCGGTAAGTTCCTCGTGGGGCTGACCGACTTCCACCCCGGCGGCGACCATCTGGCGGCGCTGAGAGACCCACAGCAGCTGGCCATCGACATGGTGGAGAACGTGGAGCACATCAAGACCGAACTCGTGCGCTCCCAGACCGAGTTCTTCATGGCCTATGACCACTTCTACCGGCGCATCAAAGCCGGCGGCTCGCTGGCGTGCTCGTGGATGGGCAGCCTGTTCGGCGAGGGCAAGTTCTACATCCCCAGCAACGACTTCTCCTGCATGGTCAGCAAGAAGATGTTCGACGACGTGTTCCTGGAGGGCATCGCCGCCGAATGCCGTTTTTATGACCAATCGATCTACCATCTGGACGGGCCCGGCGCGCTGCGCCACCTGGATTCCCTGCTGGAAATCCGTGAGCTGGACGCCATACAGTGGGTGTGCGGCGCGGGCAACGAAGGCTTCGCCCGCTGGGCGGGCGTCTACCAGCGCATCCAGCAGGCCGGCAAGGCCATCACGCTGGAGGCCAGGCTCGACGAGCTGCCGCTGGTGTTCGAGACGCTGCGGCCCGAGGGCGTTTACTTCATGGGCATCGGCGGCGTGCATGACATGGAGACCGCCAACGAAGCGATCAAGCGCATCGAGAAGTGGAAGTAATCCGCTCGCCAGTAATATGCTTATCAGAGAAGGGGCGGCGGG
>JAEYPH010000050.1 GCA_023410875.1 Bacillota bacterium | reverse complement strand
ATCAGCTATCTCTTGGCGCGTTCGCCCTTCTTGGCGCATTTGCTGTATCAGTGCTTCCACTGATTTGATGTCTGTCCATTTCCGCTTCATTAAAATACCTCCTGCTGTAGTAATCCTACAACAGGAGGCTCTTTTTGCTCAATGTCCGTTTTTCGGGGTGCTGTCCAAAATGAGCGGGCTTGTTTTTTTCCTTTTTCTGCTGCTTTATTGAACGATGCTGTTGATAACAACTCCCAAACCTTTGGCAATGTTTTTAGCAAGCGAGAAATTGATAAAGTCCAACTCTTCAGCCGGAACGTTGTTGCGTTCAGCATAAGGAACACCGCAGGAAGTCAACAATGCGCCTTTATCCGTGTCGCACACGATAAAACGCACATTGGGATCATCCTGTGAACGCTCGCGAATGCTTGCAAGATAACGGATGTTGTCTTCTTCCTGGACAACGGTTCCTTCCGTATCGAATATGCGCTGATACTCGGCATCGTCTTTTGGTATCAATGAAATGTTGCATTCCAAAGTGCCCTTATAGAACCTCGTGGATAGGCCGCAGCCAAGTTGTTCAAGGCCATCTATCGGGGCTTTACCCAACAAATCCATGGCAAGCCTAGGCGTAACAGCTGATATGTCTCCATTCTCGGTACTGCCAGCAAGGATGACAATGTATTCATCGATATAAATTATCACTTCAGCCATTGTCGTTTCACCGCCGGTTGCTTTGCCTGTTTCTTCGTCCACGCCATCCCAGCAAATTGGACCGCTGCTGGAATAATAATAGTCCAATCCATTTTCAGTTCGCTTTTCAAAAGAGGCGATGCCACCAGGATAGATTCCTTCAATGGGTGTCGTTTTGCCATACACACCAAGGGATAGATGGATGTCATTCCATCGATAGGTATAGAAATTGCACCCAGCGGTTGGTGTAAACCCTGGCAAGCAGGTAGAAAGATCAAAAATACCGTGATTGATTTCAAGGTCAATGCCATATGCATTCCTGGCAGCCGATTGCAACTTGGACACAGGGATATCCGAAACGCCTGTATTCGGGGATGCTCTCTGGGAGGAAGCGGCGCAGGAGCATAGCGGCACGAACATAATAGAAATCAAAATCAACAGTGACCATCTTTTAGGCATCCCATGCACCCCTCTCACGGATTTCTTTGTTAGACGTTCTTTGAACTATAATGTTCCGCATAGGATATGCTTGTAAACTGTTGGTCATACAACGCGATTCTGGGCCTTATTCGGCACACAATAACGAATCCAGCTCAAACCAGTGTTCTGTCAACCAAAGCATTTCATCCCTGAAACGTTTTGGGATTTCATCACATTCCTCAAAAAACTTCGGTTGAATCCACCACGGTGTCTCTATGCACCACGAGAGCCGCAAAGCGTCGGCAACATCATGCATGGACAATTCTGAATGCTGTGAGTAGCCTTCACGGAAAGCGCATACCTTCCCGACGTTCATTGTATCGCCTTCCAACGCGAAGGACAGCACCGCCCTGCCTACATCATGCCAAATGTAGCTGTAGCAATTGCGGTCGAAATCGACGATAGCCGATACACGATCCCCATGGAACAGGATATTGCCGGGTTGAAAATCCTCATGGGCAAATCCTTTGGGGAATTGCTCAAAAAAACCGGCATTCAGCTGCTCCAAGATCGGCTCCGAGGCAAGCAGCGCTTTTCCATACTCTACAGGCGTGTCCGTCATATACATCGCCGCGCGGGAGCCAAAGCTTTCCCGCAGCTGCTCCATCGTATAGCCGCCGAAACGGGGAAGGCTCTTGTCTGAAGGCTCAGGCAATTGCGAAAACATCTTGTGCATTGCGGCGCAGACACTGCCGAGACCTCGCATTTGCGTTATTGTGACAGTGTCAGAATTCTCCGTTCTCCCAGGGCAAAAATCCATGACCATATAGACTGTTTTTTCATCCAGCCAACGGGTGACACGTCCTGCGTTTTGCCATAGATAGGGACAGGGAAATCCCCTTTTTTCTAGTATGATCTGCCGCTGCAGCACAGACTCTATCCACTCGATTTGATCTCTTCGAAACCGCTGCGTGCTGTACTGCTTGACCAAAAGCTCACCTTTTTCGTGGAAACCTTCCATTTCAGGTTCAGCAATCCGCCTGTTACGGGAGTGATTTGATAACAGGTTATTCCATAGCTTTCTTTTAAATCGGCTATAAGTTTGTCTTCCATACAGCAACCTTCTGAACCATCTGCATCGCATTATATAGTCTTTGCTTCAAACAGACAATGAAAACGGCCACCCGAACTGTGCCCAAACCAATGTTGAAGAGCTCTTTCTTCCCCAGCAGGAAAACCACCGCCGACAGCCAATGAATATCGATGGAGCAAACGCCAAGGAGGCAACCCGATGCCCAAATACCTGATCATCAATTGCGACGACTTCGGCAGCTCTCACGCCGCCAACGAGGCCATCGTGACGCTGCTGGACGAGGGCGCGGTCACGTCGGCCACAGCCATGGCGCCCTGCGCGTGGTTCCCCGAGGCCGCCGAATATGCCCGCACCCACCCGGACAAATGCGTGGGCCTGCACCTGACCTTCACCAGCGAGTGGGATACCGTGCGCTGGGGGCCGGTGGGCGGCGAGGCCGTGGATTCCCTGGTGGATTCCACCGGCCGCTATTTCCCCCGGGACTGCCTGAGCGTGGAGAGCAACGCCCGGCCCGAGCAGGTGCGCCGGGAGATTCTTGCGCAGTTGGCGCTGGCCCGGTCGCTGGGCTTAGAGCCCAGCCATATGGACAACCACATGGGTTCGCTGTACGGCGTGTGCGGCGTGCAGGGCTTTCTGGACGTCGTGTTCCCCATCTGCGCAGCCAACGGCTTCCCTTTTCGGCTGCCCACGCAATTCCTTCCCGGCGACGCCATCGGCGACCACCTGCCCCAGGGCGTCAAGGATTCCATGGCGGCGCTCAAGGGCATGGCCGCGGCGGCCCGCGTACCGGTGCTGGATTGCCTGCTGACCCACGATTTCGCCGGTGCCGCCGGCGAGACCTATGCATCCTTCCGCGACCACATCATCGCCAAGATCTTCACCATTCCCGAGGGGCTGCACGAAATCTACATCCACCCCGCCATGGACGGCTCCGAGATCCGCCACACGACGTCCACATGGCAGCGCCGCGTGTGGGAGTTTCAGCTCTTCCGCGACGGGGCTGTACGCCGGGCGCTGGATGATGCGGGGCTGACAGTGATCTCCTGGCGGGATGTACCCGCGCTGACCGCAAGCATTGCATAGACAGGAGCGTTGCCCATGGGCGCTGGCGGTCAAGGAGACGATCGCTTTGTCTTTGGCCGGATAACATCGCGCTCCAGTCTGCAGCCCAGCTCTGCCGTCACGGTTCACCGCGTGTCGTGGCAGAGCTTTTCTGTCTTAACATTTTTTGGTGAAAAAATAAAAAAACATTTGAACATTCAATTGATCATGTATTATAATGATTCTAACATAATAAGCGCTGTCCATAAAGACAATAAACATCAACGCAAACCGGTGCCGCCACGCAAAAATCGGCCAGGGGTGGAAGTATGAAGGAAAAAGAATTTCTGGACTGGATGCTGGATTCAGGCTACAACCAGAGCAAGATTCTGGGCTTCATCCAAGCCTGCAAAGAGATTGAGCGCCACGAGGGCAGCATCGAGGGTCATTACAGCGCCGACAGCGGGCGCGCACTTCTGCGGCGGTTCCGATACAGCGCGCTGGACCAGGCCAATGGCCGCCAACCCGCTCATGCCGTGCCGATGGAGGGCGACGCCGTCAAGCAGACCGACGCGCTTAAAAAAGCGTTGAAGTTTTATCTGGACTTCCTGACCTGTTCGCAGCAGCAGGCGCTGTTGCGCTCCGGTGAGCTGTCGGTGTCCAGCCGCAAGATTTACGCCAAGCGCAAGCCGCGACCCCTGAATTTAAACGCCGCTCAGGATGATAACGACAGCTACTACAGCCAGTTCCGGCCTCGCAGAAATGACACGGGCGAGAAGGACGCAAAATAACACCAAAAGACCGCAAGGCCGCCTCATACCAGGCGGCCTTGTTTGGTTGCATATTGGCCTATCATTATCTATAATCCCAATGTAAGCGCAGCGGACGGCATGCCGCCGCTTCATTTTATTTGCATGAAGGAGTTTTCGATGAGGCTTATCGTCAACGGCCAGCCGATCGACGCGCAGCCAGCCGGCGGAGAAACGCTGTATGCGCTGCTGGCGCGGCTTGGATACCAGATCAGCGCTCCCTGCGGCGGCGGCGGGCGCTGCGGCAAATGCCGCGTGACCTGCGACAACCCGCCCCCGCCCACCGAGACCGAGCAGCGGCTTCTGGATGAGGCCAGCCTGCGCCGCGGCGTGCGCCTGGCCTGCGAAACGCTGCCCATGGAAGGGCTTAGCGTGCGCTTTGAAGCCCACAACACCCAGCGCGCCCAGATCGCCACCGCCGGCGTTTCGGTGGCCTATGGGTTTTCCCCGGCGGTGGGCGAGCGCTGGGTGCGCCTGGAGCCACCGGCGCTGCACGACCAGAAGGCAGACCTGGAGCGCCTGCGCGCCGCGCTGGGCCTGCCGGAGCTCGCCATGAACACCGCCATGCTGCGGGCGCTGCCCGCCGAGCTGCGCCGGGGCGATTGGCACCTGGGCGTGGCGCTGATGGGCAGCCGCGCCGTCGCGTGGAACCCCCGTGGGCTGTACGGTGTAGCCGTGGACATCGGCACGACGACACTGGCCAGCTACCTTATGGACCTGCGTACAGGCGAAGAGCTGGCCGTTGCATCCTCGCTGAACCCACAGAAGGCCTTCGGCGACGACGTGATCTCCCGGTGCGACGCTGCCCACGGCGGAAGCCTGGATGCATTGCAGCGCGCCGTCACCGAGGAGATCAGCCGTCTGGTGGGCGAGCTGTGCCAGCGTGCCGGCGTGGACCGCAGCGATGTGTGCCACATGACGCTGGCCGGCAACACGGTCATGATGCACCTGTGCGCCGGCGTGAGCCCCGAAAACATCGCCCAATCGCCCTTCGTGCCGGCCTGGACCGGCGAATGGAGCCTGGACGCAGCCGACCTGGGCGTGCACGTAAGCCCCGGCGCTGTGGTGACGCTGCTGCCCTGCGTGGCAGGCTATGTCGGTGCGGACACTGTGGCCGCCATGACCGCCGCCGGCCTGCGTGAGGACGGCGAGCCTTCTCTGCTTATCGACATCGGCACCAACGGCGAAATCGCCCTGGCCGCCGGCGGCGCGCTGTTCGCGTGCTCCACGGCGGCGGGCCCGGCCTTCGAGGGCGCCCACATCCGCAACGGCATGGGTGGCGTCACCGGCGCCATCAACCACGCCGCCGTGAGCGAAAGCGTCCGTCTGGAGACCATCGGCGGAGCGCCGGCCCGGGGCATCTGCGGCTCGGGCTTGCTGGACCTGATCGCCGGTTTTCTGGATCTGGGCGTCATAGACGACACCGGCCGCATCGACGAGGACGCCGCGCCCGCTTGGCTAACCGTGGGCGAAAACGGCATCGCCGTGGACGCCGAACACGACATATGGCTTACCCGCCGCGACATCCGCGAGGTGCAGCTGGCCAAGGGGGCCATCGCCGCCGGCGTGCAGGTGCTGCTGCGGGAGGCCGGCGTGGCCGAAGGCGACGTACGCCATGTCTACCTGGCCGGCGGCTTCGGCAGCTATATGGACAAGCGCTCCGCGTGCCGCGTGGGGCTGATCCCCATGAGCTTGCTGGACCGCACCGAGGCCGTGGGCAACGGCAGCGGCGCCGGTGCCAAGGCTGTGCTGCTGAGCAAGCAGGCCCGTGACGAGGCCACAAGGCTGTCCCACGCCGTGAAATATGTGGAGCTTTCGGCCCGACAAGACTTTCAAGATTTATTTATGGATTACATGATGTTTTAGTCGTTATCAGAGCGGACATGACGACTTGATCACAGGCCCGGCGATTGTTATCGCCGGGCCTGCACTTTTTAGGTCTTTCACGATTGCGCCGCCAGCGCGCCGCGTATGATGGCCTGTTCCATCACGGTGGCTGCCGCCGTGCCCACGACGGTGACGACGGCGTCCCGATCCATGTTGCTGGTCTGCGTGCCCAAAGCCAGGCAGAAAATCGTGTCGCCGTCCCACTGGGTGTGGTTGGGAGAAATGGCCCTGGCCATGCCGTCGTCGGCGAGCTTGGCCACGCGGTTGGCCTCGGCCTTGCTCAGGCGCTCCGTGGTGGCCACCACAGCGATCGTG
This sequence comes from Bacillota bacterium, assembly GCA_023410875.1. GTDB lineage: Bacteria > Bacillota > Clostridia > Christensenellales > UMGS416 > JAEYRA01. The sequence continues at coordinate 33,689 of JAEYPH010000050.1, read as the reverse complement.
GTGCTGTGGTAAAAAAGCGGCGATGGCACGCCGCTGAGCATTGCCTTGGTCTGGTCTACGAAAGCCCCATCCGGGCGCAGCGCCCCGACAACAATGCGTCCGTGATCCCATATGTCGCCCAGAGCATTGACGACTGCCAGCGCCGCCACCGTAGGGCCGCCGGGGATGCGCAGGGAGGCGGTTCCCACCCCGCCCTTCATCGGTTGCCCATAAATTTTCCCGATCGTCGCCCCGGCCCCCGCACCCACGCTGCCCTGCGGCACGGGGCCGGCGTTTGCGGCCCGACAGGCGGCATAGGCCAGTTCCGGGGTGGGCGGTGTCGCTCCCGCGGCATAGGGCAAGTCAAAGATCACCGCGGCGGGCACGAGCGGCACCCGGTCCAACCCCTGTTCCACGATCCATTGCATGACCCCGCCGGACGCTGGCAGGCCAAAGAAGCTGCCGCCGGTCAGCAGCACGCCGAAAGACTGATACTCCGACTCTCCGGGACGGATGATGTCGGTGTTCTGGGTGCCGGGGCTGCCCCCGCTCACGTCCACACCGACGACCGCTCCAGAAGGGCAAAGGATCACCGTGCATCCAGTGCGACCGCTGGCGTCTTGGGCATGCCCCACCAAAATGCCCGGCACATCGGTGAGCCCTCCCATATTCATCGCTTGCGCATTGTCATAACGATCCCACATGGCGATCCCATCTCCCACAAACAAACTTGCACAGAATATGCGCCATCTGCCTGCGGTGTTTGCGGGCGTCGCCGTTAAGATACAGCTATTTCAGGGAAGGCACATGCCCTTTATCCATCAGGTCAAACAGCAGCCGCAGATTACGGGATACCCCGGCCCCCCACTTATTGAGCTCCAGAAACTCCGTTTTCTGCCGCAATGCCTTGGGTGCGTCATCATAGGGCGGACCCTGGAGAATACGCTGCGTTTCCTGTTCGTCAAAACGCACCGGTCCCGCGACATTGGCGTTTGCCTCCGCGTTCATGGGGCAGTTCAGTTGGCATTTCAGGCAGTCATAGATCGTGTGGTGGACCGAAAAGGGCAGCCATTCAGGGAAATCGTCGACGGTTTCGTTCATCGCCGACAGGCATTTGGTGTTGTCGATCAGAAATTTGTCCTTTCGGATGGCGCCGGTTGGGCAATGGTTGATGCAGGCCGTGCAACCTTGGCAGCGCTGAGCCACGCACACATCCCTCCATGTGTCCTCCCCGCACGGCATATCCGTATAATATGCCGCGTAGGACAAATGGCTGCCCATACCCTGCACGTAGGTGATGTTGTTTCTGCCATACTCCGCCAGCCCGCATTGTACCGCCAGCCGCTTGAGCGGGAGCGACGGAGCAGGTATCATATGATACCCGCTCTCCTTGAGCAAGGCAGAAAGGTACTCCTCGGTTTGAGCCTTTTGCGAAGCGACAAGCCCGTATACTTGATACTCTTTGTCATTCTGTGTAAAGACCACGTTGGCGTATGCCGCGTGCGGCATCGCGACAAGAAGGATCGAACGATACTCACCTTCCGGCACGACATAAGAGTACAGATCGTTTACGATCCATTTCTGAAACCCATTCAGTTCCTGTTCCCTTTGAAAAAGGTCGATTTCGTCCTTGAGATTCTGCAAGCGTTGGATAGGGACAACCTGCAAACGGTCACCATGTTCCAGGGCTGTCTTCTTCAGAACGTCCACCTTCATACTCCCTATATGTTCAATATGATCGTAGACGATAATAACTCCTTGTACTTGTTAAGGCCCGCTTTTTATGCAACACAAAATAACGGATTTGGACCTAACGAGCGTCGTGAGAACCTAGCGCCGACGGCGGTTCACCCGGCGGAGGCAAACAAGAGGCAAGAAAGAAACGGGAAAAAACTCCGCAACAGCGGTCCTCGTTCCTGTTCAGCTAGTGTGAGACGGATAGCAAAAGCCCGCCTGCCGACGGTTATCGGCAGGCGGGCAAAGGGTACTCCTGACAGGCCTTCTGAATCGCCGAGGCGCCGCAGCGCCGCTGGCGAAAGGCGAAGGCATAGCCGAAGCCTTCTTACTTGATCTTGATCGTGGCGCCCACTTCGACCAGCTTGGTCTTGATGTTCTCGGCCTCGGCCTTGGGGATGCCGGTCTTGACGGGGTTGGGGCAGTTGTCCACGAGGTCCTTGGCTTCCTTGAGACCCAGGCCGGTCAGCTCGCGCACAACCTTGATGACCTTGATCTTCTCAGCGCCGGAGCTCTCGAGAATGACGTCGAATTCGGTCTGCTCTTCCACGGGCTCGGCAGCGGCGGCGGCGGCGGGGGCAATGGCAACGGCCACAGGGGCGGCGGCGCTCACGCCGAAGATGCCCTCGAGGTCCTTCACCAGTTCGGAGAGTTCGAGAACGTTCATTTCCTTGATGGCTTCGATGATCTGATCTTTGGACAGAGCCATGATGTATTTTCCTCCATTATTCTAATTTGAGTTGGTCGGCGCTTAGGCGCTTTGCTGTTCTTTCTGATCCTTGATGGCGTTGAGCGCGCACACCAGAGCCCGGGCGGGGCCGTTGAGCACGCTGACGAAGTTCGTGATGGGCGCGTTCATCGTGCCCAGCAGCTTGGCCACGAGCACTTCTTTGGCAGGCACCTTGGAGAGCTCTTCCACGCTGGCGGCGCTGATGGCCTTGTTGCCCACGAGACCGCCCTTGATCTTGAGCTTCTGAACCTTCTTCATTTGCTCGGTGAACACTTTGGCGGACGCGGTGGGGTCTTCATAGCTGAAGGCCACGGCCGTGGAGCCGGTCAGGAAGGGATCCAGACCCTGGATCTGCAGCTCGTCGGCGGCACGCTTGACCAGCGTGTTCTTGAGCACCTTGTAATCCACCTTGGCCTTGCGCAGCTGGTTGCGCAGCTCGGTCACTTCCAGCACGTTCATGCCGATGTATTCCACCAGCACCACGGAGCTGGCGCGGCTGAGCTTGTCCTTGATCTCGGCGACTTCCAACACCTTCGCATCGCGATTGGCTGACATAGGTTGTTGTTCCTCCTTTCCCCTGAAGATCAGGGGTACAAAAAACCCCTGTGCAAAGGAACAGCACAGGGGTACAAAGCTCTATACAGAAGCTTCCCAACCTCGGCAGGCAAAATTTAAGCGGATCACCGCGCCTGCTGTCTGTAGCTGAAAACCTTTAAGCTCGCAAATTATAGCAAGCCGGTGCGAAAATGTCAATCAGAAAGTTAAAACTGACATTTCCATCGTCATCGTCCATGATGCACCGCCCGGCTCAGAAGGACACCATCATCCACCGGCCGATATCCCGGAACCCCAGCGCCGCGTAGATACGGCCGGCGGAGGGGTTCATGTAGAACAGCAATGCACGCTTGCCCTCCCTGGCCAAGTCACCGCACAGCGCCGCCGTGACGTGGCTGGCGTAGCCCAGGCCCCGGTAGGCGTTGGCCGTGCATACGCTCACGATCATCGCGGCGTCGGCGCGCTCGTTGGTCATGGCCATGGAGGCCACCGCGCCGTCGCGCTCGATGAGCGCCACGCGCTTGCAGCCCAGCGCCACTTCCTCGCGCAGCGCGTCCACGTTGAGCGCCGTGTGGAATTCGCTGATGCCCCGACGCAGCGCCGCGATGCCCGGTAGGTATTGCTCCAAAGTGGCCGCCGTGACACGCACGACGGCAGCATGGCCGGCGGGCGGTATCAGCTCGCCGGGGTCCAGCGCCATAAAGATGTGGGTCTCCAGGCGCAAAGGGTCTCCCAGGCGCTCCAGCAGCGGGCGCAGATACTCCGGCCGCCCGCTGAGCGCACCGTAGCCCGCCTGCTTCATCAGGAGGGCTGCCTGGTCCCAATCGGCGCCGCCCGGCGCGTAGAAGGCGAAGCTGCCGCCGTATTGGCGCAGCACGGCGGTGAGCGGCTGCTCCGCCCACAGCGTCAGGTGCGGGTCGGCCAGCCCGAAAACTTCCAGGTCGCCCAGGATGAAATGGTTGATATCCGGCTCGCGCTTCAGAAAGGCCAGCACCTGGGGCAGTTCCTGCGCCGTCACCCGTTTGAACATGGATGCCTCCGGAACAGTTTGGGATTCAAATAGAATAGCGCGTTCGTGCTCATAAGAAAAGGGGCTGTCGTGTTCAGCATGTAAATTGCATATTCCAACAAAGGAAGGGGATTTCGCGCCTGCGAGGCGCGACCAAAGGGCTTTCCGGTCGCCCTTTGGAAACCTTCGGCACCCTATTTAGATATGGAATATGTGATGAACACGACAGCCTCAAAGACTCAGAATGTCAGAAATTACTTAGCTTTGGGATACTCATTACCCAAAAGCCATAATTTGGGCTCATCCTCCTCGATGGTCGGGAAGCGGCCCGCCGGCTGGTGGAAGCGGTTGTCAGCGCTGTCGTCGTTTACCTGGGACACCTCGCCCAGCAGCACCGGCCCGCAGCCGGGCTCGCCCCAGAAGCTGTGGTATTGCCCGGTGGGCAGCGTGATGCTCTCCCCCGGTGTCAGCCGCAGCACCACGCCCGCCGGCGCTTCATAGGCGCGGCCATCGGTCAGCACCCGCACAGGCGTGTCGGCAAAGCCGCCTTCGGCGTCGGCGTTGTAGAGCTGCACCATCAGGTTGCCGCCGCCGCGGTTGATGATGTCCTCCATCTTGCGCCAGTGGAAGTGATAGGGCGTCACCTGCCCCTCCTTGGCTACCATGATCTTCTCGGCGTAGGGCTTGGCATAGCGCGGGTCGGCAGCGTTGCCGTTGCGCACGGTGAACAGCATCAAGCCCACGCGCTCAAAATCGCCGGAGCCGAAGTCGGTGATATCCCAACCCAGGGCGTTGTCACGAATCTCGTCGTATTCGCTGCTCTTGGCCGCCCATTCGGCCTCGCTCCAGAAGGCGAAGGGCGGCAGCTTGAACCGGTGCGTCTCCAAAAAGGCTGCGGCTTCCCGCAGATAGGCGTTGACTTGCGATCTCTTCATGGCTTACCTCCTGTAGCGGTTATCACGGGAAAATTCCGCGTATCTTCTTGGCGTTGACGACGCGCTGCAGCGCCGCCATGTAGGCGCCCATGCGCATGGACGTGCTGCGGGCGGCCTTGGCATCCCACACCTCGTTGAAGGCGCGGGTCATGATCTTCTCCAGCGCCTGGTTGATCTCGTCCTCGTCCCACATCAGCGACTGTATGTTCTGCACCCACTCGAAGTAGCTCACGACCACGCCGCCGGCGTTGGCCAGGATGTCCGGCACGATGACCTTGCCGGCCTCCTCCAGAATACGGTCTGCGCCCACGGTCGTGGGGCCGTTGGCGCCCTCCACGATGATGGCCGCGCGTACGCTCGCGGCGTTCTCCTCGGTGATCTGGTTTTGCAGCGCCGCGGGGATCAGCACATCGCACTCGCAGGCCAGCAGCGCCGCGTTGTCGATGTGTTCCACACCCGGCGCTTCATAGGCGCTCAAGGGCTTGCCGCCATCCTGATGGGCCAGGATGCTCTCGATGTCCAGCCCGTCGGGGTGATAAAGGCCGCCGGATACATCGCTGACCGCCACGATGTGGCAGCCCTCGCGCTGCAGCAGCCGTGCAGCCACGCCACCCACGTTGCCCATGCCCTGTATCGCGATGCGGGTGCCCAGCACCGGCATGCCCATGCGGTGCAGAATCTCCCTGGTCACGAACATGACACCGCGGCCGGTGGCCTCGCGGCGGCCCAGGGAGCCGCCGATCTCTATGGGCTTGCCGGTGACCACGCCGGGCACCGTGTGGCCCTGGAACATGCTGTAGGTGTCCATGATCCAGCCCATGACCTCGGCGTTGGTGTTGACGTCCGGCGCGGGGATGTCACGCTCGGGACCGATGAGCGGTAGTATCATGCCGATGTAGCGGCGCGTCAGGCGCTTGAGCTCGTTGCGGCTCATCTGCCGCGGGTCCACCTTGACCGCGCCCTTGCCTCCGCCGTAGGGGATGTTGACCACGGCGCACTTGAACGTCATCCACGCCGCCAGCGCCTTTACCTCGTCCACGTCCACGTCCTGGTGGTAGCGGATGCCGCCCTTGCACGGCCCGCGGGAGCTGCTGTGCTGCACGCGGTAGCCCTCGAACACCCTCGTGGAGCCGTCGTCCATCTCCACGGGGATGGCGACCTTGAGCTCACGCTCGGGGTACTTGAGGATGACATAGTCGCTCTCGCACAGGCCCAGCATGCCGGCGGCGCGGTCCAGCACTTCCAGCATCTCGTCGTAGGGGTTGTAGGTCTTGCTCATTGGTGATCCTCCTGAAATCAGGTTTTGCACCTGAAACAAAACTCAAAACAAAATATACATTGCTTGGGAGATTCTTCGCTGCGCTCAGAATGACAGTTCTGGCTTCGTTTGTCATTCTGAGGGAGTATGGCGACCGAAGAATCTCCCTAACTCATTTCTTACAGCTCCCCGTATTTGAAGCTCTCCTCATAGGCCGTATCATACATCGCGACGATGTTCTCCGGCGGCACGTTACCCATGATGTTGTGCACCTGGTTGAACACCATGCCGCTGTGGGGGGCCAGCGCGGACATCAGCGTGCGCACGTTGGCGCGCACCTCGTCGGGCGTGCCGCGCCACAGCACGTTCTGCGTGTCGCAGCCGCCGCCCCAGAAGCAGATGTCCTTGCCGTATTTGGCCTTGAGGGCGGTGGGCTCCATGTTGGCGCAGGAAACCTGCACGGGGTTGATGGCGTCCACACCCGCCCAAATGAGCGCCGGCAGGAAGGGCTCCATGGCTCCGCAGGAGTGCATGAACACCTGGCAGTCGGAGTTCTGGTGGATGAAATCGGTCAAGCGCTTAATCAGCGGCGCGATGCGCTCGGCATGGATGGACGGGCGGATGAAGGGCGCGGTCTGGGTGCCCAGGTCGCTGTTGATGCAGATGCCCTGTACATATTTGCCCATCTTGTCGATGATCCTGGCGCAGGTCTTCAGGTCGTTCTCCAGCCAGCGCAGGTTGGCGGCGTCGGCCTCCTCGGGCTCCAGCATGAAGTTGCACAGCCAGTCCGGGTTGTCGGAGAAATAGGCGCCAAAGCCGATGTACACCGTGTACAGGTCGGTTTCCTTGCAGATGCGCTCGGCGCTGCGGGCCGCGGCGTCCAGGAAATCCTCGTCGCCGTCCCACGGGTTCACGCCGCCGCCGTCGAAGAAGAAGCCGCCGTCGGGCATGGTCATGTTGGCGCCCTCGCCCCGCACCAGCCAGGAGCCGTCCTCCTGGCGCTGGGGCAGCATGCGCCGGGGCACGCGGAACCGATACTCTCCCCGGGGATTCCAGATGGCGGTGTTGGGATAGCCCGGGTGGAAGCAGATGCAATCCACATGGAAGCGTTCCAGCACGTCGGGCTCCACGCGGGCCAGGAACTGGCCGGGGTCCACAACCTCGACCTCGCTCACAGGCAGGCCCAGGTGTTCGCGCAGGTTCCAATAGGCAAAAGCGGAAATGCCCGTGGAATAGTGCATACCCAGATCGATGGGCGTGCGGTCCACCGGCAGGCGGGCTACGCTGCGGCGCACGCGCTCGCGGGAAGTCAGGGTTTCACGGCGGTCTGCTGTCATTTTGTCCTCCAAAGGGTTGCAGGTTTTATACAGCGTAGATTGTACCGCAATGCCCGGTGCAAAACAATGGCAAGGCGGCAATGAAACGGAAACGCAAAATACAGCGAATCCTGGCAGGGTTTTCCTTTCAGGGTACGAACATATACTGAAACGTTCTATTTGGGATATGATCGCCTAGGCACTGCGGCAGGGCGAGAAAGGATGTATATATGCAGACAGGACAAAAGACCGCACTGATCACCGGCGGCAGCTCGGGCATCGGGGCGGGCATCGCAAAGGTATTGGCAGAAGAAGGCTATGACATCGCCATCACCTACGGCGGCAACGCCGACGGTGCCCAGGCGACCAAGGCGGCCGTGGAGGCGCTGGGCCGGCGCTGCGCCGTGATACAGGCCGACCTTTCCCACAGGGAGACGCCGGAAGCTGTCGTGGCCGGGGCGCTGGAAGCGCTGGGACACCTGGACGTGCTGGTGTGCAACGCCGGTGTCACGCGACACCACAGCATACTCACGATGACCGCCGACGAGATGGACTGGCTGTACGGCCTGGACTATCGCGGATACATACTGGCCGCCGGGGCCGCCGCGCGCCACATGGTGACCGCCGGCATCCACGGCAACATCGTGTTCGTAACCTCCAGCCGCGGCGAGCGCGCCTATCCCAACGACCCTATCTACGGCGGTTTTAAAGCGGCTCTCAAGCGCTCCTGCGAGAGCATCGCCATGGACCTTTCTCCCCACGGCATCCGCGTGAACTGCATCGCCCCCGGCGCCACGCAGGTGCGCGAAGGCGAGCGGGCACAGCAGTGGAGCGCCATGCTGGGCCCGCGCATCCCCCTGGGACGCCTGGGCACGCCCCGGGAATGCGGCCATGCCGTGGCCTATCTCGTAAGCGACAAGGCCGCCTACATCACCGGCGTAACGCTGCGGCTGGACGGCGGGCTGATACTGCCGGGTATGCCCGAGGGCGACTATGACAACGCCGCGCGCCGTGGCTGGGGCCGGCCCATCGTAGACGAGCGGCTCATACAAGCCATACAGGACCGACAAAATCATCCCACGGAGGCAGACCATCATGAGTGACATCCGCATTACCGACGTCCGAGCCCTGACCTGCGCGCCCGACGGCAGCAACTTGATCGTCGTGCGCATCGACACCAACCAGCCGGGGCTGTACGGCCTGGGCTGCGCCACCTTCACCCAGCGCTGGAAGGTCGTCGTAAACGCCATTGAGGAATACATGAAGCCGCTGCTCGTGGGCCGCGACGCGACCCGCATAGAGGACGCTTGGCAGACTGCCATGGGCTCCTCCTACTGGCGCAACGGGCCGTGCCTGAACAACGCCATTTCCGGCTGCGACATGGCCCTGTGGGACATTGTGGGCAAGGAAGCCGGCCTGCCGGTGTACCGCCTGCTGGGCGGCAAGTGCCGCGACGGCGTGCCGCTGTACCGCCACGCCGACGGCCGCGAGCCCGCCGAAGTGGAGGACAGCGCCCGCAAACTGATGGCCCAGGGCTTCCAGTACATCCGCTGCCAGATGGGCGGCTACGGCGGCCGTATGCGCTTCCTGAACCGGCCCGAGGGCCCCGGAGCCTTCGATTCGCGCTACATCAACGACCCCCGCAGCCAGCACGACGCGACCTTTGACGCCGCCGCCTACGCCCGGAGCGTGCCGATCCTCTTTGAGCACATGCGCAATGCGCTGGGCTTTGAGGTAGAACTGCTGCACGACGTGCACGAGCGCCTGGCGCCCATAGAGGCCGTGCGTCTGGCCAAGGCCGTGGAACCCTACAAGCTGTTCTTCCTGGAAGACGCGCTGGCCCCCGAGCACGTGGACTGGTTCCGCACGATCCGCCAACACGCCGCCGTGCCGCTGGCCATGGGCGAGCTCTTCAACAACCCCATGGAGTGGACGGCGCTGGTGGACGAGCGCCTGATCGACTTCATGCGCGTGCACATCAGCCAGATCGGGGGCCTGACGCCGGCGCGCAAGCTGGCCATACAGTGCGAGGCCCACGGCATCCGCACCGCGTGGCACGGCCCCGGCGACGTGAGCCCCGTGGGCCACGCGTGCAACCTGCACCTGGACCTGGCCAGCGCCAACTTCGGCGTGCAGGAATGGTGCGGCATAGACCAGAGCGCGCCGCTGCACGAGGTGTTCTCCGGCATCCCCGAGGTGCGCAATGGCTTTGCCTACGTCAATGAGAAGCCGGGCTTCGGCATCGATATGGACGAGGAAGCGGCCAAGCGCTTCCCGTGCTTCCACGAGCTGCCCCAGTGGACGCTGACGCGGCTGCCCGACGGCACGCCGGTGCGGCCGTAAGCACATAGCCTTGCCTTCCCCTTTGAGGGGAAGGTGGCGCGTAGCGCCGGATGAGGTGTTACAGGCTAGACATACCACCTCATCAGTCGCCTGCGGCGACAGCTTCCCCTCCAGGGGAAGCCAAGGGTTACTGCTCATATTCCCTCCTCCATTACTGGTACTGGCGAAGCGGAATATTGTCGAAATCTCAAAAGGAGAACAAGCATGATTAAGATCAACTGGCGAGAAGTAACTCCCACCATTGCCCACGAAGCCGGCATCGATTGGCAGCTGCTGTGCGCCAAGCGCCCCGGCGACGACCGCCCAAAGGCGTGCATGGAATCCATGATGTACATCGCACGGGCGTCGCTGCAGCCCACGCTGGCCTACCACGACCACAAGCACGACGACCACGAGGAGATCTACTACATCATGGCCGGCAGCGGCGAGATCAAGATAGACGACGAGGTGCAGCCCATCCGTGAGGGCGACATCGTGTTCATCGGTGTGGGCCAATACCACCAGATTCGCAACACCGGCGACATGATGCTGGACTTTTTGGCCGTCGGCGCGGAGCCCAAGCACTGACAGCCGCAAACAAACGAAGGGAGAAGCCCCATGAGAATCTGTGTCCCCGTCCCGTGCTTTTACCGCGGCATCCCGTTCGAGGACGCCGTCCGTAAAATCGGCACGCTTGGTTTTGACGCCGTGGAAACCTACAACTGGCGTGAGCTGAACCTAGGCGCGGTGAAGGCCGCGTGCCAGGAGTCCGGCGTAGAATTGTTGAGCATGTGCACGACCGAATTCCGTCTGACCACACCGGAGATCCGCCCCGGCTTTCTGGCGGGCCTCAAGGAATCCTGCGCCGCAGCAAAAAAAGTCGGCGCCGGCCGCCTGATCACCCAGGTGGGCCAGGACACCGGAGCGCCGCGCGAGGCCCAGCATGCGAGCATCGTCGAGGGTCTGAAGGCCTCCATCCCGATTCTGGAAGAAACCGGAACCATCCTGATGATCGAGCCGCTGAACACCATTGTGGATCACAAGGGCTATTACCTTTGGTCGGCGGTGGAAGGCTTTGAGATCGTGCGGGAGGTGAACCACCCGCTGGTGAAGGTCGTCTATGACATCTACCATCAACAGGTCATGGAGGGCAACATCATCCCCAACGTAACCAACAACCTGGATTGCATCGCGCACCTGCACAGCGCGGGCCACCCCGGCCGTATTGACCTGCAGTTCGGTGAAAATGACTACAAGGTCATCTTTGCCGCCATCGACCGCGCCGGCTACACCGGCGCGTGCGGGCTGGAATACCGGCCGACGCTGGAGCCGGAGGAAAGCCTGCGGGAATTCCGGCGCATCTACCTATGAGCGTTATATCCGTCGATCTACATACCATCGACGACAAGGTGAAGTTCGCCGCCGTATCCCGGGAAAACCCGGAGATTGTCCTCGACTACTTCCCGCCCTATGGCGAGGGCAAGGGATACACGTCGCTGGAGCTGCTGCTGGTCAGCCTGGGCTCGTGCCTTTCCACAACGGTGATCACGCTGATGCGCGACCGCATGCGCAAGAGCGTGGCAGGCCTCTCTCTGCGGGCCACCGGCACGACCAGGGGAACCCACCCCAAGGCGTTCACCCACATCCGGCTGGAGATGGAATTGACCTCGCCCGATGCCGGCGATGAGGACATGCGCAAGGCCATTGCCGTTTCCGAGGAGAAGCTGTGCCCGGTGTGGGCCATGCTCAAGGGGAACGTGGATATCCAGACCGGGTTCCGCATCCTGCGGCCTTAGCTCAAGCCGGTCACAAACCCTTATATAACCCGAACAGGCGGCCATTGGCCGCCCGTTCCGATTTGTCCCACGGCTACAGCTCCCTGAGATACCGGCGGTAGAGCAGCCGGGCCTTGAGGAACGCGGCGAGATAAAACGCCAACACCACAAGAACAATGAGCCACAGGAATCCCCTGCCCGCCGCGAAGGGCGTTTCGAACAGAAATGCCCGCCAGAACCGCGCGCCGGTCATTTGCCACAGCCCCGGCGTGTAGTACAGCGCCTTGGGGTTCGTGAAGGCCGTGAGGCCGTATGGATTTGTCGTTCCCAGCACGACCACAACAGGGAGAAAGGCCGCGAACAGCGACAGCCACACGGCGCTCAGGCGCTTGTACCGGCCCGCTCGGGAGGCCGCGTCGGAAAAAATGTCTTCCGTAGCGTCTTCCCTCATCTGCACGAAATACTGTGCACCCGCGTTCTTGGTGCCGCAGATGAGTTTCCAGCCGCTGTCTTCAAAGAAGGAGCGATACTCCTGGAAATCAACCGCGTTCTGGAACACGCGATAATCGACCCGGTAGTTGTATTTCCGGGGCTCAGTCTGCTGGAAGGAATACCTGCCCAACCAGTTGATGGACATCAGCGCATATCCGCTTTCGGACATCTCCGAGAGCCACCGCTCCTCCTTGGAAAAATCAAAGAACATCTTATATTTATTCTTCAGCATGACGCATCCCCTCCTGCAGCTGAAATTGTTGATCGCTGATCCGTATCAGGTGCACGATCCGCTGGTATTCCATATTGAGCACCTCCATGCCGGTGGATGTAAGGGCGTACACCTTTCTGCGGCTGTCATCGCTTCCCACCGGTACGATCATGCTCTGCTTGAGCAGGTTTTCCACAGCGCCGTAAAGCGTCCCCGCTGCGATCCTCACCTTTCCCTCGCTCAGCTCTTCCACCTTCTGCATGATCGCGTACCCGTGGCTGGGGTTCAGCAAGGACAAAAGGATGTAGTACGTCGTCTCGGAAAGAGGCAGCAGCTTGTTCAGGTTCAAGAAATCTCTTCCTTTCTTTGATATATCGTCTGACTGTATATCCGTATTGTATATCGTCAGGCTGTATAAGTCAAGCACTAGAACGCAAAAAACAGCCCGCGATCTGTTCCCAGACCGGGGCTGCCAAAAGGGTTCCTCTGCTTAGTCGGCAGTGGAGGCCGCTGCATCCGGCTCATCGGGTGGCGGCGGCTCCTGCAGCAGCGCCTCGGCCAGCGCCGCGCCTGCCTCCAGCGCCGGCAGGTCCATCAACGATTCCATCGCGAAGCAGCGCAGGAACTCCTCGGTGGTCGCGAAGAGCACCGGGCGGCCCAGACGGTCGGCATTGCCGGCTTCGCGGATCAGGCCGCGCTTGAGCAGCACCTCCATGGAATAATCGGAGCTGACGCCGCGGATCTCTTCGATCTCCCGGCGGGTGATGGGCTGGCGGTAGGCGATGATGGACAGCGTCTCCAGCGCGCTCTGGCTGAGCGGCCGGCTGCGCCGAGGGGCCAGCACCGCCTGCACGATGTCGCAATAGGCGGCGTTGGTGCACATCTGCACGGCGTCCTCTATGCGGTTGATCTGTATGCCCCGGCGCTCAAAGCGGTAACGGGAGATCATGTCCTCTATGATGGGGCGCATCTGCAGCTCCACGAGCCCCAGCGCCTCGGCCAGCACGCCCACGGGCACCGGGTCGCCGGAGGCGAAGAGCACCGCCTCCACCGCGCTTTCGATTTCCTGCCGTTCCACAGTGGTTTCCTCCAAGATGTGATCGGGTGATGTCAAGCCGGTTGTGGCTCCCGCACGGCGTTCAGAGTTATTTCTCCGTACAGTGCCTCTTGCCGCAGGGTGACGCGGCCCAACTTAAGCAGCTCAAGCAGTGCCAGGAAGGCCGTGACGACCTCCTCCCGGGTGGGCCGAGCGGAAAAGAGCTCTCCAAAGCGCACGGCACCCCCGCGGCCCAGCAGCCGCTGAATGCGGAAGATCTGCTCCTGCACGGTATAGCCCTCGCGCTCGATGCGCCGGGCCGGCGCGTCTTCCTCGTCGTCTACATCCACCCGGGCCATCAGCGCTCGGAAGGCCTCCAGCAGCAGCGCAGCGCTGGCGTTGGTGATGTCGAAATCGGCGCCCCGGACGATCTCCTGGGGCAGACGGTAATAGATGCCCGCCGCCTGGCGCTCCTTTTCGGCGAAGGCGGCGCTGGCCGCCTTGAAAAGCTTGTATTCCTCCAGCTGGCGGATGAGCTCCTGCTCGGGGTCCGGCGCGTCGGGCTCATCCCGGGGTACGCCGGGCAGCAGGCGGCGGCTCTTGATCTCCAGCAGCCGCGCAGCCATCTCCAGGAATTCGCTGGCGCGGTCCATGTCCAGCTCGTCCAACTCGCTCATATAGGCCAGGAACTGGTCGGTGATCTCGGAGACAAAGATGTCGCGGATATCCACCTGGGCGCGGCCGATCAGCGCCAGCAGCAGGTCCAGCGGGCCGTCAAAGGCCGAAAGCTTCACATGATACGCCATGGCGACCTCACAGCAGCTCCAGCAGCGGCCCCAGCAGCCAATTGCCGAAGCCATAGAGCACGCCCACCGCCCATGCGATGTAGCGCCCGGCTACGCCGGTGAACAGCAGCGCCAGCAGCACCAGCTGTCCGTAGCGCTCCACGTTCCACATCAGCTTGGGGTTGGTGCGATCCAGCAGTGTGCTGTCCTTGAAGATGTTGTAGCCATCCAGCGGCGGCACCGGCAGCAGGTTGAAGGCGCACAGCGCGAAGTTGATCGTTACGGCGCTGAACATGATCTGATAAAGCGCGCCGTCGTAATCCGGCACGCCATTGACATCCAGCCAGCCCTGGCTGGCCATGGCATAAAATCCAAACAGCAGCGCCACGCCCAGCAGCAGGTTGGTCAGCGGCCCGGCAAGGCCCACCAGGGCGAAGCCGAAGCGCCGAGTGCGGTAGTTGCGCGGGTCGGTCATCACCGGCTTGGCCCAGCCAAAGCCCGCTACGATGAGCATGATGAAACCCATGATGTCCAGATGGTGCATGGGGTTGAGCGAGATGCGGCCCATGCGCCGGGGTGTGGGGTCGCCCAGACGGTCGGCCACCACCGCGTGGGCCAGCTCATGCAGCACCAGGCCCAGTATGATGCCCGGCAGCGAATATAGGATTCCCAGAGGGTTCATTAGGCGATCAAAGATATTCATGCAGTCTCCTTGGAACGCGGCAAAAGCCGCCCTCTTCTATGATACCGTATCGGGCGGCGGGATGCAAACGGCTGGGCTGCTCCTAGGTGCGGGCGCGGCGGGATGGGTAGAACTCCCTCAGCACAGCCATATACTCATCCAGATAATCGGCCTGCGGCGCGCGGTATTCAAATGTGATGCCGTTGCATTTATCGATGCTCTGGCCGAACAGCGTGTAGCTCTTGCGGAATCGACAGCCGTCGGCCCGCTGATTATGGCAATGGTTGCAGCGGCCGTGGTCGTTCACAAATGGCTCCAGCACGTGGGTCGACGCGCCCTCCAGAAAGGAGCGGTGCTTGTCCACGCCATTGAGGAACAGCCGCAGCGCCACGCCGTCATCCCGGATGTAGATGCGGGCGGCGACGTTCTGCGATTTGGCGCCGGTCTTGCGGTAGATCATCATGTGGCGGCCCCAGCAGTAGCCCGGGCCGATGTGCCCGCCGCAATCGAAGCCGGCGCGGCCCATAGCAGCGTCGAAGGCGTCCACAAAAGCGCGGTCTTCGGGGCTTAGGTGCTCCAACTCCGGCGCGGCGCTTAAGGATCGCATGGCTGGCCCTCCCTATTGGCGATTTTCCAGGCGCTGGTTGTTGATCGTGACGCCGTTTACGACGATGTCCAGCCGGCAGCCCAGATATTCGGCGGCCTTCTCGCACAGCGCCATGCGGGTCAGATAAATCTGCATGAACTCCATGACCGAGGAATGCTCGTCCATGATCATCTCGTAGCGGATCACGCGCTTGGCGTTGTCCACGTCCACCCAGTTCTTCTTGATGGAATAGTTGACGCGGTCATGGATGTCTCGGGGATCGTAGCGGTCTTTGCGCACGCGGGTGCGGTGAGCGTCGGATTTGTCGGCGATGATCAGCGCCGCGGAAATCTCGCTGACCGGCGCGCCGGTTTGCTCCTCGTGGTAGCCCACGGCGGAAAGGATGCGGCAGATCTCTTCCATGGGCATGCCGGTCTCCCGCAGCAGCGGGAACAGCAGCGTGGCGCCCTGGAACCCGTGGTGCTTGCGGTTGACGACGTTGCCCACGTCGTGCACCCAGCCGGCAATGGCGGCCAGCTCCACGGTGCGATCGGGGTATTCCAGCTTGCGCAGGATGTTGGCGCCCACGGTGCTCACATAGCCCACGTGGCGCTGGCCGTGCTCGGTGTAGCCGATGGCGGCCAGCACCTCGTTGGCTTCGTGGATCATGGCGCTGATTTCGGGGTTGTGGTGGATGTCTTCCAGTGTGACCATCGGAACTCCTCAGTCCAAATACTTCAGCGATTCAAACCACGGGTCGCCGGTAAAATCCGGTTCCGGTACGTTGACCTCGCCGCCCAGCTCCTCAATGGCGTTCTTGGTCTCGGTCCACTCCAGGTAATTCAGCGTGCCCTCTTTCAATGCCGCCAGCAGGTGCGGTATGGCGTCGGGATCGCCGTATTTGCCCAGATAGGCGGCCAATATGGCCCGGTCTCCCTCGGCGCTCTGGTAGGCCTGCAGCAGGTGGCCATAAACGCGCTTGTCGCCGGGATATTCGGCCAGCACGCTCAGCAGCCATTCCCGCGCCTGAGGGTCGGTGGCGTCGTCCATGCGTGAGAGCACCGGCTCTACGACCTCAGGACCCATGGCCATCAGCGCCTCGGCCATGCTCTCGGCATAGTCGCCGTCGGGCGTGCGGACGATGGCGTCGATGTATTCCTCCATGGGCACGCGGCTGCCGACCTCGTTGAGCAGCTTAATGGCGATCATCACGGCCTCGTCGCCCTTGGGCCCGGTGGGCATAGCCGCCGCCTCGCGGCGCTTCACGGCCAGCAGCGGCGCCTCCGCAACCTGCCCCAGCGCCACGATGCGGTCCAACATAGGGTCGGGCACCCACACGCCGGCGGTGATGTACTTGAGCATCCATTTGACCAGCATGTCGGCGTCGTCGAACTGGTCGAAGTAATTGAGCGGCGCGTGGCCGCCCAGCCATTCCGCCGGCGAGCGCAGCCAGCGCTCATACACATGCTCCACCTGCGCCTCCATCTGCTCGGCCTTGGGGAACTTGTCCTTGTTCTTGAGCATCCATTCCTTGAGATGCTGCTGGAAGCGTTTTTCGAAATCGAGAACGAAGAGATCCATAGTCGCGGTTCCTCCCGAAAGGTTACATTTTCTGCGTAGAAGTATCGCTGATCGGTTGCACAAGCTGTGCCATTTCACACTGCCGGCGTATTTCCGCCAGCACATCGCCCGTGGCATGGAGTGCTTGCTCGTTGGAGAATCGCAAAGTCCTGATCCCACAGACGCTCAGATAGTGGTCACGCTCATCATCATACTCCATCTGCCCTTTTCTGTCATGTACTTCGCCGTCCAGTTCCACGACCAGCCGTGCCTTCTCGCAGTAGAAATCGGCGATGTATCTGTAGAGCGGATATTGCCGGTAGAATTTCCAGCCGTTGAGTTGTCTGTCGCGCAGATGCAACCACAGTAGCTTTTCTGCCGGTGTCGGATGCAGGCGAAAATCACGCGCCAGTGCCAAGATATAGGAAGGTGATTCCAGCTTCATGGCTAAGCTATCCTCTCTCGATTGCTCATAGCATCTGCCTGATAAACCCTCACCCGCACCCTCCCCCAAAGGGGGAGGGACTATTTACTATAATTACCCCTCCCCCTCTGGGGGAGGGGTTGGGGGTGAGGGCTGCACGGGGTGAGCTCTTGTAAAAGCAAAGAAAGCAAGGGTGAAACTCACTCCTCCCCTGCCAATCCTTCCAGCTCCTCTTCCGTAAAGTCATACTGCCTGTTGCAAAAATGGCAGCTCACCTGCGCCCCATGGTCCTGCGCGGCCATGTCGTGCAGCTCGGTTGCGCCCAGCGCCACCAGCGCCCGCTCGATGCGATCCCGGCTGCAGTCGCAGCGGAAGGCCACAGGCGTGGTTCCCACGGCCACCGGGTCCATGCCATCGAACACGCCGCGCACCAGCGCGTCGCCGCCATCCAGATGCAGGCTGCGGCTGATGTCGCCCAGCAGCGGCGCGCGCAGCTCCAGGTCACTCAGAACGCTGTCGGGGCAGCCGGGCAGCGGCTGCACAAAGATGCCGCCGGCGGCAGCCACGGTGTAGTCGGGGTTCACCAGCACACCCAGCGCCACCAGGCTGTTCTGCTGCTCGCTGGCGGTCAGATACTGGGCAAAGTCCATGGCGATCTCGCCGTTCACGAGGTTGACCATGCCCACGTAGGGCTCCCTCAGGCCCAGGTCCTTCACGACGGTCAGCTTGCCGGCGCGGCCCACAGCGCCGCCCACATCCAGCTTGCCATCGGCCCGCAGCGGCAGCTCCACCGAAGGGTCGGTGGCATAAGCCTTCACCGTGCCGTCGGGCCGGGCCACGGCGCACAGCCGGCCCATGGGTCCGTCGCCGTCTATCGTGGCGGTCACAGAGCCGTCGCTCTTGAGTTCGCTGGCCAGCATCACCGTGGCGGTCAGCGTGCGGCCCAGAGCCGCGGTGACCACGGCGGATGCGTTGTGGGTCACCCGGGCCTGCTCGCAAGCCTGGGTGGTCTCGGCCAATATGATGCGCACGGCGCCGTCAGCGGCCATATAACGGGTTATTTGGTCCAAGAGGAACCTCCACTTAAATTTAAACAGCCACCGCACAGAATTGTATGCGTTCGCAGCCGGGGGGCGGCGGCTCGGTCGTAAACATGCCATAAGCGCCGCGCAGCGTATAGCCTGCGCTCTGCAGCAGCGTGGTAAGCTCTGCCTGCGTCCAGGGCCGCTGGCGGTGAATCTCACTGCGGCGGCGGTACAAGCCGCCGGGCTGCTGGGTGAACAGCGTAATGTCCATCGTGAGCACCGTGCGCGCGGCGTTCAGGCGGTTGCTCCACAGGTAGGCGCAGTCGGCGGTCTCCTCGCCGTAGAGCTGGCCATCCATGGCGATGAGCTTTTCCGACGAGCTGATGTCGAAGCACAGCGCGCCGCCCTTCTTCAGGCTGCGGCGGGCGCTGCGGAAGAAACCCAGCACGTCGTCCTCGGTCAGCAGGTAATTGACGCCATCGCAGCAGCACACCACCGCGTCCACCGGCCGGTGGGCCTTCATCGCGCGGATGTCCTGGCATACAAAAGTCACCGCTGCGCCCTCCCGGGCGGCGTGGTCGGCAGCGCGGCTTAGCATCTGGGGGGAAATGTCCATGCCCGTGACGCGATAGCCTGCGCGGGCCAGGCGCACGGAGATGCCGCCAGTGCCGCAGGCGGCGTCTATGACCGTGCCGTCGGCCGGGCAGCCCAGCGTGCCCAGGCGCGCCTGCACATAGCCGCTCCACGCAGCCTGGTCGTGGTGGGCCAGCTTGTCATATATATCGCTGAGCGCCCCGTAGGGCAGTTCGGGCATCGTTGTCACGGTTGGGATTCCTTGCGTTTTTTCTTGCTGCGGCCGCTCAATATACCGCCGATGCGCCCGGCTTCGGCGCTGGTCAGGCTGCCCCACCCCAGTTGGCGTACCTTTTCATCCAGCCCGATGTCCTGGGCGATCTCGTATTGCAGGCCCTCAAGCATGATCTTCTTGGGTTTCTTGGACTGTTTCAATGCCCTGCGCCTCCCGATCCAAAAATCGGCCGCATCCGCAGCGGATGCGGCCAGTCTTGCTTAGTATCGGGAAGACAACGGTTTTTATGTGAATCTTGCTCCTTGCCTACTCCTTACGGTCCTCGGGGTCCATGTGGGTGTCCTCGGTGTCGGCGCGCATCAGGCGCAGGAAGGTCGCGTTGGTGTAGCTGTTGAACACGAAGCCCGTGAGCGCAAAGCCCAGCAGCAGATAGAACACCACGAACACTAGCACCGGGATACCGCTTGTGGGGAACATGACCACTGCGATCAACCCCAGCAATACCGGCAATATGGCCAAAAAGCCGAAGAGAATCGTGAAGGGCAGGCGGCCCAACGCCAGCATCAGGCTGTTGCGCAGGATCTGTGTCACCTTGAGCTTGTAGGTGACCATCATCGGGAAAGCGTACATGAAGCTCAGCAGGAAAAGCACCATGAGCACGATGAAGATCAGCTGCATGATCCACATCCATTGGTTCTGCGCCATCAGCACGCTGTAGTTTGTTAACGTGATATAGCCTAAAAACAGCGCCGCTCCCTGTATAAACCCAAGCACAGCGGCCTGCTTCCAGTTCTTGCCCATGTGTTCCTTAAAGTCGCTCCACAGCCAGGCGTGCTCGTCACGGCTCCAGTTGCGCAGGATGTACGTGAGCCCCGCCGTGGGCGGGCCGGCCAGTGTCAGACAAGGTATCATCAACAGCAAGTACCAGAACAGCGTATCCAAGGCCATCTGGTTGATTTGCTCTAGTGTTGAGCCTTCAGGTACACTGTTAATCACAGAAAAATTTGCTGCCGTCCACAACAACGCCGGCAGCAGGAACACCGCGTACAGCAGATTGACCTTGATCAGGTCGCCGAAGCGCACGCCCAGCGTCGTGAAGAACAGCTCGTATTTGTTGCGCGGCATATCCTCGGGGTTGATGTCCGGGCGATTGGGGTTGCCGTTGTACATGCGGTTGAAAAAACCTTTAAACATGTCCGACTCCTCGCTTTTCTTTAGGCCAAGGCCAGTTTCAGATAGAATTGCAGCCCGGCGACCAGCGCCGTTTCGTCAAAGTTGAAGCTGCCGCTGTGCAGCGAATGCACGAACCCCTGCTGCTCGTTGCGGCAGCCCAGAAGGCCCATGAAGCCGGGCACCATCTGGGCATAACGGCCGAAATCCTCGGCCACCATGAGCTGCTGCGCCCGCGCGCAGCCCTCGGGCCACGCGGCCAGCGCCTCGGCGGCCAGTGCGGGGCTGTTGACCGTGGGCGGCACCTGGTCGGCCACCAGCCACTGGGTCTGCACGCCATGGGCCTCGCCCACGCCGCGCAGTTGCGCTTGCAGGCGCTCGGCCATGGCGGCCAGCGTCGTGTCGTCATAGCAGCGGGCGGTGCCCTCCAGAAAGGCGCTCTCGGCGATGACGTTGTGGCGCACGCCGCCCTCCAGGCGCCCGATGGTGACCAGCGCCGGCTGCTGCGGTGCCACCGTGCGGCTGACCACGGTTTGCGCCGCGCCTACGAAGGCTGCGGCGGCCACGATGGCGTCCGCCCCCAGATGGGGCATGGCGCCGTGGGCGGATTTGCCCGTGAAGCGCGCCTGGAATTCGCACGCCCCGCTCATGACCGGGCCTTCCACAACACCCACAGTGCCCTGGGGGATGTGGGGCATCACGTGCAGCGCAAAGATGCGGTCCACCCGCGGGTCTTCCAGCGCGCCGGCCTCTATCATGGAAGCGGCGCCGCGCACGTTCTCCTCGCAGGGCTGGAACAGCAGCACCGCCGTGCCCCGCAGGCGGTCACGGTGGCGGGCGAACGCCGCCGCCGTCGCCAGCAGCGTGGCCATGTGGCCGTCGTGGCCGCAGGCGTGCATCATGCCCGGCGTGTCGCTCTCAAAATCCACGCCGGTGCATTCCTGCACGCACAGCGCGTCCATATCGGCGCGAAAGGCCGTGCACGGCCCCGGCAATCCTCCGCGGATTACGGCATGCACGCCGGTGCCGGCCATGGGCCGGGCATCCACGCCCAGGGCGCGCAATTCGTCCAGCACAAAGCGCTGGGTGCGGTGCTCCTGAAAGCCGCGCTCGGGCATGCGGTGCAGCGCGCGGCGCAGGCGGGTCAGTTCCGGCAGGTAATCGAGGGCGTCGGGGGTATGGGCCATGGTTCCATCCTTTGCATACGATCGCGAACAATTATACCATACCCGCATTTCCCTTGCCATCTATAGAGGCGCTTCCTATAATAAGATTACCTGAATATTGGTAATCCGCGCGGATTCATCATCACACAAAGAGGTTATTCATGCTTGACAGGCTCAAAAGAACGATACCTGCGCTGCTGTGCGTGGCGCTGCTGGCCACAAGCCCCGCCGCCTTGGCCCGGGAGCCGGAGCTCACCACGCTGCACCCGCCGGTGGTTCAAACGGCCATCAAGCCCGACCGCAACACCTATCAGATCATCGTGGACAAGCAGACCCAAGTCGTCACGGTGATGCGCCGGGGGATCAATGACAAGTACAACGTGCTGGTACGCCAGATGCGCTGCTCCACCGGCCGCAAGCCCAGATATACGCCGGAGGGCTCCTTCAAAATCTACGCCAAAAGCCCATGGCTGCGCACGGTCACTGGCGAGTATGTGCAGTATACCAGCCGTTTCAAAGGGCAGATCCTGTTCCATTCCATTCCCTACAAAAAGGCCAACCCCCGCACACTGGTGGGGGAGGACTACCGCGTGCTGGGCCAACCCGTGAGCGCCGGCTGCGTGCGCCTGGTGGCCCGGGATTGCAAGTGGATATACGACAACTGCCCCACGGGCACCCGTGTGCTGGTGGTGGCCAGCGGCGGCCCGGCGGTGCGCACCGTGGAGCCGGTGCCGGAGCTGCCCGAAGGGCAGACCTGGGACCCGACCGACGAGGCTATTGCGGAGAATGCCCCGCCCGCCAAATGATCCTCAGCGCCAGCCGCCGCACCGACATCCCCGCCTTCTACTCCGAGTGGCTTTTTCACCGGATACGGGAAGGCTATGCGCTGGTGCCCAACCCGATGAACGCCAACCAGATCAGCCGCGTGAGCCTGAGCCCCGACATCGTGGATTGCTGGGTGTTCTGGAGCAAGAACCCCGCGCCGATGCTGGAAGGCCTGCGGCGCTTCGACATGCCCTGGTATCTGCACTACACGCTGAATGCCTACGGCTCGGACATGGAGGCGGCTCTGCCGCCGCAGGGCCAGCGGCTGGACACCTTCCGGGCGCTGGCAGCTCTGGCGGGGCCGGGCCGTGTTGTGTGGCGCTACGACCCCATCCTGCTGGGAGGCGGCTACGATGTGGCCTTCCACATCGGCGCCTTTGGCCAGCTGGCCGCGGCGCTGGAAGGCTGCACGGACACATGCATCATGAGCTTCATGGACCAATACGGCAAGACGGCACGCAACACCAAGGACACACCGGTGCGCGCGCCCAACGCTCAGCAGACCGAGGAGTTGGCCGGCGCGCTGGCCGCCATCGCCCGAGGCCACGGCATGGCGCTGCAGACCTGCGCCGAGGCCGCGGACCTGAGCCGCCACGGCATCGGCCACGCGGCCTGCATCGACAAGGCGCGCATTGAGCGCATACTGGGCTGCGCGCTCAAGCTGCGGCACGATGACCAACGGCCCCACTGCGGCTGCTATGAGAGCATCGACATCGGCATGTATCACAGCTGCCCCAACGGGTGCAAGTATTGCTATGCCAACGCCAACCCGGCGCTGGCCCAGCGCAACGCCGCCCTGCACAACCCGCAGTCTCCCCTTCTCATCGGCGACCTGCGCCTGGAGGACATGCCCAAAATCCGTGACCGGGCCATGGCCAGCTGCCGCACGGAGCCCTACGCACAGACTTCCTTTCTGGACTAGCTGCTGCGGATAAAAATTACCCACCCCTTCCAAACTAAGGTTGCATGGGAAGGGGTGTCTTTATCTATGTTTGTCATAGCGGTGCGGGCGCTGATCCTTTTTATGATCGTGCTGGTGGCCGTGCGGCTGATGGGCAAGCGCGAGCTGGGCCAACTGCAGCCCTATGAATTCGTCATCGCGCTGATGATCGCCAACTTGGCTTCGGTACCCATGGCGGAGATGGGCATCCCGATCCTCAACGGCGTTATACCGATCCTGACGGTGCTATTCGCGCAGATGGCGCTCACGTTTCTGTCGCTCAAGAGCCGGAATGCCCAGCGCATCATCTGCGGCATGCCCAGCATCATCGTGAGCCGCGGCTACATCCTGGAAGACGTCATGCGCGCATCGGGCTACTCTTTTGCAGACCTGATGGAACAGTTGCGCTTGAGCGGCATCTTCTCGCTGGCAGAGGTGGAATACGCGATACTGGAGACCAGCGGCCAGGTCAGTGTGATCCCCAAGGGCCCTTCCAAGCCCGTGACCGCCGGCGACCTGAACCTGCAGGTAGCCGCGGACATGCTGCCCTGGAGCATCATCGTGGACGGAACGGTGCAGACCGACGAGCTGCGAAAGAGTGGGCATGACGGCCCGTGGCTCATGGCGCAGATACAGGCGCTGGGCTTCCCATCGCCGGACCGTGTGCTCTATGCCAGCGTGGATGAAAGCGGCCAGTTCTTCGCCCAGGGCAAGCAGCGCCGCCGCTGGTGGCAGATATGAAGTACATCATCACGATGGCGCTGATCCTGGCCATCATACTGGGTTTGAATTCCTATGTGGCGTCCTACATCAGCAAAAGTGCCGACACCCTGCTGGACGGCGTGCAACAGACGCGACAAGCCGCCACCGCCGGCGACGTGCAGAGCGCCGCCGGCACGATATCCGCCATGCGCGAGCGCTGGGAGCATGACGAATCCCGCTGGGAGGCCTTCATCGACCACCGGGAGGTGGAACGTGTGGACATCCTGATCCAGCGGCTGGAAGGCTATGTGGACGAGCGCACCACCGAGGGCATGGCCGAGGAGCTGCAGGAGTTGGAGTATCTGCTGCGGCAGATGACCGAGAAGCACAGCTTTCGTATAGAGAATATTTTCTGATTTTTTTTTAGCTGGTACTCTCATCCAAGGGCAGCGTGACGGTGAACATGCTGCCCTTGCCCACCTCGCTGGTCACCGCGATGTCGCCGCCGTGGGCCCGAGCCAGGGAGCGGGCGATGGCCAGGCCAATGCCGCTGCCGCCGGTGCGCCGGTTGCGGGAGCGGTCGGCGCGATAGAAGCGCTCAAAGATGAAAGGCAGGTCCTCGGCGGAGATGCCGATGCCGGTGTCGGCCACGGCCACGACGGCCTGCGCGCCCTGCCGGGCAGCCTCCACCCGCACGCTGCCGCCGGTGGGCGTGTATTTGAGCGCGTTGGACAGCAGATTGAAGAACACCTGGCGCAGCTTGTCCTCGTCGGCGAGGATGGGCAGCGGTTCCCCGGCGAAGGCCAGCGCCACACCGGCCTCGCGGTATTGCCCCTCGAAGTGGGTCGCCACGCGGCGCAGCAGATCGCTTAAGTCAAAGGACGTCTTATCCAACATCAGTTGGCCGCCCTCGGCGCGGGTCAGGTTCTCCAGATCGCCCACCAGAGCCCCAAGACGCACAGCCTCCTCGTGGCAGCTCTGCAGGCGCTGGGCATCCGCCGGCCACACGCCGTCGATCATGGCCTCCAGGTGGCTTTGCAGCGTGGCCAGCGGCGTGCGCAGCTCGTGGGCCACGTCGGCGGTCAACTGGCGGCGCAGGCGCTCCTGGCGCTCCAGGGTTTCCGCCATCGTGTTAATGCTCTCAGCCAGTTCAGCCAGCTCCCGGGTACGGGAGGTGTCCGCGACGCGGGCGGCGTAGTGGCCCCCGGCCACCCGCCGGGCGGCCTCTATGGCCCGGCCGATGGGCCGGGAGAAGCTGGAAGCCATCCACAGCCCCAGCGCCACCGCCGCCGCCGCTGAGGCCAGCGCCGCCCACAGAAGCAGGCGGTTGATGGTGTCCACAAAACGCAGATCGGTATCGGTGAAGAAATAGGGGCCGTAGTAGCCCACCACAAGGCTGCCGAGGTCCCCTCCGTCCTGCGAGCGCAGCGGCAGGCTGCGCTCCATGTATCCGCCCTCGAACAGCGGTGAATAGCTGCTCATGTTCATGGCCATGTGCTCCACGATGCTCTTGCACATGCCGCCGTTGTGCACGTTGGCGTCCCACACGACGGCGCCGGCGCTGTCCATGACCTTCAGGATCAGCCCCTCTTCCAGCAGGTTCATGCCGATGGATTCGATACCGGTCAGGTCCCACCGGCTGCCCCAGTTGTTGTAGCGCTCGGCGATCTGGGTGGCGGCGGCGGCGATCTTCGCGTCCTGCTTGTCCTGCACATAGGCGCGGAACTGCCGCTGCAGCAGCGTGTTGATAAGGCCGCTGCTCAGCGCGAACAGCAGCAGCGTAATGCCCAGCAGCGCGGCGGTCATCTTCGTGCGCAGCGAGACCGGCTTAAGCATGTTCGCCTCCCCCGAAGCGATAGCCCACGCCATACACCGTCTGCAGCCAGCGCGGCGCGCGGGGGTCGCGCTCCAGCTTCTGGCGCAGGTTCTTGATGTGGGTGTCGATGACGCGGTCATACCCCTCGAATTCGTCGCCCAGCGCCAGCGCGATCAGCTCCTCCCGGGTGAAGGTCTTGGTCGGGTGGCGGGCCATGGCCGTCAGGATGGACCACTCGTTGGGCGTCAGCGGCACAGGCGCGCCATCCCGGCGGAGCTCCCGGCGCTCCAGGTCCAGCACCAGCTCGCCGTCGCCGAAGCGCAATGCGTCCGGCGCACCATCCACCCGCCGCAGGATGGCCGCCACACGGGCCACCATCTGCCGGGGGCTGAAGGGCTTGGTCACATAGTCGTCGGCGCCGATGGACAGGCCTCGCAGCACGCTCTCTTCCTCGCTGCGGGCGGTCAACATCAGGATGGGCGTGTTGGAACGCTGCCGGATGGCGCGGCACACCTGTTCGCCGGCGATGTCCGGCAGCATCAGGTCCAGCACAACCAAAGAAGGCGCATGGCGCTGGAACAGCTCCAGCGCCTGCGCTCCTGTGTACGCGGAAACCACCCGGTATCCTTCCTTTTCCAGGTAGGACCGGATGACCTCCACAATCTTGTCCTCGTCGTCCACGACGAGTATGGTTGCGCCGCGAGCCATAGGCTTCAGGCCTTCACATCATAGCCCTGCTCCTCGATGGCGGCGCGCAGCGCGGCCACGGGAGCCCGGTCGTCGTCGTGTTCCACGGTGGCGGTCTTGCCGGCCAGGTCCACATCCACCTTCGTTACGCCGGTCAGGGCGGAGACGGCCTTCTTGACGGCGGCCACGCAGTGGTTGCAGGACATGCCTTCCACATACAGCACGGTTGTCTTGGCAGCCATGGGAATCCTCCTGTGTCTTGATGATCTATTCTAGCACAGTTCGATGCGCCGTTTGGTAATTTCTGTCACCGTCAGGGCAAATCATAGGGCAGCAGCAGTACGTCCACCTTGCTGCCATCGGGCTCGCCCATGGTTTTAAACACCCAGCCGTCGATGGCCTGCACGTCCACTCCCAGGTCGGCCAGCGGCTTGGCTGCCACGACGAACACGATATCCTTGTCGTTGGTCTTATAGTCCTTGGCCCATTCGAACTTGCCGCCGTGGAGCTTGATGCCGTAATGATCCAACTCTGTGTGATAGCCCAGCGCAGCACGATCGGCCTTCACGGCCTGGAACAATGCCGCGCTGAAGCTGTCCGCCGTACCCTTAACGGAACCAAAATCGCTCGCGATGACCAGCGCCGCACCGTCGGCGCGATAGCCGTCAGGCAGCTTGGCCGGGTCCAGCCCAGCGCTCAGGAAAGGCGCAATGGGCGTGGCAAACACGACGTCGTCGCCACCCGCGGAGAAGTCGGTGTTCACAGTAAGCGAGGTCTGGCCGTCGGTGCTGAAGGTAAAGACGCCGCCCGCGGCATTCACGAGCTCGGGTTGGGCGGCCGCGATGTCGTCCAGGCTCTTGGGCGCGTATTGGGCGACGACGTCGGTGCCGGCGCATCCTGCCAGCAGCACAGCCGCTGCCAGCGCGGCGGCCATCACGGAAAGCGTTTTGCGATTCATGGGCAGGTTCCTCCTGTTATTATACGATATCAATGGGCAGCCTTATTGGCAGCAGGCCATACCGCCGCCGCCGGCCGGCACATAGTCACGGATCTCGGTTTTGACTTCCTCGATGTTCACCTTGGAAAGATCGTCTACGACCTTCACATAGCCGTGAAGCATGCTCATGGCACACTCAAAGGTGAAATCGCTCTCTGCGGTGAGCTCCGGCGTCTCCACCTCCCCGGCGGACAGGTTCAGCGAACCGTTGAATTCTGGGAACACGACGATGTCATTGCAGCCGTTCAGCTTATCGCCGACAAAGCGCACGATCACCTTGGCCCCCCGCTGCACCACCGCAGCAGCCGGCGAATAGCCCTCGTCGTTTACGTGAATTTCCACGATCTGCACGCCGTTTTCCTCTTTGGCGATTTGGATGTCGTCCACCGGCACCTTGCCGTCCTGGAAGCGCACAGCCTTGGCGTCGTCGGCGCAGCAGGAGCTCGCGGCGGCGTCGGTGAAGTCGGCGGCAGCCAGGTCGGTGGCAGCTGGCGTTTGCGTCGCGCCCGGGGCTGACGCGTTGCTGGACGAACCCGCCACCACGGTAATCTTCCCCGTTATCATGCCCATCCAGCACGAATACGGTATTGTGCCCGGCTGGTTCGGTGTAAACTCCACGAAGTTGTCTCCGACTATGAGGTCCACTTGTTTGTTGAACTTGGGGATGACCAGCGTCCGGTTGCAGCCGTTGAGCGAATCCTTGGCCGCCTTGAAGTTCAGCCGCACCGGCGTGCCCGCCGTCACGGTGATGTTGGGATAGCCGCCGCTGGTGATGGTCGCCTCCACGTTCTGAACCCCATCGACAACAGTGCCATCCGTCGCGCCATTGGGAGACTGCTCGGCGTTTTGCCTATCCAAAGCCGGTCCACTCAAATCCGGTACGTTCACACCGGACAATGCCAAACCGCGGCCCACCATCACGAAGCCCAGCAGCAGCACCAGCGCGGCGCTCACCTTCATCATGCGCGCCGTGAAGCGCGAACTGAGCACTGAGCTCAAGGCCCCCAGGCCGAACATCAGCGGCACCGTGCCCAGGCTGAACACGAGCATCGAAGACGCGCCCAGCAGGAAGCTGCCGGTACCCAGCGCGTACAGCTGCATGGCCTGCAGCGGCCCGCAGGGCATCAGCCCATTGAGCAGGCCCACGACCAGCGGGCCTCTGCCTTTGCCGGCTTCTCCCGCTTTGACCCTTAAGAACCGCGGCATGCGCGGCGCGATGCGGGCGAACCATGGCAGGCCCATCATGCTCAAGCCCATGACAACCATGAACACGCCGCTGGCCACCGCTACGATGCCCCGTGCCCAGCCGGAAAAGCTGACCGCCGAGCCCAGCGCGCCGGCCAGGCCGCCCACCAGCGTGTAGGAGATCACGCGGCCCAGGTTGTAAAGGGCGCTGGGCACCAGGCGCTGGGTGCCCTTGCCGACTTGCACCGGCATACACTGGCTCATGTTGATGCCGCCGCACATGGCCACGCAGTGGATGCTGGTGAGCAGGCCTACGACGAACAACATGCCCAGGCTCATGTTCTGGGACACTTCGGGGATGAAGTTGAAGCCGATCGTGCGGGAGATCAGGAAATACACGGCGATCAGCACGATGAGGATGCCCAATATTTGGTTAATACCAAAAGGCTTCGCCGGTGCCGGCGTGGCCGGCTGAATATCCGCCTTCGGCACCGGCACCGCCGGTTGGGTGAATGCCTTCGGCGCAGCCGGCGTGGCCGGCGACATGTTCGCCTTCGGCGCAACAGAAGATTGTTTGCGTCTCCTATTGGTGGCGTCGTCGCTGCCCAGGTCCAGCACATAGCCGGCCTTCTCCAGCGCCACGGCCATGTCGTGGGTGTTCACGGCGCTGCTGTCCCACGACACGGTGACGGTGCCCGCGCCAAAGTTGGCCCGTGCCTCGCTGACGCCGTTCAAACGGGACAGGATGCGTTCGATTTTAGTTTCACAGCCGGCACAGGTCATGCCGGCCACGCGCAACGTGCTTCTGCTGTTGCTGACGCCCATCATTGGCCTCCAATTAAAAATCTTCACAATGCGATTTCAACTCTGATGAACAGAATATACACGCTGGTTGTGAAGATCGTATGGAGATCGTTGAGCGGAAAGTGTTTCAGTGGTCTTCTTCCTGGTGTGCCCACAATTTCACCGATGTGTTGGAATTCAGCTGCTTCGTGTTATACCTCTCATAATAAGTAGTTGGTTAGCCAGAACGGAGGCCTTTGTTAAACAAAACGAACCTCCAGCTCCCATTTAAACTGACCGTTCGCTGAGGCATCCGCCTATATTGCTCGGGCGGTCTCACTAATAAGATGCTTGTCTTTCGCTCCAGCACATTGGAACACATGATCTATCACCATCATTTTGTAGACCTACTATTATCTCATCCTGATGCGCAAACTTTTCAGTCGCCTTGCACTAGACTGACGTATTAATTGCCATAATAATCAACACCCGTGCGTAGTTCGATCATCCTAATTAGTTCTCTTAAGTTTTTACGCATTGAAGTTTTTCCTTTTAATAAGTCATTAGCTGCACTAGCATGCCTATATATAGCTTGTACATCTACTTGATCGCTCGCCTCCTGGTTTTTAGAATCGCTTTTGCGCAGAAACAGTGCTATTTCACTTAGCGCCATTAAAAGATACAAGTAACCCATATCAATGCCAGATTGAGGCTTAATCGAGTCTACCTCACATCTTTGTAGACATTCAAGAGTGCGTATATAATCACCTCTCTCGAAGAGAATATCTGCAAGTCGCAATGCACATTTCGGCGCTACCGAAAGAGTACTAAGTGCTTTTTCTAATATCAATTGGCTATTTCCCAAATCGTTATATGCTTTAGATATATCGTGTTCCGAAACATAGCCTTGTTCATTATCAGGAAAATATGTTTGAAACTCTATTGCCAGATCGCAAGCTTCCTCCCTAATTCTGTTGTATCCAGCCTCATCGACCTCTGAAAACTCCAGTGTAGAAAGAAGATAATCAATGGAAAATGTATATGCCCTCCAATTCCAACGCTTTTTAGGAATCGATGACAGCTTCCTATAGTACTTTTCGCATTTCTCTTGCTCATAGCAGACAACACCATACTTTATATAGTCAGACAACAGATCAACATTGTTTGGAAAAGCTCTCATTCCCTGTTCCAGTATCTGACATGCTCGATCTTCTTGGTCGAGACGAGCATAAGTAACTGCAAAATTATGGTAGTCATCGGCATCTCCTACCCATTTCTCATTTGAAAGAGCCACTTCAGCAAGCTCTTCCAAACGAAGAAGAGAATCCTCTGAATCATCACTATTAAGCAACTCGTTTGCGCCTTTTTCCATCAATCCGATTTTTGACGTCTTAGTAAGGGATAAGAATTGCATGAGCACTTCGAACTCCATAATCATATCCTCCTAGCATTTTCCAATCATTTGTCTTGTTTATTGACACTGGAATTGCGTTTCTCTTCCGCTTCTAGTTCAGCTATCTTCTTGTCAATCTTGCTAATAATTTCGTCAACGCTACTGTCATGAGAAGCAGGAATCCCCAGTTTTTCAAGCTCATCGCCAACTTCTGTACCCATAACTTTTTCAAGTAATTTCTCTTTATCAATATCAAAATCCAACTCATGATAGGCATTCCGCCCAATAAGCGGTGGCACTTGCAATTGATGACGCTTTCTTTTGTCATACTTATCAATATCGGTAAGTTTTGCAATATGTGGTCGCAATCTTCCGCACAGAAGCAATGATTCTCCACTTTGTTTATCGAGTCTTTGCAATTCAGAAATGGATAATATTGGTTTTGTGTTATCCTTGGTGTTCCCACACAGTAAAGATAGCTCCTGTAAAAACTGAAGTTCTCTGCTTGTTAAAAAAATCCAGTTGTTGCAATTGGATTGTATTGTTTCAGCCTCCTCTGCATACCGCAATAGCAGTTGGTGCTTGCTTTGTATGAATAAACTGAAGCGAATGTTCCTGCTCCTTGCTGCAGTAACCATAGCAGGAAAATCTTTGATTGTTGGAAGCGAAGAGAACTCATCAAGTATATAATTAACGCGTAAGTACATCCTTCCGAACGAAAATCCCTTTCCTTCCGTATGTATTTGCGCCTTATCAATTAAATACTCATAGCTCTGTTTAATAAACAAAGAAACCAGATGATGATAACTCGTCTTTTCATCGGGTAGAATCAAATAGATAGCAGTTGGCTCTTCGTCGAGTTTATCAAACGAAATGGTATTCTCTGCAAGCATAGCAACCAGATTAGGTTGCAAAGAAAACATCCGCATTTTTTGATCAAATACACTCAATATGGAGGCTCTCGTTTCATTCGGGGCTTCGACTGTACCAATCAAAGACGACAATATAAAGCTATCTCTTTTCGCATATCTCCATAAAGGATGGTTCTTAACGGAAACACTGTTTCCGGAAAGCATAATACTTCTGAGGCGCATTACATTCCCTATATGAACAGCATCAGAATTATATCCAAAATCTTTACAGTACTTAAATAGGAGAATGGACAACGCGAAAAATAATGAACCAGCACTATTATCCCAAAAAGGATCTTTAACGGATGCTTCTGTCTTTGTCAAATTCTCAGCAATATCATTGACGAATTCGTATGATTTGTCTAAGCTCCCATCACAATAATATCGATACGGAATTGCTAAGGGATTCCAACATCCCCCATTATTGGGTGACCGCAAATTGAGCACAACGACCTTATATCCCTTTTCGAGCAAGGCATTGGCTGTTCTTGCATATATCTCTGCTTTTGGGTCAGAGATAATCATTGATTCGCCTGCCACTCCTAATATATTTACTGTTGGCATCGCAACTAGACGACTTTTTTTTGACCCAGTTGGACCAATTACAAGAGTATGCGAATCTGTCTGATCTATATAGATATACTCGCCACTATCACTTGTTGATAATGGCACTCCACCTTTTCCTAAATCATTTTTTTCTAGCTTTGACTCATCTAGACACATTATCTTGTTATCGTCAAGATAAAACCTATTGAAGGTATGGTGAAAATACTCTGTTTGTTCAAAATACGCCTTTCTACTATCTCTGCTTTCCAGATGTAGTTTGCTCATAATCAATCCTCTCCCTTACTCAACGAGAATCAGCACGCAGTGTTTTGACTTCGGGCTCATAGTTGCTACTATGTTCGTAATTACCCTCAATAACTTCCAACTCACCATCTATAGCACTATTACGCCCATCGTCAGTATCCCCTATAGGTGTGTTCACAGTTTGGACAAGGAGATAGGCTTTTAGCGCCCTTAGCTTTTCCAATTCAATATCATTTATTGCTCTTATACACTCTTTAAACAAAAGGAGGATTACTTCAGATACTAGCCATGGAGATTCTTTTGCATAACGCGCTATATATTTATCTATTTTATCATACATCCTATTCAATTCTTCTATAGATTTAGACGATTTCGGACTTAAACTATATTTAAGTGTTTCCACCTTTGTATCATCGTCTTCAGCTGGCCAAAGATGAAAAACAACCTCTCCTGTCTTTGAGTGTGTATCGAACTCCCCTGTGACTAGTCCCAAAACAGTTTTAAATTTACCTCCATCCTCTTCGTCCATATGTGTTGGACAACAAATGGCATCAATACTGCCCGGAACATCTGTGTTTCTCATAACTGTTGGCAACTCTATACCAAGGAAATGTGTATGTCCATACAAATAAGCGACGACGCCATTGCGTACAAAAAGCCGCAATATTCGTGAACGTTCAGCGCTATTAAGAAAAGTCAAAGGGTGGTGCGCTAATACAATAACAGGTTTTCCTCTAGTCGATTCGCTTATCACGTCCATTAGTCTATTCGACCCAACGACAAGATTTCCCATGTCTTCTTTTGAACCAATGGACACTAATGATGTATCAATACATAGTACATCTAGATCTGGAGCCATAAACAAATAATGATTCCCAATAAAATTCTCGTCACGCAACTGGGAGTAAAATGATTGGAACTCTTCCGTTGGCGACAAATCATTCCAATCGGCATCTAGGGAATCGCTGAAAAATCCCTATCTAAAATCGTATTAGGGCCTACTCGGTACCGAAAAGGAGCCTGACATCGCAGAGAATCCGAGATTGCACATGTTTCGGCGGTGTTTTCCTTTCCTTTTTCGG
>JAEYPH010000107.1 GCA_023410875.1 Bacillota bacterium | reverse complement strand
TGCTGTCCTCGATGAATGAGATCAACGCCTCCTCTGCGAGCATCTCGCGCATCATCAAGGTCATCGACGACATCGCCTTCCAGACCAACCTGCTGGCGCTGAACGCCGCCGTGGAGGCCGCCCGGGCCGGGCAGCACGGCAAGGGCTTCGCCGTGGTGGCCGAAGAGGTGCGTAACCTGGCCGCTCGCAGCGCCAACGCCGCCAAGGAGACCACAGCGATGATCGAAGGCTCCATGCAGAAGGCCGCCGAGGGCACAAAGATCGCCAACGAGACGGCGCAGGCGCTGGGCAAGATTGTGGAGGGCGTGGAGAAGGCCAATGAGCTTGTGGGCGCCATCGCCCGCGCCAGCAACGAGCAGGCCACGGCGGTGGCTCAGGTGAACCGCGGCATCGAGCAGGTGAGCCAGGTTGTGCAGACCAACAGCGCCACCGCCGAGGAAAGCGCCGCAACCAGCGAGGAACTCTCCGGGCAAGCTGAGCTCCTTAAGGAGATGGTGGGCCGCTTCCAGCTCAAGGGCCAACTGCAGGCCAAGCCCGCCCGCGCGGCGCTGCCCCAGGGCCGCGGCGACGCCAAGCCCACAAGGCCGAGGATCTCGCTCAACGACCGGGAGTTTGGAAAGTACTAAGCAAAGATAGGGACTAAACAGAGGGCGCGCCGCATGGCGCGCCCTTTGTGTTGCAAGAACCATTTTCTGTGCCGCATTCGTAGGGCCGTATTGCATACGGCCTCCTCGACCGTCTCCATTGTAGGGCAAGGGCTGGCCGCACCTGTGGTGCTGCTCGCCCATGCGACCTGGGGCTCTGCCCTTGCCCTACATTCGGTGGAATACAGTCTATCTATTGTTCAAGCCTTCGCTCAATCGTCAGACATTGCAAGGGCATCCATCGCCCCCACCTTCTGCTCCGGCGACGATTCGCCGTGGCGCACGAAGGCCATGCACACGATGGCCAGCACAAAAGCCACCGCCGCGTAGATGAAGATCAGCGAATAGTTCTTCGTCAAATCGTGGATGAGCCCAAACAGGATGGGGCTTATGATAGCCGCCGAGAAGGACGCCACATAGTAATACCCGGTGAAGGTGCCGATGCGGGCGTGACCGGCCAGCTCCACGACCATGGGCAGCGAGTTGATGTTGACGAAGGCCCAGAAGGCGCCGCCCACCAGCAGCAAAACACGCAGCATCATCAGGTCCTTGACGAAGAACATCGGGATGAACAGCGCCGTCACGGCGACAAGACCGATGAGAATCGTACGCCGGCGGCCTATTCTGCCGCCCAGGATGCCGGCGGGCAGCGCCACCGCGATGAAGCTGACCGAGAAAAACGCCAGCAGCATCGTCGCGCTCCCCGTGCTGATGAATTCGCCCGAGGCCTCATGCAGCGTGTTGGTGGCGTACAACGTATAGAAGGTCTCCACGGCGTTGTAGCCGGCAAACCAGAAGAAGATCGCCGCAAGAATCAGCCCCAGGCTGATCTTTTCCCCTCTGCTCAGCGTGAAATGCTCCTCTTCCTTCTTTGGGGCAGGTTTATCATCCTGGCCCTGCCAAAGATCTGCCCTGGGCGCCAGCGCCGGCTCACGCACGAAGAACACCAGCACCAGCAACGCCGCCACCATGACGATGGAGCTCAAATAGAACGGAGCGCCGTCGCCGGCCATGTTGGCCAGCTGCCCGCCGATGACGAAGGCGATCAGGCTGCCCACGCCGCCCATCAGGTTGATGATGCCGTTGGCCTTGCTGCGCAGCGGCGCCGGCGTCAGGTCCGGCATCAGCGCCACGACCGGCGCGCGCCACGTGGACATGATGAAGTTGAACGCGATGACCGTTGCCATCAGCGTCCACAACTGCCCGGACATGCTTGGCACCAACGCGAACACCGCCGCGCACAGCGGAATGCCGATGAAGATGAAGGGCATGCGCCGGCCAAAGCGCGTGCGGGTGCGGTCGCTCAACGCGCCGAAAGCGGGTTGGAACACGACGCCGAAGATGTTGTCGATGCTCATGATGAAGCCCACCAGCGTGGAGGATATCCCCAATTGGTTCAGCATGGGTGGCACATAGCCGTTGTAGATGCTCCAGGCGATGGACGTGGCAAAAAAGCCGAAGCCAATCAAAAAGGTCTGCTTGTAGTTGAGCTTCATGGTTCCTCCCGCGCAGTTGCTGCCACTCCATTATATCGATAGAGCCATGGTACAACAAGCCAGACCTTGTAAAATAAGGTATTGCCGGCTAAAAATCCCTCCGGCTGTATACCGATTTGGATATCTGGCAGGAAAGACTGATGAGCACCAGCCAGATCGCCGTGACCAGAGCAACGGACAGCGCCACATTGGATGTGACCTGCGACCACAGTTCCAGCGCCTGCTGCCGCCACGCTTCGTTCTTGAGCAGCTCAGTGGATGCCAGCACAAGCAAAGGCGCTCCCAGATATGGCAGGTATGCCAGCATTTTGGCCTTTGCGTACCCATAGCGGAAGTAGATGGGCAGTTGCACGGCTTGTATAAGGCTGAACAGCAGCAAGGACGCTCCCAACACGGCCACCGCCTGCATGGCGTCAAAGGGCATGGCGCGCAGTACGGAGAAGACGTAAAGCACGGCAAAGGCAAACGCGCCGGCCAGCAAATCCGCACACAGAGCAAACACATATCGCCCGGTAACCACCCGGCCGCGGGTGATGGGCAGCGTGGCATACAGCGTGTCGATGCCGTTCTGCTCCCCCACGGCAAAGGGATAGGACACGTACATCGAGCCCGCTGCCATTAGTATGCCGATGGTCGCGCTGCCGCTGTCGGTGAAGAATATGAACACGCCAGCTATCATCAGGAAGATCACGAGATTCTTGATCGTGGCATAGGGCTTCACCGTGCGGAAATCCAACCGCACAAAATCCAACGTTCTAGCCATTGCGCTTTCCCTCCTGGTTCATGAATACGATGATCTGCTCCAACGTGACGGGCTCGGCCAGCACAGTTTTGGGGAATCTGGCGACATCAGCCGTACGCACCATGCCTTCAAAACCGGTCGCGTGCCGCCGCAAGCCGATGACCGCACCGGCGCGCTCCTCCGTCAGGTCCTTCAAACCGCCCTGGACCAACGCATAGCTCTCCAGCAGCGTGTCCTTAGGCCCGGTAAACACGATGCGGCCATCCAGTATAAAGGTGATGTAGTCGGCGACCTTCTCCAGATCGGAGGTGATGTGGGTGGAGAACAGGATGCCGCAGTCCTCGTTCTGAATGTATTCCGTCAGGATGTCCAACAGCTCCTCCCTGGCCACCGGGTCCAGCCCGCTGGTGGGCTCATCCAGCAGCAGAAGCCGCGCGTGGTGCGACAGCGCCGCGGCCAGCATCAGCTTCACCTTCATGCCGCGGGAGAGCTCCTTGACCTTCTTGCGCGGGTCGATGCCAAACTTGCGCAGCAGCGCCGCGTAGCGGTCGCTATCCCAGCGGCTGTAGAACGGAGCGACGGCTGCTTCCACGTCCTTACAGGTCCAAGCGTCCACATAGAAGGGCAGGTCCATCACAACGCCGATGTGGTCCATGAGGGATACAGCGTCTTTGCTGTTCTGCTGGCCCAGGATATGCACGCTGCCGGAGTCGGCGTTGACCATATGCAGGATGCTCTTGATCGTCGTGGTTTTGCCGGCGCCGTTGGGCCCGATGAAGCCCATGATATAGCCCTGGGGCAGCGCAAACGACACATCCTTAAGCTCAAAAGCCGGATAGCGCTTGCACAGATTGTTGATCTCCAGAAGATTCGTCATTGATCTTCCTCCTTTAAAAGAGTTTCCAATATGACAGTCAGCTCGCCTGGGCCGATGCCGGCGGTTCTGGCGGCGGCAATGGCGCTTTGAAAGGCTTCCTCGACACGGCACAGCGCATTTTCGTGGGCCAGGTCCTTGTTCTGGGGGAGCACATAGCACCCCTTGCCCTGCACATTGGTCACGAATCCCTCCTGCTCCAGGTCGCCATAAGCCCGCGTGGTCGTGATGACGCTGATCTTCAAATCCCGCGCCAACTGGCGTATGGATGGCAGCACATCGCCCTCGCGGATCTCTCCGGAAAAGATGGCTTCCTTGATCTGCGCCTTGATCTGTTCATAGATCGGCTCGCTGGAGCGGTTGGATATGATGATCTTCAAGATGGCTCCTCGCTTGCGTTTAATATAATCACTTATGTACAGTATAGTCACTTAAGAGCATTTGTCAACGGGGTATCTATAAAAAGCCCGTGCTGATCGTTATCAGCACGGGCAAAGAACAGCATATGGCCTAGATTGAGGCTGTCGTACTACTTCAAACAACTGAGAAGGGTTTCGCGCCATCGGGCGCGACCAAAGGGCTTTCCGATCGCCCTTTGGATACCTTCGGCCCCAAATTGTTTGAATTATTATGCAGGCTTGTAACTGACACGACAGCTCTGCTTAAGGCGTTCCACCTCCTCCAGGCTCGCTGCCGTCATTGAGATTGCTGACAGCAGGCCCTTCCAGCACATGGCCGTCCACGTCGAAGCGCGAACCGTGGCACGGGCAATCCCAGGAGCGCTCGGCGGCGTTCCAGTTCACCGCGCAGCCCATGTGGGGGCACGTGGTATCCACGACGTGCAGCGCGCCGCCGTCGTCGCGATAGACACCCATGCGCTGGCCGCTTAATTCCATCACGCGGGCCTCACCGTTGGGCACGTCGGCGTCGGCGGGCACCGGTGAAAGCTTGCCCCGAACCAGGTGAAAGGCCATGTTGGCGACATCCACGGCGAAGCTCTTGGCCGAGGCCAGCACCGTGCTGCGGGAGGGGCTGTACACCGGTGCATAGGGGCTGTCGCCGGTCACGATCAGGTCGCGCAGCAGCGCCGAAGCGGCGATGCCGTTGCTCATGCCCCACTTGCCAAAGCCGGTGGCCACGAACAGGTTGGGCCGGTCCTCGGTGAAGCGCCCCACATAGGGAATGCCGTCCAGCGTCACACAATCCTGTGTGGACCAGTGGAACGGCGATGTCTGCACGGTGAACAGATCATCGGCAAAGGCCCGCAACGCCGCGTAACAGCTCTCGGTATCGTCGCTTTGACCGGTACGGTGGCTCTCGCCGCCCACCAGAATCAGTTCTCCGTCGCCGTCGCGGTGGGCGCGCAGCGAGCGCGTGGGCTGCTCGCAATTGATGTACATACCGCCGGGGTAAACTTCCTTGGCCTTCACCGCTACGATGTAGGAGCGTTCAATCTTAAGCCTAGCGACATACAGGCCGGCTTTGTTGTAGAACGGATAATGGCTGGCGATGACGACGCGGTCGGCGCGTACCTTGACGCCGCCTTCAATACCCAGAGCATACCCGTCCTCCCCCTCCTCCAGTTCCACGACGCGGCAGTGCTCATACAGGCGCGCGCCATGCTTTTGAGCCTGCTGCGCGATGGCCGTCAGGAATTTCACCGGGTGGAACTGCGCCTGCCCGTCGAAGCACACCGCCGCCTTGATGGGCACGTCCACGGCGATGTCGTCCACCAGGCTGGCCGGCAGGCCCAGGCCGCTGGCCGCCAGCACCTCATCCTCGATTTTAGGCACGCTGCCCGGCTGCTGGCAATACACATAGGCCTTTTGGTGGGACCAGTCGCATTGGATGCCCAGCTCTTCGATGAGCCTGTGGGCCATGGCAATGGCGTCCTGGTTGGCGTGGGCATATTGCTGGGCCAGCTCCGGGCCCAGCAGGTTCCTGGTGCGGGCGTAGATCAGCTCATGCTGACTGGTCAGCTTGGCCGTGGTGTGGCCGGTGGCGCCGCGCAGCAGCCGGTCGGCCTCCAGCAGCACCACCTGCACGCCCACCCGGGCCAGCAGATAGGCGCTCAGCACGCCCACGATGCCGCCGCCGACGATACACACGTCGGCACTCAGATCGTCCTTGGGCGCCGCGTGTTCCTCCACGGTGCAGGATGCCAGCCAGTAGGACTGGCTGGGTTGGGCAAGAAACGGAAAACGGCTGCTCATGGCGGTTCCCCCGGAAGAGTTTTCCATAGCTTTTGCCATGCGCCGCCTTTTATACAGCGCATCGGCGGCTGTCGTTGGACAGCCGCCGATGCTTGAACTCTTTTGCTGTGAGAAGGTCTACTTGAGGCCGGCGTTGAGCTCGTCGATGACCGGCTTCATCTTGGGCACCGTCTCATCCAGGAACGCCTGCCACATCGTCGCCGGATCGTCAGAGGCCGCAAGGATCTCCTTGATCTTGGTCGTGGTGTCGGAGCTGAAGGAGCCGTACTGGGCAAAGGCCTTTCCGCCGAAGGTGTTCAGCTCCCAGTTCAGCGGGTGCACATGGTAGTCCGGCGTCTTCATGAATTCGTCGATGGGCTTGAAGGCCACATACCCTTCGGTACGGTCGGTCTCCGTGGGCCCTTTGAGCAGCGTGGGAGGCGTAAATTCGTTGAACGCCTGGTCGGCATAGGGGCTCTTGTAAGAACCGTCGGGGTTCTTCTCCCACTTGATGGTCATGGTGCCGTCGGCGTTGTTGGTGTAGTCCGTATCGGGGATGCCGGCCACGCGGAACTTGCGGCCATCCTCGGTCAGCAGCCAGTTCCACATATCCAGTATACGCTCTGCCTTCTTATCATCCACCTTGGCGCTGAAGTTGGTCACGGTCCAGTAGTCTTCGGTCTGGGTCAGCCAAAAACTCTTGTTGTCCTTGGGGCTGAACACGATCATCGGTGCCACCTGATCGGTGGAGGCGATGATCTTGCTGTCCAGCATCTTGGTATACAGGCCATTGAACCAGGCGGGCGAGTTGTTGCCCAGGAACATGAAGGAGCGGCCGGCGGCGAAGTTGTCATAGCCTTCGGAGCCGTTGACGACCATCTGATCCTTCCAGATGTAGCCCTCGCGGTACAACGCGGTCACGAACTTGAGCTCCTCCAGGAAGCCGGGGGACTGAATCAGAGGCATCCACTTGCCGTCGGAGCCCTTGATGTAGCCATTGCGGTCCTCGGCGTAGCCCAGAATCTCCATGAACACGCCGGGGAATGCCCAGGCTTCCGACGTGATACCGAAGGTGTTGCCGGCGCCGTTCTTGCCGGGGTCGTCGCTCTGCACCTTCTTGATCATGGCCTTGGCCTCTTCCCAAGTGTATCTGTCGCCCTCTTTGTACAGGCCGACGGCCTTGGCCCAGTCGCGCCGATAGGCGAACATCGGGTAGTAGGCGTTCTGCAGCCACTCGGGGTTGTTGCGGTAGGCCGACCAGCCGTAGAGCTTGCCATCCACGGTGAGCACCTTGTCGTCGGACACCAGCACTTCGCGCTGCTTGGCCATCTCCGGCCACTTGGAGAGGTCTGCGGGGATCTCGCGGAAGGCGCCCTGGCTGGCCCAGTTGCGGAACTCCGCCGTATGGTTGAGCTTCATGTCCCACCACATCAGGTCGGGCACGTTCTGCGCGGCGACCCACTGGCGAACCTTCTCGCCCCAGTCGCCCCAGGTCACGGGAATGTACTTCCACTCGACGTTGAACTTCTTGTTGAACCACTCGTTCTTGGGGGTCTTGCCGGACTTTTCCGCGTCCAGCACGCTCATGCTGACGGTGATCTTGTCGGCGTAGGTCTTTTCGCCGCCGGGTGCGGGCACGTTGCCCGAGGGAGCCGGTGTGCCGCCAGGCCCGCCGACGCAGCCGGCCATGCCCAGCACGAACACGAGCGCAAGCAACAGGTACAGGATCTTGTGGCTCTTCATTGTGCAACCTCCTTTGTATTCATCCCTTCACCGCGCCCAGCGTGAGCCCGGTCAGGAAATATCTTTGCAGGAAGGGGTACAGCGCCATGAGCGGGAACATCGTCACGACGATGCACGCCATCTTGACGCCCTCGCCGTAGGTTGGCGGGCGCACTTCTCCGGTCATGGCCTGGTTGGTCACGAAGTTGGCGTCCTGTATGATCTTGCGCAGCGTGTACTGCAGC
The DNA here is from genome assembly GCA_023410875.1 of Bacillota bacterium. GTDB lineage: Bacteria > Bacillota > Clostridia > Christensenellales > UMGS416 > JAEYRA01. Next base: position 58,007 of record JAEYPH010000107.1, on the reverse strand, counting down.
GGCCATTTCTCCACGTCCTGTATGAACAGCAGTGCGCTGTACCATTCATTCCAGCGCTCCACGGCGTAGTACAGCGTGAACGTAGCGAGGATCGGCAGGCTCAGCGGCAGCATGATGCGAAACAGGATCGTCATCTCCGACGCGCCGTCGATGTTGGCCGATTCCACGAGCTCCGTGGGCAGACTGGTGAAAAAGCCCGAGATGATCAGCATGTAGGTGACCGATATGACCGTGGGCAGCACCATGGACCAGAAGCTGTCGATGAGGCCCAGATCGCGGATCAGAAGATAATAGGGCACCAGGCCGCCACCGAAGTACATCGTAAACACGACGAGGAAGCGGAAGAAGTTGCGGCCGGGCAGCGGCTTGGTGAAGGCGTAGGCCATCAGCACCGTCAGCAGCATGTTGTAGGCGGTGCCCACGACCATCATCATGGCCGATGTGCCCATGGAGCGCAGCAGCAGGCTGCTGGACAGCACGAACTCATAGGATTCCAGCGTGATGCGCGCCGGGAACAGCATGAACGGTGACCGGATGTAGTCGTTCTGCGGCACCAGCGACACGAGGATCGTGTTGTAGAACGGATAGAGGATGATCAGCGCCAGCACCGTGAGCACCAGCAAGATGCCGAAATCCACAACCGTAAACCTGCGGATGCGGTTGGCTTTGGCGATCCTGGGAGCGGGGAGCTTTCGAACGTCCAGCCGTTGCGTATCAGCCATGGCAGCCTCCTACATAATGCCGTCGTTGCCCATGGCGCGGGAGCCATAGTTGGCAACGGCCAGCAGCGCGAAATTGATGACGCTCTTGAACAGGCCCACGGCTGTGGCAAAGCCATAGTCGAACTGGGTGCTGTTCTGGAACATGAGCCGGTAAATGTAAGTATCCACGACATCGCCCACCTTGAACACCGGCGGCGAGTACAGATTGAATACCTGATCGAAGTTGGCGTTCATCACATTGCCCATGTTCAGTATGAACATCAGCACCACGATGCCGATGATGCCGGGCATCGTCACGTGTATGATGCGCTGCATGCGGTTGCAGCCGTCTATCGTGGCCGCCTCATAGAGCGAAGGGTCTATGCTGGTGATGGCGGCCAGATACAGTATGGTCCCCCACCCCGCTTCCTTCCAGATGTCCGAGGCCACCAGCAGCGTGCGGAACAGCTTGGCGTCATACAGCACGTTCCAGCCGTCCTGATAGGCCGGGTCAGCCAGCACGAACAGCTTCTTCACCGCGCCGGAATCACCCAGCAGGTTGAGCATCAGGCCGGCCACCACGACCCAAGACAAGAAGTGCGGGAACGTATAGATCGTCTGCAGCACCCGCTTGAAGCGCGGCTGCATAACCTCGTTGATCAGCAGCGCCAGCACGATGGGGAACGGAAACCCGAACAGCGTCTTGAGCAGCGAGATGACGACCGTGTTTTCCACGGCGAGCCAGAAGTTCTTCTCGATGAACATGCGCTGGAAGTGCTCGAACCCCACCCACGGCGACGCGGCGATGCCCTTGAGCATATAGGACTTGAAGGCCAGCTGTATGCCGTACATGGGCACATAGCGGAACAGTATGATCAGTGCCAGCACCGGCAGCAGCATCAGCAAGTATACCCAACGGTATTTCCAGATCTCCTTGCGCAAAACCTTGCGCCCCTTGGCGGTGAGCAGGCTCATGTCCGCTGAAGCTATGGACACTCTCGGCGATACAAACACGCAAAAACTCCCTTCTGTTGCACGGCGGACTAGTACTTCTGCAACACGGACAACAGCGCGCGGTCCAGCTTGTGGCCGCGCCAGTCCTCATAGGCCACATCGGCGCGCCCGCTGTCCACAATGCCGAAGGCTCCGCGGAAGTTCCACAGCGCGTAGCCGATGTTGAATGACGTCAGGATGTCCAGCACATCGTCCGCCCAGGCCAGCACAACACCATGGGGCGTCTGGTTGAAGCACCCGCCCTCACCGCAGTGCACACCCACGCCGGTGTCCATCGCCAGCTGCGCCCAGCGCTGGTAGTGGGCCAGCAGCTCCTGGCGGCCCACGGTCTGCAGCGTGCCGTCAGGGTTGTGGCGCATGTCCTGCACGCCGCCGGGCCATTTCGGCTCGGGATAGTTGTCCGATTCCGCGACCCAGCCGGCCTTGGAATGGGTCACGCTCATGGGCACATAGGCACGGGTGCTGTGTCCCACGTTGGGGAGATCGGCCAACTCGGGTATCGGCTCGTTGCCCCACACCATACCGTCCAGCAGAATCAGCCGATCCGGGTCGACCTCGTGTATCGCGGCCACCGTGGCGCGCATCACGCGCTCGTGGCTGGCGTGGGTCAGTATGCCATCGTCTCGGGCGGGCTCGTTGAGCAGGTTGAAGCTGACGTCCCGATTGGACTCTCCCTTATAGCGGCGGGCGAAATAGTTCCAGTGGTATATAAATGCGTCCAGCGCCTCGGCGTCCCGCCAGAGCACGTAGGGTTCCTCGCGCTCGTGGTTCACCGAATAGCCTGGCCCACGGTGGAAGCTGATGTTGACATGCACGCCGTATTGCTTACCCAGTCGAACGGCCTCGTCGATCTTCTCAACCTCGGCTTCCACGATGTTGCGTACATCTTCCCAGGCCGGGGATTTGGTCCACAGCGTGTAACACAACGGCAGGCGCACGAAATCGAACCCCAGATCGGATATCATCTGGAAGTCCTCCTCGCGGAAACGGCCCTGGGTGTCCTTCATTGTGAACATGTCCAGCAGGTTGAATCCCCTCCACCGGGGAAGCGCCGTTTGTTTCATGATTTCTCCTCCTTCTCGACACGATGCGACAGCATAAACATAATTTCGATGTCTTTATTGGTATTTTTGCGTGCAACAGACAAATCTCGTCAGCACAGAGCACGAAATTTTACACACATTCATTCGGTATATTGTTGTACAAATTACTTAATAAATTATAAATTCGGATATATTTGGAAGTCAATAGGCAAAGGCGTCTAAACAGTATATACAATTCCAAACGACACAATTAGACAATTTAACAATTCGCAAAAAAAATGTCGTGCCCGGTGTTTTCCTGGCACGACAGTCCTATGTAATACCATACTTTGCGTTCAGAAAGAACCGTTCCGGTCTTCGGTCTTGCCGCCCGTCAGGCTTTGGTTCAGCAGCAGCTGATAAATCAGCATCATCGTGGAGAGCCTGTCCGCGCTGCCGCTGTCCGAAGCAGCAGACTGGGCATTTCCCGAACCGTTCGGTACGGCGGTGGGTGCGCCGCCGGCGCTCAGGTCGTCGTCTAGATACCTCATCACTTTGTCCACATAGCCCTGGGCAAAGGCGGGCACGCCGCCGGCCTTGCTGACGCGCCCCGGCCCGGCGTTGTAGGCGGCCAGCGCGCGGGCAGTGTCCCCGTCAAACTGGCGCAGCAACTGGCTTAAGTATTTGGCGCCGCCCATGATGTTCTCCTGCGCGTTGTAGGCGTCGCTGACGCCCAGCCACTTGGCTGTCCGCGGCATCAGCTGCATCACGCCCATGGCCCCGCAGCGGGAGGTCGCGTTGGGGTTGAAGTTGGATTCGACCTTGGCCACCGCCTTGAGCAGGTTCACCGGCACGTTGTACCGTTTGGAGGCAGCCTCAAAGATGCTGTCCAAATCACCCGCGGATAAATTGACGGCGCTTTGCAGCGCGCTGTCAAACTCCGTTTTTCCGGCGGAAGTGTCCACCGGTTCCAGACGATAGATCAGCCTGTTGACTGACCCGATGCCGTTCACGGGCATATGCATCACCCCTGCTAAAGGTAAGGCATTTGGGACAGTTTGTCAAATTGCGGCGCATTGTGAAGGATCTCCCCCGCCTCAAAAAAGCTGCCGTGCCAGGGTGTTTCTCCCTGACACGGCAGCCTCTGTTTATGGCAGCAATCCTCTACCTCAAACCCGAATACAAAGCCCTAAGCAGCGCGCCGTCGTCGTTCTGCGAGAGCTCCCACACACCGGCGCCGGCCAGCCCCCATTGCTTCACATAAGCGGTCTTTTGAGCGATGGACGCTGTGTCCTCATAGCTTATGAATGTGGAGCCGTTGAACAGCCACGGCGTCTTGCCTGCAGCGCCGTAGTAGCGCGCGTAGCCGCTCCTGCCCAGATAGCCCGACAGGATATCGTCATAATCGATGGACTTGGCAGAAACGAAGGGTTTAAAGATGCCCTTTCCGCCGCCGGTGACGCCGGTATACTTCCTGCCATAGAAGGGCACGCCCATGACCAGCTTGCTCTTGGGGAAGCCGGCCTTGATCCAGGCGTTGACAGCCTGATCGCAGCTCCAAACCCGGTTGGGCGAGGCCTGGGTGGTGCCGTAGAGCGGCGCGTTCAGGTCCGTGTAATCGTCGAAGGAACCATGCATGTCGTAGGTCATGACCATTGCAAAGTTCACGTACTTGCTGAGCTTGCTCATTTCCACGTTGTTGCAGTAGGCAGTGTCCGCTCCGCCGGCGAAGCTCAGCAGATAGCTCTTGCCGTCGGCCTTGCCCTGAGCGTCCAGCGTGGCGCGCAGCTGCGCCATCAGCAGCGTGAAGTTCTGCTTGTCTGCGGCGCGCTCCACGTTGTCCGCCTCACCGCCGTCCACCGGGTATTCCCAGTCGATGTCCACGCCGTCCAGACCGTACTTTTTGATGAAAGCCACGGCGCTCTTGGCGAAGGCCGTGCGGCGTTCGGCGGTCAGCGCAACGTTGGAGAAGCGCTCCGACCATGTCCAGCCGCCTATGGATATCAGCGTTTTGAGGCGGGGGTTCTTTGCCTTGAGCGCGCGAAGCTCGGCAAAGTTCTTTGCGTCGACCTCCGGATCGCCCAGGGCAATCTTATAATCCGCGCCGATGTTGGCGAAGGCGTACAGGATATGCGTCAGGTTGCTTGCGGGAATATCCGAAGGCGTATAGCCCGAATAGGCTGCCCAGGATGCGTAATACCCGAGGACCATCTTGCCGGACGCTGCCGGCGCGGCTGGAGCCCGGCTGGCCGCTGTCGTGGCCTTGGTCTTCACGGTGATACGATTGCTGGCGGAGGAAAAGTTCCCCGACCAGTCCTGCGCCTTAATATAGAATGTGTAAGTGGTGTTTGGCGCAAGGCCCGTGACCGTTTTGCTGGTCGTCGTAGAATAGGTATAATAGGCGGAGTTGCGGTAGACGCAATAGTTTCTCAATCCAGCGTTATCCCAGGACTTGCCCCAGCTCAGCGTGACCGAGGTTGTGCCTATGGCCGTGGCCCGCAGGCTGCCGGGTACGCTGGGCGGCGAATAATCCATACCGGCTGCTTGAGCGCTGGTCGCCATTGGTGCGAGCAGCAGTGCACAGGCGGCCAGCAGTGCAGCCATTCCTTTGCACATCCGAACGATTCCAATCTTCATAAAGTCTCCTTCCGTCGTTGGGATTGTCGGTTGAGGCATATTACCATATCCATAAATGGAAATACAATGAACAATATCTGGAATTGGCTTTCAGCGCATCCTGCTCATGGTTTTTCTATGATTTTAAAGGTAATAATCATAAAGCGATCGCTCTGCCGGATATTCGGGCAGGAATCACGATCCATGGGATCGAAACAGTAATCTAAGAAATATTTCGAGAGGCTGTCATGCCGCATATATCGGACATTGAAACACCGGCCGTCGTCGTGGACATGGCCATCGTGCGCACCAACCTGCAAACCATGGCGCAAGCCGTGGCAGGCGCCGGCTGCGCGTTGCGCCCCCATGTGAAGACGCACAAAATACCCGAGCTGGCGCGGCTGCAGATGAGCTATGGCGCCTGCGGCATCTCCTGCGCCAAGGTCAGCGAAGCCGAGATCATGGCCGACGGCGGCCTAAACGACATCTTCATCGCCTATCCGTTGGTCGGCGATTTCCGCATCCGCCGGGCGGCGGCGCTGGCGCAGCGGGTGCGGCTGATCCTGGCGGTGGACAGCCTGGCCGGCGCGCAGGCGCTGTCCCAGGCCGCCCAGCGGGAAGGCCTGCGCTTTGAGGTGCGCCTGGAGGTTGACACCGGCTTAAACCGCACCGGCGCAGCTTATGACGCCGCCCTGGCGCTGGCGCCGGCGGTGGCGACGCTTCCGGGCCTGGACCTGCGGGGCGTGTTCACCTTTCGCGGGCTGATGCTGGACGGCGCGCCTACGGCCGACCGGCGCGCCGCCGGCCTGCAGGAGGGCCAGATGCTCGCTTCGCTGGCGGACCGGCTGCGGGGCCTGGGCCTGAATATCCGCGACGTCAGCTGCGGCTCCACGCCCACCGGCGCTTATGCCGCCCAAGCCGCCGGCGTTACCGAGGTGCGGCCGGGCACCTACATCTTCTATGACCGCATGCAGGTGCGCGAAGGCGCGTGCCGCGCTGCCGACTGCGCCGCCGCCGTGTGGACCACTGTGGTCAGCACACCCCGGGAGGATTTGGCCATCGTGGATGGCGGCAGCAAGACCTTTGCCACCGACTTCATCCCCGGCGTGCCGCCGTTCTTCTTTGAAGGCTACGGCGTGGCGCAGGGCAATGACGATCTGGTGCTGGAGCGCGTCAACGAGGAGCACGGCATGCTGCGCAGCCGGGGCGGGCACACCGGCCTGGCTGTGGGTCAGCGTGTGGCCATCGTGCCCACCCACATCTGCACCACGGTGAATCTGCACGACCGGCTGTGGCTGATGGAGAATGGCCTCCTGCGCAGCGTGGCTGTGGCCGCCCGAGGCAGGCTCGTATGAACCGGCTGTGCATCCGCGGCGGGCTCATACTGGATGGTTCCGGCGATCCACCCCATCGGGCAGACCTTTTGCTGGACGACGGCCTCATCGCCGCCGTGGGCGATCTGCCGCCCGACTCCTGTTGTGACACAATGGACGCTTCTGGGTTGTGCGTGGCTCCGGGCTTTGTGGACATCCACCGCCACGGAGACCTGCTGGCGCTGCGCGGCGCTCTGGGCCCGGCGGAACTGCCCCAGGGCATCACCACGATCGTCAACGGGAACTGCGGCATGTCGGCCGCGCCTTGCCCGCCGGAATCGGCGGCGCTGCTGCATGGCTATCTGCGCCCGGTGCTGGGCGAGCCGCCGCCTGGCGCGGCATTTACGCTGTACAGCGATTATGCAGAGCGCCTGCGGGCGGTTCCGCTGGCCGTGGGCGTGGGCGGCTTCATCGGCTGCGGCACGGTGCGCATTGCGATCAAGGGCTTTGACCCGGCGCCCATGACCGCCGGGGAGCTGGAGCGCGCCTGTGGGTTGGTGCGCGACGCCATAGCTGCCGGCGCGGTGGGCCTGACGTTGGGCCTCATGTACACGCCGGAGCGGCACATGCCCCGGAGCGAACTGGTGGCGCTGATGGGCGAAGCCGCCCTCGCCGGAGGCCTGGTCAGCGCCCACATCCGCGGCGAGGGCGCAAGCCTCCTGGCCTCGGTTCGTGAAGCCCTCGACCTGGCGAAGCGATCCGGCGCGGCGCTCAACATCAGCCATCTGAAGGCCGCCGCCCGCGAAAGCTGGGGGCAAACGCTGCGCCAGGCCATCGACGCCATAGAGGACGCCCGCGCCGCCAGCCAGGACGTCACCTGCGATGTGTACCCCTACACCGCCGGGGCCACGATGCTGCAGACGCTGCTGCCGCCGCAATACCAGGGCGGCGGGCTTGCCCTTTTGCGCGAGGCACGGCACAGGGAACGCCTGCGCTCGCAACTGGCCCAGCCCCATGACGATTGGGACAATCTGGCGCTGTCCCTGGGTTGGGAGGCCGCAGTGATCACCGCCGCCCATGCCGACGATGCCGACTGCGTGGGCTTAAGCATCGCGGCGATGGCCGCCTGCCGGGGTGTGGCCCCTGTGGACTGCCTGTGCGAACTGCTGCTGCGCAGCGACGGCCAGGCGGCCATGGTGCTGCACAGCATGTCGCCGGACGACATGGCCATGGTGCTGGCGCTGCCCTACTCCATGGTCATATCCGACGCGATCCATCCGCCCGCGGGCCTGCCCCACCCCAGAGCCTATGGCGCATTCCCCCGGGCGCTGCGCATGTCCGGCGACGGGGCGCTGCCCATGGAGCAAATGGTGCGCAAAATGACGGCGATGCCGGCCAGGCGGGCGGGCTTTGCCGACAGAGGCCTTCTGCAACCGGGGCTGCGGGCCGACATCGTGCTCTTTGACGGGCGCACCGTGGGCGACCACGCAACCTATGAAGACTCGACTCGAGCGCCGTCGGGCATTCCGTGGGTGTTCATCGGCGGGCGTCCGGCTGTGGCCCACGGTAGAATTGTCAACGATCAATTGGGTCAATACGCAGAAAGGAAGGGATCGACACATGGATTTTGACGTTTACGAGAGGATGAAACAGGCAGGCATCACGCTGCCCGACCCGCCGCCCCTTGGCGGTCTGTACACGCCGGCGCGGGAGTTCGGCAACCGGCTGGTATATTCCTCGGGCTGCGGGCCGCAGGTGCGCGGCGTGCCGCTGTATACCGGCAAAGTAGGCCGGGAACTGACGCTGGAGCAGGGCCAGCAGGCGGCCAAGGCGTGCATGCTCAACGTGCTCAGCGTGGTGCAGGCGCAGATCGGCGACCTGAACCGCGTGAAACAGGTCGTGAAGCTGCTGGGCTTCGTGGCCTGCGACGACACGTTCTATGACCAGCCGGCGGTGCTCAACGCCGCGTCGCAGATGCTGATGGATATCTTTGGCGACCAGGCCGGCCGCGGCGCCCGCTCCGCCATCGGCACCAACGTGCTGCCGGGCAACATACCGGTGGAGATCGAGGCTGTTTTTGAGCTGAAGGATTGAGTCCCTCCCCTGCCACAGCATGTTAGTGATAGGGAGATTCTTCGCGGAGTTTATCCTGAGCGAAGCCGAAGGGCTCAGAATGACAGCACAAGATTAACGACGAAACCAGTTTCTGTCATTCAGAGGCCGCGTAGTGGCCGAAGAATCTCCTTGTTAAGCAACGCCGACGTTCCGAATGGGAGATTCCTCGCTTCACTCGGAATGACAGATGGGGTAACGCTGGAGGCCGTATGCAATACGGCCCTACGATCCGCGCCTGGAACACAATGCCCATTACCGACGGACGGTTCATCCGGCCGGAGGAAACACGTACACAGAAAGAACCGCTCAAAAAAACCCCGCCACAGCGACCCTTCGCTCTAGAAAGCCAGAAAGAGCCAAAGTCATATAAGGCCTGCCGCCGACGGTTATCGGCGGCAGGCAAACAGACACAACGAAAGAACGTCCAAATCGCCGATGACGCAACAGCGTCGTCGGCGAAGCGAAAGCAAATAAGCCATGCATCGCTGCATGGCTTATTTGCTATAGAGTATGGATAGGATCCAGTGTAGCAAAGCAAAGTGTATGGATGATTTCTAGCATAGAGGGTATCCGATCAAGAAACGGAATACAAGATGCTTTGCGCAAACTGTCAGATTCAACGCGCAATCTGTCATTGTATGGAAATAGCATACGTCAAATGCTCACGCTGAGGATAAACATGCCCTCCACAAGCTTGGCGTCGATCAGCGCATGCTCATGATGGCGCAGCAATTGGTGCAAACGGTACAGCCCCAGGCCCCCGTGGTCTCGTTTGGTCGTATATCCCTTCTGGAAGATGCGGGTCAGGTCCGGCGGCGTATCTACGCTGTTGCGCACGGCGATGGCCAGCGTACCCGCGTCGGAGCTGATATCCAAACCCATGAGCTTTTCATGGGTTTCGGCGGCGCATTCGGCGGCGTTGTCCAGCAGTATGCCCAAAATCTCCGCCAGGTCCGCCGTGGCCAGCCCCTCGGCGCGCAGCGGGCCGCTCACCCGCACGGCGCAGTTGATGCCCAGGCTTTGGGCGTGCACGAGTTTGGAGATCACCAGCCACTTGATGCCCGGGTCTTCGATGGCCTCCACACCCGTCGCATATTCGGAGGAATAGACGGCGGCGTATTCGTCGTTCATGCGGTGCAGCAGATCACCCATGGCCTGATAAGCACCCTCGCGGTAGTAGCCGTTGAGCATCAGCAGCGTGTTCTTGTAGTTGTGGCGGAATATCCGCGTGCTGTCATACTGATTGGCGATGGTCTGCTGATAGCGCATCAACGCTTCGGACTTTTTGGACTCGTCCACAGCGATCACGGCCAGCACGCCGCAGGTTACCAAGGCGGAAAAGATCATCGCAAACGTATAAATAAACAGCGGACGGAAAGCAAACCTGCCCAGACCATAATGGGCAATCTGCTCGACCTCCAGCCCCACCGCCAGTGCCGTGATCAGCAGCATCGCCGGCGCAACCCAAAGCAGCACTCGCCTCATCCGTCGCATCCGCCACCCACCGCGGCCGATCTTCCAAAGGCGCTGCCCCATGAGCGCCAGCAGCGCCACAACGTGGGGCACGACGAAGGGAATCAGGTTGAGCCGCAATGTGCGCTCCCGGTTAAAAGGGTCTATCAGGCCGGGGAAAACCGACTCAAGAATCAGGAAGCTGCAGAATTCGCCCAAAAGCATCAGGAACAACCCCATGCCCACCGCTATGGCACGCCGAAGCAGCGGCGCTTGCAACACCACCATGGCCGCAACAGTCATCACAACCCCAGCCAAAACGGTGCGCGGCATAATGTCCTGCGCATTGGGCATCAGCAGATAGATCAGCTGCAGCGCCGGTGTGCACACGGCGACCAGCGCCAGCGCCTCCCGTCGGCTGGGCCGGTATCGGTAAAACGCCCACAGCATGCTGACCGGCGCTAAGTAGGCCACCGGCAGAATCAGCAGCGCCTCGATGAAATACAGCATCTACGGCCTCCCGAGGAAGCGCGGCAGCGCTTGCTCCACCGCGGAGCGGGCGTTGCGGGACATGTAAATCGCGGAACCGTTCTTCAGCGTCAGCTTTCGCTGCGCGAAATCCGCCTCGGCCACCTGGGCCAGATTCACGATGACGCCCTTGTCCACATAGAGAAAGCCTTCGGGCAGTCGGCCGTGTATGCTCTCCAGCGACTCTCCAACCTCCACGCGGCGGTTGACGCAGGTGATAACAGCCTTGCGGTCCTCCCGATGGATGCTGATGATCTCGCCGGTGTTCAGGATGTACTCCGAGCGGCCATGGGTCACGACCAGCCGATCGCCGCGGGCCAACGTCGTCTGCAGGATGTCGTCCATCAGCGCGTCCACCTGCGCTTGCTCCACGGGCTTCACAAGGAATTGCGATGGGCGGATGAGCCCGCCCAGCGCGTCGTGGATGCGCGCGCCGTCGGCGGTCACGAACACGATATGGCAGCTCTCCTGGCGCTGACGCAGCGCCCTGGCGGCCCTCAGGCCGAAGCTTTCGTCCTCGTCCACCGATATGTCCAAAAAGGCGATGTCCATCGGCTGCGTCTGCAGATGCACGACGAGCTGCGAGGGCGCAGCAAAAGAGGAGATGTCATGGTGGACCGCCTGCCTGGACGCAAAATAGGCGCGCAACATGGTCTCCATGTCTTCGCAGAAGAACAAATCGTCGTCAAAAATGACTATTTTCATCTTTCGGTTCCCATCGTCGCTTTTCTCCATTATATGTCAAAAAGCGGGCAGCCGAAAGTCAATCTGTTATTGCCGGTCCTTATCCGCCGGAAACAGCCACATCAGCAGCTTGATGAGCCCATAGAACACCGACAGCACAGCGAACACCATGGCCGTTCCCACGGCCATGATCAGCAGCGCCTGCGCGAACATCTCGCCGGAATCCATCTTGACCTCCTATGACAGCAGCGCCAGCACGATGGCGCCGGCGATGACCGAGCCGATCTGCCCGGCCACGTTGGCGCCAATGGCCTGCATCAGGATGAAGTTGGACGGGTCCTCCCGCTGCGCCATGCGCTGGATGACCCGCGCCGACATTGGAAAGGCCGATATGCCCGCCGCCCCGATCATCGGGTTGACCTTGCGCTTGAGGAACACGTTGATCCCCTTGGCAAACATTACACCCGCCGCCGTGTCAAAGACGAAGGCCAATATGCCGATGGCGAAAACCAGCGCTGTGTTGGCCGTCAGGAATACGTCGGAGGCCATCGTGGAGCCGATGCTGATGCCCAGCAGCAGCGTAACCAGGTTGGCCAGCTCGTTCTGGGCGGCATTGCTGAGCCTGTCCAACACGCCGCATTCCCGCAACAGGTTGCCGAACATCAGCGAACCCACCAGCCCTACGCTCATGGGCGCCACGAGGCCGGCCACCACCGTCACGACGATCGGGAACAGGATGCGAAGCGGCCGGGACACCTTGACCGAGAAATCGGTCACCACGCGGATACGCCGCTCTTCGGGCGTCGTCAGCGCCCGGATGACCGGCGGCTGGATCAGCGGCACCAGCGACATGTAGCTGTAGGCCGCCACGGTGATGGGGCCGATGTACTTGGGCGCGAACAGATTGCCCACGAAGATGGACGTGGGGCCGTCGGCGGCACCGATGATGCCCACGGCGGCGGCCTCGCGCAGCGTGAAGATGCCCGGCCAGATGTGGTTGCACGCCACGGCCATCAGCATGGCCGCAAAAATGCCGAATTGCGCCGCCGCGCCGAAGAACAGCGTGACCGGCTGTTTGAGCAGCGGGGAGAAATCGATCATCGCGCCCACGGCGATGAAGATCAGGATCGGGAACAGCTCGGTCTCGATGCCCGCATGGTACAGAATCTCCAGAAAACCCCGCGCGCCGATGGCCGATGACAGCGGGATGTTGGCCAGCACCGCACCAAAGCCGATGGGTAGCAGCAGCATCGGCTCATAACCGCGCTGGATGGCCAGCCAAATCAGCAAACCGCCAATGGCCAGCATAACCTCGTTCTGCCAGGTCAGGTTCGCGAAGCCCTCCAACAGCTTTTGCAGCAGCTCCATCTCGCACCCCTTGCCCGTGATGACATATGGAGAATCCTATGCATCCGTCGGCGCGATTATAGCGGCGACGATTATACAGGACACTCCAATGTATCATCGTCGCCGCAAAGCTCGTATGAGCACCATAGCCTTTCCAAGATTTAGCTGCTGGAGCAATCGTAGAGGCGGAGGCACAGCGGGCAGGATATCCGCGGCGATATCCCTGCGGTTGGCTGGCACAAAGCACCGATTTGTCCTGCTGCGCATAGGATGCCGTGGACATTCCTTCACGCAGACATGTTTGGAGATGATGACTCTATGGCCAAGTATTACAGCACCAGCGGCTCGCCGCGCCCGGCCAACGCCGGCGCTGGCGCCACAGGGAGCAACCCCAACGCCGGATGGGGTACGATTCCGGCGCAGCCGATGCCCGGCTGGGGCATGCCCGGAGGCGCGGGCGCGCAGCCGATGCCCAACAAGGGCGGTCGGCAGCTGCCCGATCACACGATGCCAAACAAAGGCGGCATGCAGCTCCCCGAGCACACCATGCCCAACAAGGGCGGCCAGCAGTTACCTGAGTACACCATGCCCAACAAAGGCGGTCAGCAACTGCCCGAGTACACCATGCCCAACAAGGGCGGCCAGCAGCTGCCCGAGACCACCATGCCCAGCAAGGGCGGCCAGCAGCTCCCAGAGATGACAAACCCAAATAAGGGCTGGCAGCTACCCGAAACTACCATGCCCAACAAGGGCGGTCAGCAGCTGCCTGAGTACACCATGCCCAACAAGGGCGGTCAGCAGCTGCCCGAGTACACCATGCCCAACAAGGGCGGCCAGCAACTGCCTGAGCACACCATGCCCAACAAAGGCGGTCAGCAACTGCCTGAGCACACCATGCCCAACAAGGGTGGCCAGCAGTTGCCCGAGACCACCATGCCTAACAAGGGTGGCCAGCAGCTGCCTGAGACCACCAACCCAAACAAGGGATGGCAGCTCCCCGAGACCACCATGCCCAACAAGGGCGGCCAGCAGTTGCCTGAGTACACCATGCCCAACAAGGGTTGGCAGATGCCCGCACAGGCCAACCCCAACCCGGGCTGGCAATCCCCCGGCACGGCCATGCCACCCAATAGCAACAACGGCACTCAACTGCCCGAGCAGATCGTACCCTCTTGCCGGGGCGGCATCTTCGTGCCCGTGCAGAATGCCGCGCAGACCTTTACGCCGGAACAGGCGCTGGCCAGAGGCACCGCCTTCCCCTGCCTCTATGACCCCTACGAGAAGGGAGGAACCTGCGGCCATGGATGAGAAATTGATGATGACGCTGCACATTCAGCAAATCGGCTTTATGCTCGTGGAGCTGAACCTGTATCTGGATACACATCCGACCGACCGCATGGCTCTGTCCAACTACAACATGCTCAGCCGGCAGTATCACCAGATGATGATGGACTACACGATGAAATTCGGTGCGCTGATGAACTTCGGCCACAGCGAAGCCGGCGCCGACAGCTTCAATTGGATCTCCGGCCCCTGGCCTTGGCAGAGGGGCGCCAACCCAACCTCGGTTCCCAGGGGGTGAATGTGAATGTGGGCTTATCAGAAGTCGTTACAGTATCCGGTCCGTATCATGCGCCCTGACCCGCGCATGGCAAAACTGATCATTACGCAGTATGGCGGCCCCGACGGCGAAATGGCCGCGTCGCTGCGCTATCTGTCCCAGCGCTACGCCATGCCCATCGACATCGCCCGGGCCACGCTGAACGATATCGGCACCGAGGAACTCGGACACTTTGAAATGGTCGGCGCGATGGTGCGCCAGCTGCTGGATGGCGCCACGTGCGAGCAGATCAAGGCTGCCGGCGGCGATTACTTTGTGGACCATGGCAGCGGTGTGTATCCGCAGGGCGCCAACGGCATGCCGTTCACGGCCGCTGTGCTGCAAAGCAAAGGCGACCCAATCACCGATATTTATGAAGATTTGGCAGCCGAGCAAAAAGCACGGAGCACCTATGAATATCTGATCCAGATGGCCGACGACCCGGATGTCATCGATCCTCTGAAGTTCCTGCGCGAGCGCGAAGTCGTGCATTTCCAGCGTTTTGGCGAGACGCTGGAGGCGTTGCGGGATCATATGGAGAAAAAGAGTTTCTATTGAGCGCGAACCGCACGATGAAATTGCCCCCGCTGCTCCATCGCAGCGGGGGTTTTGCCGTCTCCCGTTATGTGACCCGCGCCTTTGACAACTTCTGCCAGTCGAACCAGAATAGGATCATCAAGGGGCGCTTTGAGCCATTGGTTGCGAGTGCCCACCTTGGGCTGTTCTATAGAGCACCAAGCGGAAACTGGACGCCTTTGCTGCCGATCTCGCAGAAGGGAAAAAGGAACTGGCAGACGCCAAGGCCGAGGCCGCGCAGAAGTTCGCTGATGCTGAGGCCGAGATTGCCGAGAAACGCGCAGAACTGGCCGACGCCCAAAAGGAGCTGGATGACGCGCGAAAGGAAGCGGATACCAAAATCGGCGTCGCACAGTTGCAGCTGGACGACGCCAGGCAAGAAATCGCCGACATCCCGGAGCCCAACTGGATCGTACTTGGCCGAGATGACAACGCCGGCTACAACGACTTCAGCGCCGCCATCAGCCGCACCGATGGCCTGGCCAGTGTCTTCCCGCTGTTCTTCTTTCTGATCGCGGCGCTGGTGTGCCTGACCACGATGACCCGCATGGTGGATGAGCAACGCACCCAGATTGGCACGCTGAAGGCGCTGGGTTATGGCCGTGGTGCGATCGCCTTCAAGTATCTGTTCTACGCCGGGTCGGCCAGCGTGCTGGGCAGCACAATGGGCCTGGCGGTTGGGTTCCTGCTGCTGCCCAGGGTGATCATGCTGGCTTATGAAAAGCTCTACTGCCTGCCGGACTTGCTGGTCACGTTCCAAAGCGCGGACGCCGCCGTGGCGATTGCGATGGCGGTGGGCGCCACGGTTGTTGCGGCGCTTTTCACCTGTTGGCGCGAGCTGGCCGGCGTACCGGCGATGCTGATGCGCCCGCAAGCACCGAAAGCCGGTCGCCGGATCGTGTTGGAGCGCATCGGGTTTGTGTGGAAGCGCATGAGCTTCAGCCAGAAGGTAACGGCGCGCAACCTGGTCCGCTACCAGAAGCGTTTCTGGATGACGGTGCTGGGCGTGGCTTGCTGCAGCGCTCTTCTGCTTACCGGCCTGGGCTTGAAGGACTCGGTAGCCACGCAGGTCTCCGACCGGCAGTTTGGCGAGCTGTTCCTCTACGATCTGTCATTTCAGGTGAAGGATGACCTGGATCGTGAGCAATCCGCCGCCATTGACAATGCGTTGCGGCCAGCCAATGTGACATGGACTCCGCTGCGCATGGAGAACGCCACCGCCGGAGCCGGCATCGGCACGGAGAAGTGCTCGCTGATGGTGCCGATGTCGCCGGAAGAGCTGCCGCAATTTCTGACACTCCGCGACCCAGAATCCGCGCAACCCATCACGCTGCCGGAGCATGGGGCAGTGGTAACCGAAAAGCTGGCCGAGACGCTGGGTGTTGTGCCCGGAAGCACGATCACTGTAACCGACAACGACGACCGGCAAGCACAAGTGATCGTTGCGGCCATCGCGGAGAACTATATCTCTCACTTCGTGGCGATGGCTCCTGCGGCCTATCGGGAGGCCTTTGGTCTGAACGCCGCCGCCAACCAGCGTATGGCCAACCTGCCCGATGGCATGGATCAGAGCAGCCAGCAGGCACTTGCCACAGCGCTCACCGGGCTGGATGGTGTGTCCGGCGTGCGATTCCAGCAAGACAATGTGAGTGACTTTCACGATATCATTAAGTCGTTGAACTACATTGTGTGGGTGATCATACTGGCGGCGGCGGTACTGGCGTTCGCCGTGCTCTACACGCTCACCTCCATCAACATCAGCGAGCGGTTCCGCGAGATCGCGACGCTGAAGGTGCTGGGTTTCTTTGACCGGGAGACGGCGGCCTATGTGTTCCGCGAAAGCTACATCCTCACAGCGCTGGGCATCGGCCTCGGCATGGCGCTGGGGTTGCTGCTGCACGGCTTCGTGCTGGGCAGCCTGGAGGTGGACGCGGTGATGTTTGTGCGCCAGGTGCTGCCGCAGAGCTATGGCATCAGCGCCGCTCTCACGCTGGCCTTCACCTGGATCGTGAACCACATGGCGCTGGGCAAGCTTCGGACCATCAACATGGTGGAAGCGCTGAAAGGGGTGGAGTGATGAACCGCAGGAATGACGGGAAGGCCACCGTCGCCTTGGCCGTTGCGGTCTTTGCGGGTGTGATTGCCGTGACCGCTCTGGCTATGCTATTCTGGACGGGAAGGGCCGGAGGTGTATCTGCGGATGGCTCCCCCGCTCCTGCCTTGCAGACAAACGCAGGTGCGGATTCGGGCAGTGCAACCGCAAAACCCACAACGACCGTGCACGCGAAGGACCAGCAGCTTGCCAAGCAGGCGCTGGAGCGGCTGCTTGTGGCTTCCGATACTCTGGCAGGCACGGCGGAAAGCTTGGCTGAGATGCAGATCAACGCCATGCTGCTCAAGCTATCCGGCTTGCAAAAAGAAGTGGAAAGCCTGCGCTCTGGCTGCATAGAGCTTGCTGACGCGCTGGTAACCCTGACCCAGGCTCTGAATGGCCCCGTGGGCGGTGCAGATGACGCAGCGATCACGCAGGCCGCCGAGGCGCTGGAACAAGCCGATGCAGCCCTGATCGATGAGATGACGGCGCTCAAGCAGGCCAAACAAAGCAAGAACCTGGACGCCATCGGGCAGGGCCTTGAGCGAATGGCCGCATTGGTAAACGAAGCCTGTGAAACCGCGCAAGGCGCGCTGGCATTGGTGCAACAATAAATTGGAAAAGGCGGTGCGGCATGGGCAGAATACTGGTAGCGGATGATGACCGGGACATTGCCAGGCTCATTGCCGACAGCCTGCAGGACGAGGGCATGGAGGTAGCCGTGGTGCACAACGGGCTGGACGCCGTGTCCGCCGTGGCTGCAAGCCCCTTTGATCTGGTTATTTTGGACATCATGATGCCCGGCGCCGATGGCCTGGCCGTGTGCGCCCGAATTCGGGATAGCTTTTCCGGCACGATCCTGTTTGTCACGGCGAAGAACCGCACGCTGGATACGATACTGGGGTTGGAGATCGGCGGCGACAATTGCATCACAAAACCCTTTGTGGTGGAGGAACTGGTCGCCCGGGTGAAGGCCCATCTGCGCCGCGACCGCAGGCAGGATCGGGGCCACAGCAGCGGCACTGGTGTGTTGACCGTGGGCGGGCTCACCCTCCGGCGTGACAATTATGAAGTACAGCTGGATGGCGCGGCGGTGGAACTCTCCACCCGGGAGTTTCAATTGCTGGCTTACCTCATGGAAAACCGGGGCCGGGTTCTCAGCCGCGAGCAGATCTTTGACGCCGTGTGGGGCCGCGAGTTTTCCGACATTGGCACCGTAACCCAGCACATCAAGAACCTGCGGACAAAGATTGACCCGGAAAGCCGTTACATCAAAACCGTATGGGGCGTGGGCTACAAGCTCGTGGAGCCATCAGGAGGTGGGCAATGAGCATCCGCAATAAGCTTTTGCTGGGTATAGCATTGATCTTCCTGCTGAACCTGGTGCTGCTGGGAGGCTATTATCAGTTCTATCTGAAGGACGAGGTATCCGGCAACCTGCAAAACGCGCAGCTCCAGGTGGAGGAAACGACCCGCAAGGCGGCGGACTTGATTGAGCAGCACACCCAGGAGCAACATGAGAGCCTTCTGAGCGCCGCCGAATTCCATCGCTATGACTTTACCGTGACCGATGCCCGGAATGGCGAGGTGCTGTATGGCAGCCACCGGTACTCCGGCGACCTGGAGTTTCATTCCACCACCGTGGCCCGCGTCGAAGCGAGGATTTTGCTGGTGGAGTCCACCCGGCACTTCATGCTTGGGGCGATCCGGGCTCTTTCGCTGGTGCAGCAGATGATGGCCATAGAGGCCATCATCATCGCAGTAGTCCTGGTGCTGATGGCTGTGGCGCTGCAAGCTGGTCTGATCCGGCCACTGGCTGAACTGAACAACCGTATGCAGCACTACAGGCAAGGCAAAAAGCTGCCTCCAGCCACACACAGCCGCAAGGACGAGCTGGGCCAACTGGCGCAGGAGTTTGACCGCCTCACCCATGCGCTGGATGAGGAAAAGCGGCTGCAGGAGCGCATCATCGCATCCATTTCCCACGACATCAAAACACCGCTCACCTCTGTAATGGGCTATGTAGAGCGGCTCTTAAAGGGCAATGTGAAGGATGAGGCCCGCGTGCGGCAGTATTTACAAACGATTTATGACCGTGCCCAAAGCATCGACGGCTTGGTGGCCGACTTTGACGGTTATTTGGCCAGCAGCGCGCAGACGCTCAAGAAGCCCGTTTCAGCTGATTTTCTGTGCGGGCTCATCCGGGAGGAATACAAAGAGGAGTTGACTGCAGGCGGCGCGGCGCTGGTCGTGGAAAACCAGGCCGGCGCTACCGCTTTTCAAGGAGATCTGAGTAAACTCAGGCGGGTGTTCGGCAACCTGATCGGCAATGCGGTGAAGCATGCCGTACCGGAGGGCCGGCTGGAGATCCGCTTCCTTTGTCAGTTGCGGGGGGATTTGCTGGAGATATCCGTGCAAGACAACGGCGCCGGTGTGCCAACTGCGGACCTGGAGCACATTTTCGAGCCATTCTACACGGGGAATACCGCCCGTGGAGGCGGCAGCGGTTTGGGGCTCTCCATCTGCAGCGGCATTGTGGAAGCCCACGGCGGTACAGTCCGTGCGGAGTCTCCGCAGAGAGGTGGGCTAAACGTAATAATTTCGATGCCATTGATATCCTCACAATCATCTTCTATAAGCCAGAGCTCCCAATGGTGAGTTTATCAAAAGCAAGTTGCCAGTTGTGCATTGCCAGCAGACTAGGTTAAGCAATTCTCATCTCATGCTATTTTCTAAAATTTGAACGATTTCTTCCTGCGTCAACACCTTGTATCCGCCTTTGCGGATAAATGAGGCATTTGCGATGCCGTCGATCATGTCCTCAGTGACGCCCAAATCTTGGATGCTCATCGCCAGGCCCAACTCTTTCATATAGGCTTCCATACGCTCCAACCCCTCAATGGCAACTTGATCATCGGGTTTCCCTTCAGAGGGCACGCCCCATACATTCGTGGCATAACGCTTGAACTTTTTCAGCCCGTAGGGCAGTATATGCCGATAGTAGGCCAGAGAAATGGCGGACAGCGTCATGCCGTGGGTGGCGTTGGTATAACCGCCGATGGCTTGCCCAATCATATGAACCATCCAATCCGATGATTTGCCTTTGCCAACTAGGGTATTGAGCGCCCATGTGGAGGTCCACATGATGTTGCTTCTTGCTTCGTAGTCTGTGGGATTCTCAATGGCTATCCTGGAACTGTGGATCAAAGACTTTAACAATCCCTCCATGATGTAATCGGAGGTATTGTCGTCCTCGTTGGAGAAGTACTGCTCCAGGATGTGGGACATGATGTCAAAGAATCCGGCGACCATCTGGTATTGCGGCACGGTATATGTAAGCAATGGGTTCAATATGGAGAACTTCGGGAAGACATTCTCGCCAAACACGTGACCAATCTTCAACTTGGCCGCAGGGTTGCTGATCACAGCCCCTCCGTTCATTTCAGAGCCAGTTCCAACCATAGTCAGTACGCTGCCTACGGGGATGATGGGGTTGTCTACATCCTCCATCCGCAGGAAGTATTTGACCCAAGGGTCTTCCTGGCAATGGGCCGAAACCGACACAACCTTGGCGTAATCGACGACAGAACCGCCGCCTACGGCCAAAATCAGATCGGCGTGGCTGTCTCTGGCTCTCTTACAGCCTTCATAGAGCTTTTCCACCGTGGGGTTGGGCATCACACCCGCATCCTCGAATACGTTCTTTCCGTTGTCCTTAAGGATTCTGACAATCTGGTCATAGAGGCCGGTGCTCTTGATGGAGCCTCCGCCGTAGATGAGCAAAACGTTCTTGCCATACCTGGGCAGTTCTTCGTGCAAGAAATCCAATGAGGCTTCGCCGAAGTACAATGTGGTGGGGTTTGCGTAACGAAAGTTTCCTAACATGGTATCTTCCTCCTGCCATAATTAAAACCGCCGTGTGCGTAATGGACTAAGCGTATTTCCTCACGGATACCAGTTGAATCACAAGGATTGTCAAACTGGTAACCAGAGCGATGAAGACAATGTTTTGCATCCCACCCAGGGAAATGATGAGGGCAGACACGCTGGAACCGATGGCGCTGCCCAATTGAATCGCGGAACTGTTTAGACTGATCATAAAGCTGGATTTGTTCTGCGTCGCTTGAACGATCCCGGTACTCAACTGCAGGCCGGTGAACCAACCGCTCATGACCCATAGCAGGATAAAGAGCACACTCAACCACAGATGGGTTTGGGAAACAAGAATCAACAGCAGCGACAGCAGTTGAAGCGCCGCCCCAAGCAGCATCGATTTGGTGTAGCCGATGCGATCCGCCACATGACCGCCGACGTAATTGCCGGTGAAGCAGGCAACGCCCAGAAGAACCAGAATCAAGCTCATCATTGGCTCCAACGATGGGAAAAGCTGCAGAAAGTAGGGTGTTACATAGGTGTAGAACGCACCATACCCCAGAAACATGACAAGAGTATAGGCAATGACCAGCAACGTTTTTCCATCCTTTAAGAATTCCCATTCATTCTTGATATTCAGTTTCGTGGATTCATGGTGGCCGTGGGGCAGATTGAACAGAAAGTAGAGCATGGATAATAACATCAGGCTGTTCAGTATCCAAAAGATGCAACGCCACTCCAGTATGGCAGATAGCACACGGGTCAACGGTATGCCGATCACCATCGCCAATGCGCTGCCCATGATCAAATAAGCCATCGCACGGCCCTGCCGCTCTTTGGGTGACAGCGATACAACCGTGGAAATGGCTAATACCCCGTAGCTATTGGCGCAGATGCCCATAATGAGTCGGATGATCAACAGTTGCCCAAAGTTCTTTGCGACGACAAGGGCTACCGTCGTCAGTATGGTCAGCAGCAACATCACCTTAAGCATCTTGATGCGTTCAATCTTCCGGAACACGATCAGCGTGATGGGCACACCGAAGGCCGCGCCATAGGCGTACATGCTATTCAACAAACCGGAGTTGGCAACCGAAATACCCATGGAAACGGCGACCTTATCCAAGATGCCGCCGAATGCAAAGGCAATCATGGCGAGGATAAAGCTCATCAATGTAAACACCATCAAGGTAAGACTGGTCTTCTTCATATGGCTCTCCTGTTCATAGGGTCCATAACACGATTGACAGGTGGAGAAATGAACCTTACAATGATAATAAAACTTGAAGTCAAGTTTAAGTCAATGCCCTTTTTCTGGGCACTTTGGTTGAGGTGCATCCATGAGCTATTCCATCGGAGAAGTCGCCGCCCGGTTCGGTGTGGCTACGTCCACGCTGCGCTATTATGACCGGGAGGGCCTGTTCCCCAACGTGGTCCGCAGCAATGGCGGCATCCGCGTGTTCTCCGAAACAGAGATTGAAACGTTGAAGGTCATAGAATGCCTGAAATCCAGCGGCATGCCCATCAAGGACATCAAGCGATTCCTGGACTGGTGCCAGGAAGGTGACGCTTCTCTGCAACAGCGGCGGGATCTGTTTTATGAGCGCAAACAAGCCGTGGAAAAGCAGTTGACAGAAATACATAAGATCATGGACATGATCCGGTATAAGTGCTGGTATTATGATATGGCGTTTCAGGGCGGCACGGAGCGCATCCCCAAGGGCATGAAACCAGAGGATATGCCCGAGGAGATACGCAAGTGCAAACGCGCTTTTTTAGAGTAGCTTTACAGCTCAGGCACCAAAGTAAGATTTATCAACCGTTCAACGGCATATGTAGCCCTGAACAAGGCCGCTTCATCATATCTTCGAGCAATCCAATAAGAACCAATGGGCACTTTATCACTTTCTTGCCCTATGGGTATCGTCATGCTCGGGAAGCCTGTATGTGGCGCAATACCCATATTTTTTCGGTCAAGATCACATCGAGTTTATTCTCAACAAATAAATCATCAAACTCTTTAATAATGTCATCCCTCTTAATAAGTTCCTCAATATATTCGGTATCGGTGAGGTTTCCAGACGATTCATTGATGATATAAATGAAGGTTTGTTGCCCGTATTTTAATGCTTTTTCAGCGTTTGCCTCGTTGTAGTCAATAATATCGCGCAATGACTTCATTTCATTGCTTTCCCTTAATGTGGATAAATAATAATTTATGCTTGGTTGAAACTCATTTTTGGTGATGTTCCACATCGTATATTGATAGTCAAAGTCAATATCTACTAATATTGCTCCTGCTCTTGATAAAATTTTCAGCAGGTTATCAAATGCTATTTTTTTCTCTTCGGTGTCTTCTTCATTTCGACAGATGCCCACTCTAAGCCCATTAAGGCCATTTTCATCAAGATACTGCGTGTAATCAACTGCTTGGGACCCTTTAGCATGTGTAGAAACATCATTGGGGTCGGTCTCTGAAATAACCGACAACAGAATTGCAGCATCTTGGACATTTCTGGTGATTGGTCCGGCTGTATCGAAGGCATAACATATTGGTACAATGCCGCTTCGGCCAACCAGACCTAACGTAGGCTTAATACCTACAACGCCATTTTGCCAAGCTGGAGATATTATTGAACCGGAGGTTTCGGTACCCAAAGCAACCGTGCATAAACCGGCAGCAACAGCAACCGCCGACCCCGAACTGGAACCCATTGGCGATTTTGCAGTATTAAAGGGATTTAGAACTTGCCCACCTCTGGAACTATATCCATTGGGCATTTTGCCGTCGGACATAAAATTAGCAAATTCTGTCATATTGGCTTTTCCTAGAATGATTGCACCGGCTTTTCTCAAACAATTGACAACATGCGCGTCGTATGGTGCATAATTGTGTGCAAGCGCCGACGAACCTGCACTTGTATGCAGCTTGTCTGCTGTGTTTATGTTATCCTTTACCAAAATCGGGATACCGAACAAAGGGGGAAGTTTTTTATGCTTCTTCAATTCTTCATCAAGTTTATCGGCTAAATATAGAGCATCGGGGTTTATTTCCAATATCGAATTTAGCCCATGTCCGCCTCTATCAATTTTCGCTATCCTGGACAAGTACGACATTACAAGCGATCGAACGGATAATTTATTGTTTGCATATAAGCTATGTATTTGTTGGATTGAAGTGTTCTGTAACATAATTGAACTGCCTTTGATGTTTATTTTTTTACTGATAGATCGTACCTAAGTTCAACTAGCCAAGGCCTTGCCTGTATCAAAAATACCACGAAATGTGAGAACCAGAAAGCAAGAGTTGGTTGCATAAACCAGAATGCAAGCATTGGTTGAATCAGCAACACAAGGTATCGTCTGCTTTTGAATCGTTCTATAAAATTGTTTTCCTTCAATGATTCGATTCCCTCTACTCCAAGGATACAAACAATGCTAATATCAGAATGATGTGCAAATGGACAAATTAACCGAGAAAAGATACATAAGGATCATATACCTATCGCTGACAGCATCTGTGCTCTATGGCGCTTTGCATGCCGGCGACAGGGTATGGGCTTTGCTGTTCTTGGCCGGGCTGTTGGTGCTCTCGGTGACGGTTCGCCATATGCTGCTTCTACCCCGCGCGCGCAGCAGTCTGCTCGGCAGCCTTACATATCTGCCCGATACTGCACTGGCCTTCCTGATTGGGCTCTTTGCAGGAACGGAGGCGTCAGTAGCATTTTTTCTGATTGTCTTGTGTGATGCCTGCCTGTTCCTGCCTAGGGCAGCGGGATATGCAGTGGCAGCTTTGGCCATTGTTTCCTATGCAATTGGCCCTCTCCTAGGTGCAAGCCCACAAACATTGCAGCAGGCACTATCCTCCCTCTCCTTTGTCGAAGGGGTGTTCCTGGCCGCCGTAGCGCTTGTATCCATCACCCGGTATGAGATGGAAACCCGCCAGCAGCATGATCGCATGCTGTATGATCTAAAGACCAAATCCAGGGAATTGGAGGATGCCTACCGTAAGCTGCGGGAAGTGGCTCAGACACAACAGGAAATGGCTGCGCTGCAGGAGCGGACCCGCATCGCCCGGGAAATGCACGACACGGTAGGCCACGCACTCACCGGAGGGCTATTAAGCCTGGAGGCCGGCGAACGGTTGCTGGGACA
This sequence comes from Bacillota bacterium, assembly GCA_023410875.1. Taxonomy (GTDB): domain Bacteria; phylum Bacillota; class Clostridia; order Christensenellales; family UMGS416; genus JAEYRA01. The sequence goes on along the minus strand of JAEYPH010000107.1, from coordinate 32,919 downwards.
GGACGGGGACCAGGCTGCCCAGAGGATCGGTCAGGCGAAGGAGAACATACGAAAGGGTTTGACGGAACTGCGCCGGGCCGTCCACACATTGGGCGCTGAGGAATCCGACCTGGTTGCGGCGATGCACCGACTGCTGCGGGACCTGCGCGGGCAGGGCATATCCATCCACGAGGATATGCCGGCACTGCCAAAGCTGAGCGCTCAAAAACAAAACGTACTCTTGCGGGCTCTGCAGGAAGGCTTGACCAACGGGTTGCGCCACGGCGGCAGCACTGCGTTTGTATTTCGCCTGAGGCTGGAAAACGGTAACGTGTCCTTTCTTCTGGAAGACAATGGCCGCGGCTGCGGCGCCGTAACGCCCGGCTTTGGATTGCGCACGATGGAGCAACGGGTGACAGCCGCTGGAGGTTGCATGGCAGTGCATTCTGACCCGGGCGAGGGTTTTCGGATCGAGATCACGCTACCTGCGGAGGACTAAGCTTTGCAACAGATACGGATCGCAATTGCAGATGATCAGGCCCTGATACGAGAGGGGCTGAAGACCGTACTGGACCTGGAGCCTGGTCTGCGGGTGGTAGCGACAGCCGCCAACGGTGAAGAAGCATGCCGTGCGGCGCGGGCACACCAGCCGGATGTTCTGTTGCTGGACATCCGCATGCCGCAGATGGATGGCCTTGCCTGCATCGGGCATGTGCGCCGAGATAGCCCTGCCACCCGGATTGTCATGCTGACGACCTTCTGTGAGGATGCTTACATCGTTGAAGCCCTGGCCGGCGGAGCCGTAGGCTTCTTGCTTAAGGATATAGAAGTGCCCAAACTCGTGGAAGCCATCCACGATGCAGCCGAAGGGAAGACGGTGCTGCCACAGGAGGTGACTGCCACGCTGGCGGGTTACCTGGCGAAACGGCCCGAGCCTGCGGCATGCCACGCTGGCGGTCTGCCCCGGCTGACCGGCCGGGAGCGGGAGGTTGCCGATTTAATCGCCCAAGGGTTCACCAACCGGCAGATCGCCTCGGCGTTGTATCTGACCGATGGTACGGTGCGCAACACCGTCAGCGCCATCTATGCCAAAATCGGCATCGGGGACCGTGTCCAGGCGGCGCTCTATCTCAAGGACCGCCTGCCACGGGGGAGTTGATATGAGACCCCTTTCTGTCTTCCGAAGTATATGGGGCAACCGTCGCAGAACCATGCCGGTGATGGCGGCAGTGGCACTCAGCGTGTTCCTGATCAGCACGATGCAGTCGGTGGTTGGCGTACCTCAACATGCGGTCTGGCGGGAGTTGGTGGAACCCTATCGTTACGTGTCGGCGTTTGCGGCGAAGACAGAGCCTCTCAGAGCAGACTTCGTCAAAGCGCTGTCGCAGGTAACGGGCGTGGCAGCCGCGGTTCCCTGTGCCGGTTTCTATACCAACATCGATAGCGTGGCCGGCGGATCCATAGGAACCCAGGTGCTGGCGATCGATGCCGGCGGGTTGCCCCAGGTGCTGCCCGCCATGGGCCTGACGCTGGCGCACGGCAGCCTGCCCAAATCGGGCACCGATGAAATCGCCTTGCACGAGACCGTCGCCCGCAACAAAGGTCTGTGGATAGGCGATGCAATGGGCAGCGATGTGCAGCAAGGCGAGATGCTCGAAGGGCGGCATACTGTTTGCGGCATACTCCACGGCGAAGCCATACTATCCGTCACATCATTGGAATATGAGCTTGTCCGGCGCAATATCGCATACGAATACAGCTTAGGCGCGCTGATTCTGGCGCAGCAAGGCCAGTCGGCGGCGATGAACGACGCACTGGAGCGCCTGGACAGGGGCGGCCTCGTGCTGCGCACGCTGCAGACGGCAATCAACCAGTATCAGCGGGATACATCCAGCATATCTCTGCTCACCACGGCTATCGGCATTCTGACAATACTCATCGTCTCCGTCTGTACGGGGTTTTTAAGCTATATACACTTCCTGCAGCGGCGGGGCGAGCAGGGCATACTCTGCGCCATCGGCTACACCGAAATGCAGATCGTCAGCCGGGCCTTTGCCGAGATCTCCCTTGTAAACCTGGCCGGGCTGGGCGCGGGGCTGCTGGCCGCGACCCTTTCCGGATTGCTGATGAACACGATGTTCTTTCTCCCAAAGGGGTTGTCGCTGCAGGTATTGGCTGCCGAAAGCCTGTTGGGCAGCTTCTGCGTGCCGCTTTTCACCACGCTGTTCAGCGTGATACCGGTCTGGCGGATGCTCCGGGGGCTGGACGCCGCCAGTGTGCTGGAGGGTCGGCTATGAGGATTGACGGCATCGAGCTCACCTTGCAGTTCCCTCTGCCAAAAGCCGACGCGGCAATGGCGCTGGCCGGCGCCTCCATCCGGGTAGCGGAGAGCGGCATTCACGCCGTCACGGGGCCATCGGGTTGTGGCAAGAGCTCGCTGCTGTATGTGTTGGCTGGCCTGCGGCCACCCACTGCAGGTACCGTGTACTATGACAACGTGGACATACAGTCCCTTTGCGCAGACGCCCTTGCCCACACGCGCCGCAGCAAATTCGGTGTCATCTTCCAGCAGCATTTCCTGCTGGATGCACTTTCGGTGTTGGATAACGTGCTGGTGCCATTGAATAGCGCCGACAAGAGAAGCCGCCAAGAGGCCCAGGATTTGCTGGCGCTGCTGGGGCTGGAAGGGCTGGGACAGCGGATGCCATATGAGCTTTCTCACGGCCAGCGGCAGCGGGTGGCGGTGGCGCGGGCGCTGGTGAACAACCCCGAGGTCATCTTCGCCGACGAACCCACCGCTGCCTTGGACCGGGAGAGTACGTTGACCGTGATGGACGTACTGGCAGAAAGGAGACAGCGCTCCGCCATTTTGCTCATCACCCACGATCCCCAACTGCTGGAGCGGGCGGACACGGTATTCCGCATGAAAGATGGGCGAATCCTGGCGCACCCATGACAGCTGTCATGGCCCTTGGTGACAACACCCATGACTGCGGACACTGGTGGCTCCGCCCTCCCCCGCGCTACACTGACGGCATCCAAATGCGGGGGAAAAGAACATGGTGAACAGATTTTTCAGGCTTATGGTCACGGTTTTTGTGCTAACGGCTTTTATGGCGCTGGCGCCGGCGGCAGGGATGTGTACAACCTCCAGCTCTGGCCCGGTGGCCCAACCGGACTTCGACCAGATGGACCGATACATCCAGGACATGATGCGGGATTGCCGCATTCCTGGCTTTTCTGTGAGCATCGTGCATGACGGTGAATTGCTGTATGCCAAGGGATATGGCAAGGCAGATGATACCGGCCGGGCTGTGACGCCCCAGACACCCTTTTTGATCGGTTCGGTGAGCAAGACCTTTACCGCGCTGGCGGTCATGCAGCTGGCGCAGGACGGAAAGCTGAACCTTGATGCGCCGGTGCGTGACTACCTACCGGATTTCTGGCTGGCAGACACAAAGGCATCCGCCGAAATCACCGTGCGTCAGCTGCTCAACCATACCAGCGGCATCGCCGAAGGTGCAGAGTTCTCCGTGGCATCGTTGCGCGGCGACGACGAGACCATCCACCAGTTGGTGGGTAAGTTTGGGTCCATCGCGCCGAAATACCGACCGGGAGCCCGGTTCGAGTACGGCAACGCCAACTACATCGTGCTGGGTGAATTGATACAGGTGGTCTCGGGGATGACCTACGAGGATTACGTTCAAACACACATCTTTGCGCCGCTGGAAATGAACCACAGCTACACCTCGGCACAGGCTGCTGGCACAGATGGCCTTGCTGTGGGTTATCGGTCCATTTTCGGCTATCCGCAGGCCTCGGGCTTGCCCTACCGCAAGGATTTCCTGCCGGCTTACAGCATCATTTCCTGCGCTGAGGACATGGCCCATTACATGACCGCCATGTTGCACGGCGGCCGATACAACGGCACCTCCGTTTTAACCGAAGAAGGCGTCGCGCAGATGATGCAAGCTTCGTCAGCCATCTCCAAATGGGTTTCCTACGGCCTGGGTTGGTATGTCACATCGGGCAGTGCCTATCACGGCGGTGAGCTGCCCGATTACCAGGCAAAGGTCAAGCTGCTGCCCCAGGACAGCTTGGCCGTGGCGCTGATGTACAACACATCCAGCAGCACCGCCGCAGAGCTCTTCAACGTGGGGTATCGTGACAAGATCGAGACCGGCATCATCAACGTGCTGTATGGCGTACCGCCCACCGAACAACCTGGACAGAATCCGATGGATTTGAACAGCTATCCGATGCCGCTGACTTATGGCATTCTGCTGGGCTTGGTGATACTGGCGGCGATACTGCTGGCTCTGTCGGTATGGCGGTTGAAGTCGTTGCGCCGCCGGCTGACCAAATCATCCTTCGCCTTCTGGCGTATCGTAACCTTGAGTACGCTTCTGAACGTTGTTCTTCCGCTGGCTATCCTATTTGATATACCCGCAAAGGCAAAAGCCTCCTGGGCCTATGTGCTCTATTACGTTCCCGATGTCGGCTGGTTTGCCTTGGTGTCGTCCGTATTGCTGTTGTTGCTCGGGTGTGCAAAGGGAGCGCTTATCTTTAAGCAGCTGCTTCATAAGAACACAACAGTGCCGCACCCAAACCCCTCTCGCGTGCCATAAATGATGTTCATATGAGATTGCAGCAGAGCAAAAAGCAAGGAGCACCTATGAATATCTGATCCAGATGGCCGACGACCCGGATGTCATCGATCCTTTGAAGTTCCTGCGCGAGCGCGAAGTCGTGCATTTCCAGCGCTTCGGCGAGATGCTGGAGGCGTTGCGGGATCACATGGAGAAAAAGAGTTTCTATTGAGCACGAAGCGCACGATGAAATTGCCCCCGCTGCTCCATCGCAGCGGGGGTTTTGCCGTCTTCTCTGTTATGTGACCCACGCCCTTGACAACTTCTGCCAGGCGAACCAGAATAGGATCATCAGGGGCACTTTGAGCCATTGGTTGCGAGTGCCCACCTTGGGCTGTTCTATAGAACAGCTGACAGACAGAGGGTGCATCACATGAAAAACCTGCTTCTGGTTATAGATTTCCAGAACGACTTTGTGGATGGCGCGCTGGGCTTCCCCAAGGCCCCGGCGCTGGAGGACGGCATCACCCGAAAGATCGGGCAATACCGTCAGAGCGGTGACGACGTCGCCTTCACATTCGACACGCATACTGAAGACTATCTGCACACGCTGGAGGGCCGCAACCTGCCCATCCCTCACTGCGTCAAGGGCACCCACGGCTGGCAGCTGTATGGCAAGGTTGCCAGGTTGATCCGCGATGGCGACGCGCGCTTCGAGAAGGACGCCTTCGGCTCGCTGGAACTGGCCAACCACCTGGCCCGGCAGGGCTATGAGCGCATCGAGCTCGTGGGCCTCGTGTCCAACATCTGCGTGATATCCAACGCAGTGCTGGCCAAGGCGGCGCTGCCCCAGGCAGAGATCATTGTGGACGCCGCGTGCACCGCCAGCCATGATGAGCGCCTGCACGAAGCCGCACTGGACGTCATGGCCGGCCTGCAGATGACAATTACAAACCGATAACGACGATCAAGGAGCACTGAACCGATGGAACAGCGCAACCTGGCCATGCTGTGCGACTTCTATGAGTTCACGATGGCCAACGGATATCTCAAGCTGGGGCTGGATGGCAGGATCACCTATTTCGACGTGTTTTTCCGCAGCGTGCCCGACGGCGGCGGCTTCGCGATAGCCGCGGGGCTGGAGCAGCTGATCCAGTACATCGAGAATCTGCGCATCGCACCTGAGGACATCGCATATCTGCGGGCCAAGAAGCTATTTGATGAGGCGTTCCTGGATTACCTGTCGCGGTTCCGGTTCACCGGCGACATCTGGGCAGTGCCCGAGGGCACAGCGGTGTTCCCCAACGAGCCGGTGCTCACGGTGCGCGCGCCGGCCATTGAGGCGCAGCTCATAGAGACCTTCGTGCTGCTGACGCTGAACCATCAGTCGCTCATCGCCACCAAGGCCAACCGCATCGTGCGGGCCGCCCAGGGGCGAGCGGTGCTGGAGTTCGGCTCCCGCAGGGCACAGGGCTCCGACGCGGCGGTGCTGGGCGCCCGGGCCGCCTACATAGGCGGGTGCAGCGGCACCGCGTGCGCCTTGGCCGACCAGCAATTCGGCGTGCCCGCCGGCGGCACCATGGCCCACTCATGGGTGCAGATGTTCGACAGCGAGTATGAGGCGTTCGCGGCCTACTGCCGGCTGTATCCTCACAACACGACGCTGCTGGTGGACACCTACAACACGCTGGCCAGCGGCGTGCCCAACGCGATCCGCGCGTTCCGGGACGTGCTGCTGCCCCAGGGCATCACGAACTTCGCGATCCGGCTGGATTCCGGCGATATCGCCTACCTCTCCAAGAAGGCCCGGGCCATGCTGGACGAGGCCGGCTTGCCCGGCTGCAAGATCGTCGCGTCCAACGCGCTGGACGAAGTTCTGGTTCGCGACCTGCTGATGCAGGGGGCGCAGGTGGATATCTTCGGCATCGGCGAGCGGCTGATCACATCCAAGAGCGCGCCGGTGTTCGGCGGCGTGTACAAGCTGGTCGCGGTGGAGCGGGCCGACGGCAGCATCCTGCCAAAGATCAAGATCAGTGAGAACGTAGGGAAGATCACGAATCCCCATTTCAAGAAGCTCTATCGCCTGTATGACCGCGACAGCGGCAAGGCCATCGCCGACCAGCTGTGCGTGCATGATGAGACGATTGACAACGGGCAGCCACTGACCATCTTCGATCCCGACGCCGTGTGGAAGACCAAGACGGTCGAGAACTTCACGGCCGAGGAACTGCTTGTGCCGATCTTCCGGGGCGGCGTGCGCGTGTATGACATGCCGAAGCTGGAGGAAATCAAGGGCTATTGCGCGCGGCAGGTGGATACCTTGTGGGATGAAGTCAAGAGGTTTGAGAATCCGCATCGGTATTATGTGGATTTGTCGCAGAGGTTGTGGGATGTTAAGAAGGAGTTATTGAACCAACAAAAAACAAACTAGAAGTTACCTGATATTATCGAAACACTGAAGTTCAAGCGGAAGTATGAAGTCGTGCATTCCCAGTTTTGGCAAACGGCGGAGACACCACGGTAGCTTATGGAGAACAAGACTATTAAGGAACACACTGTGATGGGACGCCCTCCGGCTCTGGAGCATGAGGGCGTGCTGTTATCGATATTTCACATCATTAATTTCCCAGAAATGACGCCAATCGACAATTTCTGCATCTCTAGATCATTATTATATAAGTATCTGTTCCGAATAAATAAGGGAGGATTGATCCCATGTCTAGCACAGAAGACTTTTTCGCAGAACAAAGAGATCAGTCGCGGGTGAAAACGAAGATTGTATGTTCGTATTTTAGCGCATGGAGTAAAATACTGAAAAACAAGCCATCCATTAATCGCATGGCTTACATCGATCTTTTTGTGGCCCTGGCGTATACGATGATGGAACAGAATCAACACCTATCATTATCACAAAAATGTGCATTGCCGACCCGGTTCTCCAGAAAAAAATGGTTTTGCTTTTCAATGATGTGAATCGTGATTCAGTGGCTAGACTGGAGCGCAATATTTCAAAATTACCAGGGTATGATACGCTCATGAATAAACCCAATTACTCGTCGCAAGCTATAGATCAAGGCGCTGCACAGGAATTTCAAAAGGTTAATCTTGTACCAACTTTTTCCTTTGTCGATCCTTGGGGTTATGATGGCTTAACATATGACCTTATTAGCGCGCTTATAAAGGACTGGGGGAGCGATTGTATATTCTACTTCAACTATCGAAGGATCAACATGGCAATCGTAAACCCCTATTTCCAGGATCATATGAAGGCTTTATTCGGTGAACAACTCCTAGAGGAAGTCAGGGCAGCCATCAAAGGAATGAACCCACTGGATCGAGAACATTATATACTGAATGCTCTTGGAGCTCTTTTTGACCAATCGGGCTTATATACGGTTCCTTTTAGGTTTCAATGCGAAGACCGTGACCAAACCAGTCACTATATAATATTTGTATCGAAGCATCCGCTGGCTTATACTGTCATGAAAGATATCATGGCTGGACAGAGCACTTCACATGATGATGACTGCGCAGGGTTTGAGTATGTGCCCGTGGAAAATCCGCAGCTGTCATTTTTGTACAAATATGCTTTGCCCATGAGCGAACTACGTGCTATTCTTCTTAGGAAGTACAAAGGAAGAAGAGTATCAGTGATAGATATTTTCTACGATACTCATGTAGGTACTCCATTTATATTGAAAAACTTTAAAAGCACTCTTCTGGAATTGTTGGATGAAGGTTTAGTTTCAGTCGAGAATCCAGATGGAAATCTCAAGGTTAGAAAAAACAGTATGGCTGACCAATACATTGTTACTTTTTAATGAAAGTTGTGGCACGAGAACAAATGTGCTATACTAGAGAAAAGGTGGTGGTATAGGTGTCTACGAATTCGAAGATAGAATGGACCGAAAGTACGTGGAATCCCGTAACTGGGTGCACAAAGATATCCGAAGGTTGCCAGCATTGTTATGCGGAGCGGCTGGCTATTCGGCTTCAGGCAATGGGAAATCCGAAGTACACCGAGGGATTCCGTGTAACCTTGCACCCCGAATCTCTACAAGACCCAATCAAATGGAAGAAACCCGCGATGATTTTCGTCAACTCCATGTCTGACTTGTTTCATCAGGATGTTCCACTGGAGTATATCCAACAAGTTTTCAATGTCATGGCAAAAGCCACACAGCATACTTTCCAGGTTCTAACAAAGCGGGCTGATCGGATGGCCGGAGTCGCTGGTGAACTGCTTTGGCCCCGAAATGTCTGGATGGGTGTGACGGTGGAAAATAGCAAACACAAAAACAGGATCGATGCTCTCCGGACAGTGCCAGCCACAGTCCGATTCATTTCATTCGAGCCGCTGCTAGATGATGTGGGAACCGTTGATTTGCATGATATTCATTGGGCCATAATCGGAGGCGAAAGCGGCCCCGGGGCTCGGCCTTTAAAGGAAGAATGGGTTCTCCACCTCAAAGAACAGTGCGAGGCTCAGAACACCTTGTTCTATTTCAAACAGTGGGGCGGGGTTAACAAGAAGGCAAAGGGGCGTCTTCTCCTCGGCCAAACATGGGACGATATGCCGGTAGCCCCCGATCCGGCAGAACAGATTATGTTTGCTTAAGATTTAGCCTAAGGACGCTATCTTAACATAGAAGCATTCGACCACTAGCCCGCCGGTCACTCCCCGGCGGGCTTTTTCTCATCCCGATACCACGCCCAAACAGTCTCAAACCACAACTCCCGCTGCGGTATGGGCCGCACCGGGCGCAGCACGTTTTCCGCAGTCCAACTGCCCCCCTGCCCTTTCAACCCTGTCACCAGCACCTGATCCTTCATCACGTCGGAATAAGCCCGCACCTTCCACGGCAAGCCGGGCAGGCTGACGCCGCCCTCATCCAGCAGCAGGGCGCTGCCCCGGCTGGGGAAGCCGCTACCGTGGGCAAAGGCCATGGCCGAGAGCACCGCCAGCTGTGCCGTCAGCATGTCCCAACCACGGTACACATCGGGCAGCAGCTCCAGCGCAGCCGGCGCGATGTCCCAATACCTCTCCAAGTCTTTTTGACAAGCCCCCACCGCGGCGTCCAGATCGCTCTGACGGCGCAGGAAAGCGCCGTGGGCGCTCATGCGGGCGCGGGCGCTGCAGAGCATCGCGCACCAGGCGTCGACATCCCCTGCCCCATGATTCAGCGTCGGCGGAACCTTGCGTTCCAGCAGCGACAATGCGGCGGCGGCGAAAGCCGACTCCTCCGGCAAGCGCTGCCCATGCCGGGCGATGTGCGCCGCCGCCCGGCGAGAGCCGGTCTGCGTGGCGTTCAGCGCGCTGCCGCCGGGGCGGTAGACGCCGAAGGTGCCCGCCGCCTCGCCGCAGGCGTACAGGCCCGGTACATTGGTCTGCCAGTGGGCGTCCACCTCGATGCCGCCGTTCTGGTGCTGGGCGCACACGGCGACCTCCAGGGGCTCGCAGGCCAGGTCGATGTCGTGGTTGCGGTACAGCGCCACGGCGTCGGGGTTCATGTGGGCCAGGCGCTCAAAGGGCGTGCCGAACAGCGCGCCGCTGTTGGCTAGGTAGGCCCGGCACTCTTCGGGCAATACAGCAAAGTCTAACCCAATAGGATTCGTGCGGTAATCCAGGTACACCCGGCGGCCCTTGGCAGTCTCCTGCGCCACCAGCACATCCACGACCGAGGAGCCGGGCAGCTTGCGGGCGTCGAAGGGCCACTGATAGCCCTTGAGGAACGTCAGCTCCAGCGCCCGCTGTGCGCCCAGGGCATCGGCCAGGAACTCGCGCTGATCGCCGCCGGCGGCGTCGGTGCTGATGTAGCGGGGTAACACCTGCTGATAGGTGCCGGACACGTTCCAGCGGAAGGCGATGGACGCCAGACCGTGCTGCCATTCGGTCAGGTTGGCGGCGCGGGCGCCGGCCTGCAGCGCCACGCCCAGCGCGCCGTGTTGGCTCTCGGGGAACACCGATGCCTGGAACATACCCGCCTCGCCGCCGGTGGCCCACACGATGTTGCCGCAGCGCAGCAACGTAAGGCCCCGGTGGGGCTCGCGCAGCCGGTTGCGGTCCAGCGCCAGCAGGCCCATGGTTTGGCCATCCTCGCCGGTCACGATGCCCACGGCCAGCAGCCCATCCAGCACCGGCACGCGCCGGCGGGCGGCGTCGGCCTGCAGCGCCTCGGTCATGAAGCGCGACGTCAGCGGCCCGGCGGAGGTGGCCCGCTGGCGCGGGTCATGGTCGGTCTTGTAGCCGGCGTATTCGCCGTATTCGTTGTGCGGGAAGGGCACGCCCAGCGCGGCCAGGCGGTAGAAGTTGCCGGCGGAGAACGCGGCGTCTATGAGCGCCGTGTCGCCATCCATGCCGCCGCCGGCGAACAGCGTAGCCGCCATCTCCCCCACCGAATCCGGCTGGTCGCCGGCCAGGGAGAGCTTGTAGAACGTCTGCTTGTCGCTGCCGGCGTTGCGGGATGTGCCGCAGTTTAAGCCCTCGCTCAGCAGCACCGCGTCGGCCACGCCGTGCTCATGCAGCGCGCACGCGGCGGAAAAGCCCGCCGCGCCGCTGCCCACGACAGCCGCTGCCACCGTGAGCACCGGGATGTCCAGCCCGTTCCAGTTCAACGAATCCCAGTGCATCCTATTACTCCCCAACGACATCTTGCATATTTACTATAGCCTCCGCATGTGGAAGCCGCCGTCCACGTGCAGCACCTCGCCGGTGGAATAGCCCAGCAGGCCGCTGCAGCACGCCCACACGGCGGAAGCCACGTCACCGGGCTGCCCCCAGCGGGCGATGGGCAGCAGGTCGTTGCCGATCAAGGTATCGTATTTGCCGTGGGCCGCGGCGGTCATGTCGGTCTCGATGATGCCGGGGCGCACCTCATACACACAGATGCCGTGGGCGCTCAGCCGCGACGCGAAGAGCTGCACCGCCTGGCTCAGGCCCGCCTTGCTCAGGCAGTATTCCGCGCGGTTGGTGGACGGCGCAAAGGCCGACACCGACGTGATGAACACCGCGACCGGCGGCTGGGCCTGCGGCGCTTCGAGCCACCGCCGGGCGAATGCCTGCGTCAGGAAGAACGGCCCCTTCAGGTTCACGGCCATCAGCTCGTCGTAGGCGCCCTCGGCCAGCTCCAGCATGTCCACCCGCTGGCGCGGGGCCATGCCGGCGTTGTTGATCAGGGCGTCCACGGCGCCGAACAGCGAGAAGGCGCACTCCACGACAGCGTGCCGGTCTCCAGCGTCGTCCAGCCGGCATTGGGCATAGTGGAAGTCGCCCGCTTGGCGCATCTCCGCGATCAACGAGGCGTTGGCGGATTCCGGCGCGGTGCCGGTGCCCAGCACGCGCCAGCCCTCCCGCAGCAGCCGCTCGGCGATGCCCCGGCCGATGCCTCTGGTCGCACCGGTTACGACGGCAGCTTTCGCGCTCATACGTCCGCCTCCTGCTTGAGCACATGCTTGCGGTACAGCGGCAGATAGACCTGCTGGTCGCGCACCGGGCAGCCGGTGGTCGTACCGGCGCGCATGAGCTCGGTGCACTTGGTGCAGGCCAGGCAGCTCTTGGCCTTCTGGAAGCCGTCTCCCTTCACAACGTCGCGGGCAAAGTCGGGATAGGCGAAGGCCAGCCGGCCAAAGCCCGCCATCGACGCGCCGCCCTGCTCCACAAGGCCCGCGGCCACCACGTCGGCGGCCTCGCCCAGATAACTCAAGCCGCTGGCCAGCACCGCCAGCTCGGGGTAGGCCCTTTGCACCGCCGCCGCGCCGCCCAGGATACGAGCCACGCCCTGCAGCGGGCGCTCCGGCGGCGTGTAGCCTCCCCTTTTATAGGGCCGGTTCACATGGGGGTTCACATAGGGGTTGCCCATCGTCACGTTGAGCAGCTGCATGCCGCCGCGGTGCAGTTCGCCGATCAGCGCCAGCGGCTCGGTCAGGTCGGTCTGGATGTAATCCTGCGCGTCCTGCCCCCAACCAAAGGGGTTGGGCACGCCGTCGTAGAGGTTCAGGCGGCTGGTGACCAGCCGGCCCGTGGGGCACACCGAGCGGGCCCGCGCCACGCAGTTTCGCAGCATGGCCGTGCGGTTCTCAAAGCTGCCGCCATAAGCGCCTGGCCGATGGAAGGCGCTCAGCAGCTCGCAAAACAGATACCGGTGGCAGGCCTTGATGTCCACGCCGTCGAACCCGGCGTCGAAGGCCAGCGCAGCCGCCCGCTCAAAGTCGTCCTCCAGGCGCTTGAGCTCATCGTCGGAGATGATGCACGCCTGCGGCAGAGGCTCTATTTCGTAATGAGGGTTGTTATAAGCGATGACCGGCCTGGGCGTGCCCCAGGGCTTGCTGTAGCGCCCGGCGTGGGTCAGCTGAGCGATGAGAACGACAGGCTGGCCGGCGGCGCGGCGGATGTCCTCCACCATGACCTTGTAGGCGTCCAGATTGCCCTCGTGCAGCCACAGATGCCGCGGGTTGGCGCGGCCATCCTCGCGCACGGCGATGGCCTCCGCCCACAGCAGCCCCGCGCCGCCCTGGGCAAAGCGCCGGTAGCGCCGCAGGGTGAGCTCATCGGGGCTGCCATCGGCCTTGCCGTCGGCGCCCTCCATGGGCTGCACGGCCAGGCGGTTGGGCGCGGTTGGGCCGCCCAGCGCCAGCGGTTGGCGCAGCGCATCCAATGTGTCGGCCATGGGCAGGCAAACGCCGGCAGCGGCGCAGTCAGCGGTCAGCTTCGTCTTGTCGTTCAGGCTCATGTTCTCCTCCAAATCCTTGATGTCGCCGGGCAGAGTGACTATGAACGAGCGTTCGCGTCGGATGTCCATTGAACGAGGGTTTTGGCATCGGCCAAGAACTGCTCCGGGCTGTCGTCCTTGACGAATTCCAGGATGCAATCCCGCGGCGCTGTGCCCAGAGCCTGCAGATAGGCTGCCCATTCCCCTTCTCCAGCGCTCAGCGGCTGGCGGACATTGCCCGCGCTCCACTGGAACACGTGGACGCTGCGGATGTGGGGCAGCAGGCAGCGGATCTCGTGCAGCCTCTGCTCGTGGGGCAGGTCGGGGTTGGGTTGCCAGTAGGTGAACAGGTTGTCGCAACCGGCCTGCCGCAGCAGCGCCTGCGCGCTTTCGCAGGTGTCGGTCAGCGTGTTGCGGTGGTATTCCAGACAGATGTCCACACCCCGCCCCCGGGCCAGGCCGCAGATGCGGCGCAGCTCTTGGGCCGCGCGCTCGCGGTGTGCGGCGTCCGCCTGTTGAGAGCCTTTGTCTCCCGCCCAGATGCGGATTTTATCCACGCCCAATGCACAGGCGGTGTCCAGCACGGGGGCGAAATCCATATCCGCGCACAGCCGGTGGTATGAGCCATAGGACAATACCTTTAACCCATGCGCCCGCGTGGCGGCGGCGACGTTCGCGGCGATGTCCGCCCTGCCGGCGGGGACATGGATGTCGCCGCCCCATTCGACGCCCTGCAGGCCGCTTTGGGCACACAGCCGCAGGATTTCATCTGCTGACAGTGTCCGAAAGGTCACCGAGGTCATGCCCAGCATGTTCTTTCTCCTTCCAATCCACAGCGATGTGTCCCCGCTGCTTTTTCATCTTGTTCGGCGTGACGCCGTAGTGCTGAGAAAACCGGCGGATGAAGTTGTTCACGTCGCTGAAACCGCATTGGCCGGAGATCTGGTTGACACTCAAGCCCGACGTCAGCAGCATCTCACAGGCGGCGGTCAGGCGGTTGAGCATGACATATTGCATGGGGCTGTGCCCCACCTGCTCTCGGAAACACTGCGAAAGGTACCCAGCGCTGACGTGATACCGCTTGGCCAAGTCGATCAGCGAGAACCGCTCGGCGTAATGGATGTCCAGATGGCTTTGGATATCGGAGATCGGCAATTGATGGGGCTGCATGTGACCGGGAAAGATCTGCGGATGCAGGCGGCACACCTCGGTCAGGATCAGCATCAGCAGCGCGCACACGCGCTCATTGCGCCAGGGGTTCGCCGGGTCGCTCTCCAGCAGCAGTTGCCCAAAATGGCTCTGCAGCGCCTGCGCCCGCTGTGACGTATGCAGCACATACGGGAAGGCGGCGCTGCGCTGCTTGAAGATGGACAGCAGCCGGGCGTTGCCGATCATCTGGTCGGTTTCCCGGGGTGGCAGCATGACGAAATAACGGTGGTAAGGCGTCTGAACAATGTTGGTGGAGTGCTCCTCCAGGTTGCTGAAAAACACGATGTCTCCCGGTCCGGCCAGAAAGGACTGGTCTCGCACGGTGAAACGGGATTGCCCATGCAGGATAAAGATCATTTCATAGGCGTTGTGGTGGTGCGGCCGATAGGATAGGGCGTCTTCGCGGTATTCGATGTGCATAATCGCGTATCCTCCGCTCATCGTATGCGATTTTACATATTCCCAGTGGCGTTATAGGCGAATTTCAGCTGGCTTTCATCTTATCATACATATATTGTAAAAGCAAGACGAGTCTTCCGCTCCAACATAAGGAGCCGGAACAGAGAAAACGCGGCAAAAACGAACCGGGATAACCTGTGTAAAATGGAAAAAGCGCCCAACACTTAACTGTCAGGCGCCAAGAACTAAGGAAACGTTGCTTACGGGATAAAATCCCCCCACACGGCGGCGGCGCTGGCCGGGTCATAGACGAAGCGGAAGGCGTCATGATCGCGCTCGAACTGGCGGTAGATGGCCTCCGTGGGGCGCAGGCCCAGCTCAGCGTAGCCCTGCGGCGCTTTCTCGATGAGCTCCGAGGGGCCATAGGCGGGGTTGCGCTCCCAGCGCAGACCGCCTTCTTCATTCAACAGCGGGAACCACGCAATGCCGCCGTGGCCGCGCACGCCGTCATACTCAAAGCCGTAGTCCCGGTCGCACCACGCGCCAAAGGTCAGCGGCTCGTTGGGATCGGCGCTGATCGTCGCGTGCACCCAATAGGGCGGCACGATAACAACGTCTCCGGCGCCGGCCCGCACGGCGTAGCAACGGCCGGGGTCGTCGCCGCTGCCGCTCTGCATATAGATGACGGCCTGGCCGCTCCAAATCTCGTAGACCTCCGGTGTAGACCATCCGCAGTGGGCGCTCACCTTGTGGGCGTGGCCTTGGCTGCGGATGGGTTCTTGGCCCAGGCGGCCCCGGGCATAGGTCACCACACCGTAAAGCAGCATGCGCTGCCTCAATGCTTCGCGGTGCTCGGCCTTGCCCACGTCCATGGCGATTGCGTATACGGGGTCGGGGCCTTGGCAATTGGGGTCCTGCAGGCTGCGGCGCAGGCTGTGCAGCGTGCGCAGCTCGGGCTGGGGGCCGAACACCTCCTGCCCATAGCGGAAGCCCATCGGCCGTTCGGTGGCCTGGATATCGATGCCCGGATCAAACATGGCTTCCCCTCCCCCGCTCACGGCTGCCACAGCAGGGCGATGCCGTCTTCGGCCAGCAGGGCTGCTTCGCCCTGAGCGCCCACCTCCACGGTTTCGCCGGTCCACAGGTCTTCATAGACGCCCGCCGGGGCCACGATGCGCAGGCGCTGGCCGCCGCGGCCTTGGATGGGTTGGGCCAGTATGGCGGTCATGGTGCCCCGCTCGCATTCCACCGGCAGCGCGAAGGCGCTGTGGCAGCCGGCCAATGGCCGCACCGGGTTCTTGACGGGCGCGCACAGGCGGTCGAACACCCGCCGCAGCACCGGCCACGCAGCGGCCTCATGGGTAAGCGAGGGGCCCGCCATGCCGTTGACCAGCACAAAGCTGCCCTGGCTGAAGGAGCGCTGCCACACCAGCGGCTCGCCGTCTTCATAACGCAGGTCCTCCCAGGCGCTCCAACCGGCGTCCGGCGCGAAGACCGGCTCCATGCGCGTAAGCAGCAGCCGGCCCAGCGACGAGCCACTGTCATTCAGCGCGTACCCCTGCGGATCGGTGTGCAGGCCCTCGGCGTGCATGCCGATCTCTCCGGCCAGGAAGCCCGGCCAAGGCCGGTGCAGCCCGGCGTCGGTGTCCTTGCGGCCGGAGGTCGCGTCCAGCACCACGGCGCCGCCGCTGCGGGCGAAGGCCAGGATGCGCTCGGCGTCCTCGCGCTCCCAGGAGACCACGTGGCTTAAGACCAGCAGCGCGCCGGAGCCATCCTCGGGCAGGTCCTGCAGACGGCGCATCTCGGTGGCGGCGCCCTGCTCCATCAGCAGCACGCTTAAGAGTGCCGTGCCGTGGCCGCTGTCGTCGGCGCGGCGGCCGTTCACCGGCGCGCCGTTGGTGTCCGCCACCTCCACGGCCTGGGCCTCCAGGCTGTAGCCCACGAAAGCCCGGGGCTGCGCCGGCTGCCACGCCCCGGCGCGCTCTATGGCGGTGTTCAGTGTGTCGTGCAGGCGGCGCATCATGCGGCTGCGGGGGCTGGGGCCGTCGGTGTCGTCCAGCAGGCCCCAGTCGCCGGCCTCGAAATCCCGGCTGCGCGCGTTGAGCAGCCAGCCGGTGACCGACTGGGCGCCGCTGAACAGGCCGGAAAGATAGAACCGCACGACCTCCGAGGGCTCCACGGCGCTGGGCCGCACCGAGGAGTTCAGCGTGTTGCCGGTCTGCACTTCGGTGATCTCCACCTGTTTGGCCGATGGCATGGCGGCCTTCTTGCGCACGCCGGCGGCCATCAGCGCCGGGAAGGTGACCCGGTCGGCAAAGGTGAAATGCCACGCCGGGTGATAGCTGGCGCCCAGCACATCCACGACGGCGCCGATCTGCTCCAAATCCACACCGGCGGCAGCCTGGTTGCTCAGGAACGGGCAAGGGTTCACGCAGGTCGGTGTATCCGCGTCATATTTTCGCACCTCATCGCGCACCCAGGCGAGCTCCTGCGCCAGCCACCAGGCTTTGAAGCGGCAGTTGTCCATCCACGGCCGGTAGCTCTGCCAGGAGCTGCCCCGGTGCAGCGGATGGTTCAGCTCTTCCGGGAACAATACCTCGTCGAAGCCGGTGAAGCCGGTGCGCCAGCGGCGGTTGAGCTCCGCCAGGTCGTCGCCATATTCCCGGCGCAGCCACTGCCTCCACTGCTCCCGCGTCTCCGGCGTGCGCTCGCCGCCGCCGCTGGGCTCGTTCCACAGTATCCACTGGCCCAGCCCTGGGTGCTGGCGATAGCGCCTCACGCAGCGCTGGATGTAGCGCCCCATGGGCTCGCGCCAGTCTGCCGACAGAAAGCCCGTGTGGGAGTGCAGCAGCGACGGCGTGCCCAGGAACCACGGCCCGGAGTTGGCCGTCAGCGTCGCCTTGATCTTGACGCCGTATTTGGCTGCGGCGTCAAAGAGGTCATCGAACACCCGGAAATCCCACTGGTCCGGCGCGGCCTCTATCCACGGCCACATCAAGAAGCACCGCAGCCACCCTAAACCGCTGTCGGCGGCGCGGCGTACCAGGTCAAGTACGCGCTCCCGCGAATCGGTGGGCTCCACCCAGATCTGGCAGCCCAGCATTTCCTTCGCCTGTTTGGTCTCCATGTCACGCCTCCTAGGTTCTCACATAAGCTTTTATCGTTGCCAGCTCCTGCCCGACGCCGGCGCCATGGGGCGATATCGTATAGCGCCCCACCGCCGCCGGCACGATGAAGGTCTCGGCATAATGCACGACGAAAGGCTCGAATTGCCCGTCAGGACTCTCCACGACAGCCTCGTCGCCCTGTACGAGGTTGAGCACGTTGACGCCGCCCTGGGTGTCATGCTCCACGGGACCTGTGAACCAGTGCCGCCGGGTCTCTATGAACTCCCGCTCATGCAGGCCGGTGCGCTCCTCGCGCCAGCCCTGGCCGGCGGCCACGGGCTCTTCACGGTGGATGAGGTTGGCATGCACCCATGCTGTGTCGCGGTCAAACTGTATGTTGCGCCGGCCATGGGACAGGTGCACCGGCCGGGGCCTGCCGTCCAGCCCCACGCGGTCCCAATCCCAGAGCTTGAAGGTAAAGATGTACGGCGTGGCGCTGATCTCCAGCACCATGGTGCCCGCGCCGGAGCAGTGCACCGTGCCCGCGGGGATCAGCACATGGTCGTGTTTCTTGACCGGGATGGCGTTGACATACTGCGTGGCGTCGAAGGGCGCGCCCTGCTGGGCGCGCTCCAGCGCCTCTAGCATCTCCTCGCTGCGTACCGGGGTTTTCAAGCCCAGGTAGACCACGGGATTGGTGTTCTCGTCCACGTCCAACATGTAGTAGCTTTCGTCCTGCGTGTAGTGCATGCCGAAGGTTTCCTGGATGTACTCGGTCAGCGGGTGCACCTGCAGGCTTAAGTTCTGGCCGCCCATGGTGTCCAGAAAATCGAAGCGGATCGGAAACTCGGTGCCGAAGCGAGCGTGCACCCTGTCGCCCAGCAGCGCCACCGGCTGTGCGAACACCAGATCGATGGCCGGAAGCTCGACGACGGTATCGCCGATTTTGAACAGCAGACTGTTCTCCTCGGGCACGCAATCAAAGCCCCAGGCGTAGTTGCGGGCGGAGCGGTCCATGTCGCACACGTCCTTGATCCACTGGCCGCCCCACACGCCGGGGTCGAAGTATGGCGCCACGCGGAAGGGCTGCGCCGCCGCCTGCCTAAGGCCGCCCAGCAGCGCCGCGCCGGTCAGCATCTTCGGGTTGTCCTTCAGGTTGGTGTCCAGCACATAATCCATGCGGGCAAACAGGTCCTTCTTGTGGCGGTCGGCCACGCGCCAATCCACGAAGAAGCCCCGCTTATATAGCCGAAGCACATCCTCGCCGGCGTTGTCGCACAGCCAGTTGCCCAGCTCACCACGGCGGTAGCGCTGCTGTATTTCCCAGCGGGCCAGGTCGGCATACACGAGCACGTCCGGCTGGGCCAGCAGCGCCGCGCCCACGCCGACGACCAGTACAATTCCTTCCTTTACCGCTTCCACCTTCGCGAGGGCCGCGCCCAGTTTCGCGGTGTCAAAGAACTCCTCGATGCGGTGGCAGCTCAGCACGCCGAACACCCGGTCGTCGGTCACGTTGCGGGCGACAAGCCGCTCCACAGCATCTTTGCCAAGTGTGGCGTCCCCGGCGCGTAGCGTCAGCACCGGCTGCAGCGCCGCCGAGAAGGCGGCGGTCACCTCGTCCTCGCGCACGCCGGGGTAGCAATCCACCGTGACGACGGCGCGGGCGTGGCCCAGGGCGGCCACGGCGCCTCGCAGCCGCGCGCCAATGGCGGCGTACCCCTGCCACACATCCCCGTCAAAGCCTTTTATCTCGACGACCGGGTTCTTATCATAGTTGCTGGTTCGTTTCATCCTCGCATCCTTTCACAGGCTAGGTGGTGCATGCCCAGCAGCACAGAGCGCTCGGGGTGGGCGGCCACGCGGAAATCCACGGTGCCCCAGGGCGTCCACACGTCGGCCAGCACGCGGGCGCGCAGTGGTTCCACGATCAGGTCGGCGCTGCGCAGCACACCGCCGCTCAGCACGACGACCTCGGGGTCATAGGCATGGACTAGGTTTTTAACCACGGCGCTCCACACGCCGATGCAATCCTCCAGCAGGCCCTCCGCCACCGGGTCGCCCTGCCGGGCCCAATGGGTCAGCGTCTTGTAGTCCACCAGCGGTTCGCGGGCCAGGGCGCTGGCGGCAAAGCCCGGCCGCTCCTGGGCCAGGGCCGGCAGCGCCCATGTGGCGGCGTAAGCCTCGGCGCAGTCGCGGCTGCCGCAGTTGCACGGGCGGCCTTTGTGCCCCACGGTGAAGTGCCCGCCCAGACACCCGGCCTGGAAGTGCCTGCCGCGGATCATCGCGCCGCCCATCATCGCCGCGGTGCCGATGCCGGTACCCAGTATCAAGATCACCGCATCGCCACTGCCCTTGGCCGCGCCGAAGCGCACCTCTCCCAGCAGCGCTGCGTTGGCGTCGTTGTCCATGGCCAGCGCCAGCCCCTGCCCGGCTGCCCAGGCCGGGAAGTCGAAGCTCGCTGCGTCCAGGTATTTGCCGTTGACCGACAGCACCCGGCAGCCCACCGGGTCGGTGATGCCAGCGAAGGCGATGCCCGCGGCGTTGGCGCTGACGCCGTGGCCGCGCCAATCCTGCAGCACGGCAGCCACGGCGGCCATGCGCTGGGCCGTGGTGTCCAGCGGGTTCACGGCCAGCTGGTCCTCACGCAGGATCTCGCCGTCCTCTATCGCAGCCAGCTTGATAAATGTGCCGCCCAGGTCGATGGAATACGTCCTCATGGCTGGTTCCCCCTCCGTATGCGTATCGTGTAGAGGAACCGATCCGAGCGGTAATAGGCGTAGCACAGCTCCAGTATCTTGCCGGCGGCGTTGAGCACATGGCGCTTGCGGAACAGCACAGGCACGTCCAACGGCATGCGCAGCTGCTGGCTGAAGGTGCCGCTGCACGGCAATGCGCCGATCTCCTCGTCGGAAATCTCCGGCACGCTGTTGTACTTCTGCTGCAGGATGTCGTACAGCCGCCCGTCAAAGGTCTCGTTGCGGTAGATGCCCACCCGGGGGTGGAAGTAGCTTAAGAACAGCACCACCGGCTCGCCGTCCACGCCCTTGATGCGCTCCAACCGGCACACCTCCGTGCCCGGCTCCACGCCCAGCGCCGCGGCAATCTCCTCGGAAGCCTGCACCCAGCGAATCTCCTTGGAGATCGTGCGCAGCACGCGGCCCTTGGTCGTCATTTCCCGGGAAAAGCTGTCCCACTCGGTCAAAGTGGTGCTCAGCATCGTCGTATTTACGCGGGAGCCGATGCCCTTCTTGCGTATGACCAGGCCTTCCAGCACCAGACGATCCATGGCCGAACGGAAGGTGTTGCGGCTGATGCCGAACTGCTTGCTGAGCGCCAGCTCGTTGGGCAGCAGCGCTCCATTGCGGTATTCTTCCTGCTTGATGAGCTCGCGCAGATAGGCCTCCACCTGTACGTGCAGCGGCACCGGGGAGTTGTGATCGATGGTCGTCATGTCTCCTCCTCCACGGCCAGCACCACGGCGCGGCCATCGCGCAGCACCACGCGGGCGGAGAAGCCTTGCTCCTCGATGGTGCGGTAATCGTGCCCGGCGTCCGAAGGCCAGCACGCGCCCACGGCCAGCACACCGGAGCCGGTGTTGACCACACGGTGTGCTACATGGCCGGGGATGTAGTGCAGGCTGCCGGGGGCCATGCGCTGGGCGGTGCACCGGCGCTCGCGGTCCATGAGCAGCAGGATGCCCTCGCCCTGCAGGCACCAGTAATACTCGGCGGTCTCCAAACGGGTGTGAAAGTGCCCGCGGGTCATGAAGAACTCCTCTCCCACCATGCCGGGGTTGACAAAGCTGGTGCCGAAGAACAGGCCGCCGGGCGTGCCCTCGCGCTCCGCCACGTGGGAATGCACGGTATACGCAACGGTGTCCTGCGGCATACTGGCGCGGGCAGCTTCGTCGGCGAACACACCCTTCAAATCGCCCAGGCGCTTGGTGCTCACGCTGACGCTGCCGGAAAGCGCACCGGTGGGCAGGTCTATTTTGGTCTCGGCGTTCCGCACGATGATTTCCTTGTTGGGAGCAATAAAGTCCATTGACAGCACCCCTTGTAGATTTTATGATGGTAATGTTCAAATGTCTGAACATAGTCTAGCACAAAATGAGAAACCCCGCAAGCAAAAGGAGGCGTCCTATGAGAAGTCAAGTTTCCCTGAATGGCCGATGGCGGTGCGAACCGCTGGCCTGGCTGATGCTGGAAGCCGACGGCACCGAGACCACGCTGGACCGGCCCCTGCCCCAATGCGAGGAAATGGACATACCGGGCAACTGGCATTACAGCGGCATGAGCGATTTCTTCGGCCGCGCCCGCTTCACCCGGCACTTCACCGCCGCGCCGCAGGCCGGCCGGCGGGCCTTCCTGCGCTTCGACGGCGTGGATTACGCCTGCGAGGTGCGGCTCAACGGCCACTTGGCAGGCAAGCACGAGGGGTGCTTCCAGACCTTTGAATTTGATGTGACGCCCTGGCTGCGCGCCGATGGCGAACAGGAGCTCAGCGTGGTCGTGAGCTCGCCCAACGAGCGGCCCGGCCCCGTGTGGCCCCACCGCAAGCGGCTGGTCAAGGGCATCCTGAGCCACTGGGACGGCAAACAGGGCAGCTGGGACCCGGAGCACGGCCAGGACGGCAACACCGGCGGCATCTGGGGCGGCGTGACGCTGGAATGGCGCGCCCAGAGCTTCCTCCAGTCGGTGTCGCTGCACACGCAGCTGCTGCCCAAAATCAGCAAGGACGCAACCTCCCTGGTGGGCTGGGACAGCGCCGATGAAGTGGACGACCGCCAAAAGGCGTGGGTATGGGTAACCGCCCAGGCGCAGGACATTCCCGCCGGCGTGCAGGCCCAGGTGCGCCTGACTCTGACCGACGACGAGGGCCGCGCCCAGGCGCAGACTGTGGCCGTGGCCGAGGGCCGCGCCCAGGCGCTGTTCGTGCTGACGGACCCCAAGCTGTGGTGGACATGGGACCTGGGCGCGCAGAGCCTGTATCAGGTGAAGGCGGAGCTGCTGCTGGACGGCGCTGTGGTGGATGTGCACACCCACGAGACCGGCGTGTGCGAGATCAGCGTGGACAGCGCCACCGGCACCTGGAGCGTCAACGGCAAGCGGCTGTTCATCCGCGGCACCAACGTGATCCCCTCGCTGTGGTTGGCCCATTATGGACAGGACCGCATTGAGCGCGACATCGCATTGCTCAAGGGCGCCGGTGTAAACGCCGTGCGCGTGTGCGTACATGTGAGCAACCGCGCCTTCTACGACGCCTGCGACCGCGCAGGCATCCTGATCTGGCAGGACTTCCTGCTGCAGTGGGGCTACGCCAACGAGGATAGCGTGGTGTACAGCGCCGTCACACAGATCAAGGACATGGTGCGCGGCCTTCGCCGCCACCCCAGCATCGCCGTGTGGTGCTGCCAGAATGAGTCTATGTTCTTCAACAACGAGATCGTGGGGCCGCAGCTGGCCCGCGCCGCCCGCGAGGAGGACGCCAGCCGGTATGTGCACCCGGTCAGCCACTTCAACGAGCACCCCTACCCCGGCTGGTATTTCGGCAGCCCGGAGGAATTCAAGGCGCTGCCCGGCGGGCGCATGATCACCGAATTCGGCGCGCAGGCGCTGCCCTCGCTGCCCGAGAGCATTGCCCTCAACGGCGGCGACTTCTGGCCGCCGGACTGGGACCGCCTGGCTTTCCATGATTTCCAGTATGACCAGACGTTCTTCGTGGCCAAGGTGGATCGCGGCGACAACTGGGAGACCTTCGTGAACAATTCCCAGCGCTACCAGGCGGCGCTGCTCAAGACCGCCATCGAGAGCTTCCGCAAGTCCCGCTTCCAGAAGGTGGGCTCCTACTTCCAGTTCATGTTCATGGATTGCTGGCCGTCCATCACGTGGTCGGTAGTCAGCTACGACCGCGTGCCCAAGCTGGGCTACCGCACGCTGCAGCAGAGCAACCAGCCGGTGCTGGCCGGCGTGTCGCTGGGCCGCACCTCCTTCTACCGCCGCGTGCAGAAGGGTGGCGGTGACAGCACCATCCATATTTCTCCCTGGATCATCAACGACCTGCACCGGCGCTTTGAGGGCTGCGAGCTCAGCGTGGAGCTGATTCACGGGGAAACCGGCGGGCGCGCCGGGCTCAACAGCTCCACGGTGACGCTGGAGCCCGACAGCCTGCTGGAGCTCGGACCTATCGCGGTCCACTACGACGACCGCTTCGCGCCGGGCAAGTATGAGCTGGTGCTGCGAGTAACCCATGAGGGGCAGGTACTCAATGAGAACAGCTATGATGTAGAGTTTGGAGAGTAAAGGGTTTGACCCGGCAAGCCGCCGCGACAATGCGTCGCGGCGGCTCTGCTGTAACCAAGATAAGCGACCATGCCTTCCCCTGGAGGGGAAGGTGGCGCAACGCGCCGGATGAGGTGTCTCCCCCTTGAAGCAAATATGATTTGGTGCTGCGGGTAACCCACAAGGGTAGGCGTTTAAGGAGAACAGCTAGCTATGAAGTAGAGTTTGGGGAATAAAGTTCTAGCCTGGCTGAACCGCCGCGAGGTGTTGAGCTAGAAATACCACCTCATCAGTCGCCTACGGCGACAGCTTCCCCTCCGAGGGGAAGCCATGAAGGCCACTTTGTCACGCTAGCCTTCCCCTTGAGGGGAAGGTGGCGCAACGCGCCGGATGAGGTGTCTCCCCCCAGAAGAAAATGCGCTATTTGTCAGATGAGATATCCAACATAGTTCGTGAAATGAAGTTATAGATATCAGAGCAAACGTCTTCAAATCCAGAGTTGATTTCCACATTGGAATATCGTTTTACATTCAGTCCAAGGCTGCGCAAGTATTCATCGCGTTTTGCGTCATTGTTCTTGCCTTTTTCATCATAGTGTTGCGAACCGTCAAGCTCAATCACGAGCTTCGCACTGGCACAGTAGAAATCAACAATGTATTCACCGATCACTTTTTGACGATGAAATGATACTGGTAATCTTTTTAGAAAGTCGTACCAGAGTTGCCGTTCTTCCTTTGTCATATTCTTCCGAAGGTCTTTAGAGTATGTGGTTAGTCTCGGATTACGCGTGCCGTTCATAGGTTTACACCTCATCAGTCGCCTGCGGCGACAGCTTCCCCTCAAAGGGAAGCCAAGTCTTCACGAAACCCATATAACGTTCAACGACTTGCCTTCCCCAGAGGACTGGTCAATGCTTTTACCATGGTAGCAGTTGAATCCAACGACTGTTAGACGCAACTTAAGTCAATTCCCATCCGGGATAGCATTTCGTTACTGTCCATTTTCCGAAGTAACTTTTATATACTTCAACTGTCCAATCATCACCGTCAATCGTTACGAAATATTTACCCATCCCCTTAAAGAACCATCGAAACAAAAATACTTGGCTTTCAGCAGAACCACCGACATCTTCCACCTCAAAAGCATCTCCATACTTTTCTCTCAGTTCATCGCTTTTATAGATATAATTTAGCACAACATAAATATCATCCGTGTTACCTCCACCGAAGTTACCGCTTGTACAAATAGATTCGGTAAAATCTCTGCTATATCTGTCTTCATTATTTTCCATATCGATATCTTTCACAGAGCAAGCATTCAAAAATGCAGCGCATAAAATCATAAGTAGCAATCCCATGTATTTCATAGGATCCACCCTTTTCATGCCGTTGATCACTCTGCGCACTGGCATCGCTGTACCTTCTTCCCTTATCCCCTGTTCTTATAATAGAAAATGGCGATCTGCGTGCGGCCCTTGAGGTTCAGCTTCTCCAGGATCACACTGATGGCGTTGCGCACGGTGCCCTCGCCCAGGTAGAGCTTCGCGGCGATCTCGCGGTTGCTCAGGCCTTCGGCGATGCCCTCGATGATGGCGAGCTCCTTCTCGGTGACGCCATGGGCGACGAAATCCACGCGAGGACCGCCGGACAGCATCGTGGGCAGTTTAGCGACGACGTCGCTGCCGAACACCGTCTGCCCGGCGTGCACAGCCCGCAGCGCCGGCACGATGCTCTCGAAGTTCTGCTTGAGCAGATAGCCCTTGGCTCCCATCTTAAGCGCCCGCACGATGTATTCGTCGTCGGAGAACGTCGTCAGGAACAGAACGCGGGCGTCCGGATGCGCGCCCAGGATGTGCTCGCCGGCCTGCAGGCCGGTCATGCCGTCCATGCGGATGTCCATCAGCAGCACATCGGGCCTATGGCATTCGTAGAGCTCAATGGCTTGGGCGCCGGACGCGCCGACGGCCACAACGCGCAGGCCGTCGGCGGCCTCGATGATCGTCTGCAGCGAAAGCGCCACCAACCGGTCGTCATCCACGACTATGATGTTCATAGAGCGGCCTTCCTTTCCTTGGGCAGCGACACGAACACCGTGAACCCGCCCTCTCGGGTGATGGTCACGATGCCGCCCAGCGCGCCCACCCGCTGGGCGATGTTCTTAAGGCCCATGCCCTCCCCGGCGGGGGCCGTTTTGCTGCCGTTGTCACTGATGATGAGCTGGTACAGCGCCGGGTGCTCCCGCAGCGCCACGCGCACACGGGTCGCGTTGCTGTGGCGCATCACGTTGGACAGCGCCTCCTTGAGGATCGCGATCAGCGCGTATTTGCTGTTGCGGTCGGGGTTGCTCTCGATGCCGTAATCCAGCGCGATGGCACAAAAGGTGAAGCCTTTGACCAGGGCGAGCACCTCGCTGTGCAGGTCCATGGCTTCATCGTGCAGGTCGTGCAGGCTGGCGCGGATGGAATCCATGCCGGTCTTGAGCGTATCGCGCAGCGTCTCCAGCCGGCTCCCCATCGTCTCGTCACGGTTGATGGCCATCAACGCGCCGGTCTGCAGGATCGCGTTGCTCAGCGTGTGGCCCACGCTGTCGTGGATGTCCCGGGCGATGCGGTTGCGCTCGCCCAATACAGCCAGGTTCAACTCATAGTCTTGTTTCTCCAACAGTTCTTTGTTCTTATACTCCAGTTGCAGCGCGAATTCTTTGGTCTCGTCGCGCAGGCTGAGCGCCTCGCGCCGGGCGCGGTCTGCGCGGCTGGAGCGCATCTGCAGCAGCACGGCAAGCGCGGCAAGCAGCGCCAGTGCCATGCCGTCGCGCAGGCCTATGGTCGGCAACACACCCAGCACAGGCGCCAACGCAAACAACGCAACCCAGTGGTAACGCTTGCCGGTCACGTCGTAGCACAGCAGCGGTATGAAGTAGATCAGCGGCGGAAAGAACATCGCGACAGCACAGACGGCCACAAACACGACCGAAACGGGAATGTCCCTGTCCAGATAGCTGCACAGGGCCCCGGCGGCCACGGCGACGAGCACCGGCACTACGTCATACACGCCGTGGTGCACGCCGATGAAGTTCACCGCACACAGCGCCAGCAAAATGAGCTTATCCACCAACCTGTTCATCGGTTCATCACTTTCCAGAATCTCCCTTCGATTCTAACAAAGCTGCGATCCATGCGCAATTGGAATACCATGACATTTGTCATATGCAGATCGGGAGCCGTTTCACTTCATCGGGTTTGCGCGCCGCAGTACAATGGCTGCGTAAAGAAACGGAGGAGAATTTCATGATCATCGAAGTCAACAATCTGGTCAAACGGTATGGCGAGCTGCTGGCGCTGGACCACTTCAACCTGCAGGTGCAGCCCGGCGAAATTTTCGGCCTGCTGGGCCCCAACGGCAGCGGCAAGACCACAGCCATCAACTGCATCCTGTCGCTGCTCAAATACGACAAGGGCGACATCCGGGTGTTCGGCAAGCCCATGCGGCCGGACAGCTACGACCTCAAGCGCGACATCGGCGTCGTCATGCAGAACGTCGCCGTGTTCAAGGAACTGACCGTCACCGAAAACATCGACTATTTCTGCGGCCTGTATGTGCCCGACAATGCACAGCGGTCAAAGCTGGTCGAGGAAGCCATCGTCTTCACCGGTCTGGAGGATTTCCGCAAGTTCTTGCCCAAGAAGCTGAGCGGAGGCCTGCTGCGCCGGCTCAACATCGCCTGCGGCATCGCCCACAAGCCCAAGCTCATCATATTGGATGAGCCCACTGTGGCCGTGGACCCCCAAAGCCGTAACAACATCCTCGAGGGCATCCAGCGGCTCAACCGCGAAGGCGCAACGGTCATCTACACGTCCCACTACATGGAAGAGGTGGACCAGATCTGCACGCGCATTGCGATTATGGACAAGGGCAAGGTCATCGCGCTGGGCACCAGCGCGGAGCTCAAGGCCATGGTCAGTTCCGGAGAGAAGATCACCGTGGAGCTGCTGCGCGCCGAGGGTGCGCTGGCCGCGCTGGCCGGCAGCCTGGAGGGCATCGTCAGCGCCGATGTGCGCACAAACGAGCTGGTTGTGCGCTGTGCCGCCGGGCGCAACTGCCTGCAGGGTCTCATGGATCTGCTCCAAACCAACAACGTGCCTTACGGGCGCATCTACTGTGAACCGCCCACGCTCAACGACGTGTTCCTGGAAATCACCGGCAAAGAGCTGCGGGATTGAGGTGAAAGCAATGTTCCGGCATATATACACCTACCGTTTGAAAACGCTGGCCCGTGATCGCATCCTGATCTTCTGGACGCTGTTGTTCCCCGTCGCACTGGGCACACTCTTTGGCATTGCGTTCCAGAACATCGGCAGCGGTACGACCTTCGCCAGCATCCCGATTGCCATTGTGGACAACGCCGCCTGGGGCAAGGATACGGCCTTTCAATCGGCGTTGCATAGCGTCAGCACCGACAACTCCGAGGCTGAAACCAAGCTGTTCCAGGTGTCGGTCCTCAGCCGGGAGCAGGCCGACGACAGCCTGAAAAACGGCAAAATCGCCGGTTACGTTTCGTTGGAGGACGACGAAAACAGCTCCATTGACATCATCGTGCGCGGATCCGGCGTTTCTCAGAGCATTCTGCGTCAGTTCGTCAACAGCTATCTGCAGACCCGATCGGCCTATACGACGATCCTCGCGGAAAACCACGAGGCCCTGCAGCGCCTCTCGGCTGTACAAGGCGACTACCCTGTGACAAACACCGCCTCCGGCGGCCATGCCGCCAACAGCACGCTGCCCTATTTTTATACACTGATCGCCATGGCGGCCCTGTACGGCGGCTTCTGGGGGCAGCGGGAAGTGACGGACTCCCAGGCCAACCAATCGGCGCTGGGCCAGCGGCTGGGCGTAGCGCCGATGCATAAACTCAAGGCGCTGGTGGCCGGCCTGTGCGCGGCGGTTACGCTGCAGTTCGCCTCTCTCGTGGCGCTGATCGCCTATCTGACGCTGGTACTGGGCGTGCAGTTTAACGCACCGCTGCCGCTGCTGCTGCTGGCCGGTTTCATGGGCAGCTGCATGGGCGTCACCTTCGGCGCGTTCCTGTCATCGCTGCCCATCCGAAATGAGGGCATCAAGATCGCTATCCTGATCACCGGCAGCATGATCCTAAGCTTCCTGGCCGGCCTGATGGTCTCCACGGTCAAGTACGCCGTCATCCACGCCATGCCTGCTATGGCCTATCTGAACCCGGCCAACGTGCTCTCCGACGCCTTCTACGCGCTGTATGCCTACACGGACCACAGCCGCTTTTACCTGAACATCGGCCTGCTGCTGGCCTTCTCCATCGTGTTCAGCATCGTCATCTTCTTATTTACCCGGAGGCAAAAATATGACAGTCTTTGATGCGTACTTTAAGATCATCCGCCGCAACATCGGCTCCCTGATGATCTATGTGATCGTGTTCATCGGCGTATCCATGATCATCACCGGCGAAATTCGCAGCCGCTCCAACGCCGTCTTTGCAGAAACCCGAACCAACATCGCCGTCGTCAACCAGGACGGCAGCCAGGCGATCGCGACGGGCCTGGCGGACTATCTGGGCAAAAACGCCCGCCTCGTAACCGTGAACGATTCCGACCAGGCCATTCAGGACGCGCTGTTCTACGGCAACATCGAATACGCGCTGCGCATCCCGGCAGGGTTCTCCGACAGCTTATTGAGCGGCAAAAACGACGTGCCGCTGCAAAAAGTGGCAGTCTCGCAGATGGACACCAGCGTGTCTATGGACCTGCTGGTGCAGCGCTACCTGCATTTGGCGCGGCTGCACGCCCAGGGCCGTCCCGGCGCCAGCCCCGAAGACATCGTTTCCGCCGTATCCAAGGACGTGGAGCAGCGGGCGGACGTGAAGCTGAACCTCTACGGCAGTTCCACCCAGACCAACGAGCTGTCCAACTATTTCCGCTATCTGGCCTACTGCATCCTGGCAATCATGATACTGGGCGTAACCAGCTTCATGATAACGCTCAACGATGCGGACCTCTCCAACCGCAACCTGTGCTCGCCAGTGCGCCCATTGCAGATGAACCTGCAGCTCGTGTTGGGCAACGGCACCTTCGCGCTGGTCGTGTGGGCCTTCTGCTGCGCGGTGTCCTTTGCGGTGTACGGCAGCGTGCCGGGGAACATGGGCACCCTGCTGCTGTGCGTCAATGCTTTGGTCATCACGCTGGTGGCATTGAGCATCGCGTTCCTGGCGGGCAAGTTCATCCGCGATCATGGCGTACAGAGCGCCGTGGCCAACATCGTGTCTCTGGGCCTGAGCTTTTTAAGCGGCGTGTTCGTGGATCAGGCTATGCTGGGAGAGGGCGTGCTGCGCGTGATGCGCTTTCAGCCGGTCTATTGGTACGTTAAGGCCGTGGACGACATCCGCAACCTGACCGACTTCTCGTTCTCAAGCGTATCGGGCGTCGTCAACGCCATGCTGATCCAGTTGGGCTTCGCCGTGGCGATCTTCCTGGTGGCGCTGGCTCTGTCCAAGCACATACGGCCCAAGAGAGAAGTATAATACAACTCGCTCGAACGGCCACCGTCACCGGTG
Organism: Bacillota bacterium; assembly: GCA_023410875.1. GTDB lineage: Bacteria > Bacillota > Clostridia > Christensenellales > UMGS416 > JAEYRA01. Next base: position 2,071 of record JAEYPH010000107.1, on the reverse strand, counting down.
GCCGTTGGCTTTGTCAGAGCTCAGTATATTTTTTCACTAGAGAGCCAGAGAACAATACTTTATGGGGATTGACGACGACAAGCACCAGTGCGGCAGCAAGATACAACATCGACATGTAGAACATGATTTGGAGCCCGTCCGCCTCTATGACAGAACCCAGGTAATTGAGCAACTGGTGCATGACAATGGGGATTAGCAGATTCTTGCTCTTGTTATAAAAGTACGTCATGATGACGGATATCGACAGGATGCCCACCAAAAACAACGCGATGTATTGCACCAGTTGGCCGCCTGCGTAGCCTGTAGTCACGAACCACAGCGGCGCATGCCAAAGCCCCCACACCGCACCAAGGATCAGCGAAGAGACCAACGGAGAATGGGTTTTCTGCAATTGGTTTTGTGCATAACCGCGCCAACCGATTTCTTCGCCCAACGGCCCCCGGATCAGTTGATTGAAAAAGCCGAGCACGAGGACTGCCGCCGAAGTGTTTATGACCATCAACATCGTTATCCTATTGACGATCGAAATGAGGACAACCATGGTTATGAACACAAGCATCTGAAGGCCGACCGCAAAGAGCAACCCCTTGCCCGCCTTTGCACGAAATTGCCTCCTGATAAACTCCCCGAGCGTGAGATCGGGTACCAGTTTTTTATACAAGATCAGAAAAGAAAAGGTGGGCGACCACGCGCATACGACCTGCAAAATATCGGGGATGGGCTCAACCATTTTCAGAGCAATTGCGCCGCCCGTCATACCGAACAGCACAAAGAAAATCAAATACGTAAGCGAAAAATACTTCAGCAAGGGCCTTTTCATCGTTGCACTATCTTGCATGGGAATCTCCTTTATGTTATACGGCTTCATTAAGCATCCATTTATTTATACCATTTAGCGATTGATCCAACAATATATTATAATTTAAAACAAGCTTAAAACAATCTTAATCAGATAACGACACCCCCTGATTCCCGGGTCGGAAATCAGGGGGTGTTTTACAATCAGAGGCCACCGCAGCGGCTGTAACCTTCACTTCAGGCAGTAAACTCTCGCACGGTGTCCGCCATCACCCGCACGTTTTCCTCCGGTGTTTGGTAGAACAGGTAGTCGCTGGCGGCCACGATGTGCTTGCGCCCGGCGCAGGCCTGCAGCACCTCCAGCGTCTTCTCGCGCACCTGCTGCGCGGTTCCGTTCAGCAGCACATCCAGCCCTACGTTGCCCCGGGTGCACAGGCGTGGGTCCAGCTTGTCCAGCGCGTCCCGCAGCGAGGCCACGTTGCCGACCGGCGGCGGGCTCAGCGTCTCGAAAAGATCGATGCCCATGCGGTTATAGAAGCCCATGGTCAGGAAAGGCTCCACCGGCGAGCAGATGTGGCTGTACACCAGCAGGCCGCATTCATGGGCGGCGGCGGTCACGATCTGGGAATACGGAATGATCAGCCGCTCATAGATGCGCGGCGACAGCATCTCCGCCGCCGGCGCGCCCAGAAAGATAAAATCCGCGCCGCCGTCCGCCACGGCCCGGAACAACCGGCGGTCGATGTCCACGATCTTTTCCATCATGGCCTGGCAGCGCTCGGGGAGGTCGGTGTGCAGCATCAGCGTGTCCACGGTGTTGGGCAGGCACAGCAGCTCATAGGGCTGCACAGCCCACTGCACGCTCAGAGCGCCCCGGCCGGCCACCGTGGCCACCGCCTCGGCGGTCTGCCGCGTTACGTCGGAAAAGTCCGCCTGCGCCAGCGCGTCGATGTAGCATTCCATGGCGTCCAGATCGCCTTCTCCTCTCACCGGATACTTGGGCTGAAAGCCGCCCTCCCGCCGGGTTTCCACAATCGTGCGGCTCAGGCTGCCCGCCGGCATGTCCAGCCGCTGCTCTGTCGTGATGCGGTCTCCCTCTCGCCGCTCGCTCAACGTTTGCCATTGGAAGGGCAGCGCGGCCTCATAGCCGCAGCCCACGTTCACAAGCGGCACGATGTCGAAGCGGGCCACGGCAGCCAGCGTGTCCTCCAACGTCGTGTCACGGGTCCATTCCTTGCCCGCCAGCTTCGTATCAAGCCCCGCGCCCGCGCCG
>JAEYPH010000097.1 GCA_023410875.1 Bacillota bacterium | reverse complement strand
GTCTCGATGTCCATGGCGTTGCGCGAGGCATAGTGCACCAGGCGGCTGACAGCCTGGGGCGGGCAGCCCAGCCCATTGGGGCAGAACAGGTGCGCCCCCTGCGCAACGACCTGGCTGCCGCAGGCCGGGCAATGTTCGGGCTTCTGCGGTGGCTGAGTATGCAGCTCCGGATCCTCCACGGCGCCCATGATCTCGGGGATCACCTCGTTGCTGCGGCGGATCCACACGCGGCCACCCAGCTGCACGCCCTTGCGCTGGATGTCGTCCCAGTTGTTGAGCGTGGCACGCCGCACGGTGGCCCCGGCGATGTCCACGGGCTCCACCTCGGCCACCGGCGTGAGCTTCCCGGTGCGCCCGGCGTCCCACACGATGTCTCGAATGATCGTCGTGATCTCCTCGGCCTCAAACTTCCACGCGATCTCCCAGCGGGCGAAGCGGTTGGTGTATCCCAGCGCCCGGCGGGTCGCGAAATCCACGATCTTGACGACCATGCCGTCGATCAGATAGTCCAGCGCGCTGCGGTCACGCTCAGCCTCGGCGATGACCTCCAGCACCTGTTCCATGCTGGAGCATACTTTTAAAAAGGGGCTGCACGGAAGGTGGTTGTCGCGGATGAACTCGATCATATCCACGTGGTTGCTCAGGGTGCGGCCCTCGATATAGCCCACGTCATAGAAGAAGGCGCTCAGGTGCCGCGCGGCGGTCACTGCCGGGTCCAGGTTGCGCAGGGCCCCGGCGGCGCCGTTGCGGGCGTTCTTCAAGGGTTCGGCGGCGGTGCGGTTGTATTCCCTCCATGCGGAGAGCTTCATGAAGCACTCGCCGTGCACCTCCATGCGGCCCTGGTGAGCGATGGACAAAGGGATGCCCCGCACGGTCTTGATCTGGGGCAGCACGGCCTCGCCGACTTCGCCGTTGCCGCGGGTGGACGCCTGCACCAGCAGGCCGTTCTCATAAGTCAGGTTCACGGTCAGGCCGTCGAACTTATACTCCACGGCGAACTGCAGCGGCGGCAGGCGCTCGCCGGTCTGGGCCTCGTGGTCGGCCATCAGGCGCTGACAGCGGGCCGCCCAGTCGCGCAGGGCGGCCTCGGTGCGCACCTTGTCCATGCTCCACAGCCGGGCCAGGTGGCGGTGCTGCTCGAAGCCCTTGAGCGGTGCTCCGCCCACGCGCCCCGTGGGCGAATCGGGCAGCGCGCCGTATTGCTTCTCCAGTTCCAGCAGCTCGTCGTGCAGCGCGTCATATTCCGCGTCGCTTACCCGCGGCTCGTCCAGCACGTAATAGCGCCAGGCCAGCTCGTTGAGCAGCTCCACCAACTGCGCCATGCGCTGCCGGTTCTGTGTGTCGTCCATCGGGTCACGCCCTTTCCAGCGGCGCGAAGCTCTCGGACAGCTCCTTCATGCCCGCGCCTTTGAAATTGACCTTGAAAATCCGCTTGGGTGCCGTGCCCTCCACGGAGACGACGATGCCCTCGCCGAACAGGCGATGACGCACGCGGTCGCCGCTGGCGATGTCGCCGACATCGGCCTTGGGCGCGGCGGGTTTCGCGGCGCTGTAGCCGGCGGGCATCATCGGTGCGGCTGCGCGGGGGGCCGGCGTGCCGCCCCACTGGGGCCGGGCCACGGCGATGGGCTTGGGGCCGTCGCTGCGCCGCTCCGGCGCGCTGCGCACACCCTGATCGTAGCTGCCGCGTTCAAAGAAGTTCTTGGCGTTGTCCGCCCGACGCTGGCTGCGGGTGCTTTCACCCTTGTGGACCAGCAGCTCCTCTGGCAGCTCCTCCAGGAAGCGCGAAGGGATGCACGAGGTTAGGTTGCCATAAAGCAGGCGGCGTATGCTGTGCAGCAGATACAGCCGATCCCGGGCGCGGGTGATGCCCACATAGCACAGTCGGCGCTCCTCCTCCAGCTTCTCCGGGTCGTCCATGCTGCGGCTGGTCGGGAAGATGCCCTCCTCCACGCCCGGCAGGAACACGACCGGGAACTCCAGGCCCTTGGCGCTGTGCAGCGTCATCAGGCTCACGGCTCGCTTGGCGCCGTCCATGGAATCCAGGTCGGTGACCAACGCGATGTTCTCCAGGAACTCGTTGAGGTTGGCGTCGTCGCGGCTAGCCATGAAATCCGCCGCGGCGCTGCGGAACTCCCGCAGGTTCTCCAGGCGGGTGCGGCTCTCGTCGTCCTCCTGGTCGGCGTACATGGCCTCGATGCCGCTCTCCCGCAGCACGCGGTCCACGAGCTCCAGCAGGGCCATGTGGCTGGATGCGTCCTCAATGGAGCGGATCAACTCTGTAAACTGGCTGATCTGGCGCACGGCTTTGGGCGCGGCCTCGCGCACGGCGTCGCCGTCGCGCAGCACCTCCCACAGCGTGCAGCGGCGGGCCTCGGCCGTGGCCTGCAGGCGCTCCACCGTTGTGTCGCCAATGCCGCGGCGGGGCACGTTGAGCACGCGCTTTAAGGCCACGGTGTCCAGCGGGTTGGCGGCCAGCTTAAGGTATGCTACCAAGTCTTTGACTTCCTTGCGGTCATAGAACCGGGTGCCGCCATACACCGAATAGGCGATGCCGGCCTTCATCAGCGCGTCTTCCAGCGCGCGACTCTGGGCGTTGGTGCGGTACAGCACGGCGAAGTCGCCGTAATTATATTCCCCCAGCAGCTGCACGATCGTGCGCGAGATGTAGGCGGCCTCGTCGCGCTCGCTCTCGGCAGTGTACACGGTGATCTTGTCGCCGCCCTTGCGGTCGGTCCACAGCGCCTTTTCCTTACGAGCGCTGTTGTTGCGGATCACGGCGTTGGCGGCGTCCAGCACGGTGGAAGTGGAGCGGTAGTTCTGCTCCAGGCGGATCACACACGCGTCGGGGAAGTCCTGCTCAAAATCCAGTATGTTGCGGATGTCCGCTCCGCGCCAGCCGTAAATGCTCTGGTCGTCGTCGCCGACGACGCAGATGTTGCGGTGCACGCCGCACAGCAGCTTAACCAGCAGATACTGGGCGCGGTTGGTGTCCTGGTATTCGTCCACATGGATGTACTTGAAGCGGTGCTGATAATAGCGCAGCACCGGGCCGCTTACGGTGAACAGCTCCAGCGTCTTGGTGAGCAGGTCGTCAAAATCCAGCGAGTTGCTGGCCTTAAGGCGGTCCTCATATTTCTGGTACACTGAGGCGATCTTGGGCGCCAGCGGGTTGTCGGCGCTCTGCTGGCGGTATTCATCCGGCGTCAGCAGCTTGTTCTTGGCGTCGCTGATGGCGGCGCGGATGGCCCGGCGCGGGTAATACTTCTCGCTTAAGTCCATCTCCTTGGCGATCTCGTTGATGACGGTCATGGAGTCGTCGTCGTCGTAGATCGTAAACCACCGGGTGTAGCCCAGCTCTATGATGTTCTGGCGCAGGATGCGGCAGCAGAAGCTGTGGAACGTGGAAATCTGCATGTCGCCGATGTCGCCGCACAGGCGTTCCACGCGCTCGCGCATCTCTTTGGCGGCCTTGTTGGTGAAGGTGATGGCCAGAACCTCGGCGGGTTTGGCCAGGCCCAGCTCCAGTATGCGGGCGATGCGGCTGGTCAGCGTGCTGGTTTTGCCGCTCCCGGCGCCGGCCAGAATCAGCAGCGGGCCCTCGGTGCGCTCCACGGCCTGCTGCTGCATGGGATTGAGTCTGCTCATCATTTATCCTCTTTGGTTGCTTGATCTTTGAGCCGCTGCAGCGCCAGGCGATAGCCGCCGGAGCCATAGTTCAGGCAGCGGTTGACGCGGCTGATGGTCGCGGTGCTGGCCCCGGTGCGCTCCACGATGTCGTGATAGGTCACCTCGGCCTGCAGGTTGCGGGCCACCTCCAGGCGCTGGCCCATGTCCTGCAGCTCGTGCACGGTGCACAGGTCCTCAAAAAAACGGTAGCAATCCTCCGCCGTCTCCAGCGTCAGCACCGCGGCAAACAGCGTATCCAGCTGTTCGGATTTGATGATCGGTTCGTATGCCATGGATTCTCACCTCACTGGATTGCGCAGGATGCCGATGCCGCCTACCTCGATCTCCACGACGTCGCCGGCCTGCATGGGGCCTATGCCCGCCGGCGTGCCGGTCGTGATGACGTCGCCGGGCAGCAGCGTCATCACGGCGCTTACAAACTCCACGACGCGGCCAATGCTGTTGATCATGAGATCGGTGGTGCTGTGCTGGCGCACGGCGCCGTTAAGCCGGCTTTCCACCCATGTGTGGCCGGCGTCCAGCACGGTTTCGATCCACGGCCCCAGCGGGCAGAAGGTGTCATAGCCCTTGCCGCGGGTCCACTGGCCGTCCTTGTACTGTATCTCCCGGGCAGTCACGTCATTGCAGCACGTGTAGCCGAAGATCACGTCCTCGGCGTCGGCGGCTTTCACGGCCTTGCAGCGCCGACCGATGACGATGGCCAGCTCGGCCTCATGGTCCACGCGCACGTCGGAGCCGGGCTTCACGATGTCCTCACCGGGGCCGATGACCGCCGAAGGGGGTTTCAGGAAGATGACCGGATCCGGCGGCAGCTCATGGCCCATCTCGCCGGCGTGGTCGCGGTAGTTGATGCCCACGGCCACGACCTTTGTGGGCGCGCAAGGGGCCAGCAAAACGGCTTCGGCCAGCCGGACACGCTCGCCGCTCAGCGCCGCCTCGGGGCCGGTGATGGCGTCGCCGCTCAATACGGCGATCTCGTCTCCCTCTATCCAGCCGTGGATCGTGCGTCCTTCATAACACGCCCTGCAATACTTCATAGATCGCATGCTCTCCTCTGTCCGTATTGTTTTATTTTATCATAGGAAAGCGGAGTTTGAAAGGCGAACAGGGAGGCCAAGCGCGGAATGCCTCGCCACGTTGTGCGCTTGCACTCTTCGCCGCGGGATTGTGTTCCTTTGAGAATTGAACTATACTTTCGATAGCAATATGGCCACCTTGCAAATCCCTCCGCCAATCTGATTCTTACAGGCGGTTTCACAAAGCTCGACCAACAGGAGCAACCATATGAAAGGCTTGATGAAACAGAACGCGCATCTCGCCGGAACGATGAAAACCACCATCGCCGCTTGCCTTTGCGCAGGCTTGCTGACCGGCGTATCGTGGTCGGCCGCGGCATGTACGGCGCAGCCGCTCAGCGGACCACCGGGCAGCGCGGCGACCCAAACGCCCGAACTACAGCGGATAACGGCTCAGCCGCAAAGCAGCGTCCAACCCAAACCGGCCAAGGCCAGCGACGAGCCTTCAGCCGGAATCACCGGCCAGGCGGGTTCCACCTCCGAACCCGGTCCCCAGGCGGCCGGGAAGACCCGAGACGTCGTGATGCGCACGATCTCCTATCCGGCCAAAATGGAAACCTTGCATACGCTGCCTGTGGAACTGGAGACGCAGGAGCTTTGCCAGCCTTTGAGCCGCGACGCGTTTGCGGCGAAGGTGGCGCAGTGGAAGCAGCAGATGCAGGAGCAGGAGCGGCCGCCAAACCGAATCCAATTCGACAGCATTCAGTCCGGCGATGAGCCCAATGCCAAGCTGACCGGCATGACGGTCGCCAAGTTCGTGGATGGCAAAGAAGTATGGAGGTATGAGGACCGCGACTGGGCCGACGGATTTATGGCGCGGTATGTCGAAACCGACGCCGGCATCTATGTGTATGGCAACCGGAATACCGTGGTCTGGGATAGCAATGGTTCGGGTACATCCTACTATGAAGGCGTGGCTCTGTTGCTTTCCCATGACGGCAAACTGCTGTGGCGTAAAACCGAGGGCAAGACCACAAAACCGCTGAGTTTCGAAACCGCTGCCGTTGATGGGGGCGGCATCACGCTATTCGGCTACACAGCGCCCACAAACGACAACGAAGGCCTGCCGCAATACAGGCTGACCGTGTGGAGGTATGATGCCAAGGGTAAGCTGCTATGGCGCCAGGAAAATCCCATGGGCAAGGCGTTTGTACCGCAAAAGGCCCTAACACTAGATGGTAAATACCTCTTGAAGCTGTCGTATTATGGAGAAGAGGACAACCGATTTATTGCGGTGTCAGATAACGGACAACTTATGAAGGAGCTTATCTACACGATTGACGGCAAAACGTATGCCGTTGAGGACATGCTGGCCGTGGGCGACAAGCTGTATCTGAGCTGCATGGCTCGGAAACAGCCAAAGAAGGAATTCGACGACGATGTCTTCGCACTTTATGATCACGAAAGCAAACATAAGGACGTGTGCTCCGATGAGCTCATCGCCATGTTCCGGGAGGAATATTCGGCCGCGCTGCTCACCTGCGACACAGCCGGCGCGGTCTCCAAGGTGCAGCTCGTGGAAAACGCCAGGGCCGGCCAGCTGACCCAAGAGAGCGATGTGCTCCGCCAGCAGCTGATCCGGGTGGACAGCGCCATCTATTTACATTTGTCCATCGCAAGGTGGGAATTGCAGAGCACGGCATTCTCCCTGTGGTTGGATGAAGAAGCCGGCTTCGTTCAAATCGAGGAAACCGGACTCAATATAGGCTGGTAAAGCGGGTTGCGAGTACGCGTCAAAGCTCTAGCTCCACCGCCGAATGCCGGTTGTACCGCTTGTCCTCCGGTGGCGGCGTCATGTAATCGCCGTACACGTCGGTCAGGTACTCATGCCACATGGCCGGGGCCAGGGCGAAGCGGCCGCCGAAGCTCAACTCCACAGCGTGGTCGAAATAGCGCCGCTGCACGCACTCCTTATGGTAGCCATAGGCGGAGCCGATGTTCACGACGCACCGGGACTGGTCGTTGTGGCACAGGCGCATGGCCCGCTGCAGCCACCCCATGACCGTGCGCAGCCGGAAGGGCCGCGTGACCACGCGGAAAAAGCCGTAGACGAGATGCGTGCCCTTGTCCTTCTTGACGACGCGATATTTGCTGCGGGACAGCACGGCGATCTTGAGCAGCTTGCACAGCAGCGCGTGGGCGCGGCGCAGCGGCAGGGAGTCCGGCGCGTTGTCCAGCGGGAAGATGTCGATATAGACGCCGTGGTGGATGTCGCAATCCACGGCGGTGGCCTCCACGAAGCGTGTGCCGCCCACGCGGATCTTGGCGTAGCCCAGGTAATAGTCCGGGTCTGTGATATTGGTCTGCAGGAAGAAACGTTCCTGCAACGCACTTGGCGCGATCTTGAGAAAGCGCTCGTAGTCGGAGCGCATCAGGCCCACGTCCAGGTCGTCGTCCCACGGAATGATGCTGTGGTGGCGCACAGCCCCCAGCAGCGTACCGGTGACCAGATAATACGGAATACCCTGTGCCCGGCACACGCGGTCGAACTCCACGAAGGCGTCCATCAGGTGGCCGTGCAGCTTTTCCAGTTCATGCGGTGTCATAAAAACCCCTTATCCCTCATTGTATGGCTTGCAGAATGCGCGCTACATCCTCGGCGCTCAAGGCCACCGGGTTGTTACCCATGCGCTCGGGGGCAAGTTCACCGGCCAGTGCCGCCGCGGCGGCAGCGGCGTCCACGCCAAAGGCGCTTAGGCGCAAGGGCTGGGTACCCGCGCAAAGGCCATCCAGCCATGGGCCGATGTCCTGGGGTCCATCCACGCCGAAGGCTCGCAGGAAGGCGGGCTGATCGGCCATGGCCGGCCAGTTGACCCGCAGCACCTGCGGCAGCGTAAGCGCCACGGCAAAGCCGTGCTCGATGCCGAAGCGCAGCGTCAGCGGATAGCTGAGCGCGTGGCACGCGGCGGTGCGGGTGTTGCTGAAGGCCAGCGCCGCGAACAGCGCGCCGTGCATCATGCCGGCGCGGGCGTCCAGATCGTCGGGCCGGTCCAGCGCCTGGGGCAGCGCCGCCACGATGTGTTCGATGGCGTCGCCGGCCAATACGCGCACGACCGGGTTGCTCTTAACAGACCACCATGCCTCCACGGCGTGGGTCAACGCGTCCAGCCCGGTGGAAAGCGTCAGCCGCGGCGGCATCGTGGCCGTGAGCTCGGGAACCAGCCACGCCTCCTGCGGGAACAGCCACGGCGCCTCCACCGAGTACTTCTTCAACGCCTGCGGGTCCCACAGGGTGCCCCACATCGTGAGCTCCGCGCCGCTGCCGGCGGTCGTTGGCACGGCGGTGATGGCGATGCCCGTGTCGCCGCGTAGATAACCCTTGCCGGCGATGCAGGCGCGCACCTGCTGCGCGTCCAGCGGCCAGCGCTCCTCGGCCAGCGCCGACAGGGCCTTGGCCGTATCGATGGCGCTGCCGCCACCGATGGCAAGCAGCCGCTGAGGCTTCTCCGCGCCAAAGCGGGCCAGCACCGCAGCCACACTTTCAAAGGTCGGGTTGCTGGGCGTGTCGTCGATCCATATGACATCGCAGGCGGCACTCAGGGCGTCCAGCGCGCCGGACAGGCCGTGCTCACGCACCGCGCGCCGCGAGGCCAGCACGCCCACGCGCCGGCAGCCGAAGCCTGGGGCCAGCCGGGCGCGCAACGCAGGCAGGTCCATCTGCGTGACCTTGACGGGGTTGTAGAAGGTGTGGTTCAAAATATCCAACTCTATGCTTCCTTTACGAGACCTTCTTTTTATCCGTGTGGCCAGATATATCTCATTTCATTCTGCGAATACTCTTAGCCCCCTTATTAAGGGGGCTCCGGCCACAGGCCGGTGGGGGTTCTTCCGAGGCAACGGCAGGAACCCTCCGTCAGACCTGGCGGCCTGCCACCTCCCTTGTTAAGGGAGGCAAGTTATCCTTTACACTCTTGGCCTCGGCGAACGAAAAGACTCTTTCACAACCGATACATCCAGGCCAGGATGAAGGTTCTCTACTCCCTCAGTGCTTCCATGAACGCCCGCTTGTTGTCCTGGGGCATGCTCTTGGGCCTGCCCAGGTCCACGCGGCAGTCCAGGTTCACGTCGATCTGCAGGAAGGCCGGACCGGCTTCAGCGCGCAGAGCTTCCAACGCAGACGCCAACGCATCGGCATCGGCCACACGGCGAGCGGACACATAACCGCAGGCCCGGGCCACGGCCAGCCAATCCACGCTGTCGGCCACGGTGGGCATTCCCCCCACCGACTCATGGGCGGCGTTGTTGAGCAGCACATGCACGAGGTTGGCGGGCTTGCGGCTGCCGATGAGCGCCATGGCCCCGGCGTGCATCAGCAGCGCGCCGTCGCCATCCAAGCACCAGAAGCGCTTGCCCGGTTGATTCTCGGCCAGCGCCAGCGCGATGGAGGACGCGTGACCCATGCTGCCCACGGTCAAAAAGTCCCTCTCCCCGCCCTGGCCGTGGTTCACGCGGTATTCATACAGCTCGCGGCTGGTCTTGCCGGTCGTTGATACCAGAAAGTCCTGCTGCCCCAGCCCTGCGGCCAGCATGCCCACCGCCTGCTCGCGGCTCAAGGGCAGAGCGCGGGGGGCGCGCAGCGAGCTGTGGGGCGCGAAGGCACCCTTGGCCGCCACGAAGGCCACGGCGTGGCCCTGGGCCAGTTGCGGCGCGAAGCGCTCCGAGAGTACGGCAGTCACCTGTTCGGCGGTCGTGTCGGCATCCAACACAAAGTGTTCCACGCCCAACACGTCCAGCAGCGCAGGCGTTATCTGGCCCATCTTGACATGCTGGGGTTCGTCGTGCACGCCGGGGCGGCCCCGCCAGCCCACCAGCAGCACCGCCGGGATGCCATACACCTGCGGGTCCAGCAAACTGGTCAGCGGGTTTACGGCGTTACCCAGGCCGCTGTTCTGCATGTAAACCAGCGGCACCGCGCCGGTGGCCAGGTGATAGCCCGCGGCGATGGCGGCGGCGTTGCCCTCGTTGGCGGCCAGCATGTGCTGCGTGCCCGCGCCATAGCGCTCGGTGATGAAATCACAGAAGGAGCCCAGCTGAGAATCCGGCACGCCGGTGAAAAAGGCTACTCCGTGGGCCTCCAGCAGATCGTGGAATTCCTCAACGCGCAACATTCACTCACCCCCCGGAATCAGCCGCAGGATGTCGGAGATGCTCATGCACAGCTTGTCGGCTTCCAACGCGCGGTTGTTCTCCAGTATGGTCTGGGCGCAGCGCAGCATGGCTGGGAAAGCGCTGCGGATTAGGTGATTGGCATAGATCACGACGTTGACGCCGCGCTCGGCGAACTCGTGCTCGTAGACGCCGTTGAACGTCGTGGGCACCACGACCAGCGGCCGGCCCTGGCCAAAGCGCTCATAACGCCTGCAGAACTCGAAGACCTCGTCAGGCGATTTCTCGCGGCTGTGGATCATGATGCCCGAAGCGCCGGCGTCCAGATAGGCCCGGGCGCGGCGTTCGGCGTCCTCCATGCCGGCCCTCAGGATCAGGCTTTCGATGCGGGCAATGATCAAGAAGTCGCCGGTCTGGGCGGCATCGCGACCGGCGCGCAGCTTGGCGCTGAAGTTCTCCACGCTGTCCTGGGTCTGCTCCACTTCGGTACCAAAGAGGCTGTTCTTCTTAAGCCCGATCTTATCCTCTATGATAACGGCGCTGACGCCCATGCGCTCCAAGGTCTTGACGTTGAACACGAAATGCTCGGTGAGGCCGCCGGTGTCGCCATCCAGTATCAGTGGCTTGGTCGTGACCTCCATGATGTCGTGGATCGTGTTCATGCGGCTGGTCATGTCCACAAGCTCGATGTCCGGCTTGCCCTTGGCCGTAGAATCGCACAAGGAGCTGACCCACATGCCGTCGAAACCCTCAATGCGCTCGTCGCGGGCCACGCGGGTGCTCTCCACGATAAGGCCGGTCAGGCCGTTGTGGGCCTCCAGGATGCGTACCAGCGGCTTAAGCTCCAGCAGGCGGCTCAGGCGCGCGCGCCGGTCTTCCGGCAGTATGCCACCGGCGTCCAGCGCGGAGCGCATCTTCTCGATGCTGACGTCCTTGGTATAGGGCACCTCCACGAGCTGCCCTCCCCACTCGGAGAGCACCTCGATGACCCGCTGGCGCACCTTGCTTTGGATGCCCGACGCCCAATCGTCGCCATGCACGACGATGTCCGGGCGCAGCTTGCGCAGGTTGCTCTCGTAATCCACCGTTTCCTGGGGCAGCACGCGGCCCACACCCTTGATGGCGCCGATGATCTGCTCGCGTTCGGCGTACTTCATCAACGGGTAACGCTTGTAGCTGGCGATGGCCTCGTCGGTCAGGATACCCACGGTCAACTCGCCCAGCTCGGCGGCGCGGCGGATCAGGTTGATGTGGCCATGATGGATGATATCAGCGCTCATGGCGATGTAGATTTGCTTGCTCATGGTTTCTCCTTTGAAAGCGCCTGCCGTGCCACAGCCAGGTCCTCTTCGTTGTCCACTTCCATGCACAGCGCACCGGCCATGTCCACGGCGCGCAAGTTCAGCCGGTCGGTCACGGTGTTCAGCGCGTTCTCGGCGTACACGCGCTGGTCGCCGCGCTGGCAGAATGCCTCGATGGCGTCGGTCCACAGCCGCCAGTCTTCCTTTGTCAGCTTGTACAGCGGCTGGCAGGCCACGCAACCGGTGCCGGCTACGTCCACGCCGATCTGCTTTACGCGGCCATCCGGCGCAAGCCTGGCCTTGAAATCCTTGGGCGGCAGCGGTGCGGCGGCGTCCACGGCCACAACGCTGCCCGGCGTGCCCAGCAGCAGGCCCAGCGCCTTCGCAGAGAACACCAGATCTCCGTGCAGCAGCACAACGTCGTCCCGCGTGGCTTCTATAGCCCGTTGCAGCGACACAATATAGTTGGTCTCGCGGTAGCGCTCGTTGTGGATGAAGCGCAGCCCCTGGTCGGGGCAGCAGCTCTGGGCGTGGGCCTGCAGCTTTTCCGCGGCAAAGCCCGTGGTTATGACGAACTCCCGAATGCCGGCGGCCCGCAGCAGCGAGAGCTGCCGGGACAGTATGGTGACCCCGGGTTCCAGCTCCACCATGGCCTTGGGGGAATCGGCGGTCAGCAAGCCCATGCGGCTGCCCACGCCGGAATTGAGCAGAATGGCGATCATAACGGCCTTCCTTGGCTAAGAATATACTTAACCATTTCCTAACAATTCATATCCAGCGTATTATACCCGAATCTTCCCCCGTGTTCCACGTTAAAGTTGCACGAAGCTGCCGCATAACGGCGAAAATCTGGTAAAATAAGAACTGGGATTTCGCGTTAAGCTCATATAGTACATAGTTCATACTACGGGAAGAGGTTTCGCGCCTGTTGGCGCGACCTGCGCACCATCTCGCCGGCATCCAGCCGGCTGAAGCGGCCTAGCCGCTTCCGATGCTGCTGGGCTGCGCGCCATCCAGGCGCGTGGTCAAAGGGCTTTCCGGTCGCCCAGGACGCATGGTCGAGCAGGAGCCGCAGGCTCCGGCCAGACCTTTGGAAACCTTCGGCACAAAATGTTTAAATACTGATGCAGGTATGTAGCTAACACGAAAGCCCCAAGGAGATAAGATGCAAAACGCTCTGACCGAAACCCAGCTGACCGAGCGCGCATCCCAGCGCGACGAGGACGTGCGCGGACCGTACTTCCGTGACCAGACCGCCATCATACATTCCATGCCTTTCCGGCGGCTCAAGCACAAGACGCAGTTCCTCTTCGCGCCGGAGAACGACCACATCTGCACGCGCATCGAGCATGTGCTGCACGTGGCTACGATTGCCGCCACGATTTGCCGGGGCCTCTCCCGCCACGGCTGGGCGCTGGACGGCGAGCTGGCCTACGCCGCCGGCTTGGGCCATGACCTGGGCCACGCGCCCTTCGGCCACAGCGGCGAGCGGGAGCTCTCCAAGCAGCTCAAGAGCCAGCAGGGTTTCTTCGCCCACGAAGGCCACAGCCTGCGGGTTGTGGACTGCCTGGCCGGCAGCGGCAACGGTTTGAACCTGACCTTCGGCGTGCGCGATGCGATCCTGTGCCACAACGGCGAGGTGTTCGAGCAATACTTGCAGCCCGACGGTCTTTTTGTGGACCCGCAGATCAAGCTGCGGAACCATGTGCGCACCCCTGCCACGTGGGAGGGCTGCGCCGTACGCTTTGCCGACAAGATCGCTTATCTGGGCCGCGACATTGAGGACGCGCTGCGCGCCCGTCTGATCGATTGGGACAGCCTGCCCCAGGACATCCGCAAGGAGTTGGGCTCTCTGGGCCAGCTCAACGGGCGCCTGATCAACACATTGGTGCTGGACATCATCGAAAACTCGCTGGCCACCGGGCGCATGGGCTTTTCCGCCGCCCGGTTCGAGCTCATCAGCCGTCTTAAGGACTTCAATTACAAAAACATCTATTACCACCCGCGGTTGGTCCGCTATCAGCAATACTGCGCCCGCATCATCGGCGGGCTGTTCGAGCACTTTATGGAGGACCTGCAGCGCTGCGGGCGCATCCCCGAAGCCTGGTCGCAGCAGCCTCTGCCCTGCGACCGCGCCTTTGGGCATTACCTGGAGAACATGGCCGCCCTCTACGACGAGGAAAACGCGCCCTATGCCCGCGTCGTGTGCGACTACGTGGCCGGCATGACCGACAATTACGCGCTCAAGTGCAATGCCCAGCTTACCCAGCCCGAACCGATTGAATTCGACGACTGAAAACAAAACTTGGCAAATTCCGATCAAAACGGCTGTGTACCACTGCGCAGCCGTTTTTTAACGGCATACATCGGATGCGGCGACGGCAAACTAAAGCCAGAATCTTGTATAAGGAGGTCTGGAATATGGAAAACAAGCAACATCCGCCGGTGGGCCAGCAGAGCATACTGTGCAACGTGAAGAGCTGCCGCCACAACAGCGACGGATCCAAGTGCGCTTTGAACGCAATCAGCGTGGCGGCGTGCGCCAACGGCAGCACAGGTAAGCCGCAGGATGAGAGCATGTGCGCCAGCTACGAGGTGCACTGATGGAAAACTACGGCGCGTTCTGCCCCAATGAAGAATGCGCCAACAACCACGCCGGAACCTGCGGCTTGCGCCAGGCAGCGCTGCTGGGCATGACATCCTGGGCATTCCAGCCGTTTGGGACGGCCAATTTTGTGGCTCCTATGGGCGGTCCGGTGGTCAGCCTGCTCAGCGACGATGAAAGCGCTGAGGATCGCGAAGGTTCCGCTGACAGAGGGCTTTTTCACAGCTGCCCTCATACCCGTGGCCTGAGAGATTAACTTCATAAAAAGCCGGCTAAAGTTTTTTCAGCCGGCTTTTTTTATATTCTCGCAGCGGTTTTCTTCTTCCAAAACAGCACCAAGGCGCCAGCGGTGATGAGAAGGATGCCCAGCACGGTGTTCCATTGGGGTGCCTCGGCAATGATCAGCCAGGCAAGCATCGGCGCCAGCGCGGGCTTGATGAAGAACACAGCCGAAGTCTCTATGGCCGAGGTTTCCCGCATGGCGGCAAAATAAAACAAATAACCCAGGCCCGTGACCGCCAACCCCGCATAGAGCAGCACCGGCAGGTTGGCCGCGGTGACGCCCTGGAACACTGGCGTGCCCAGCGCGGCCATGGGGATCAGCAGCAGCACCGCGCCGAAGAGGAACGAAAAGCCGTTGAGTATGAACCCGCCAAAGCGTTTGGCCATCCCCGCGCCCAGCACGCCATACAGCGCGAACAGCGCAGCCGACGAGAGCGCCAGCATCATGCCCAGCGCGTCCGGCATGCCGGCATAGGGGTTGAGCATGCTCACGACGCCCAGCAGGCCCAGCGCCATGGCAGCGCCCGTGGCGGCGGTGAAGCGCTCCCGCAGAATCCACACGGCGAAGGCGGCGGTGAATAAGGTGTTGGTGCTGAACACCACGGCGACCTTGCCCGCCTTGGCCACCTGCACCGCCAGCTGGAACAACGGCATGCTGATCGTGACGCCCAGCGCCCCCAGCAGCGCCAACGAGAGCCAATCCTTTGCTATCAGCCTCTGCTCGCGGCGGCGCAGGTCCCGCAGGGCGAAGGGCAATAGAAACAGCCCGCCGATGAGGAAGCGCAGGAACGTCAGCTGCAGCGGATCGATCTGGTCGGCGATGAACTTGGTCGCGATCTCCGCTGTGCTGAAAAGCACCGCCGTGGCGGCGATATAAACATGGCCTTTCTTCATAAACAACGGCTCCCCGCGCGGCCTAGCCGCGCCGAGAGCCATTATATCACAAGTCTCAATGTATATATCAGTTTATGCGAGTGTCCTGCCGGTCAATGTCGTCCTTATCCTGATCACCCATCTCCCGGCGCTCGCGGCGGTGGAAGCGCCGCCGGTGTTCCAGCCACACGCCCAGAAACACCATTGTGGCCAGCGCCGCGCACAGCAGCCACAGCATGGCCAGCAGCCGCGCCACAGTGGCGATGTTGCGGTCCACATCCCGCAGCGAGCGGCCGGCCAGCACGTAACCGCCCTTATACCTGGTCATGACCATGGCGATGCGCACGCCTGGCTTGGGCATCCATGTGACGCGATCCTCACCATAGTTGTCCACGTAGCCAAACACGCCCTCGGGCGGCATGGGATCGCGCCCTGCCAGCGCGCCGGAGCTGGCCAGCACCCGGCGTTGCTCATCGTAAATGATAACAAAGGTCGCAAGACTGACTGACGGGTCTATCTTGTATGTTTGCACAAGCTCCTTGGGTGTCACGCCGACTTCCAGCGCTCCGGCCACATCCTCGGCCAGCTGCACCTGCGGGTCGTTGGCCGTCAGGCGCAGCGTCTGTTGGGCCGCTGTGTAGGCCATGCCTGCCGCAACGGTGATGCCGAACAGCACCATCGTCCACAGGCCCAGCAAGCGCCGCAGCATCGGCGTCCCCTCCCGGCAAACTTTTGCTTAGCGTTTGCGCGAGAGCGCGATTTATTCCATCTGCAAAGCCGGGCGAACCTTTTCCGAAAGGAAAATCTCCACGAGCTCCGGGTCAAACTGCGTGCCGGTGCAACGGCGAATTTCGTCCATGGCCTGTTCCGGCATCATGGCCTTGCGGTAGACCCGGTCCTGCGTCATGGCGTCGTAGGCGTCGGCAATGGCCAGGATGCGCGCGGCCAGCGGTATGCTCTTGCCGGCCAGGCCCTGGGGATAGCCGCTGCCGTCCCAGCGCTCGTGGTGGCTCAGGATATAGTCGGCGATGTGCACGATCTCCGGCGATGCCTGCGCGATGCGAAAGCCGATTTCCGGGTGCTTGCGGATCTCCTGCCATTCCTGGGCGTTGAGAGCTCCGGGTTTGTTGAGCGCCTGGTCACTGATGCCGATCTTTCCCATGTCATGCAGGATGGAGAACAGTTCCAGGTCGTCCAGGAAGTCGGCGGACAAACCCAGCGCCGAGCCCATGGCACGGGTGATGTTCACCAGGCGCGTGGCGTGGGCCTCGGTCTCATGGCTCTTCTCAAACAGCGTGGTGCTGATGGAGGCGATGATGGAGCTGTGCAGGCTCTTGCTCTCCAGCAGCTTGCGCTTGTACATGGCGTCCTCGGCGACCTTGAGCAGCGCGGACACGGGTTCGCACAGTTCTGAGCGAGCGGCCCAGCCCAGCGAGATGCTCAGATAAGCTCCGCTAGCTTCCCGCTGATGCTGCTGACAGGCATGGTAGATCGCATGGCAAATCTCCTGGACGGTCTGCGCTGTAGCGCCGGGCAGCAGCACGGCGTACTCGTCGCCGCCCCAGCGGGCAATCATATCCAGCGGCCGGCAGCAGGCGCGCAGCACATCGGCAATCTGACATAGCAGGCGGTCGCCCTCGGCATGGCCGAACACATCGTTGGTCAGCTTCAGCCCGTTAACGTCGCCCATGATGACGGCCATCTGCAGGAATCCAGTGTCCATATGCTGCGCTTGCTCTTCGAAATAGGCGCGGTTGTGCAGCCCCGTAAGCGTGTCGTGGTAGCTCAGGTAACGAATTTCCTCCTCCTTGAGGTTGCGATCCGAAACGTCATATGCCACGCCGATGAAGCCTTGGCGCACGCCATCGGGCCGCACATAGGGGGAGTACACCGTTTCATAATCGATGCCGTAGAACTTGGTCTCCCACTTGTTGACGCGGCCTGCTAAAATGTGCGGGATAACCTCCTGCATATCCGGCCGGTCGATGAACATCTCGTAGATCGTCTTGCCCAGCAGAGAATCCGGGGATAACCCGAGCTTGCCCAATCCGTTGCCGGCGGCCAGCATGCAGACGCCCTGCTCGTCATACTGGGTCAATATGATGTCGGCGCCGCCGATGACGGCATTGAGGCGCTCGCCGCTCTGCTGGAGCTGCTGCTCCACGGTTTTGAGCTCCGTGATGTCGGTGGAAATCGCGATGATGCCGTTGCGCGTACCATCGGCCTCCACATAGGGCGAATACGTGGCAAGATAGATGCGGTCATCGATATACAACTCGCGGCTGGTAACCTCATCGCGGAGTGCCAGTTCGATGTGGTCGGCAAACAACGGGTTGTCGGCGAACACCTCGCGGTAATGCTTGCCCTGGCGCTGCTGGGGCGTTCTGCTGTGGTGGTACAGCGGTATACCCTCATTGTATTGATAGATGCCGTTGCGGTCGATGTGACTGATGACGGTGTTGCTGCAGCGCACGATGTTGTTGAGCCGGTCGCGGCTTTCCCGCAGCTGCGTCTCCAGCTGCTTCTGAGCGGTGATGTCCTTGATGATGGTGCCATAGCCCAGCAGCTCACCGCCGCTGCGCACGGGGAACACCGACTGCATGACCGGTATGATCGTGCCGTCCCGGCGCACGATCTCGTTTTCCCCCTGCCAGAAACCATAGCGGTGGGCAGCGCGGCGAGCCTCGTTCCACAGCAGCTCCCGCCCGCCGGCGGTCAGCACATCCGCAGCGGATATGCCGGCGCCGGCTTCATAGCCCAGCAAGCGTCCGCAGGCCGGATTGGTATAGATCGTGTTGCCGCCCAGGTCCACGATGCCGATGATGTCCGACGAGGAGTCCATCACGGCGACGATGCGGTCGCGCTCGCGCTCATAGGCGCGTTTGGCCTCCTCGGCCTGCTTGCGCTCCTCTATGACCGTGGTGGCGCCAACAAAGCGCAGCGGATTGCCCGCGGCGTCGCGGCTGATGACGCGCCCGCGGGACTGCAGCCACTCATAGCTGCCGTCCTTTTTCATCATGCGGTATTCCTGGTCCCAGGCAGGGCTGCGGCCATCCACATGGGCCATCAGGCTGACCGTCACCGTTTCCCGATCGTCAGGATGGATTTGCTCCAGCCATTTATCCAGCGTAAAGATCTCGGTCACCGTGGCGCCGGTTTCATGGTCATAGAGGCTGTACTCGATGCGGTTGTGCAGGACGTCAACATCCCACACGCCGTCGCCGTTGTTCTCGAACACCAGCGACAGGCGGGCGCGCACCTCGTCGATCTCCTGGCTCATGCGCATGCGCTCGTCGATGTCCAGCGTGGTGCCAACCATGCGCGTGGGGAGGCCTGCCTCGTCCCATTCCACGGCGCGGCCACGGTCCATAACCCAGCGATAGGCGCCGTCGGCCTGCATCTCCCGGTGTTCGGAGGAATAACTGCCGGCGCGGCCGCTCAGATAATCGCTGAGCGCGGCCCGCGCTTCGGTGCGGTCCTCAGGGTGCGTCATGCAGAAATGGTTTTCCGCGCAGATGAGCTTGGTGTGGCTGGTCTGACCGCTGTATTGCGTGATAAAGATGCTGTCGGTCTTCAGATCATATTCCCACACGGAATCGGAGCTGTGCTCAAACAGCAGGGCCAATCTCTCGCGGCTGGCGGCCAACTCCTTCTCCATCTCCCGGCGCAGCCGTCGCTCGGTGGCGCGAGCCATGGTCAGCTCCATCAGCGCCGCGACCTCTTCGAACAGGCTGATCAGCGAACTGCTCCATGGGTGCGGCTCACTGGAACCCATCATCAGCACGCCGGCAGAACTGCTGGGATGCCGGATGGGCATGACCAGCATTGTCCTCATATGGAAAGCACCGCCGTCGGTGATGCGCACACCCTTGAGCAGTTGATCGTGCTCCAGATCACAGGAATAGAAGGAGCGCATGCCGGCGATGCGCTCCAGCAGCGCCGGCGCGTCGCTCAAGTCGAAATCGAAGGGCTTGCGATCCCTTGTGGCGTTTGGCGAGCGCGCATAATCCACATGCAGCCTTTTGCTGCCATCCAGCGATGCAAACCCAATGTGATGGTCCGGAAAGCGCGAGAACATCGCCTCTATGACGATCTCGGTGATCTGTGCAACGCTCTGGTGGGTGTTGACGTTGGCGATCAGGCCGTTGAGCAGCGACAGGCGAAAGTTCTCGTGCTCCAGGCGCTGTTTACGCTCCACCTGCTCCGTGATGTCATTGGCCACCACGCCATAACGCATAACGCCATCCAGACCGGTGCACGCGACGATGTCGCAGCTGAAATGGCGCAACCCCTCCTGCTGCGGGTATGTCATTTGCAGCGTGGTTCTGACACCGGGCAGGGCGTTCCGTATGGTCTCTCGCACCTGTTTGCTTTCGGGCTGCCGCAGGAACGCGGTGATCTGATCGCACAGCTGCTGTTGTTGCGTCTCCTTTGTCCAGTCACGGGCAGCTGCGCTCACGCATGCCAGTTCGGCATCCAGCTCTACCACATAATCGTTGGAGGCCAGCAGCAGACGCCGGGCGCGCTGGGTATCCAGCCATTCGTCGGTGATGTCGCACAGCGTGAGCACGCACAGCCCCGGCTGCGGCGCGGCGACCTGCGCGCGCAGCATGCGCCGCAAGCCAAGGCAAAGCCAAAGCGCCGTCTGCGGCTGACCCGTGCGCGCCACGCTCTCTGCCAGCGCCGACAGCGTTTGGTCCTCGTACAGACCCAACGGCCATTGGGAGGGCACAAGGGTGCACAACTCTTCCAGAGGCCGTCCCAGAAGCTCCTCAAAGGCACGATTGGCATCCAGAAGTTCCCATTCCCCGGCGTCGGTGGGGGCGCGCAACAGCGCAACCGCATTGGGAAGGACTTCCAGCATCATGCTTGCGTGTTCTCTATCCCTCATCTGCGCATCCATGCTCCTGCGGACGCCCGCGGGCCATAGAGCCTGCGCAACATCCTGTGGTGATATTTACTAAATACCCGCCGTGTATCCACGCGTAACACCACATCGCGCAGTCATCTCTTCACTATTGCGGTATTGCATTGGTCGGCTCTGTGGTAGAATAAGGAAAATCACATGAAAGGGTGTTCGACAGGATGAGGAAAGCAGTCTTTCTCGCGCTGGCGCTGCTGCTGTGCATTGTGTTGACCGGCTGCGAAACGCCTGTGCCGAAGCTGGCCGCCGAAGACATCGCCACCATCCGGCTGATCGACGCGACGACCACCGACTTTGCAGAAATACCACTGAGCCAGGAAGAGGTGGGCGCCTTTGCGGCGGCATGGAACGCCGGCTTCTCCCGGTGGCGCGACGACGTGGGTACGACCCACTCCATGTGCGTAAAAATTGAGCTGCGCGATGGGACATCCATAGGCGTGTGGGGCAACGAGCTAATCAGCGTAGAAGCCGGCGCGTACATCCACAATGTGAAAAGCCCAGCGCTGGATGATTGGTTCGAAGGCTTCCGCGACCGGCTGCAACCGCAGTGAGCGATCCGGGTTATCAATTCATCTCCAACGCCCATTGCCGGAACAATGGCAGTCTGGGTTCATAACCGGCAATGAGTGCTGCCGCCTGGGTATCCAGCTGTGCACCGGCTTCCAGAATCAGCCACAGGATGCCCCGTTCTCCGTTGCCGGGGCATTCCCTGAGCCTGTCCAGCACGGGCACGGCCTCCCGGCCTCCAAAGCGGTGAATGCTGACGCCGAGACGGCGATCTCTCTGTATCATCTGCAGCACGATGGAATCGCCGGCCACCTCCATCGCCAGATGCGCGGCGATCAGGTGGTCGCCGCGGCCCAGCTTGCAGCAGGCTGTCACGGCCTTGAACCACGCAGCGGCGCACATATGGTCGATGTTCTCTTCCTGGCTGGACACTGGCGGCTGCCAGGGTTCGCAGTGTTTCGCGGGGCGCAGGCGGTCGAGTAGAACCCGGTGGGGATTGCTCAGCAGAACGGCCTGCTCCGGCGCTCCCAGCGCAGAACGGCGAACGAACGCCAGATCAAAACGCCGGAAATCCTCCAGGCACAGGCGCAAGGTTAAGCCCTGCCCGTCGACAATCCGCTGCAGCGCGAAGGGCTTCCCCAATGGGGCCAGCCATTGGGATGAACCGGCGTATCGATCCAGCCCCCCATCCTCCGCGATGATGGTCATGTCCACATCGCTCCAGCGGTCCGCGGTGCCTTCGGCCAGCGAACCCTTGAGCACCAGCGCCTGCACGGCCTCATCCCGGCTCAGCAGCTCGGCCATTTCCTGCGCTGCGGGCTGTTGCCAATTCTGCGACGTCATATCATTCCTCCCGCGGTTCAGCCGAACGGGCCACCGCCGACCATGCCGCGCCGCGCAAGGATGCCACGGCCCGCCGGGCGGATTCCTCGTCGCCAAAGGCCGCGAACACCGCCGCGCCGCTGCCGGTCATGGCATAGAAGGCTGCCCCCCCCTGCCGGAATTGCTCCAGTAGCCCGCCGATGCCGCCCTGCAGGCTGACGGCAGCGCGCTGCAGCGCGTTGCCGCTGGCGGCAGCCATGGCCGGCAGATCGCCTTTGCACAGCGCGTCGATCAGCGCGTCGGTATTGGGCCGGCACTCGGCCCCCATCTCGTCGTAGCGGCGGTAGCACGCGGCGGTGTCCACGCCTCCCCCATCGGGCATGGCCAGCGCGAACCACAGAGCTGCCGCATCGTTTACGGGCTCTATGATCTCTCCCACGCCGCGCACCCGGGCCGTGCCACCGCGCAGCGCAAAGGGCACGTCGCTGCCCAGGCGCAGCCCGAGCTCGCACAGCCTATCCATGGGCCAATGCAGACCCCATAACTCGTTCAGCCCCCGCAGCACCGCGGCGGCGTCGGCGGAGCCCCCGCCCATGCCCGCTTGTGCTGGGATGCGCTTCGTGAGCGCCATGTGCGCGCCGGTCTGCATATCGGCGGCCCGGCGCAGCGAGAGCGCCGCGCGCATCATCAGGTTGTCCTCGCCCTGAGGCATCCAGGCCGGCGCATCCAGCGTCAGCTCGGTGGCCGCATCCAGCGTCACGGTGTCGCACAGCGATATCGTGTGCATGACCATATCCAGCAGGTGGTATCCATTGGGCGCGATGCCGGTGATGTCCAGCGACAGGTTGAGCTTGGCGTGGGCTTGCAGCGTCAGGGCGGGCATGATGGAAACCTCCGGCGGCAGAATGGCATCATTATACCACCGGGCTGCCGCTGCCGTGTTACAGGAATATTAAAAAAAGGACCCGAAGGTTTCCAAAGGGCGACCGGAAAGCCCTTTGGCCCACGCGCCTGGATGGCGCGCAGCCCAGCACCATCGGAAGCGGCTATGCCGCTTCAGCCGGCTGGATGCCGGCGAGATGGTGTGCAGGTCGCGCCAACAGGCGCGAAAACCTGGCCACTCATTGAAGTACGCACTTTATACATTTAGTGCCCTATGTAAAATAGACGTGAATTAATCCCGAATCCATTGACGAAAGCGAATACGGCTTCTACACTTGTTTTATATCATCAAACCAATCTATGGAAGGGGAGAGCGAGCCCATGGAACCCGTATCCGCGCCCAAGCCCACCAGCTCCCTGCGCTATGCCTTCGGCATGTTCGGCACATCCATCCCCATCAACATGTTCAAGGCCTTCGCCGCCAAGTTCTATGTGGACAGCCTGGGGCTCACGACGACGAACTATGCGCTGGTGCTGCTGGTCTATGCCTTTCTGGATGCCATCGACAACCCGGTCTACGGCTTCTTGAGCGATCGCACGCGCTCGCCCTGGGGACGGCGGCGCCCGTGGCTGCTGATCGGCGCGCCGCTGCTGGCCGTTGCCTTCATCCTGTTCTACAACCCGCCGGCGCTGGGGGGCCAGACACAGCTGCTCGTATACATGCTGCTGATGTACTGCCTGACCGGCACGCTGGATTCGCTGATCAACGCCAACTATGGCGCGCTGTTCCCGGAGCTCTTCCAGGGCGACGCTCTGCGCGCCCGCACCAACGCCCTGCGCCAGGGCTTCCAGTTGGTGGCCATGGTCATCAGCATCGCGCTGACGCCGCTGATCGCCAGCCAACTGGGTTATTCCACGACCGCACTGGCCTATGGGCTGCTGGGCGCCGGCGTCATCGTCTACATGGCGCTGGGCTGCCGGGAGATGCCCCAGGCCCAACACATGGAGAAACCCAAACTATGGAACAGCCTTAAAGTCATGCTGACCAACCCGAAGTTTTGGGTGTTCGGCCTCACCAACGCCTTCTACAGCGCAGCCATGGCGCTGGTGATGCAGGCGGTGCCGTTCTTCGTGAAATACAGGCTGGGCCTGTCCGACGGCAACACGACGATTCTGCTGGGCACGGTGCTGCTGGTGGCCATAGCCGCGGTGGCGCTGTGGGCGGCGCTGGTGCGCCACTACACGCTGATGCCGGTGTGGCGCACGGCGCTGCTCGTGCTGGCCGTGGGCTTTGTGCCACTGTTCTTCGCCAACACGCTGGTGTTCACGGTCGCCGCCAGCTGCGTCGTGGGCCTGGGCATGGCCGGCGTGATGTCCACGATGGATCTGATCGGCGCGCGCATCATGGATGAGGACACCCGCCGCCACAACCTGCGCCGCGAGGGCATTTACAGCTCGGCCATGGGCTTCATGAACCGCCTGAGCGGCCTTTTCGTGAGCCTTGCTTTCTTCCTGGTCAATGGGTTGTATGGCTTTGTCAGCGGCCAACAGCCTGGCCCAAACCCCGGCGCGGCCGCCCGCTTCCTGCTGGTGCTGTTCCCGCTGGGGGCTATGGTGCTTAGCATCGTGTTCTCTATGCTGATGCGCTTCCCCGGTGAGAAGAAAAGCGATCTGCCCGCCGACAAGAGCGCCTCCGCCCAGCCATGAACCAGCGCTGGCTCATCATCAACGCCGACGACTTTGGCGACCGGGAGAGCGTCAACCGGGCGGTGATGGAGCTGTTCTCACAAGGCCGCGTAACAAGCTGCTCGCTGCTGGCCGTGGGTGCCACGGCGGCCGAAGCTGCGGCGCTGGCCGCCCGGCAGCGCCTGAGCGTGGGCGTGCACTGGACGCTGCACAGCGATTGGCCGCAGCAGCCCTGGCGGGGCGCGGCCCCGCGGGAGCGCTCGGCATCGCTGTGGGCGCAGGACGGCTTGCGCGCCGACGCTGGAGCGCTGCGCAAGGCAGCCCGGTCCGCCGACGTGACCAACGAACTCACGGCACAGGCGCGTTTCCTGCTGGACCGGGGCTGCGCGATCGACCACGCCGACAGCCACGGCGGCACGCTGTATGGAGCCAACGGCCGGCTGTTCTTTCTGAACGCCTTTCGCCTGTGCCGGCGGCTGGGGCTGCCCTTCCGCTTCCCGCTGCGGGGGGATTTCCTGCGACGGCAGTTCGGCGAGGGCTATAACCCGGCGCTGGGCGCTGCCCACCGCGCCATCGCGGCCATGGGCCGGCTGCACGGCGTGGCGCTGCCCGACGACATGCTCACGAACCCCTTCCCCGCCGAGCGCTGCGGCGGATATGAAGGCCTGCGGGATTATTATCTGCGGGGGCTGCGCGCCTTGAAGCCCGGCGTCACCGAGCTGTTCCTGCACCCGGCCCTGGAGGACCCGCAGGCGCTGGCCTGGTCCGCCCAATGGCACAAGCGGCTGTGGGAGATGCGCTTTCTGCAATCCGGTGAGTTCGCCCGCGCGCTGGAGCAGGAAGGCTTGCGCCTGACCAACTGGCGGGATGCGCCGCTGCGGGGCCGGCGCGGGCTGTGAATGTAGAACCGAGAGCGGCCTGACGCCTGATGACAGCCATGCTCAGAAACCCGATCCATTTCCAATAGAGTGCATATGCAGGAGGCCTTATGACCAACGGAAAGCCCCGCCGCAAGGCAAGGATTCTACTGTACGCAGGCATCGCGCTGGTGGCGCTGCTGGCCGTGGCCGGCGGGCTGTGGTTCTGGTGGAACCCCCACCGCGGCGCCATGGCGTGGCGGGACATGAAGCCTTCAGCGCCGCTGGACCGGGCCTTGACGCCGCAGCAGGCCCGGGAGGACCTTGCCTTCCTGGTGGAGCGCGTGCGGGCCCACCATGTATCGGCAGAGAAGGGCCTGCCGGCGGCGGTGGAGGCGCAATACCACGCAGAGCTGGAAAGCTTAAGCGTTGCGCCCACCGTGCTGGATATGTGGCGGGCTGGCAGCCGCATCCTCAAGCCTCTGGGCGACGGCCACGCGGCGCTGGGCTATATCAGAGGCGGCGGAGACGCCACACAGGTGGAGCAGGCCTTCGTGATGACCGAAGGCGGCCTGCTGGCCATCGGCGGGCAGCACAGCGGAAAGCCTGTAGCTGCTTTGGCCGGCGTGCCCGTGGACGAGCTCTACGAGCGCTTCCTGTCGCAATACGGCTACGAGAACCTGTCCCGCGCTCGCTATGCCTTCCCGAACTATGTGCGCACGCCCCAGGGCCTGCGCTGGCTGGGCGCTGAGCCCGGCGACGCGTTGCAGGTGTCCTGGCGCACCTTGATACCCGAGAGCACCGAGCTGCCCTACGCGCCGGCAACCGGCCAGAGCGCGCAGCAGCCCTTCGTGCGCTATGACATCGACGGCGAACACGGCCTGGGCGTGCTGACGCTGGATGCCTGCGACAACAACGACGTCTATCGTGAGACGCTCAAGAACTTCTTCACGGACGTCAAAAAGGCCGGCCTGGGCGCCATCGCGCTGGACCTGCGCAACAACGGCGGCGGTAATTCCACGGTCATTGGCGAATTTCTGCGCTATCTGAACGCGCGCAGCTACGTGGACTACGGCGCAGCCATGCGCCTGGGACCGCTGGTGCTGCGCTTCGCACCCCAACAGACCAACGTTAAGCCCGCCGAGGGGTTGGTGTTCGATGGCGACGTGTATGTGCTGACCGGCGGGCGCACGTTCAGCTCGGCCACGCAGTTCGCCGTGGTGCTGCGCGACAACGGCCTGTGCCGCGTGATCGGCCAAGCGCCAGGCAACAGTCCCTCCATGTACGGCGACACGCTGCACTACCAGCTGCCCCAGAGCGCCCTGGCGCTCACGGTGACCTACAAGCAGTTCACCCGCCCAGACGCGGCGCGCACCAACGAGGATGCGCTGCAGCCGGACATCCCCACAGCCGTGACCGCCGACGGCGACGGCGTGATGGAGGCGCTGTACCGGGAGGCGCAAAAATAAAGCCGAACGCCCGGCGTTGTCAGCAAATCAAACTCGTCATCCATAACACAACTCTTTGAAGATCAAATGCCCGCCGATTTGCATCGGCGGGCATTTGCAGCAAACGGTTGTTGGTTAGGACGCGGCGGGAGTGGCAGCGTCTTCCGGCACATCCCCTTCCGGCGTGGGCGTGGCGGCCTGGGGCGGCAGCGTGGCCAGCTTGTCCGGATAGGTCGTCACGCCGATCTCGGTCTTCCACTGCTCCACGGTCTTGGCCCAGTTTTCGTTCTGCTTATCGGCCAGCGCCGATTCCTTGAGCACGTCCTTCACCTGGTCCAGCGCCACCGGCCCGGGCTTCACGTCGCTCACCCACTTGATGATGTGGTAGCCGAAGTCGGAGGCCACGAGGTCGGTGATGTCGCCAATCTTGGCCAGCTTGAGCGCCGCTTCCTTGAATTCCTCCACAAAGGCCGTGGAGCTGCCCAACTGATAGCCGCTGGTCTTGGCCGGCTCCTGCGTCATGCCGGGGTCCTCGCCATATTCAGTGATCAGCGCATCGAAATCCTGACCGCCGCGAGCCTTGGCCAGCGCCTCGTCGGCCTTGGTTTTGATCTTGGGCAGCGCCTCGTCGCGCAGCTTCTTGGCCCCCTCGGCGTCGCCGGAGCTCTGGGCGGAGTAGATGGCGTTCTGATCGTCCTCGGACAGCGCGACCAGGATGTGCTTGACATAGCGGAACCCTGCGGGCACGTAGACGATGGTCTCACCGGCGCCCTGGGCCTCCTCATAGGCCGCGCCGTCGGCGTCAAAGCTCTCCTTCTGGCTGGCCACCAGATCGTCGTAGGCTTTCTGGACTTCCTCGTCGGTCAAGGAAATGTTTTTATCGGCCTCGGCCCTGAGCTTTTCCTCCACCTTGAAGAAGGTCAGCAGTTGGATCAGGCCGTCGGTAGTCAGGCCGTCTTCCTTCAGCTTGGCGTCCACCATCTTCTGAACTTCCTTGTCCGGGTCCACCGATTTGTCCTTGGACGCCTTGTCGTCGGCCTCGGCCTGGAAGGATTCCTTGAGAGAATCGATGTAGCCATTGACCTGGTCGGTGATCTCCTTCTGTTCGTCGGCGCTTAAGGGCGCCGCGCCCAGCTGCTTGCCCTTCTGCATCAGCGCCTCATAGGTCGTCGCCTCTTCCAGCGACTGCGTCATCAGCTGCTTCATGATTTCCGGGTCGGTGATGTCGGCTCTGGTCATGTAGTTGTTCATCAGAATGAAGCTGGCGAACAGATCGACGTCCTTGCTGGTGACATTCACCTTGCCGACCTGGCCGACGACGATAGGCTTGCTCTGGCAGCCGCTGAGCACGCTGCCGACCAGCACAACGGCGCACAGCGCAATGGCCAGCAATCGAATTTTCTTCATTGGTCACGCTCCTTGGTTTGATCCATGCAAATGCATAATGTTTATTATAACAGAAATGAATGCAGAAATGCGTCTGGTAATGTGTAGGTTCGGTGAAAAGTATGGCACAGGCCGCGCAAGCATACGAGACCGAGATACCGAGATACTGATTCAGCTTACAAACCGGCTTTACTCAAAAAAGCCTTCGGTGGAAGAGCCGCTACGCCCGGTGTGCCCGATGACCCGCGGCCATTGATTGGTCTGCATGATTGTCGTGGCGTTGATGTTGCCCAAGTGGGCATAGAAATGGCGGAATTGCGAAAGGATCAGCGTCAATCTGTTCCCATTGCACTCGGGCGGTATCTCGTAGAGTATATCGTCTGTAAGAGAATCCAAATATGCCAGAATTTTGTTTCGTATTGCTTCAAGGTACTGCAACAATTCCTGTCTGGAAAGGACTTTCCCACTTTCGATATCCAGCGAGTTCAGATTGGGTTCATGAAAATCCGGCTCGGTATACCGATTGGGGTTGATATACCATCGGTCACAGGAGTGCAGCGTGTGATAGACGTGTTTCCACACCGGCATATCGCACAGCACATAATCCAGATTGCAGGTATGGAGCATGATGGCGGCATTGTCAAATAGGACTTTCCGTCTGTTTTCTGATGGCAATAATCAGCTCGCGGCTCATATTTGCCCCTCGATTCTTTCTCAATTCCCCCTCCGGGTTATTCTATTATACTACCGGATGGACTCCTTCGCTTTGCGTATTCTGCGAACCGATTGGTCGATGAGCTCCTCAGAAATGGTCCCATCCTGCACCGCCGCCAGCACGCCTTCATACGCCAGATCACAATCGTCGGGCATCAGCAGCACGTCGGCGCCGGCGAGGATGGCCTGCACCGCTGCTTTGTCAGAGGTATAGTACTTCGTGATCGCGCCCATGTCCAGCGCGTCGGTGAACACGACGCCATCAAACCCCAGCTTCTCCCGCAATACACCGGTCAAAATGTCCCGCGAAAGGGACGCCGGCAGGCCGTCATCGGTGACCTTCGGGCAGATGACATGGGCGGCCATCACGGCGTTGGCGCCTGCCTGCAGCCCAGCCCGGAAGGGCAGAAACTCGAAGCTCTCCATCTCCTTGAGCGTTTTGCCGGCGATCACCGCGCCCTTGTGGGTGTCGGCGGACGTGTCGCCGTGGCCGGGAAAGTGCTTGAGCACCGGCTGAACTCCCGCGTCCAGCAGCCCTCTGGCTGCCGCCGCGACATAGGGCGATGCAGCCTGGGGCGTGGTGCCGAAGGCCCGATCGCCGATGATCTCGTTCTGGGGATTGGAAAACACGTCGGCCACCGGCGCAAAGTCCAGATTGAAGCCCCACGCCGTCAGATCGATACCCATGCGCTCGTAGATGTCATGCACACCGTCGGGCGTGTTTTCCTTTGCCATCGCGAGCGCCGGCGACAGATAGGGAAACGTGCCTTCGGGGAAGCGGTTCACGACGCCGCCCTCCATGTCCACACCGATCCACATGGGCACATCGGACAGTGCCCTCAGGCTATCCGCCAGGTCGCGGGTCTGTGCCCTGCTGCCGATGTCCTGCTCGAAGAAGATAAACCCGCCAACGGGGATTTCCTCGTAGCGGGAGCGCAGCTGCGCCGCATCCGCTCTGGCCGTCGCTTCGCCGGCGATGGCCTCCACCCGGACGACGATCATCTGGGCGATCTTGCGCTTCAGCGTCCAGCCGGCCAGCGGGTCCGGCGCGGGCGTGGGGGTGGGCGTAGGTGAAGGTGTTGGCGTGGGTGTTGGGCTGGGCGATGGCGTTGCAGAAGGCGACGCGCTTGCCGCCGATGGCGGCAAAGTGACAACAGGCGCCGGCCTCCTCGCGCACGCGGCCGGCGTCAGCAGCATCAGGATGCAAAATAAAAAAGTCAAACGTTTCATAGTCTGACTTCATTTTATGGAGCGATGGGTAAAAGCATTCGGGATGTTTATCGGGGTCAGAAAGTTATATTCAATCTTCTATTGGCTTCCCCTGGAGGGGAAGCTGTCGCCGCAGGCGACTGATGAGGTGTCTATTGTGCTCCCCTACCCCTCATCCGGCACTTCGCGCCACCTTCTAGGATGCAGAGGCGAGCAGGATGCGCAGCATCCGACCAGCCCCCCAAGGGGGAAGGCTATAACCAGAGAAGAAGCGGGCACTCGCCCGCCTCTTCCATAAAAACTACTTCTTGATCAAAGTCTCACCGGTCATCTCCGGCGGCTGGGGGATGCCCATGATGTCCAGCAGCGTGGGGGCCAGGTCGGCCAGGCGGCCATCGTGGCGCAGCTCCGCGCTGCGCCGGCTGTCGTCTATGAGCACCAGGGGCACCGGGCCGGTCGTGTGGGCCGTGAAGGGTTCGCCGGTCTCGGGGTCGGTCATCATCTCGGCGTTGCCATGGTCGGCGGTCAAGAGAACCGCGCCGCCCTGGGCCAGTATCGCGTCCACAACCTGGTGCACGCACTCGTCCACGGCGTGTACGGCCTTATAAGCCGCGTCGAAGATGCCGGTGTGGCCCACCATGTCGCAGTTGGCGAAGTTCAGGATCATCAGGTCATACTTGCCGCTCTTGACCCGGGCCACGGCCTCGGCAGCCACCTCGTAGGCGCTCATCTCGGGCTGGAGGTCGTAGGTCGCAACCTTGGGCGAGGGGATCAGCGCGCGGTCCTCACCGGGGTAGGGCTGCTCCAGGCCGGCGTTGAAGAAGAACGTCACATGGGCGTATTTCTCCGTCTCGGCGATGCGCAGCTGCGTCAAGCCCCGTTCGCTTATGATCTGGCCCAGCGTGTTGTCCAGGCTCTGGGGGCGGAAGGCGACTTCCAGGTTCTTGAAGTTCACATCATATTGCGTCATGGAGACGTAATGCACGGGCTTAAAGCCGCCGTCGCGGGCGAACTCGGCAAAGCCCGGCTCGATGAAGGCGCGGGTGATTTCGCGGGCGCGGTCCGGGCGGAAGTTGAAGAAGACGATGCTGTCCCCCTCCTCGACCTTGGCCACGGGCTCCCCGTCGTCGGTGATGACCGTGGGCTGCACAAACTCATCGTTCTCGCCGCGCCGGTAGGATTCCTCCATGGCGCACTCGGCGCAGCAGGCCTCCAGGCCCACGCCGTCGGCGATGGCGTCATAGCCGCGCTTGACGCGATCCCATCGGTTGTCGCGGTCCATGGACCAGTAGCGGCCCATGACCGACGCGATGCGCCCGACGCCGACCTTCTCCATGCGGGCTTCCAGGTCCAGGATGTATCCTTTGCCGCTGGTGGGCGGCGTGTCGCGGCCATCCATCAGGCAGTGCACGAACACGTTTTCCAGGCCGGTCTTCTTGGCCAGGCGCAGCAGGCCCTCCACATGGTCGATGTGGCTGTGCACGCCGCCGTCGCTGACCAGGCCGATCAGGTGCAGCTTGGTCCCCTTCTCCAGGGCGCCGCGCACGGCTCCGAGCAGCGCGGGGTTTTCGTAGAACGTACCGTCGGCGATCTCGCGGCTTATGCGGGTGAGCTCCTGATACACGATGCGCCCTGCGCCGATGTTCGTGTGGCCGACCTCACTGTTGCCCATCTGGCCGTGGGGCAGGCCCACATCCAGGCCGCTGGCGCCGATGGTCGCGCACGGGTAGCTGCTCATGAGCTTGTGCACATGGGGGATGTTCTCCGGCACGATGGCGTTGCCGGCACGCTCCTCACGGTAGCCGAAGCCATCCATGATGATCAGGGCATTGGTTTTTTTCATGTTCACACCTATTCTCTGGTCAGGGTTTCCGCTTCGCGGGAACCGTCATAAAGCACGACAGCGGTGAAATCCTGCGCCTTGAGGCTGGCGCCGCCGATCAGGCCGCCGTCGATGTGCTCCTGGGCCATGAGCTCGGCGGCGTTGCCGGGGTTCATGCTGCCGCCGTACTGTATGCGGATCTCCTCGGCGACGACGCGGCCAAACATCTGCTCCACGGTGTTGCGGATGATGCCGCACACCTCGTTGGCGTCGGCGGACGTGGCGGTTTTGCCGGTGCCGATGGCCCAGATGGGCTCATAGGCGATGACGACGGTGGCGACCTGGGCGCCGGACAGGCCCTGCAGCGCCGCGCGGGTCTGGGTGCGCACCACGTCGGCGGTAACGCCCTGCTCGCGCTGGGCCAGCGATTCGCCGACGCACACGATGGGCACCAGCCCCGCTTCCAGCGCGGCGCGGGTCTTCAGGTTCACGGTCTCGTCGGTCTCGGCAAAGTATTGCCGGCGCTCCGAGTGGCCGAGGATCACATATTCCACGCCGACGGCCTTGAGCATGTCGGCGCTGATTTCGCCGGTGTAGGCCCCGCTGGCCTTGAAGTGCATGTTCTGCGCGCCCAGGTGGATGTTGGTGCACGAGATGGCCTGAGCGACCTCGCTCAGGGCCGTGAAGGGCGGGCACACGACCACGGTGCACGTGGCGTCGCACACCAGCGGCGTGAGCTCGCTGACCAAGGCGGCGGCCTCTATGGGGGTCTTGTTCATTTTCCAATTGCCTGCAATAATCGGCTTGCGCATGGGGTTGCTCCTTCGTCGTTTCGCCTTCGGCACGCTGCGCCTTGGCGATTATTAAACCAGAGGGGGCGTTGCCCCCTCTGGTTGGTTTCTCTTACTTGTTGTTGAGCGCCGCCACGCCGGGCAGCTCGCGGCCCTCCAGGAATTCCAGAGAAGCGCCGCCGCCGGTGGACACATGGGTCATGCGGTCGGCCAGGCCGAAGACTTCCACCGCCGCCGCCGTGTCGCCGCCGCCGACGATGGTGACGCCGGAGCTGTTGGCCATGGCCTGGGCGACCACGCGGGAACCCTGGGCGAAGTGGGAGAACTCGAACACGCCCATGGGGCCGTTCCAAATGACGGTGCGGGCCTTCTTGATCTCCTCGACGAACATCTCCTGGGTCTCGGGGCCGATGTCCATGCCCTCCCAGCCGTCGGGGATCTCGCGGCTGTGGAACGTGGCGCGCAGGCCGTCATTGCTGAACTCCTGAGTGGCCTCGTTGTCGATGGGCAGCATCAGTTTAACGCCCTTCTTTTCGGCCATGGCCATGACTTCCTTGGTGTACTCGATGCGGCTCTCATCCAGCAAGGACTTGCCAATGGTGCCGCCCAGAGCCTTCTGGAACGTGTACGCCATGCCGCCGCCGATGATCAGGGTGTCCACCTTGTCCAGCAGGTGGGAGATGACGCCGATCTTGTCCTTAACCTTGGCGCCGCCCAGTATAGCCACGAAGGGGCGCTCGGGCTCTTCCAGCGCGCCGCCCATGATTTCGATTTCTTTCTTCATCAGGAAGCCCGCCACCGCCGGCAGATGGGCGGCCACGCCGGCCGTGGAGGCATGGGCGCGGTGGGCGGTGCCGAAGGCGTCGTTGACATAGATCTCGGCCAGAGCGGCGAACTGCTTGGAAAGCTCGGGGTCGTTCTTCTCCTCGCCGGCTTCAAAGCGCACGTTCTCCAGCATGCCCACTTCGCCTTCCTTGAGGCTGTCGGCCAAAGCCTTGGCGCTGGGGCCCACGACATCGGCGGCCAGCTTGACTTCCTTACCCAGCAGTTCGGAAAGGCGCTGGGCGCAGGGCTTCAAGGTGAACTCGGGCTCCACCTTGGCCTTGGGGCGGCCCAGATGTGTGCACAGGATCAGCTTAGCGCCGTTATCCAGCAGATACTGAATGGTGGGAATCGCCGCGCGGATGCGGTTGTCATCGGTGATCTCGCCTTTGTCGTTCTGCGGAACGTTGAAGTCCACACGGGCCAGAACCTTCTTGCCCTTGACGTCGATGTCCTGGATGGTCTTCTTGTTGAGCGCCATGATCGTACTCTCCTTATGCAATCTAACAGGCGAACCTGTTGTTAATGATACCCTATTTATTGACAAGAATCCAGATTATTGCTGGGAATCCAGCAGCACGCAGATGCCGGCGGCCACGGCCTCGTCCAAAATAAGCGCGGTGGGCCGGCTGCCCCGGGCCACGGCCAGCACGGCCTCGGCCTTGGCGGCCCCGCCGGCCACGGCCACCCGCCGGGGGATGCCCATCAGGCTTTCCAACTCCAGCCCCAGGCCGCTGGCGGCGTAGGTCACCGCGCCCTTGCGGTCAAAATAGCAGCCCAGCGCCTCGGCCACGGCTCCCCGTGCCCGTATGCGGGCCACGACGTCCGGCGGCAGGTTGCGCCGGCGGGCCATCTCGTCAAAGCGGCCGATGCCGTACATCAGCACGTCGCCGCGCCGCACGGTCTCCAGCCATTCGCCCAGGCGACCGTCGCTGATGGCGGGGCGCGATTCCGTGGGCATGTCGTCGGGCCAGTGCAGCAGCCGGTGCCGCGCGCCCAGGCCCCGAGCCATGCGGGCGGCCACGGTGTTGGCCTGCACTTCCATCTCTTCCCCCAGGCCACCCCGGGCGGGCACGACCATCAGGCTGGGCAGCCCCTTGCCGCCGGAATGGGCCTGCGCGGCCACGCCGGCCATCGTGGAGCCGCCCATGACGGCCAATGTCATGCCGTCGCGCAGGATCAGGCTCAGGTATTGCATGGTTTTGCGGTACAGCGCGCGGGAGCTGACCTCGTCGGCGGCGGTGTCGCCGCTGACGACCATGACGCTGGGGATGCCCAGCTCCGTGCGGATGCGCTCGGCCAGAGGCTCGGCGAAGAGCTGGTCCAGGCCGGCGCGCAGTTCGCGCAGCACGTTCTCGCCCTCTTCGCTCAGGTGCATGCCGTCGGGGGCGAAGGTGATCAGGTTCAGGTCCCGCAGGCGGTCGGCCTCTCCCCTCACGGCGCGCTCCGGAAGGTCCAGATGCGCCGAAAGGGCTCTGCGGCCCACGGGGGCCATCAGCGCCACGGCTTCCAGTATTTCAAAGCGCGTCCGCGCAGCGTCCACCATTTCGGGCACCAGGCGGCGGAATTGGGAGAGGAGGGTGTTCATAACAACAAACCTCGGTGGGACGAATGGAAGTGGGATGCGGGACAGTTCTTGTCCATCGTTGCTTTTTCGTCCCACTGGGATTCTAACATATTTTTAACATGGGGGCAAGAAGTGGAATGCAGTGATGGAGGAGATTTAGCACTGCGAGGAGTGGCATGCAAATAATGTTAGATAGGTGCTATTTTCATGTAGCCTTTTTTTTACTATAATTACTCATACAAATATAGAACACGAGATAAATTATGATTTTAAACAATTCTCCGAAGCGTAAGAAGAACCATGCATATATTGTAAACGGAATATATAATTATTATGCTGGTTTTTCTGATTTTTTTGTGAAAGATCAACTTGAAACCTATGTGAAAAATCAGAACGCTGTAGTGCTCGATCCTTGGAATGGAAGCGGTACAACCACTTTAGTATCTACAGTCTTAGGCATAAAAAACTATGGATTTGATATAAATCCAGTTATGGTCATTATTGCAAAAGCAAAATTATATAATAAAGATAGTCTTAGGATTAAAGATATCGAGAATCTAGCCAAAACAAAGAGAGTTCAAGTAGAGGGTGACAGTTCTGATCCTCTAAATCTTTGGTTCCTCCCAGATTCAGTTAAAAAAATTCGTATGCTTGAACGAATAATTTTCGATGATTTTTTTGAAAGCAAAAAGGTCAAGTATATATCTGAATTAGAAGATATTTCATCTTTAACACCGAAACAGTGTTTTCTTTATGTCTGTTTCTTCAAATTAATGAAGGCCGTAACTAAAGATTTTGTTGGTACAAACCCTACATGGGTTAAATCCAAAATACGGGAAGAACAGAAAAAGGATATTACTTATTCTGCCTTACTAGATTTACTAATAAGCATTATTGAGGAAGCTCCGTATTTGTCTACTGATATGGAAAGAAACACTAGCATAATTAGTTTAGGTGATTCGACCAACCTTTTACTTGCGAATGACAGTGTGGACTTGGTCTTAACTTCACCCCCTTACTGCACTAGAATTGACTATGCCGTTTATACTATTGTTGAACTCGCTTTATTAGGAATTAGCGGTAAGCGTTTTATTCAGTTACGAAAAAGCATGATTGGCACACCAACAATAACTGAAAACGGTATTTTAGATGACGAGGTTATACTACCCAACAAATGCATAGATATACTAAATAATATCTCAATACACAGTTCAAAGGCTGCCAGTACATACTATTATAAGACATATTGTCAGTATTTTATAAGTATGTTAAGATCAGCAAAGGAACTATACAGAGTATTAGGCAAAGACTGTAAAGCGATTATTGTTGTTCAAGATTCTTGGTTCAAAGATATTCATATAGACATGAGCTCAATAATGGAGGAACTGTTTCTATCTAGCGGATTTGCTTTGGAAAAGAGCAATATGGTTCACGTTAAGAATACAATGAGTTATCTAAATCCAAAAATGTCCATAAAAAACAAGCAAAAAAAGTACATTGAGTCAATTCTAGACTTCCGGAAGGTGTAAACATGGATAGCTTAGCTGTTACTAACGAAATCGAGCAAAAAATCAAAGAACTTAAGATTACATCTTTAGATATTTCATTTAATGAATTAGCTGATATGTATGAAAACGGTGAGTTGATTATAAACCCTGACTATCAGCGTACATTTAGATGGGATACTACAAAACAGTCGAGGTTCATAGAGTCTTTATTAATGGAGATGCCCATCCCCCCTATATATGTTATTGAACTGGACAATGGTGTTTATGAATTAATCGATGGTCTGCAACGTATTTCTTCATACCTCAATTATATTGGAATACTTAAGCAAATTGAACAATCGCTAAATATGACTTCATCTTCCGAATCCGATGAGGAAGTTTTTGATTACGGTGATGAAGATAATAAAGACATAAGTATCAATGAATTTGACCTTGCAGGTTGTGATATTATTGAAAGTCTTAATGGTTTGAAATACTCAAACCTAAGTGCTGCGCTAAAAATTAAGCTAAAAAGAAGTTACGTTAGAATGGAAATACTAAGAAAAGGTATAAATCCAGAGTTAAAATATCATATGTTTAAACGACTTAATACTGGTGGCGAAAAACTTGAACCCCAAGAACTCCGCAACTGCACAATACGATTAATTGATAACAAATTTATCAATTATATAAATTCGCTTAGTTCAGATGCAAATTTCCAAGCAACTATTGAATATATAAGTATTGCAAAAAAACAAAAGAAATTTGCAGAAGAACTCGTGTTGCGTTTCTTTTCTTTTAAAAATGATCAGGCAAGTTTTAGTCATGATGTAGGAGCATTTATGACAACGTATATGGAAAAAGTATCTCTTGCTGATTCGAAAAAAGCACCAATATTT
Source organism: Bacillota bacterium (assembly GCA_023410875.1). Lineage (GTDB taxonomy): Bacteria > Bacillota > Clostridia > Christensenellales > UMGS416 > JAEYRA01. The sequence continues at coordinate 9,777 of JAEYPH010000097.1, read as the reverse complement.
AATTATGAAGAAGAAGAAAAATGTTTCAGAGTAACTTTTGATATACTAAATCGTTGTTTAGGTAGACAGATTTTTTCTGCCAATAGGAACAACTCTGACAATTTCACTGGTTTCAATGTATATTTTTATGAAGCTATAACTACAGGCCTTCAAGCAATTATCAATGAAGTTGCTGACGGCTCTATAGAAATCGATAAACTAAAAAGTAAATTAATTGAAATAAAAAGAATATCCGATTTTCGGCAAGCTACTATTGGTGGTGGCAAAAACTCTGTTGGCGTATTTATGTCGAGATATAATATCGTTCGAACTAAGCTAAGCGAATTACTATGAGCTTTGACGAAATTTGTCAAGAATTGAATCAGGAATTTGAAAAGGAGCTGGCTGTTAGGATCAATGAGATTCTTAAGCTAGAGAGCCTTTTATTATCTATAAAAGAAGATGATGAAGATACTTTAGGTATATATCTCAAGTCTTTAATAATCGTGCTATATTCACATTTTGAAGGTTATTGTAAGAAGCTTATGCTAATTTATATAGATTATCTCAATAATTTAGATTTACAGTGCAAGGACGTCCAGGGTGGGCTAATGGCATCATGCTTATATAAGGAATTTCAAAAATTATCTGATGGTAACTATAAACCTGTTATCTTGGGAGAGAGAGCTCTTTCAGATGACACCAAACTTCACCTATATGGTAGAAGAAGAGAGTTCGTTCAATCGTATGAGGATTTATCTAGCCGTAAACTTAAAATTTCCGATAGTGTAGTTGACACTGAATCCAACCTAAAGTCACATATACTTAAGAAGCTTCTTTATCAAATTGAAGCTGACTTCCAAATTGTAGATCAGTATCAGGATACAATAGATGAGTTAGTGAATAAGAGAAATGCTTATGCTCATGGCGTTATGATAAAGTACCCTTCAAAAAACAGCTATATTGAGTATAGAGATAAAACGTTAAATTTAATGAAGGAACTCAAAGCACACTTATATGTATGCTTTTCAACACAGAGTTTTCTGAAAAGTGCTGCCAATCATTAGAATGTTAATTTAGTGGTAATTAAATAAGTACCTACATCCTTCTTATTCGGCACCCGTTCGTGCCGATTCTCCTCGTAATACATCCTCTTGCTGACCGCCCCGGCCCCCATGGCCACGATGTCGTGGGTCTCCTCCATCATGTCAATATTGTATATGCACTCCGTCCCCGGCAGCGCATACCCCACATTCTCCAAATTCCCCCGCATATACTTCTGCCGATACATGTAATAGGGCTGCATCCCCCTGCCCTGCGCAAAATCATGGCACAAATCCAGCATGGCCGTGGCCTCGGCGTCCGATGGCAACGGATACTCCCCCAGCTTCTCATTGAGCCGCGAGGAATGCTTGATCGCCAGCGTATGCACGGTCAGGTTGTCCATGTCCAGCGGCGCCAGGGCAGCCAACGTGCGCTCCACATGCCCCGGCGTCTCTCCAGGTAGGCCCACGATCAAATCCATGTTGATCTGCCCGATGCCCGCCTGCCGGGCCAGTTCGTAGGCGCGCAAGACGTCTGCCGCGGTGTGCCCCCGTCCTATGACCGCCAAGGTGTCGTCGTTCATCGTCTGCGGATTGATGCTGATGCGCCCCACGCCCATGGAATGCAGCATCGGCATCGTGTCCGGCTGCACGCAGTCCGGCCGGCCGGCCTCCACGGTCAGCTCATATTCCCCGGGGAATGCCTCCCGCGCCCAGCCCAGCACCCGCTGCAGCTGCTCGGTCGTCAGCGCGATGGGCGTGCCGCCGCCCACATACAGCGCCCGGCACGCGCGGCCCGCCTCAGCCATCTCCCGGCCCCGAATCCCGATCTCCCGGCGCAGCGCTTCCAGGTATTGCTCCACCAGCGCGGGCTTGGCGGCAGAGGAATAGAACGAGCAATACAGGCACCGGGTGCGGCAGAACGGTATCGCGATGTAGGCGTCGAAGTGCTCCCGATCCCCCCAGCGCCAGATGCCCCGCTGGGCCCGCAGGATGTCGGCGACCAGTGCGGCCTTGGGCGGCGTCACATCGAACACGCGGGTGAGCTCGGCCGCCACGGCGTCGGGTGCGCAGCCCTCGTCTATGAGCTGCCGGGCCACCTTGGTGGGCCGTATACCGGTCAGCGACCCCCACGGCGGGCGCACGCCGGTGAAGGCCTTGAGCAAGGCGTACAGGCACAGCTTGGCCCGTCGCTTGGCCAGGCGCTCCCGCAGCAGCGCGTCGCCGGTCACGACGGCGGGCGCGCGGTCCTCCCGGCTCAGGGTTCGACCGCCAGAGGTGATGTCGCAGCGCTGCACCCATTCCCCGCCCTCCTCGGCGAAAGCATGGGTGATCACCGTGTCTGGCTCCCCGTCTTCGGGCTTGGTCATCAGCTTCTCCATGCCGAAGAACAGCCGCACGACGTCGGCCATGTCGTTGGTATAGGCGCTCTGGTTGGTCGTAAACTGTATCATTTGTGGATCAGGTCCAGGCGGCGTTCCCGCCCGATGGTGCTCTTGTGGCCGTGGCCGGGCCAAATCACGAGGTTCTCATCCAGCGCGTACAGGCGCTCCACGCTCGTGCGCAACGCGTTCATATCGCCGCCGGTGGCCAGCGTGGTGCCGTAGGAGCCGCGGAACAATGTGTCGCCGGTGAACAGGTTGCCGTCGCTGCCCAGATAGCAGCAGCCGCCCACGGTGTGCCCCGGCGTGTGCATCGCCGTCAGCGTGACCGCGCCCAGCGGTATCGTGTCCCCCTCACGCAGCTGCCGGTCCACAAGTATGCCGGTCGTGGGCTGCTGGCGGAAGAACGAGGTCATATTGACGGCTTGGTCATTGAGCCCCGGCGCGTCCAGCTCGTGGATGGCCACGGCTGCCCCGGTATGCTGCCGCAGCGCCGCCACGCCGGCGGTGTGGTCAAAGTGGCAGTGGGTCAGCAGAATCCACTTAAGCCCCGCGCCGGACGCCTCCAGCGCGGTCTGGATGGCCGGCACGTTGATGTCGGGATCGATGATGGCGGCCTCGCTGCCGTCGTATATCAGATAGCTGCGGCCGTCGATGCGGCCGGTGGCAATGGGCAATACTGTCATTGATAAGCTCCTATGCCTTAAAACAACTTGCGGCTGTCCAGCAGTATCGTCACCGGGCCGTCGTTGACCAGGTGCACCTGCATGTCGGCGCCAAAGCGCCCGCTGGCCACGGCCAGCCCCAGCCGCCGCAGGGCGTCCAGCGCCGCCTCATACCAGCGCTCCCCTTCCTGGGGCACCGCCGCCGAGGAGAAGCTGGGCCGACGGCCATGGCGGGCGTCACCGCACAGCGTGAACTGCGACACGACGCAAACCTGGCCCCCGGCCTCGGACACGGGCAGGTTCATCTTGCCCTGGGCATCCTCAAACACGCGCAGCCCGGCGATCTTGGCGCAGATGTAATCCAGGTCCTGCGCGCCGTCGCCGTGCTCCACGCCCAGCAGCACCAGCAGGCCCCGGCCGATGCCGCCGACCGTCTGGTTTTCCACTTCCACATGGGCGCTTTTCACTCTCTGAATTACTGCGCGCACAAAGAACTCCTCAAATAAATATCACCGGTGCCGTCGTTTCATCAAATATTAAAGTTTTGGGTCCCGAAGGTTTCCAAAGGTCTGGCCGGGGCTTTCAGCCCCTGCTCGACCATGCATCCTGGGCGATAGGAAAGCCCTTTGGCCCTGGCGCAGGATGCGCCGTAGCCCAGCGTCGCCTTGTGCGGCTCTGCCGCACTCGCCGACTGGATGTCGGCGAGGCGATGCGCAGGGTCGCGCTTGCAGGCGCGAAATTCTTTCCCTTGTTTGGTATATGCATTTATACGTTTAGGCGACAGCACCAAATCATGCTGACAATGCCAGCACATGTTCATTGTACCCTTGTGTGCCATGCCGGTCAAGGCTGGGAAGCCGGGCTGCCCCCTTGCATGATGTGCAGGAACTTCTCACAAATGGCGGGGTCGAACTGCCGGCCGGCACAGGCGGCGATCTCCCGGAGCGCTTCCGCTTCGCTTATGGCCTTGTGATAGGCGCGGTCATTGGTCATGGCATCGAAGCTGTCCACAACGGTCAGGATGCGCGCCAGCAGCGGTATGGCGTCTCCCCGCAGCCCCTGGGGGTAGCCGGCGCCATCCCAGCGCTCGTGGTGGCACAGGATGCCCTCGGCCACAGCAGCCAGCTCCGGCGACGCCTGGGCGATGCGATAGCCGATCTCCGGGTGTTTGCGCATCTCCACCCATTCTTCGCGGGCCAGCGGGCCGGGCTTGGCCAGTATGTGCTCGGCGATGCCGATCTTACCCAGATCGTGCAGGGAGCTCAGCAGCTCCAACTCTGAAAGCTGGTCGTCGCTTAGGCCCATGGCCTCGCCCAGCCGGCGCGCCAGAGAAGCCATGCGGTCGGCGTGCTCGCGGGTCTCGTGGCTCTTCTCATACATCGTCGTGCGGATGGAGGCGATCAACGAACTGTGCATGCTCTTGCGCTCCAGCAGCTTACGCCGGTACATGGCGTCCTCTGTGTCTTTGAACACCGCGGCGAAGCTCTGCTCCAGAGACTGGCGGGTAGCATAGCCCAGCGCCAGGCTGGGGCGGAACACGCCGTCGCCCAGGCGGAGCACCGTCTCCTCGCAGGCATGCCGTATGCGCTTGCAAATGGCCCGCGCCACTTCCTGCTCCGCATTGGGCAGCAGCAGGCAGAACTCGTCGCCGCCGATGCGGGCAATGATGTCCCCCTCGCGGGCGCAGCGGCGCAGGATGGCGGCGATGGTGCACAGCAACTCGTCGCCGTGGGCATGGCCGAACACGTCGTTGGTCAGTTTCAGGCCGTTGATATCGCCCATGATGATGGAGACAGGCAATTGGCAGGCGGTGTCCAGGCGGCTGCATTCCTCTTCGAAAAAGGCACGGTTGTGCAGCCCCGTCATCGCATCATGGCAGTTCAGGAACTGGATGCGGTTTTCCTTGCGTTTGCGATCGGTGATGTCGCGAATGAAGGCGCTGGTGTACCGGGAGTCCGCAGCATAGCTCAGTGAAACTTCTACATCGATGATGGCGCCGTCCTTGCGCCGCAGCCTGGTTTCTGATCGCTCCGATCCTGTCTGCCGGATTCTCTGCTGGGTATGGCATACTTCCTCGGGCATGTATTGCATTCTCAGATTGGATACATGCATGCCCACAAGTTCCTCGCGGGAATAGCCCAGCATATCGCAGATGGCCGTGTTGACCATGAGGACTCTCATCTGGCTGTCAACCATCCAGAAGCCATCCATCGTGGTCTCCAGCGCCCGGCCGTATTCCTCTTCCATGCGCCTGCGCTCGGTGATATCCTGCAGTACACCGATCACGCACAGCGGCTTGCCCTGCCCGTCGCGCTCCACGATGGCCATGGAGTGCACATGGCGCAACTGGCCGTCAACCTGGCGGCGGATCGTGAACTTCATATCGTAGTTCGCGTCCTGAGCCAGCAGTTGCTGCAGCGCCCGGTCCATCCTGGGCCGATCCTCGGCCACGACGGCGCTCTGTGGCACCGAGAGCGGCAAGTGGTTGCCCTCGGCGATCTCGTAGCCATAGATGCGGAACGCCTCATCGGACGCCCACAGCATGGAGGTGGCCAAGTCGATCTCCCAGTTGCCGGTGTGGGAAATCTCCTGCGCCCGGCGCAGCCTTTGGTCGCTTTGGCGCAGGGCGGTCTCCGCCTGGCGCCTCTCGGTGATGTCCGTGGCCGACATGATGAGATAGGCCGCGCTGCCATCCTGATGTGCCATGACGGTGGTCGTGAGCGCCAGCCACACAACCTCGCCGTTCTTATGCAGGAAGCGCCGCTCCGCGCTGAGCGAGGGCACGCGCCGCGCGATGAGATGATCCATATTACGCCTCATCGCTTCCCAACTGTCGGGCAAGGTAATGTCGAACAGCGTTCGCTGCAGCAGTTCCGACTCTTGATGGCCCAGAATGCTGCAAAGCGCGGGGTTGGCGCGCATCAGGCGGCCATCCAGCGCCACATGGGCCATCCCCACTGCCGTTCGCTCAAAAGTCATGCGGAACAGCGCTTCGCTCTCGAGGATGCGCTGCTGCGCCTCCACCTGATCGGTGACGTCCTGCAGCGCGCCCATCATTTTGACGACATTGCCGCCGTCGTCGCGCTCGATGGAGGCGTGGGTCTGCAGATAGCGCAAAGCGCCGTCGTTGTGGCGGTGGATACGGTACTGCTGCGTATAATAGGTTCCGCACTCCATGGCTTCCAGGCGCACGGCGACGGCGCGGCCCAGGTCATCGGGGTGCACCAGGGTATCCCAGAAATCCGGCTCGGGCTGGAAATCCTCCGGTACGCCCATAATCTGTTTGTATACTGGCGACCAAACCACCGTGTTGGCCACGGCGTCATATTCCCAGGTACCCAGCCGCGCCAACTTGACGGCCGCGGTGCTGCGCGCTTCCGACAGGCGTAGCTGCTGTTGAAGACGGTAGCGCTCGGTGATGTCGCTGAAGATGAGCACGACGCCGACCAGCTGGCCATGGCCATCGCGGATGGGCGCGGCGCTGTGGCTGATGTGCCTGTGGACGCCGGCGGCGCTGATGAGCACAGTGTGATTGGTCAGATCGACCTTGCTCCCGGTGGTCAGCACAGTCTGCACGATGTCTTCTACCGGCTGCCCGGTGGCGCTGTTGTAGACATGGAAAACTTCGGAAAAGGGCCGGCCTACTGCGCGCTCCAGCGGCCAGCCGGTGAGCTCCTCTGCGGAAGGGTTGAGCATTGTGATGGTCGCGCGGCTGTCTGTGGCGATTACGCCGTCGCCCATGCTCAACAACATGATGCGAAGACTCTGCTCACTTTCCTGCAGGCGATTCAATTGGTTTTGAAGCTTGGCGGTCCTGCCGCCAAGAATGAACCGGAACATCCGGCCCAACTGCCTGCGAATATTGCCCATACGAACTTGCAACTGCCCTCATTGGCTTTCTTCGGTTTTTAAGTAGAATACATAGATTATATGGGGGCCATCATATTTTGTCTATACGTATCGAAGCAAGGAAAAAAATGTCGAAATGGGGTGATGAGCACAAAGCAAATCGTTACACATGGGCCCGCCGCACACAGCGACGGGCCTTTGTATCGCAACCTATCTCTGTTTCAATTGTTCCTCCAGCGCGTTGAACTCCTCTTCCAACGCGGCGCGCTGGGGCCCGGCCTTGGCCTGCGACAGGCGGGCCAGCACAGCGTCACGCCGCAGGCGCAGCGCCATGGCCTGCGCGGCGGTGTCGTCGCTTACTACGGTCTGGAAGGCCGCCTCCTGCAGGCGGCCCTGGCGCAGCGCCAGCTCGTGGGTGGCCAGCTTGTCGGTGAAGTAGCGGTCGTGGCTCACAAACACGATGGTTCCGGGGAACTGGGCCATCATGTCCTCCAGGCCCTCCAGCGCATAGACGTCCAGAAAATTCGTGGGCTCATCCAGCAGCAGCAGGTTGGCGGGGCTGGCCAGCAGCTTGACCAGCGCGGCCTTGGCGCGCTCGCCGCCGGACAGCACACCGGCGGGGCGCTGCAGGCTGTCGGCGCTCAGCAGCACCCGGGCCAGCATGTTGCGCGCCGTCTGTGTGCTCACCGCGGCGTCCTCCAGCACGTTCTGCAGCAGCGTCCAATCGCCGCGCAACAGGCTTAAGTCCTGGCGGAAATACCCCTTTGCAACGCCGGGCGTCTCCCATACCTGCGGCCCGCCCTGGGCCAGGCAGTGCAGCAGCGTGGTCTTGCCTGCGCCGTTGGCCCCGGTGATGGCCAGGCGCATGCCCCGCTCCACGGCGAAGCTCACGCCGCGCAGAACCTCGGGGCCTCCGGGCCACGCAAAGCGCAGGTCCCGCACCCGCAGCAGCACCCGCGCGCCGCTCTGGTCCACGTCGCGGCCACTCAGGCGCACCCGCGCGGCGTCCCGGGGCTTCTCCTTTGCTTCCAGTCGCTCCAGGCGGCGCTCGATCACCTTCCCGGCGCGGGCCAGCGTCTCGCTTACCTCGGTGGCTTCCCGCCGGTGCAGCCGCGCTTCGGAATTGCCCATACGTGCGGGGGCCTTGCGCACGGACTTGCTGCGGCTCATGGCCCCCCGCGCCGCCTCCAGCAGGTGGTTGCGCTCGGCGGTGTAACTTTCATATTCATCCCAGGAGCGCTGGCGCTCATGCTCCTTCTGGGCGCGGTAGTCGGTCCAGTTGCCGCGGTAGACGCGCAGCCGCCCGTCCTCCAGCTCCCAGATGCGCCGGCAGAACCGGTCCAGCAGCGCGCGGTCGTGGCTCACGACAACCAGCGCGCCCTCGTAGGCCGCCAGCTCCGCTTCCAGCCGGGCGATGCCCTCGGCGTCCAGGTTGCTGGTGGGCTCGTCGCAGAACAGCGCGCCGCTCTCGCGGCCCATGGCGCGGGCGATGAGCAGCTTGGTGCGCTCTCCCCCGCTCATGGCAGCTTCCGGGATGCCCCAAAGCTCCCGCTGCTGCTTGAGTATCTGCGTGCCGTCGGTGTCGTCGCTGAATTGGGGGATCATTGCCAGCGGCGCGTAGGGTGTCACCGTGCCGCTCACCGGCTGCGCAAAGCCGCACAGCACGTTCATGAGCGTGGTCTTGCCGCAGCCGTTGCGGCCCACCAGCCCCACGCGGTCGCCGCTGTGCAGCTCCAGGTCGTCTATCCGGAACAGCAGCCGCTCTCCATATTCCATATAAAGATCATGGGCTTTCAGTACTAACAAAAAAACGCCTCCTCAAATGCCGGAAGCGCGCAAAAAGACCGTTTGAGCCCATCGGTGGAAGGACGAAAACAGCGCGCGCAGCCGGCAAAACATCATGTCCGGCCCCGCTTTGTTGCAGCCGCCGGAAGAGTCATTTGCCAACTTATGCGCGAATCTTCACTCCTTGAAATCCTCCTCGATGGAATGGCATTAGCATACCAGAGGGGCATGCATTTTGTAAAGTACCGTTCAAGTAGAAAATGATGGTATACCATGGACGGGAAGCATTGGTTCGATCGAAATTGTAGGGCCGTATTGCATACGGCCCTGTGGGCGACTTGGGGGGCCGTATGCAATACGGCCCTACGGATGCGGATAGAAAAAATGCTTGCAACGCAGAGGGGCACGCCGCATGGCACGCCCCTCTGTGTTTTGTCACTGACTCTGTTTAGTACTTCCCGAACTCCCGATCGTTGAGCGAAAGTCTGGTCCTCATAGGCTTGGCATCGCCGCGGCCCTGGGGCAGCGCCGCGCGGGCGGGTTTGGCCTGCATCTGGCCCTTGAGCTGGAAGCGGCCCACCATCTCCTTAAGGAGCTCGGCTTGCCCGGAGAGCTCCTCGGATGTTGCGGCACTCTCTTCCGCGGTGGCGCTGTTGGTCTGCACGACCTGGCTCACCTGCTCGATGCCGCGGTTCACCTGGGCCACCGCCGTGGCCTGCTCGTTGCTGGCGCGGGCGATAGCGCCCACAAGCTCATTGGCCTTCTCCACGCCCTCCACGATCTTGCCCAGCGCCTGGGCCGTCTCGTTGGCGATCTTCGTGCCCTCGGCGGCCTTCTGCATGGAACCCTCGATCATCGCCGTGGTCTCCTTGGCGGCGTTGGCGCTGCGGGCAGCCAGGTTGCGCACCTCTTCGGCCACCACGGCGAAGCCCTTGCCGTGCTGCCCAGCCCGGGCGGCCTCCACGGCGGCGTTCAGCGCCAGCAGGTTGGTCTGGAAGGCGATGTCGTCGATGACCTTGATGATGCGCGAGATGCTCGCAGAGGAGGCGTTGATCTCATTCATCGAGGACAGCA
>JAEYPH010000075.1 GCA_023410875.1 Bacillota bacterium | reverse complement strand
TTATATACCATGGCTCTTCTATCCCTATTGACTGCTCAAACATTGCTGTGAACCGGTTTATGTTTTTCTCCATCCCCATCACCGCTTCCTAATATACCATTTCTCTACGGTTTTGGGAGTAGAGCCGATGTGTGCCGTGCTGGGGCGGATACGAAGTACCTATTGTGCGATGTGTTATTGTTCACCCGCCCCTCCCATCCACACCTGTCCTAGAGTGTTATTATATTGTGAAATGCAAGAAAATTACTGATTGAGTAAAATATTGTATCTTGATATAATTTTATGGAATCCAACAATGTTCGTTATGGGCGACTATATAGGATGTATGGGAGGCGAAAAAATGCCCTTATACTGTGAAGCGGATTCGATGATTACGGAAAGTGATGTTGAGCAAAAGTTTATATACCCTTTTCTAACAAAACCTCAACCTATGGGACTTGGTTTAGATAACGCTGAAATATTTACAAAACAGCTTATCCGGCAACGACTTATCGGTAAAGGGGACAAGCAGAAATACTACTATCCGGATTATATTGTTATGATTCGGGGTATCCCTACGCTTATTATTGAAGCAAAAAAACCCGAAGAGTCTCTTGGAAGTGGTTATGCAGAAGCGCGTATGTATGCACACGAGGTTAATGCTTCGTTTTCGCACGCGGTAAATGTGTGTCAATACGTTATAGCATGTAACGGTAGGGAGATGTGGGCAGGATATTATGATCAAGCCGACCCTGTGATTATCCTTAGTTTTGACGAGTTTAATATAGAGCAGCAATCATTTGTAAAACTGCTAGAGTTTTGCTCAAAAAAGAAATTAACCAACCTTGCAGATATACCCTATATCACCGCGAGGGGGAATGCCACATTTAACTCCCCAGTATCTCAGCTTGGAGGTAAAAGAGTTCAAAATGAAGAAATGATAGAAAATTCATTTGGCAGAACATTGGTATTCGATTATAGAAATATTTTTGATCCTGAAACAGAGGAAGATCGCACTTTGATAGTGCGAAACGCATATATTGCATCTGCAAAACGTGAACAGCATATTGAGCCTATGTATAGGGAAATCCTGAGATATTCCACACCTAGCAATGCCGCTGCTACTACTATAGCGACGGAGGCACCTGCTGAGTTTGTAAATAAATTGTCTGAAAGAATAATCAAAAAAAATGATGCATATTCACTTATGATTTTGATAGGCAATGTAGGAAGCGGTAAAACAACTTTCACAAGATATTTCAGACAAGTATTCCTCGCAAATGTACATCCAGAGCTAAATAATAGATGCGAGTGGCTATACCTCAATATGAACTTTGCTCCAGTCGCCGCAGATGAAATATATTCATGGGTCAAAAAAGAGATAATGTCGGGTATTCTGGCCGAGAATAGACAGATTGATTTTGAGAATTACGAGATAATTAAGAAAATACTTAAACCTATTATTGACCGGTTTAGAAAAGGAGCAGGTTCTTTATTAACAGATGATTTGACTACTTACAATTATGAACTATACAAAACAATAGCTGAAGCGCAAAACGATCAGGATAGCTATCTCGAGTATTTGATTTCATTCATCAAGTCTGAGTTTCTTCATATACCGATTATTGTATTAGACAACTGTGATAAGCGCAATAAGGAAGAACAGCTCTTAATGTTCGAAGTCGCACAATGGTTAAGAACACGTTTCCAATGTGTCGTGCTTTTACCAATGCGTGACACAACATATGATTTATACAAAAATGAGCCTCCGCTTGATACTGTCGTAAAAGATTTGGTTTTTAGAATTGACCCTCCGGACCTTATGAAAGTGCTGCAGGCTCGTCTTGATTTTATTACTCGTATGATTGAGCCTCAAGATACCATATATATTCTAGAAAATGGAATACAAGTTCAACGAAAGAAGTCTGAGCTGACTGATTATTTTAGAGCACTTATGGTGTCAATAAGGAAAGACACCTGGTTAGCTAATATTTTCTTTAGATTATCGGATAGAAATACAAGACGTGGTATACAGATATTTGAAGATTTCTGTAAAAGTGGCCATATGGAGTCAACAGATATTTTCAAAATTAAGGTTCTTGAAGATGCAGCAACAGTTCCAACTTTCAAACTTGTAAATGTTTTGCTAAGGAAAAACCGGCGCTATTATAACGGGGAAGAATCGAATTTCATTAATTTGTTTGGATCGGATTATAGAGATGATTTCCCAGACCCATTTATTCGTATTGACATGCTTAAATGGCTTCAAGTAAGAATTGGAACCGGAGGTCTTAGGGGAAGCCGAGGGTTTTGCTCTTCTGAGGATTTATTTAAAGATATACAAGCTTTAGGTCATAAAAAAGAAGTCATTAAACGTGAAGTAGTTTACTTGATAAAAAGGGGCTTAATATATTGCGATAATGTAATTGAAGCAATTGAAGAGGGTGATCTTGTTAAGATTGCGCCTTCTGGGTCTATTCATTTGCAGATGTTAAATAATGTAGCGTATATTGCTGCATGCGCAGAAGACACATTATTTAAGAATGCTGAAATTATGTCACGGATATCAAAGAGACTTAAGAATATAGATTATCATTCAAAGTACATGCTTCTATTGAATGCGAAGGATTTAGTAGAATATTTACAAGCCTATCGTAAAGAATATGTTCTAAGTATAGATATCTTAATTCCCGATGACAAGAGACTATCGGTATATAACATGAGTGATTGTCAGAACGCAATTACTAGATGGATACAAAATGACTCGGATCTTAGGGAAATGGATAGAGCACTGTCGATATGCAGCATAGGCAGCATAGTTTCAGCGAAGGTACTGAGCAAAAATAATGGTGGCATTGTTTGCGCGATAGGGTTAAATGAGTTAAAAGGTTTTTTATCTGCTACAAATCCAATATATGATCTAGGCTATCAAAAATATACTGAAATATCTGTTGGGGACACCTTAGCTTGCGAAGTGATGACATATGATGCTAATCATAAAAGTATACAGTTGAAATTTAAAGACAAAGTCGATAACACCTAGCTTCCAGCAAAACAATCTATGTTTCTTCTTGGTAGTTCAGGAATCGTTTGCTTTGTTGTTTGTTTCATGAACAATACCTCTCTCCCCACATCAAATGCAGAGAGAGAGGCATCAAACCATATTAAGCCTTAGGTTCTTCCAAACACCAAGCTCTTACGCCTTGGCGTCCACCTCAGCCATATACTCAATCAGGTCCACAACCTTGTTGGAATAGCCCCACTCGTTGTCATACCAGCTCACCAGCTTCACGAAGGTCGGGTTGAGCATGATGCCAGCCTTGGAGTCGAAGATGGACGTGCGGGGATCGTGGATGAAATCGGTGGACACGACGTCCTCGTCGGTGTAGCCCAGGATGCCCTTAAGCTCGCCGTCGGCCTTTTCCTTGACGACCTTGCAGATTTCCTCATAGGTCGTGGGCTTGGAGAGCTTGACGGTCAGGTCCACCACGGACACATCCAGCGTGGGCACGCGGAAGCTCATGCCGGTCAGCTTGCCCTTGAGGCTGGGGATGACCAGCGTAACGGCCTTGGCCGCACCGGTGGAGCTGGGGATGATGTTGTTGGAGGCCGCGCGGCCGCCGCGCCAATCCTTGGCGGAAGGGCCGTCCACGGTCTTCTGCGTGGCGGTGGTGCTGTGCACCGTCGTCATCAGGCCTTCCTCAATGCCGAAAGCGTCGTTGATGACCTTGGTGAGCGGGGCCAGGCAGTTGGTCGTGCAGCTGGCGTTGGAAACCACGGTCATGTTGGCCTTGTAATCCTTGTGGTTGACGCCCATAACGAAGGTGGGGGTCTCCTTGTCCTTGGCGGGGGCGGAGATGACGACCTTCTTGGCGCCGCCCTTCAGGTGCAGCTCGGCCTTTTCCTGCGCGGTGAACACGCCGGTGGATTCCACGATATAGTCGGCGCCGCAGGCCTTCCACGGAATCTCGGCGGGGTCCTTCACGGCGTAGAAAGCGATTTCCTGGCCATCGACGACCAGCTTGTCATCGGTAAAGGAGATGTCGCCCTGGAACTTGCCATGGATGGAGTCGTAACGCAGCATGTAGGCCACGTAATCCAGCGTCATGAAGGGATCGTTGATGCCCACGACCTGGACCTTCTTGTTCTCCATCGCTGCGCGGAACACCAGGCGGCCGATGCGGCCGAACCCGTTGATGCCGACCTTGATAGTAGACATAATGAAAAACCTCCTAAGTTTTATTTGACCATTTTAGTATGATTTCCCGACAGTGGAATTATAAGCGACAGCAAATCGCTTTACAAGCACCGATGCGGGACGATTTACGCCCAGGTGGACGTTTTTTGCCCGGAACGGAATCCTGTATCTTCTTTGAACAAGGGCTACCCCTATCGCCGCCCTGGCGATTTACTCGCGGGCGGCATAAAACAGCCTGTATGAGGCCGTGATTATGCCCGCAGGCATCCGGCGTTCTTTCTTAGCCAGAAAGAAAACTGACACAGTGCGTTCAGCCGGCGATGGTCATCGGCGGCTGAACAAAAGCTGCCGGATAGAAGAAAGCAACAACAGGGGGTGGCCTCGGCGGGGGACAGAGTCCCCCGACCGATCATTTCCGTCCGTTGGGATCGCCGCCGCTGCGCTTGCGGGTGCCCACTTCCACGACGCCCTGCACCGGCGCGTAATAATCCTCGCTGAGCAGCTCGCGGCGCTGCTCCTGGCCGCCGGATAGGTGGACGCGGTATACCTTGACGCGGTAGCCGTCGCGCTCCTCGGTTACGACCTCGCGGTAGCCCACATACTTCTTGTTGTTGGCAACTTCCTTTGCCCGGTCGGGCTGTATCGTCTCCAGCGTCTGCACGTCCAGATCGATGGTGCTCTCGGCGGGCACGCCGTACAGGCTGACCGTCACGGTTTTGGCGTCCAGATCGGCGCGCGCCACGATGTACAGCGGTGCGCCGGTGCTGTTGGAAAAGCGCAGGTCCTTGCGGCCGTAATCCACGGTGCTGTCCAGCCCGGCGGGCGCGTAGAACACCGGCCAGGAGTGGTGATGGCGCTCCAGAATGTTAAGCCCGGCGATGGCAGCGGCGTTGTATAGCGTGGTGGACACCTGGCACACGCCGCCGCCGGGCCCATCCACGAGCTGCTTGTTGGCGATCACCGGCGCGTCCACATAGCCCTTCTGGCTGGAGCGCTCGCCGGTGGCCTGGTTGAAGGAGAACTCGCCGCCATCCTGCAGCACCATGCCGTTGATGGCGTCGCAGGCCAGCGCAATGTTCTGGTTGCGCTGGGCGTCGTCGGTCAGTTCGGTCGTGTAGCCGGCGATGAGCTGGGCGTTGCGCCGCAGCGATTCGCCGGTAACCGCGGCCTCGCGGCGCTGGGCTTGCACGGTCACGGCGTTGAAGTTGCCCGCTTGCAGGCGCTCCTGCAGCAGCGAGAGCAGCGCGGCGTCGTCTATGGACAGGCCGGCCACCTCGTTGGTCAGCACGAAAGGCTGCTCGGCCTGGGGCCGGAATTCCATCTTGGCATCCTGCGGGCGCACCAGCACGTCGTTGTAGATGCGCTCCACGTGCTCTTTGAGCGCGTCGCGATCATACTGCAGCTGGAACTGGAAGTGCTGGGGCTGCACCCGCAGCCGGAACAGCGTGTTCAGGCGCTGCAGCGCGTCGCCCTGGCGGCCCACGGCCATGGCCGCGCGCTGGGTGCCCACGATGTCATAGCGGGCGTTGATGTCCTTCATGGGGATGACCCAGCGGTTGTCGCCCACGATCACCGTAAGGTCCTTGGGGGTCGCGGCGCCGTCGGCCCCGCGGAAGGTTTCGCGGATCTGCGCTTCGGTCAGGCCACCGACCGGCTTGCCGTCGATGTATACGTTGTCGTAGCAGCTCTCACTGGAGAGCAGCTCCGACGCGGCGTATACGATGCCGCAGGCGGCAAACAGCGCCAGCACGGCGATGGCCGTCAGCAGCTCGACGGGTTTGAGTGGGTGCCTTTTCATGGGCCTTGTATCCGCCTTTGGACGCGGCGTGTTTTACTGCACCGCGGTGATGAGCTCATAGAGCGCGTTGTGAGAGCGGGCAATCTCGATCTCGTTGTGGGTCACGACGACGCCGGCGGCCAGCAGCACGTTGCCCTGACCGTCCAGAATGTCGTCGGAGAGCGTTTTGCCCAGGAAGAACTGCACCTCCGAGTCCTCCTCGGCGGCTTCTTCGCCACCCTCGCCGGTGATGATGGCGCAGGCGCTGATGGTCACGATCTTGGCGGCTTCCACGGCGCTGCCGTCGGCCAGGAACAGCGTCTGCAGGCTGCCGTCGGCGGTGTCCAGCGCGAAATCGGCGACCTTGCTTACGACCTCGCCGGAGGAATCGATGACGCTGACGCCCACGATGTCCACCAGGGCGGCCAGAGACTTCTTAAGCTCGTCGTTGATTGCCACCAGGTCGCGGCCGCTGCGCACGGTGATCAGGTCGCGGCCCACGGACTTGACCTTGCCATAGGGCAGCAGCGCCGGCGTCTCATACCACGGCGCGCCGCAGAGAACCAGATAGTCGGCCTTCCGGCTGACGGAATTTACGACGATATGGCCAACGTTGCCAATGGAAGCGCCATCCTGTATGGACAGGATGGGGAGCTTGAGGATTTCGCTCTGATTGCGCATGTGTGTTTCTCCCTTCTCTATGCGAAAATGCGGGCGACCCGCGGTTTCCCTGTACGAATTATTTCTGGCCGCCCAGCAGCTGCATGGCCAGCGCTTCCAGTGTGCGGCGGGTGTCCTCATCCACGGTGTAGCCGCGGCGGATGGTCTGCAGCTTCTTGAGGGCTTCGCCCTTCCAGCCCAAAGCCACCAGCGAGCGCGCGATGGCCACCTCGGCCTGCAGCGCCGTGGCGCCGCCGCGATTGGCCACAGCCTGCAGCGCGCGCACGGCCTCCATGTGGCGGCCTTCGCCGGCCAGCGCCAGCGCGGCTTCCAGCTCTTGCCGGGCGGCTTGTTCGGCTTCCTCGGCTATGCGAGACTCCTCGGCTAGGCGGGCTTCTTCTGCGATGCGGGCTTCCTCGGCTAGGCGGGCTTCTTCTGCGATGCGAGCTTCTTCAGCAGCGCGAGCTGCTTCGGCTATGCGGGCTTCCTCGGCAGCGTGGGCTTCCTCGGCAGCGCGGGCTTCCTCGGCTGCGCGGGCCTCTTCGGCAATGCGGGCTTCTTCGACTGCGCGGGCTTCCTCGGCAATGCGGGCTTCCTCGGCAACGCGGGCTTCCTCGGCAGCGCGGGCTTCTTCGGCAGCGCGATCCTCGTCGGCCTTGCGGGCCTGTTCGGCCTCAAGCACTGCCTGTGCATCGCAGGCATCCTCTGCACCGCAGTCGTCCTGGGCTGCGGGAGCCTCCTGCGTGGCGCTTTCTTCCTGGGGCGCAGGGGCTTCCTGCGGCGGGGCCTGTTCCGCGCGGCCCCGGAGGCGCTGCACGCGGCGGCGCAGCTCTTCCTTCTCCGACAGGGGGTGTTCGGCGGATTGGGCGTTCTGCGTGCTGTTCTGATCTTCCATAAGCTCCTGCTCCTCATCGGCTGGTGTCGGTTGCGCTTGCTCCGCCTCAGCCGGTGCGGAGGGCTGCTCTTGCTCTGCGCTGAGAGGCGCCGGTTCTTCTGGTTGTGGTTCTTGCTCTGCATCGGATTCCTGCTGAGGCGCGGGCAGCGGCTCTGCCTGCGGCTGTGGCTCCGGCTGCTCCTGCGGCTGGGCCAGCGCCCGCGCAAAGAGCTGCGCAAGGTCCTGCTGCGGCATCGTCTGCTCGGCAGGCTCCGTCAGGGCTTGGGCCGGCGTTTTCTCCATGGATTCGGCGGCGTTGGCCTGGGCCTCTTCGGCGGTAGCCGGCTCGAAGGTCTGTTCAAAGGCTGTGGCCGAAGCCATGGCGATCGTCAAGGGTTCCGGCTTCATGGTGTCGGCGGTCAAGCGGCGGGGGGCGCTGTAGCCGCGCCTGCCGGCCTCCCGCCGCAGCGGGTGCGCCTGGCGGTTGTACGCCGAGCCAAACCACAGCACCACCACACAGAACAAACCGAACAGCGCCAGCAAGACCAAAAAAGCGAGGTTAAGGGGAAGGGGAGCGCTGAAAAACACCGGCCGCATGGCCAGCACCAGCAGAAGGCCCGCCGCGCCGGCCAGCAGCATCAGCCACCGGCGCACACCCAGCCGCGGCGAAAAGACCACCAGCACGGCAAAGCCGGCCAGCAGCGCCACAGCCGCCGCCCCGCGCAAATCACCCATGGCCCGGTTCCTCGCTCATACCCGCCCTGCTTTGCGTAAAACCTCTGATTTCAGCGGATATTACGCC
The DNA here is from genome assembly GCA_023410875.1 of Bacillota bacterium. Classification (GTDB taxonomy): domain Bacteria; phylum Bacillota; class Clostridia; order Christensenellales; family UMGS416; genus JAEYRA01. Next base: position 7,022 of record JAEYPH010000075.1, on the reverse strand, counting down.
ATTTTGTCTTATCTGTGATTTTAAACGTCTGGTCAAGGGCTGTCAACAGAATCAGCCATATATGCCTATCTTTGGTGCTATAACCGGATATCGACAGGTTGCTGGGAATATTTGGACGGAAACTTATATGAACATCAATGCGCTTCGGGGATGCTAGGCTTCCCCTGGAGGGGAAGCTGTCGCCAAAGGCGACTGATGAGGTGTTTTCCTGCCTTCGGCGCTGGACACCTCATCCGGCGCTACGCGCCACCTTCCCCTCGAGGGGAAGGCAATATAAGCCATAATGCAAGGCGGAATCCCAATGGGATTCCGCCACCTGATTGTATCAAGTACGATAAGAGCCGTTTATTTTCACATAATCATACGTCAAATCACACGTCAGCATAAAGTCGGCGCAGTCGCCCTGGTGGAACTCCAGCCGCAGCAGCACCTCGGGGCGCTGGAGCTCCGCGAGGGCCAGGCCTTCGTCGAAGGGCAGCGCCCGGCCACCGGCGCACACCTGCACCGCTCCTATGAACACTTCCGCGAGGTCGGGGTTGAAGTCCACACCGGAATAGCCCGCCGCCGTGAGGATGCGCCCCCAGTTCGCGTCGCAGCCGAAGGCTGCCGTCTTGACCAGCGGAGATTTGGCCACCGCCTGGGCCACCTGCAGCGCGTCCTGGGCTGTGGGCAGGCCGTTTACGCGGATCTCCAGCAGCTTTGTCGCGCCCTCGCCGTCGGCGGCCAGCATGCGCGCCAGGGTGTGGCACACCCGGCTTAAGCCCTCGGTGAAGGCCGAATGCTCTGGCGTGCCGGCGCGCACCGTGGGGCAGCCCGACGCGCCGCCTGCCAGCGCCACGGCCTTGTCGCACACGCTGGTGTCGCCATCCACGCTGATGCGGTTGAAGCTGACCGCCGCGGCGGCGCTCAAAGACTGCTGCAGCGCGTCGGCCTCTATGGCGCAGTCGCTGGTGAGCACGGCGATCATCGTGGCCATGTTGGGGTGTATCATGCCGCTGCCCTTGGCCATGCCGCCGATGCGCACCGGCACGCCGCCGATGGTGATCTCCACACCGGCTTGCTTGTCCACGGTGTCGGTCGTCATGATGGCCCGGGCCGCCGCTTCGCCGCCGTCGGCGCTCAAGGCCTTCGCGGCGGCGGCGATGCCCACAGACAGCTTGCCCATGTCCAGCGGCACGCCGATGACGCCCGTGGAGCCGGGCAGCACCTCGGCGGGCTCGCAGCCCACGGCTTGAGCGGTCAGCTCCGCCATGGCCCAGGCGTCCTGGTCGCCGCGCTCGCCCAAGCACGCGTTGGCGCACCCGCTGTTGATGACCACGGCGCGGGCGCAGCCGCCGGCTGCGTGCTTGCGGCACAGCTGCAGCGAGTGGCCCTTTACGACGTTGCGGGTAAAGATGCCGGCGGCGGCGGTTGCCGGCGTGCCGCTCACGACCAGCGCCACGTCGGCGTTGCCGTTCTTTTTCAAGCCGCAGGCAGCGCCGGCGGCGCGAAAGCCCTTGGGATATGTGACGCCCTTTTGCGTGGACATGGGATCATCTCCGTCGATAGAATGCAATAATTATACCGTTAACGCATAATTATGCAAGCGTCCTAATCCAGAAAGCAGGACGACCAGGACAGGGCCCGCAGGCGCTGGCGCCACTGGTCGCGGGAGGGTGAATCCAGCTCGTTCAAAAAGCGGATGACTTCACCCAGTTTGCCCTCGATCAGGTTGGCCGCCACCGGGCGGCCTTCCTCGGCGTCTTCCAGGCCCTCGGTCTCCCGGCCATCAGCCTGGGCCGAAAGCAACACCGAATGAAACGCATGGATCAGCCGGTCCACGCACATCATCTTGTCTTGGTATGTCCTCATTCGCGGGTATTCCTCGGCAAATGCACGAAAGAAGGGTGTCGCGTTGGCGCCGAACAGCTTCTTTTTGCGATAGGTGCGATGAAAGTCTTCCCAGGACATCTGCCAGCCGCAGGCGCATGCCAGCAACTCGCCTTCCCGGTGCGCCTCCTGTGAGCACCGGGGGCACTTCACCAGGCCCTGCACATGGGCGCGGGTCACCGCCAGTATGCTCTCGCACCGGGCCAGCAGAGCACAAGCCGCTTCCTCCAGCGCATCCATGTCCTGCAGTCCCGCCGCGTCGCATTCATAAGCCCGGCGGATCACTTCTTGGGGCACCCGGGGCGCCCAGCGGATCTCCTCCATATTTACCACTTCCTTTCAAGGGTAAATTATAGAGGCCGTTGCCGGGCACCGCAACGCGCCCCCCTGGAGGTATGATAGAATGGCGTTAACCCGGAGATATGCCGGGAGCGGACCAAAGCTGGAGTACGGATATGATTCTATTTCAAACCAAGGACCTGTACGGCGATACCCTGTGCCCCCAGGACGCCGAGGAATTTCACAGGATCTGCAACGCGCCCTTCGTGCTGCGCTGGATGGATGATTGGCAAATGAGCCTGGAGCAGGTCAAAGGCCTGATTAAGTATTTCATGCAGGGCTATGACGTGAAAGACCCCGAAAAGAGCCCCTATATCATCGCCATACGCCACAGGGAAACCGGGCGCCTCATCGGCATCTGCGGGTTCGGGCCCAAGGAGGAGCTGGGCGCAGAGGCGGAGATCGCGTATTTTCTGGACGAAGCCTACGCCAACAGAGGATATATGAGCCAGATCATGGAGCGGGCTATCGAGTTCTATTTCGATTTAACCGGCAAGCCCTATCTGTCAGCGCTGGTGGACGAGAAGAACATCGCCTCAAAAAAGATTCTGGTCAAGATGGGCTTTGTGTACCACGAGGTGCACGATCCCGCCGGGCGGCTGCAATCCCACTACCGGCGGTATCGCGACGGCGTCTCAATCTGAAGTTAACCGCACCTTGCCATAGTCGGCCTGCGAGCCGTCGGGCAGCACCCACAGCGCATCGGCGGTGCCCATGGAGCGCAGCAGAGCACGGCCCCGCTCCAGCGAAAGGTCGTCCAGCGCCTCGCACAGCAGCGCCGCCGTGGAGGCGTCGGCAGCGGTCACAATCAGCGCCCGGTAGCGCAGGCCGCTGTCGTCGGCGCTGGTGCGGATGCACGCGCCGCCGCTCTTGAGCCACAATGTGCGAGTGGAGCCGCCCAGCTCCACGGCCACCGGCCAGCCGCGAAAGGTTGGCGCCTGGCCCGTGGCGCGCACGCCGCCGCCGCAGCGCAGCAGCGCACCATTCATGGCCGGGGTGGCCGCCGCCGGAGACGCCCCGGCGGCGTCGGTGACTGCAGGCGTGAGGGCGGGAGGAGTCGGGGTGGTCTTGGCGGTTTGCATCAGGGGCAGCAGGTCATTGGCGGCGGCGTCCAGTGCCCAGCCCCGGGCCACGGCACCGCCGGGCAGCGCCGCACCGGCCTTCAGCGCGATGATGCCCCGGCCGGTGTCCACCGCCGCCGCGCCGGCCAGAGTGGGCAGCTCGGCGGCAGCTTCCGGCGAGCGCTGCTGCCACTGTATCAACGTGTCGGCATAGCGCAGCACCTCGGGCGCGGCCTGCACGGCGCACTGGCCGGCGAAGCGGTTCACCGCATCGGCGCCCAGCTCAAAGCCGGTGTCGCCGCCATCCAGCAGAGCGCTCAAGCGCTGCAGCGTTGTTTGCACCCGCCGCGCCGTCGTCACAAAGAGCCCGGCGTCGTTGGTCGTCGCGGTGAAGGAACCACCCCCGCCGAACACGCCGGTGAAGCGCACGGTTTGCGGAGTTGGCTTGGCGGTGCAGCCGCTCAGCAGGATAACGGATAGTACGGCAAATGCCGTGATCTTTTTCATATTTCGTTTCATGGCCTCAGTATTCCACCGCAGTTCAAAAACTATCAATCCGCCGGAATCCCATGCAAAATCTGCCGATTGGTCAAAAATTTTACTGGCATCTGCAGTTCGCCTGTGTTATACTAATTGCCCTTTCGTGTAAACAACCGACTTTCCGCAACGACCGACCGCGCGACGCCGTCGCGTCAGGAGGCAGTTATGTCCGTTGTCCGTCATAAGGATTTCCCGCTGGAAGAGGAGCGCTTGAACCAATCGGTGGTGCGGGTTGCCAAGGAGACCGCCATCGTGCGGGACATCGAGCGCAGCCAGTTCGCCGAGGTCACCCATTACCGCGAGACCTCCGGCGGCTCCTACAACACCGACTGGTTCGTGGCCGAGAAACTCTATGTCATCACGTGCCAGAAGCTCAAGGACCTGGAGCACGCCGCAGACAATCCCTACTTCGCCCGTGTGGACTTCCGCCGAGATGGCCTGGAGGAATTCGAGCGCTGCTACATCGGCAAATGGGGCGTCACCGACGCCCAGACCCGCAAGCCCTACATCTACGATTGGCGCAGCCCGCTGGCCAACCTGTATTACGGCGGCCAGGTGGGGCCCGCCGAATACATGGCCCCCGGTGGCGTCATGACCGGCGAGATCAGCCTCAAGCGCATCTTCCAGATCGCCGGGGGCCGGTTGGGCAGCATCGTGGACGCCGACGTCGTGACTCAGGACCAATACCTGCACGATGTGCTCAGCGACCATGCCGACGCCCGCCTGCGCGACATCGTCACAACGATACAGCAGGAGCAGAACGACATCATCCGCCACAACTACCAGCGGGCCATGGTCGTGCAGGGCGTGGCAGGCGCGGGCAAGACGACGGTGGCGCTGCACCGCATCACGTGGCTGCTGTACACCTACCAGCAGACCATGGCGCCGGAGAACCTGATGGTCATCGCGCCTTCGCCGCTGTTCCTGAACTATATTTCTGCGGTGCTGCCGGAGCTGGGTGCGGAAAACGTGCTGCAGACGACGTTCCTGGGCCTGGGAGAGCTGCTGACCGGCAAGAAATTCCCCAAGCTGGACGACTCCGGCACGCTGCTGGCGCTGCTGGAGCTGCCCCAGGAGCAGCGCGACGCGCTGACCCGCGCGGCAAGGCTCAAGGGCAGCCTGCTCTTCAAGGAGTGTGTGGTGCGCTTTGCCAGGGCGCTGGCCGAAGGGCTGGCGCCGGGGGATTTTGCGCTGGGACCGGCGGTGATCCTGAGCCGCGCCGAGGTCACGCGGTTGCTGACGGCGGACCTTTCGCCCTTCCCGGTGGCCCGGCGGCTGCCCCAGCTCAAGCGCATGTTGGCCGCCCGCCTCAAGGAGGCGCTGGAGCGCCTGCGGGCCGAGCTGGAGGCCGACACCGCCAAGCGCGCCAACTATCTGCGGGAGCGCGAGCCCGAGGATTCGCCGGCCCGCCGGGAGCGCATGGCCGCGCTGTACGCCGCGCGCAACGCCAAGCTTGCCGAGCTGGAAGCCCAGGCCGCCACGGCGGTGGATGCCTACATGAAGCGCTTCCCCAAGATCGAGCTGATGGAGCAATACCGTGCGCTGTTACAACCGCAGCCCGGTTTCGAGCTGCCCGCGGCGGTGGACCGGGGCGATTGGGAGCGGCTGTGTGCCGACAGCGTGGCCCGGCTGGATTCCAAGCGCATCGAGACCGCCGACATCGCGCCGCTGACCCATCTGTGCGCTCTGCTGCTGGGCCACACCGGCCGCCTGGACATCCACCACACGGTGCTGGACGAGGCCCAGGACTTCTCACCCTTCCAGTTCGACCTGCTCAAGGGGCTCACCCAGAACGCCAGCTTCACCATCGTCGGCGATCTGGCCCAGGGCATCCACGGCTATCGCGGCGTAACCGATTGGCGGGGCTTCCTGGACGACGTGTTCGGCCACGGCAATGCCGACTATCAGGAGCTGGTCACGAGTTACCGCAACACCGTGGAGATCATGACCTTCGCCGGCCGCGTGGCGGCGCGCCACCCATTCCCCGGCCAGCGGGCCGCCCAGCCGGTGCTGCGCCACGGCCGCGAACCCGAGGTGCTGGCGCTGCCGGACACCCGGCCCGAGGACACCATCGCCGAGAAGCTCATGGAGCTGCTGGCCGCGGGCATGAAGACCGTGGCCGTGGTGCACAAGCGCCCGGCGGATTGCGAAGCCCTGTATAAGAAGCTGAAAGGAAAGTTGGACGCGCCGCTGTCCCTGTATCGCGACGGCGACAGCGAATACCGCGGCGGGGCCATGGTGCTGCCCGCCCACATGGTCAAGGGTCTGGAGTTCGATGCGATCATCGTGGCCGATTGCTCCGAGGCCGTCTTCCCCGATGACCCGCTGCACTGCCGCCTGCTGTACGTGTGCCTGACCCGCCCGCTGCACCGGCTGGTGTGTTATTACAGAGGGGAGCCTTCGCCGCTGCTGCGGGGGGCTGTATCAATTTAGTAAGCTTTCCTTAGAAAAAGTTAATACCAAAAATAGGAAGAAAATAGACCATTTTGTAATATTTCTTCAGCTCTCCTCATCCATTTTCAAAAGCTAACGCTGCCTTGTGGCCAGTTCATGCGGAGGCATAGAAAGATCGAGATTGCGATTAGAACGGGCTCGAAATTGTTATAGCGAGCAGGAATTCCTGCTCGCTATAACTAATAACTAATTTTTTACTTTAGGGCCGAGATAATTAGAGGCAATGTTACAATTAACGTTACGACTATGGATTTTGCTGCCCTAATTAACTCAATACATACAGAAGGCCAATCGGACTGCCGATTCATTCGCAAAAGCCTCTTTCGAAAATATTTACAGGAATTTTGCTTCGCCTTATTGCGTTAGCTCTCATAGCTTCGCGTTTGTTTTCGGCTTTGCGTTTGTTTTCGGCTTTGCGTTGTTTTCGGCTTTGCGTTGTTTTCGGCTTCGCGTTGTTTTCGGCTTCGCGTTGTTTTCGGCTTTGCGTTTCTGTGCTTTGTTTTCTCTTTGCTTTACGTTTCTTTGCGAAGAACTAACGCAGTTTTTGGAGCAAGTTCCTGTATAATGCTATTATATGAGAAAAAAATCAAAAGTAAATACCCTAATCTCAATGCAATAACATCATATTTGAGTAGTAAATTCCCAGAGTAAGTTCCACAGTGGACAAGGGAGTGGAATTTAGTATGGGAAGAAAATTTGGTAGAATTAAGTCTGAGAAATTTTCTTCAGAGGGAGGAGAAAAATGACGGACTTAAAAGC
>JAEYPH010000072.1 GCA_023410875.1 Bacillota bacterium | reverse complement strand
GCTTTTAAGTCCGTCATTTTTCTCCTCCCTCTGAAGAAAATTTCTCAGACTTAATTCTACCAAATTTTCTTCCCATACTAAATTCCACTCCCTTGTCCACTGTGGAACTTACTCTGGGAATTTACTAGTGCGATTTCCAGGCCAAATTCTTATGGTTTTGATTGACAATCCGCTCTTGAAGTGTTATGATTTTGTGCTGTAGCCGCACGGGAAGGGCTCAAAATGGCGAATCGGCGACCGCGAGGTCGAAGAGCAGCCTGCCTTGTTTCGGCGAGACTGGTAAGAGGAGGTAACAAAAGCATGTATGCAGTCATCAAGACTGGCGGTAAGCAGTACAAGGTGGAGATCGGCGACAGCCTTTATGTCGAGAAGCTCAGCCTGGAAGACGGCTCCGATGTGGAGTTTGACACGGTTCTGTTCGCCAACGAGGACGACATCCGCGTGGGCACGCCCATCGTAGAGGGCGTCAAAGTGGCCGGCAAGGTCGTGCGTCAGGCCAAGGGCCGCAAGATCACGATCTTCAAGATCAAGTCCAAGAAGAACTACCGCAGAAAGCAAGGCCACAGGCAGCCCTACACGCAGGTGGAGATCACCGCGATCAACTACTAATTGTGTTGACACAGCATCGACCGGAGGTGAGATAAATGGCTCATAAAAAAGGCGTAGGCTCCACGAAGAACGGCCGCGATTCCAATGCCCAACGTCTGGGCGTGAAGCGCGGCGACGGCCAGTTCGTGCTGGCGGGCAACATCCTGGTGCGCCAGCGCGGCACCAAGATGCATCCTGGCAACAACGTTGGTATCGGCAGCGACGACACGTTGTTCGCACTGGTAGACGGCAATGTGAAGTTCGAGCGCAAGGACAAGACCCGCAAGCAGGTCAGCGTGTATCCGCAGGCGGAGGCCAACTGACCACAGCGGCAGATTTATCAAAGCGGCATCCCAATGGGGTGTCGCTTTTGCCATTTGGAGGAACCATGGTAAGCTATCATGACGGCGCAGTGCTGGTGGGCATTCCCGGCGGCATCGATTTGAATGCAACCTTCGGCTGCGGGCAGGCTTTCCGCTGGAGGCCGCAACCCGACGGCGCCTGGCAGGGCGTAGCCGGCGCATACCGCGCCACGATCTCGCGCACCGCTGAGGGCATGCGCATTGATCCCTGCGACGAGGCAGCCTTTGAGTGCTTCTGGCGGCGCTATCTGGACTTGGACTGTGACTACAGCGCTTGTGAAGCGGCGCTGGCCTGTGACGAGGTGCTTGCGCCCATGGTGCGCAGCTGCGGCGGGCTGCGCCTGCTGAACCAGCCGGTGTGGGAATGCCTGGTTAGCTTTCTGATTTCCAGCAACAACAACGTCAAGCGCATAGAGGGTATTGTGGAGCGCCTGTGTGCGCGCTATGGGCAGGACTTGGGCGGCTATTTTGCTTTCCCCACGGCGCAGGCGCTTCTGGCGGCGGGGGAAGACGCGTTGCGCGGCTGCGGCCTGGGCTATCGCGCCGCTTTCGTGTGGCGCACGGCGCAGCGGGTGTGCGAGGGCTTCCCGCTGGACGAACTGCCAGAAATGGGCTTTGAGCAGGCCAAGCAGCAGCTGCTGACGCTGCACGGCGTGGGAGAGAAGGTGGCCGACTGCGTGCTGCTGTTCTCCTGCGGCTACCGGGAGGCCTTCCCGGTGGATGTGTGGGTGCATCGGGCGGTCACTGCGGCCTTCGCCGATGCCGGCAGCAGCCCCAAGGAGTTGAGGGCTTTTGCCCGGCGGCGGTTTGGCACGCTGGCGGGCCTGGCGCAGCAGGTGCTGTTCCATTATGAGCGGGTGTGCAAAAAAGAACTGGACATAGGGCCGGCCCTCTGATGTATAATGATATAGAAATAATCATTGGAGGGTTTTCGCCATGCAACATGAAATCAAGGGTGGAACGCTTCCCGTGGCGGTGCTCACGCTGTCGCCGGGCGAATCGGTGGTGACCGAAGGCGGCGGTATGAGCTGGATGAGCCCCAACTTACGCATGGATACCAACCTGAAGGGCGGGCTGTTCGGGGGCCTGACCCGTGCACTGGCCGGCGAGACGGTCTTTCTGAACACCTATACCGCCGAGGGCGGGCCGGGCCTGCTTGCCTGCGCTTCCAGCTTCCCCGGCACCATCCTGCCCATCGACCTGCCTGCCGGCGGGCACGTCATCGTGCAGAAGCGCTCCTTCCTGTGCGGCAGCAGCACGCTTACACTGTCCATGCACCTCAAGCGCAGCTTCGGCGTGGGCATGTTCGGCGGCGAGGGCTTCATCATGCAGAAGGTGGAGGGCCCTGGCCGCGTGTTCCTGGAGATCGACGGCAGCCTGGAGAAGATCGTGCTGGGCGCCGGCCAGTCCATCATCGTGGACCCGGGCCACCTGGCGGCCTACACGCCCGGCATCACCGTGGCGCTGGAGACGGTCAAGGGCTTCAAGAACATCTTCCTGGGCGGCGAGGGGTTGTTTGTGGCGCGGCTCAGCGGCCCAGGCGAGATTTATTTGCAGACGCTGACGGCGCAGAACGTCGCCAATTCCATTCTGCCATATCTGCCCAAGCCCAGCAACTGAGCAGGTGGACATAACTTCTAAAAGTTCGGCCCTCCGGCAGTACCGGAGGGCCGTTGAGGTTGTATATGAAGCAGGGGAAAGTGGTCATCCTGGGCGGAACGCCTAGAGCCGGCAAGACAACGCTGGCGGTGGAACTTGCGCGCCATGGCTTCAGCAGGATATCCTTCGATCACCTTTCGGACGCGATCCGCAGAGGGTTTCCCGAGATCATGATTCAGGACTGGACCAGCCAGGAAGAGTGCGCCCAAAGGATGTACGGCTTTTTCGAATCCATCGTGGGAAGCGCGGTGAACGATGCCCGAATATATGGGCTGAACACCGTAATAGATATGTATGATTATACTCCCGAATATGTCAGCAGGCTCCCTTTCCAAGAGGAAATCGAAGCGTACTTTCTGGCGTATCCCGGCCTGTCGGTGGAGCAGATTTGGCACAACATCCGGTTCTATGCCCAGCCCACCGACTGGATCGCCCAGGTGGATGAGGACTATCTGGAAGTGGTTGCCCAGCGGTGTTCCCATGTCAATGAGAAGCTGGTGAAACAGTGTGGGGAATACGGGTATGAGATCATCAATACCGGAGCCGGGGACGAGAGAAGGAAAGCTCTCCAAGAGTTGTTTGACAGGATCTTGGGCTGACGGGGCGTCATGTCAATCGATTTTTAGTCAACAGATGGGTGCCGAAGGTTTCCAAAGGGCGATCGGAAAGCCCTTTGGTCGCGCCAACAGGTGCGAAATCCTTCCTCGTACATGAGATATACATTATACGTTTAGAGCGACAGCCTTATCTTTGAATCATCAGCATCACTGCGGGAACAGGTTCACGCTAAGCAGCTCCTTTTCATTGAACCTTTGCCACGCCGACACCCGATAGCCGCCCTGTACTTTGTCCACATCGATCAGCCCGCTCTGCTCCACGGTGGCCAGCTGCTTGTCGCTCTCGCGGGTCACGGTCAGCGTGATGGTATATTGCAGAAAGGTCTTGCCGCCCTGGGTACCGGCAACTGCGGGGCGGACGTCCAGCTTGTCTATGGCCAGCACGTAGCCTTTGTCCGCTGCCCAAACCTCCAGTTGGTAGCCCTCGCGGTTGGCCTGAAAATGCTCCATATAGGGTTCGCTCAGGAATGAGCTGTATGTTCCATCGATGGCCTCTGACGCGCTTTGCGCCGAAGTCTGCAGGCGCTCGGTATAGAACTGGTGATCGGGGATGGAATAATACTGGATCAGAAAATCCCGCGCGGTGGCCTGGGCCGAAGCGCCTGGGAAGAAGGCTGCCTTGACCGCCCACACGCCGAGGCTTACAACGACGATCAGCAGCAGTGCCAGCAGCACGACCTTCTTTTTCATGTCATCCCTCCGATCGCATCCAAACTATCTGTTAGTATAACACGAAGGCCATTGGCGACTGTGCACAGATCCTGTCGAAGAGGCAGCAATCCTGGGGTTGCGCGGGCGTTTGCCCTGCTTTATACTGGCGGTAACGTAAGGTTTGGTCTGCACACCTTACTTATTACCCGAGGAGGAACCATGCCAGAGTATCCGGAGATCAGCCATCTGGCGGACCAGATGAATGGGGCGCTCACCGGCAAGACGATCAGTGGAGCCGAAGTGAACCAGGAGAAATGCCTGAACATGGGCGTGGAGGCCTTTCAACAGGCGGTCAGCGGGCGCACGGTCATCGGTGTGACGTCGCTGGGCAAGTGGGCGTTCCTGGGGCTGGATGACGGCGCGCGGCTGGCGCTCAACCTGAACATGGGCGGCAATGTGGTGCTGCGCCGGCCGGGGGAGGCCCTGCGGGACAAGTGGCGCGCGGCGCTGCGCTTCACCGACGGCAGCGCATTGTCCATCGGCTTTTGGTTCCTGGGTTCTCTGCACCACATCGCGCCGGGCCAGACCCACTCGCTGACCGACAACCTGGGCGCCGATCCCATGGCCGAGGGCTTCTCCTTTGAGGATTTCGACCGCATACTGGGCCAGCGAAAGGCCACGATCAAGAGCGTGCTGCTGCGCCAGGATTTGATGTGCGGCATCGGCAATTTCTACGTGCAGGACTTGCTGTTTCTGGCGCGGCTGCACCCGGCGCGCCTGGTGAGCTCGTTGGATCAGCAGGAGCGCCGCGCTATTTATGACGCCATGCGCTTCCTGCTGGCCGACGCCCGCCGCAAGGGCGGCGCGTGGTATGAAAACGGCCTGGACGACCAACCCGGCGGCTTTGAGGAAGGGGAACTGTTGGTGGGGTACCGCCAGGGACAGCCGTGCCCTGCGTGCGGCGAGCCCATCGTGAAGATCAAGACCGGCAGCACCAGCGGCTTCATCTGCCCCCAGTGCCAGAGGGAGCAACCATGACCGACGGAGATTACCGCACGCTGATCTACCGCTATGTTGCGGCCATACCTGCGGGGCGGGTAGCCACCTTCGGCCTGCTGGCGGCGCTGTGCGGCAACCCGCGGGAGGCCCGGCGCTCGGCCCGCGCCGTGGCGCGCGCGCCGGAGGGTTTGCCGTGCCACCGGGTTGTGCGCTCCGGCGGCGCGCTGGTGCCCGAAGAGGTTTTTGGCCCCGGAGAGCAGCGAGCGCGCCTGGTAAGCGAGGGCGTGGCCTTTCTGGGCAACGGGCACGTAGACCTGAGGGAGCATCTGTGGCACATCGAGGAGGCCCACGCCGCCGTTGAGATGCCGCTGAATAAGCCAGGCTGAGCGGCGCATTTCCAGTATTTTGCAGGCATGGAAGGCGCCTGCGCCGCCCACGCTAAGCCCGGCGGTGATGGGTTTGACGCTGCGCGAGGAACTGGAAAACAGGACGGGTGCAATGGACGATGGGGCATACGGACGGCTGCTGTCGCTGGCCTTGGATGATCTGCGCCAGTATGACTTGCTGTCATACGATCAACTGCTTTGCCTGACCCACGATATGAGGTTCCCGCCCAATGACAGCGCCCATGAGCGCATCGCGCTGGCCCGCAGTCGGCTGCTGGACACGATGGTCATGCTCTGGGACATCCTGCGTCGCCGGGGCATATCAAGCTAACAGACCAGGACCGCCCGCCAACGCTATGCGATGGCCAGAAATGCGCAAGCGCATTTCCTGCGGTAGCCATCGCCCTTTTGATGCGGTATAATATCGCCAACCGCTCCTTTCCTGCACAGGAGAGATGGATGGTCCAAAAAGCCTTGGTCGCAAAGCTGCTTCCCTATACGCTGATCTATGTCGTCTGCTCGGTGGCCGGCCTGATGCTCATCAAGACCGCCGGCACAACCGGCCTGACGCTCATAGGCCTGCACATCAACTGGAAGACCGTTGCCGGCCTGCTGATCTATTTTGTGGGATTTTGTTTTTACTTTACACTGCTGCAGCAGAACAACGTCAGCATGGTGTTCCCCTTCGTCGTGGGGCTTAATTATGTAGCTGTGATCCTGAGCGCAGCGCTGCTTCTGCGAGAGGCCATCTCGCCGCTCCAGTGGGCGGGCATCACGGCTGTGTTTCTGGGCATCGTGCTGATGAATTGGAAGCCTGCGCCATGAGAGGGAATATGATTGCAAAGCGATGGATAGCATGCATGCTGTTGGCGGTGCTGGGCTTAACGGCCTGCACGCCTCAGCAGCCCGCCAAGCCCGGTGTGACGCACCCAAGCCTTACGAATCTGGCCGGCCAATGGGTGCAGTTCGTGCCTGTTAACACGTTACCCGAGCGCCTGACGCTGGATGCGGGCGGCCATGCCCAGACCGGCAAGAATTCCGGCACGTGGCGGCTGGTCAACGAGAAGCTGATGGTGCGCGTGGGTGGCCGGGAGACCGCCTATGACTTCACCGTAAGCTCCTACATGCTCACGCTGGTAAATGACAGCACCGGCGACAGCAGCTTTTATATCGATCCCAATCTCTTCGCCCAACAGGGTGACGACAACGCCAAGTTCGCTGGCCAGTGGGCGGCCTATTCCACCTACGGCATGCTGAACTTCGATGGCCAAGGCACGCTGCAGGACATCTATTACGACCAATCTGCCGGCAAGAGCACACGCACGCTGAAGTACACAGCCCGCGACGGCATCCTGCAGGCGGTGGACGACGCGGGCAATGTCATCTACAACCTTTATTCTTTTGAAGACGATACGATGCGTCTGGGCGAAACCAGCGAGTATGACAGCGACCAGAAGCAATGGACGGTTTACTGGAAGAAGTCGGAGCCTTCTGAGTTGCTGGCAAAGTGGACGCGCCTGATCGACCAGACCGGCTCCGACGGCGCGGCGCTGCCGCAGGTCGTGGAGTTCAAGAGCGACGGCAAGGCATCGGTTACGCGAGCCGGCGGCAATCCCACGGACGCGGCCTGGGAATACTATGAGGGCGGCTTCCTGCTGCTGCGGCTGAGCGATATGGACATTCAGTATGCTCATGCTGCGGCCGACGGCACGGTACTGCTGCTGGACAATGGCGACGAGGCGCGCTCGTGGTACACAACCGACAGCTTCCGCAACGCGCTCAAAGCGCCCAAAGAGCTGGCAGGGAAGTGGATCAGCGAAGAACCGGCGCTCACGCTGGAAGCCGGGGAAGACGGCACGATGACCTTCACGCTGGGCGACAAGAGTTATGCCGCCAGCGCCACCGCCGCCGGTGGCATACTGGTGTTGCGCCACAACAATCAAACCTACTACATTGCCTATCAAGCGGACGATTTCGCGCTCTCCCTGGCCTACACGTCCGCGCCTTTCCTGCCTGCGGATATACAGACAGTTACACTAACTAAAGAGTAGTTTCCATTAGCTAACGTCTCATGAAGCTTTGAGCTCTTTGGATTTCGCACCTGAGGGTGCAACCTGCGCACCATCTCGCCGGCATCCAGCCGGTTGAAGCGGCAGAGCCGCTTCCGATGGTGCTGGGCTGCGGCGCATCCTGCGCTAGGGCCAAAGGGCTTTCCGATCGCCCTTTGGAAACCTTCGGACCCGTTTTTTTATGAGTATACCTAAGCTTCTTACCGACGGCGGATTCATTCCGCCGGAGGAAACGCGCAATCAGACAGAAACGTTTATAGACCCCGCCGCGGCGATCTTTCGTTCATAGATACCATTTACTGAGACGGGCAAAAAAGAAGCCCGCTGGCGACATGTGCGGCAGCGGGCTAAGAAGAACAGAGCACAAGGTAGCCAAAAACAGGGGGTGGCATCGGCGGGGGACAGAGTCCCCCGTCCGAAAGGCGCGTTTACGCGCCGTAATCCCCCTGGAAGCTGACCAGCGTGGCGTCATACACGCCGTTGATGCGCAGGAAATCGTTAACCAACGTGCTGTTGTCGCCGGGCAGGCGCAGCTCCATCGTGATCTCCACGCCGTTCTGCGTAACGGTCTTGCTCTTGAGGCGGGCGTTGCGCGGCAGCTTGTGCAGCGCGTAGGCCACCTCGCTGGCGCTGTTGAAGTCATGGCGCACGATCAGCAGATAGGGGAAGCTGCCGCGACCTTTTATCATGTTCATGACATAGAGCACAAGGCCGATGCCCGCCGCAGCGATCACGCCGACCAGATAGAAAGTCTCGCCCGCGCCCAGCACAATGCCCATGGCCACGGCCCAGAACATGTAGACGGTGTCCATGGCTTCCTTGACCGCCGTGCGGAAACGAACGATGGACAGCGCGCCCACCATGCCCAGTGAGAGCACCACGTTGGATGTCATGATGCGGATGATGAGCGCGGTCACCAGCAGCAGCATGACCAGAGAGATGTTAAAGTTGCGGCTGTACAGCACGCCGCTGAAGGTGCGCTTGTAGACATAGAAGATGAAAAGGCCCACGCCCAGGGCAAGCAGCAGCATCAGCACAATGGCGACGACGCTGGTGCCGCCCTGGCTGGCGATCTGGTCCACGAAACCCTTTTTGAAGATGTCGCCGAAGTTCATAAACGTCCTCCTAAGTAAACTCCATTGTAGATATTAACCATGAAAGCGGCGGCACAAAACATATTTGGACACCGCCAGCCGCTGGGCGTTCAACCCTTGTATCAGCGCCTTGATATGCGGCGGGAACAGGTTGTCATACTTCACTTCCATCACCATCGTGCCCGGCTCCATGACGGGCACTGCCGAGGTGCGCTCGGAGAAGAGGTCCAGAGAATAATTGCCCGAGTGCAGGTCGCGGTCGAAGGTGATGCGGATGTTGCCCGCGGGGTAGAGATAGGCCTCGCGCCAATAATCCACGATGACCTTGGGCCGGAGCACCCGGGAGCGCATCTTGGCGTAGAACTCCCGCATGAGCGGGCTTTCGCTCTCCAGCAGCGCCTCCGCGTCGCCGGCCAGCAAACGATCGCATTGCTCCCGTGCCATTTTAGCAGATTGCTTGGCCGTATAGTAGACGACTTTGGATTTCTTTTCCAACACGATATCGCCGGTGGCGCGATAGGTCCGTATGCGAAACTTCTCACGGTATTCGTCTCCGTCGGATTTCTCGAACAGCGCCGTGTTTTCCGGGTCGTCAAAGTACAGGCTGCGGATGTGATAGCCACGGGTGGCGGGGTCGGCGTTGCTGTCCAGGGGCATGAATGCCATCAGCCGGTCCCGCAGCCACAGATAGTCGGCATCGCTGAGCACATATTTAAGCTCGTGCCGCAGCACGTTTTTTTCCAAAACCTTGGCCCCTCCTTTTTTGCAAGGCAGCTGAATGTTGCACATTCTGATGCTATCCATACAGTCTTTGCAGCGGCAATTTTCAATTGCCGCCGCCTTTATTTACCGGTCAGCTTCTGCATCTCGGCGTCGGACAGATTGAAATACTGCTGCAGGTAGAACAGGTTCATGTCCGGGCGAATCTTTGCGAAAGTTTTGAGCAGCTCGACCTGAACGCTCTTCCAGCGCGCCACGGTGCCGTTGTCCCATTTGTCCTTATCGCGCTGCATGTAGGGCTCGATGTTGGCAACCAGCTCGTCGATGCGCTGCAGCACGTGCTGGGTGTCGAAGGTCACCTTGGTGTGGTACACGAACCGCTCGATGAACTTTTGACGGAAGCTGTCGTTCTGCAGCAGGCCGCGGATCAGCGAGTTGTCAAAGCTGTTGCCCACGCCATTGCCTTCGGGATTCAGAAATTCCGTGAACGTATCCTGATAGGCTTTGGAGCTGTCCTGGTTGGCATGGAAGAAGCCCCAGTCCAGGTCATAGAGGATCCAACGCCATTTGCCGTCGGGCGTCCGCGGCTTCCAGAAGCGAACATTGCCCAGGTCCGAGTTCACCGTGTACATCTCCAGGATGACCCAGTCCATGTAGTTATCGATGTCCACCTTGGACGCTACATAATCATAATTCTCCTGCACGCTCAGATCGTGGCTCTTCACGTATTCGATGAGTGCCTTGTATTCCTTGTTGGAGCCGTTCATCACAGCTCCGTTGCCCTCGAGCATGTCCACGCGCTCCGGGTCCACATTGTGGTGCTGTGACACGAAGTGCTCGGTGATCTTCTCCATGATGTCGTAGACGCCCCAGAACTCGCCATTGATGAACACGATGCCCTGGCGGCTGGACTGATAATCCACGTTGCTGGTCTCGGCTGCCAGGCTCAGCTGCAGCGACGTGCGGATGCGCGACATGTTGGCGTCCTGAGCACTGTTTCGCACGATGAAGCTCTTGTAGCTCGTGTGCGGCAGGTCGGGGAAGATCGGGTAATCGAAGGAATTCTTCCCATAGATGTTTCGCGCGATCAGCGCGAAGGACTTCTGGTCGTTGCCGCGGGAATACTGCCCGTAAATCTTCAGCCCGAAGTCCTGCGAGAGGGCCACGGTGCCGTCGGTCTCCAGCAGCTCCACATGGGCTGGGCGCTCCCAATCCTTCCAGAAGTTGGCGCCCTTGTGGGGAAAGGTACTTGTCCAGCCGGGGCCGTTGGCGTAGATGCCGGTCTGCTCGTCGAAGAGGTTCTTCGGGTCGGTCACGATGCTGACGATGGGAAGGTTGATGTCCTCATCGATCAAATACGTGGAGCACACGGCATTGCTGGGCAGGTAGCCGTCGCGGTAGGCGATGGCGCGAATGACCGTGGTCTTGTCCAAATTGAAAGCCTGGCCGTAGACCTGGCTGTTCTGGCCCGGCGTCGTGCTGTCGGTCGTGTAGTGGATTTGGTCATTGCTGTCGTAGGTCGTCAGCTCCACCAGCTGTGCGCCGTCATACTGGCCGGCGTTCAGTGAGAAGATGGGGTCCGGCGCGAAGCCGGGGTATCCGTCGCCGTTGGCCGCGCCGGGCGTGGGCTGCGTGATGTATTCATAAAGCTTGCTGCCCTGGGGCCGGCCGTAGGTCATGTCGTTGTGCAGCGCCGGCAGCAGCGTGCGGTCGGCCACAGTGCCGTCGGGCTTGCTCAGCAGCAGCACGCCGCCATCCAGGCTCAGATTAAAGTCTGTGTGTAATTTTTTTTTTGCCGCCGCATCCTCATCCTTAAGGTTGCGCTCGTCGGCGTAGACCACCAGATATTCGCCACTTTGAAGTGTGATATCGGGGAACCGCCATCGGGCGAGCTCGTTGGCCTTGTCAGTCAGGCCCCAGTTTTTAAGGTTTACAGTCTTGTCAGATTGATTATAGAGCTCTATCCAGCTGGGATAATCCTCAAACTCGTCGTCCTTGAGGGTGGTCACATTGCCGCTCATGACTTCGCTGATGACGATGGCCTGTTTGTCCAGGTCGGCATACAGCGAGGGCTGCAGGGCGTTGAAGCCATCTTCGGTGTTGGCCTGGCCGGGCGTGGGGTGGTTGAACACCTTCCACTGATCGGTGCCGGGAATCAAACCATAGGACGTGTCGTCTTTGAGGTTGTTGATTTGGATCTCGGCAGCGATCATACCCTGCACGTTGGCCAGATACAGCGATTCCTGGTAGGAGCTCACGCCGAAATTGGCGTGCAGCTCTCCGGCGGGATCGGTGCGGTTTTTGCCGCTCAGATACACGACCAGATACTGATTGGGCGCGATCTTGACATCGGGGAAGACCCAGCGCTTGGGGTCGGTTTCGCTCTTGCTCAGGCCCCAGCCCTTGAGGCTGATCTCCTCGTCGGAGCCGTTGTAGAGCTCCACCCAGTCACTGTAGTCGCCGTCCTTGTCGTGGTTCACGGCGTTGTTGCCGGGCATGACCTCGCTTAAGACCACCGGCGAGCCGCTCACGCGGCGGGTCTCCAGAAAGGCGGCGTTGCCCTCGTTGGTATTGGGAAAGCCGGGCGTGGGCTTTTCCACGACGGACCAATCGTTCAGCGATGTCATGTCCGCGGCGTAGGAAAAGTTGTTGCCTACCGAGGGCAGCGTGATCTGCTGCAGCTCGGCGCCGTCGGGGTCGCTCAACAGCACCGCTTCGCCGGCGGAGCTCACGGAGAACGCCGCATGCATCTCGCTTTTGTCGGCGACATCGTCGCTCTTGAGGCCGGACGCGAATACGACGACGAACTTGCCCGGTTCCAACACGTAGGTCGGGAACACGAAGGCTTGCGGCTTTTTGATCTTGTCGCTCAGGGAATAGCCCTCCAGGTTCACGGGCTTGTCTGTGGGGTTGTAGACCTCGATCAAGTCATAATAGTTGCCGTCGGCAGAACAAAGTATGCCCTTGTTCGCGGGTATAACCTCGCTTAATACGATATGGGTGCCGGTGGCGGCGACGCCATCTTTGGCGCCGCTGCCGGCGGTCTTGGACGGCGCCAGCGCCGATGTGCTGCCCACGGACTTCACAACGGCAAACACCAACAGCGCCACCGCTGCCAGGATCACGATATCGAATATGCGGCGGCGGCCTTCGGGCTCCCGCGCCTGCGAGGTTTTTCGCTCCATCGGTTGGGCTTCTGCGGGTTGCGCGCGACGCTGCGTGCGGCCGCTGCGGCCTGTCCTCATAGTCATGGGATTGCTTCAACTCCTAATCCAAACGTAAGTCTGAAATAAATCTTACATACTTATTATAGGTTTATATGGTGAAAAGTCAAATTCTATAATTATCAATCCAACCAAGTTCTTCAATCGCGTCAAGTATCATCAAAGCGTGATCGGAAGCAATGCTACTGCGCAAAATCCTGCGTTTTTTGCCTTCCTGACGGATTTGAGCGTCAGCATAATATTTGCTATTGCGTACAATCAGGCGATAATTGGCAGCATCGCCATCTTCCGTTACCTCTAGCGCAATATCAAAGAAGCCCGCGTCGGCCGCGTCGTCGCCCGCTTTAAAATCGATTTGATGATCGATCTGCGCAACATAAGCAACGCTTACGATGCGCAATCGCGGATCGCGGCCAACCGTGCCATAAGCTCCCAACTGATGCAAGGGAATGCCGGCAATACCGGTTTCCTCCATGAGTTCGCGGGCGGCGCCGTCTTCCAGTTCCTCATCCATCTCCAGAAAGCCGCCGGGAAGCGCCAGCATGCCATAGCTCGGGTGCCGCCCGCGGCGGATCATCATCAAGCGTGGATTGCCCTGGCCATGCTGAAACAGCAGGATGTCCGTCGTTACGGCGGGCAGCTCATAGGCCCGAGGGTCATAATCATTGAGAAACTGCCGCAGTGTTTTGCCTCGATCGTCGGTCTGCTCCAGATCGGCTTGGGTGGGGTACCAGAACATGAAGGGCCTTCTTTCTTCCACAATCCCAGTTATACTATCATAAAACCGGTGGATTTTCCCAATGTTTACAACTTCTTTAAGGTTTGTCCACATCTTCGTGGTAGCATCAAACTGCTGGTTTGTACGTTCGGGTATACAGAGAAATGATTCAAGGTGAATAAGCTTGATACCGACAGCCGATTCATTCGGCGGAGGAAACGAAAAGCAAGAAAGAAAAGCTTGGCAAACCCGCCCGCAGGCGAAACCGTTACCTGTGAACCGCAATATGAGGACTAAACCCTAAGTCATCGCCCGGCGACATGCGCGGCGGGCGATCCACAGAGGTTTGGACAAGTCGTCTGAATCGCTGACGATGCCGCAGTATCGGCAGCGAAAGGCTGTCAAAAGCCCAACGGGTTTTTGACAGCCGCAGACAGCGATGGTAGAATGTACATTTGAATGGGAACAAGGGAACAATGCCAAAGAAAAGGGCAAGGTAACGATATGCAGGATTTCATCAAGAAAATATTCGGTTCTTCCAACGACCGGGAGGTCATGCGGCTGCGCAAGCAGGTGGAGACCATCAACGCGCTGGAACCCCAGATGCAGCGCCTGAGCGACAGCGAACTGGCCGGCAAGACGGCGGAGTTCCGGCGGCGGCTGGCGGCGGGGGAGACCCTGGACGCGCTGCTGCCCGAGGCTTATGCCGTGGTGCGCGAGGCGGCGATACGCATCAACGGCCAGCGGGCCTTCGATACGCAGCTCATGGGCGGCATTGTGCTGCACCAGGGGCGTATCGCCGAGATGAAGACCGGCGAAGGCAAAACGCTGACCGCTGCCATGCCCAGCTATCTCAACGCGCTGGGCGGCAATGGCGTGCACGTCGTCACCGTGAACGATTATCTGGCCAAATATCACAGCGAGTGGATGGGCAAGATCTACCGCTTTCTGGGGATGCAGGTGGGCTTGATCGTCCATGGGCTGGACAACGACCAGCGCCGCGAGGCCTACGGCGCGGACATCACCTACGGCACCAACAACGAATACGGTTTTGATTATCTGCGCGACAACATGGTTGTACGCAAAGAGGACATGGTGCAGCGCGGTCTCAATTTCTCCATCGTGGACGAGGTGGACAGCATCCTCATCGACGAGGCGCGCACGCCGCTGATCATCTCCGGTGAGGGCGACAAGTCCACCGACATGTACATGCGGGCGGACCGCTTCGCCGCGAGGCTGGTACCCGAAGACTACGTGCTGGACGAAAAAGCCCACTCAGTCAACTTAAGCGACCCCGGCGTGAGCAAGGCCGAGCGCCACTTCAATGTGGAAAACCTGGGCGACGCCGAGAACACCGAGCTGCAGCACCACATCAACCAGGCCCTCAAGGCCCGGGTGCTTATGAAGCGCGACAAGGACTATGTCGTGCAGGATGGACAGGTCATCATCGTCGATGAGTTCACCGGCCGCCTGATGCTGGGCCGGCGCTATTCCGACGGCCTGCACCAGGCCATCGAGGCCAAGGAAAACGTCAAGGTGGAGCGCGAGAGCCGGACGCTTGCCACGATTACGTTCCAGAACTACTTCCGAATGTACAAGAAGCTCTCGGGCATGACCGGCACGGCCAAGACCGAGGAGGAAGAGTTCCGCGGTATCTACAGCCTGGACGTCGTCGTGATCCCCACCAACAAGCCCATGATCCGCAAGGACAACAACGACGTGATTTACCGCACCGAGCGCGGAAAGTTCAACGCCGTCGTGGAAGAGGTTGTGCAGCTCTATGAGCGCGAGCAGCCCGTGCTGGTGGGCACCGTGTCAGTGGAAAAATCCGAGATTCTGAGCGATATGCTGGGCAAGCGCGGCGTTCCCCACCAGGTGCTCAACGCCAAGTTCCACGAAAAAGAAGCCGAGATCGTTGCCCAGGCCGGCAAACAGAAGACCGTGACCATCGCAACCAACATGGCCGGCCGCGGTACCGACATCCTGCTGGGCGGCAACCCGGACTTCATGGCCCGCGCCGTGCTGCGCCGTGAAGGTGTGGAAGAGCATGTCATCATGGAGGCCACAGGCCACGCGGAGACCGACGATGAGGCGATCCTGGCGGCTCGGGCGAAATACAACGAGCTGTTCAAGAAGTTCAGGGTAGAGACCGACGCCGCCCACGACAAGATCGTGGAGTTGGGCGGCCTGCACATCATCGGCACTGAGCGCCACGAGAGCCGCCGCATCGACAACCAGCTGCGCGGCCGCGCCGGCCGCCAGGGCGACCCGGGCAGCTCGCGCTTCTATGTGTCGCTGGAAGACGATGTCATGCGCCTGTTTGGCAGTGAGCGGATACAGGGCCTGATCCAGAACATTGGCATGACCGAGGACATGCAGTTGGAATACGGCATGCTCAGCCGCCAGATCGAGAACGCCCAGAAGAAGATCGAGAGCCGCAACTACCAGACCCGCAAACACGTGCTGGAATACGACGACGTCATGAACGTGCAGCGCGAGCTGATCTACAAGCAGCGGCGCACGGTGCTCGAAGGCGCGGACGTGCACACCATGGTCGTGGAGATGATGAACGCGCTGGTGGACCGCATGATGGCGACCTACACGTCCATCAGCGAAAACGCCGAGGAATGGGACCTGAACGGTCTGATCGCCGCGGCGGAACGCGTCTTCCTGCCGGCGGGCACGCTGCAGTTCTCCGAGGACGAGGTCTACCGGCTGCAGAAGGAATCCTTCAAGGAGCGGCTGTTGCAGGAATGCACCGACGCCTATGAGCGCAAGCACGACGAGGTGACCGCCGCGGGCATCGACATGAACGAGATAGAGCGCGCCGTGGTGCTGCGCGCCGTGGACCGCCGCTGGATGGATCACATCGACGCCATGGACCAACTGCGCCAGGGCGTGGGCCTGCGGGCTTATGGCCAGCGCGACCCGGTCGTGGAGTATAAGTTCGAAGGCTTCGACATGTTCGAGGAGATGGTGGCCGGCATACAGGAGGACGCGCTGACGATGCTGCTGCACATCAATGTGCAGCGCGCGCCGGAGCGCCGCAGCGTGGCCACGCCCATGCGCGAGGGACGCGGAGGCGAAGAGAACGCCGAGCCCGCCAAGAAGGCGCCCATCAAGGTGGACAAGTCCGTAGGCCGCAACGACCCGTGCCCCTGCGGCAGCGGCAAGAAGTATAAGAATTGTCACGGAAAAGAGTCGTGAGGAAACCCTCCGTCAGCCCGCGGGCTGACACCTCCCTTGTTAAGGGAGGCAAGAGTGTGCGACATACCCAAATACTAGGCCCCCTTAGCAAGGGGGCTCCGCCGCAGGCGGTGGGGGTTTGCCCCCGACAAGCAAGAAACAGTATTTAAGGTGGTGATCTTTTGATTCAGCAATTCCAAGCCGAGCAGCGCATGAAGGAAATCGCTGCGATTTTAAAAGAGGCAGGTGACTCACTTTGACCTGGCTTCTATAGAGAAGCAGCTCGAAGAATTACACCAGGACATGGCCTCGCCGGACTTCTGGAACGATGTGGACCGCGCCAACGACATCAACAAGCGCATCCGTACGCTGGAGGGCAAGGCCAACACATACAAGCGCCTGCAGGATAAGGCCGAGGAGGCCGAGCTCATGCTGGAGCTGGCCTTTGAGCACAACGACGCCGAGATGCAGAACGAACTGGAAAGCGCGCTGGACGAGCTATTGGAGCAGGCGGACACGCTGCGGCTGACCACGGTGCTGCAGGGGCGCTATGACGCCAACAACGCCATTCTCTCGCTGCACGCCGGCGCCGGCGGCACCGAAAGCCAGGATTGGGTGCAGATGCTGTACCGCATGTACACCCGCTACTGCGAGCGCAAAGGCTACAGCGTCAAGCTGCTGGACTTTCTGCCAGGCGACGAGGCGGGCATCAAGAACGTGGCCTTCTTGGTGGAGGGCGACAACGCCTACGGCTTTATGAAAGCGGAGAAGGGTGTGCACCGGCTGGTGCGCATTTCACCCTTTGACTCCGCCGCCCGCCGCCACACGAGCTTCGCATCGCTGGATGTGATGCCCGAGGTGGACAGCTCCGCCGAAATCGAGATTCGCCCCGAAGACCTGCGGGTGGACACCTACCGTTCCTCCGGCGCCGGCGGCCAGCACGTCAACAAGACCGAATCCGCCATCCGCATCACGCATTTGCCCACTGGGTTCGTCACAAGCTGCCAGACCGAGCGCTCCCAGGTGCAGAACCGCGAGACCGCCATGAAGATGCTGATGAGCAAGCTCGTGGAGAAGGCCGAACAGGAGCACCGCGACGAGATGGCCCGCGTGAAGGGCGAGGTCAAGAAGATCGAATGGGGCAGCCAGATCCGTTCCTACGTGTTCTGCCCCTACACGATGGTAAAGGATCACCGCACCGGTGCGGAAACCGGAAATGTGGACGCCGTGATGGACGGCGACCTGGATCTTTTCATCAACGAATACCTGCGCCAGTTCAGGGAGTAGGGAGTATATGCTATGAGCAAATGGCTGGATATTTCGGTGCCCTTAAGCCCTGAGCTGCCCGCCTGGCCGGGGGATCAGCCCTTTCGCCGGGATCGCACCAGCGTCATCGGCGTGAACGACGCCCATGCCAACGTGTCGCTGCTTTCCATGAGCAGCCACTTCGGCACCCACGTGGATGCGCCGCTGCACTTCATAGAGGGCGGCCAGAGCGTGGATCAACTGGACGTGCAAACGCTGATGGGACCGGCGTACGTGCTGGATTTGAGCACGCTGACCGACAATATAAAGGCCGCCGACGTGGCAGGGCGCATCCCCGAGGGGTGCGAGCGCCTGCTGGTGCGCACGCGCAACTCGCTCTACCATGGCGACGGCGTGTTCCATAGGGATTTCATCGCCTTCACCGTGGAAGCCATCGAGCTTCTGCTGGCCGAAGGCGTCCGCCTGCTGGGCATCGACGCCTATTCCATCGCGCCCTTTGGCGCGTCCACGCCGGTGCACCGGGCCTTTCTTGGCGCGCCGGGCGCCATTGCGCTGGAGACCATCGATTTGCGCGCCGTGGAGGAAGGCTGGTATGACCTGGCCTGCCTGCCGCTGCGCATTGAGGGCGGCGACGGCGCGCCGGCGCGGGCGCTGATTCGCCGTCGGGAGGAGCGTACATGAACGGGAAGAAACTCAGCGCCTACACACTGGGCGCGTTTATCAGCGTCGCGCTTTTCATCGTCGTCGTGTTCACAAGCTTCGAGCTTGTGGCCTTCAATGAAGGCTTTTATGCCCGTGCTCAGCAGGAATATGGCATTGCGCAGACCACCGGCATCTCCCAGAGCGATCTGAAGGACGTGACGCACAAGCTGCTGGAGTACTGCAAGGGCAACAGCAGATCGTTGAATATGCAGACAACCGTAAACGGCGAAATGCGCGAGGTGTTCGACGAACGGGAGAAGAAGCACATGGTGGATGTGCAGAAGCTGTTCATGGGCGGCTTTGACATCCGCAACGGCGCGCTGATCGTTTTCCTGCTGCTGACGACGGCGCTGGTCAGCGTGGCCCGTAAGGATATTTACGGCGTGCTGGCCCGCAGCTGGCTGGCCACGATCTGCGTATTGGGCGTGCTGCTGGCGGCATTGGGCGTGTATCTCATGCTGAACTTCAGTGAGGCCTTTTACCAGTTCCACCTGATGTTCTTCGACAACGACCTGTGGTTGCTGGACCCAAAAACTGAGGTGCTCATACAGATGCTGCCGGAGCAGTTCTTCTTCACTCTGGTGCGCTGGATCGTCATCGTAGCGGTGTCGTCGCTGGCGCTCCTCACCGGCGTTGCGCTCTTTGTGCGCCACCGCTGCAAGAAAGCCGCGAAGCGCCCGCCCGAGCCTGAGCATGTGGAAAGCTGACGGGACCATACTGGCCATAGAGACCTCCTGCGATGAAACGGCGGCGGCGGTGGTGCGCGCAGGGCGGCAGGCGCTGTCCGACGTCGTGGCCACGCAGATCGACATCCACGCGCTGTACGGCGGCGTGGTGCCGGAGATCGCCTCGCGCCAGCATGTGCAGGCCATCAGCGCCGTGGCGGCGCAGGCCGTGGAACGCAGCGGCCTGGCGCTTGCGGATATCGACGCCATAGCCGTGACCCATGGCCCCGGCCTGGTGGGCGCGCTGCTGGTGGGCGTCAGCTTCGCCAAGGCGCTGGCCTGGGCGGCGGGCAAGCCGCTGGTCGCCGTGAACCACATCGAGGCCCACATCGCGGCAAACTATGTTGGTACAGCGCTGCAGCCGCCCTTCTTGTGCCTGGTCGTCAGCGGCGGCCACACGGAGCTGCTGCATGTGACCGATTACGGCCATGCCCGCTTTTTGGGCGGCACGCAGGACGATGCCGCCGGCGAGGCCTTCGACAAGACCGCCCGCGTGCTGGGCTTGGGCTACCCCGGCGGCAAAAAGATCGACGAGCTGGCCGCAAACGGCAACCGCGACGCCTACGCGTTCCCGCGGGCCATGATCAAAGAAGATAACTATGATTTCAGCTTCAGCGGCATGAAGACGGCGGTGCTGCAGCACTGCGCCCGCCACGGCGCGCCCAACGCCGCCGACATGGCGGCCAGCATACAGGGCGCCATCGTGGATGTGCTCGTGGAAAAGACCATGCGCGCCGCCCGAGCCCTGTCCGTGCACACCGTGGCCATGGCCGGCGGCGTGTCGGCCAACAGCGGCCTGCGGGCCGCCATGGGCGCGGCCTGCGCCCGCGAGGGGCTGGCGCTGCATGTGCCGCCGCCTCGGCTGTGCACCGACAACGCGGTCATGGTGGCCGCGGCGGCGTGGTTCCAGGCGCAGCGCGGCGAGTTTGCCGGTCTCTCGCTCAACGCCGACCCCGGCCTGGAGCTGGACTTGGAACCGAACCCAAAAACCAACGATGGCATGATTTGACAACATGAATTTTCACGGCACGACATATCGTAGGGTATGTGCGGAGCAAGCGCAGGAAACCTTGCATCGCGGCAAACGCAACACTCCTGGAGGCACCTTGTGAAACGTATCCTCGTCTGGCTGATCGTCACAGTGCTGGCCCTAAGCGGCTGCAACGCGACGGAGTCCGCCGTCAAGGCAAACACCAATACCGATCTTGAAAACGGCATCAAGAGCCTGCGCATCGCCATCGACCCCGGTCATGGCGGCATAGATCGCGGCGCGTCCGGCACCAAAACCGGCGTGAGTGAGGACGAGCTGAACCTGGCCATCGCCCAACTGCTGGCCAAGAAATTTATGCTGGCCGGCGCGGATGTGCTGCTGACCCGCACAACCGCCGACGTCGTATATGACGAGAAGGGCGATACGCTCAAGCGCCGCGACATGAACCACCGCTCCAAGATCATACAGGAGCAGGACCCCCACGTCATGGTCAGCATCCACATGAACATGTATCCCAACGCCAAGTACAGCGGTGCTCAGACCTTCTATGACAAGGGCAGCGAGGATGGCCGCAAGCTGGCCCAGAGCATACAGCAGGCGCTGCGCGACGGCCTGCCCGGCGACAACAAGCGGGAGATCAAGGTGGGCGACTACTTCGTGCTCAAGATCACCGAGCAGCCTTCGGCGCTGGTGGAGTGTGGCTTCCTCTCCAACGCCGCGGAGGAGAAGAACTTGAGCGACCCCGATTACCAGCAGAAGGTCGCGGATTGCATTTTCAAAGGTATCTGCTCATATTTAGGAGTACAATAGCCTTCCTCAACATTTATCTCATAACTCTTATTTGAACAGGACGAGCAGTTATTACCGCCCACGCGATTTATTCGCGGGCGGTAACGAGGATTTATTGTGAGGTGGAGATCTGCCCGCAGGCATTCCGTGCTTTTCAAAGACTAGAAAGAAACCAAGCATTTGCGTTCGGCTGGCGACGGTTATCGGCGGCCGAACAACGTTAACATGGAAAGAAGCGAACAGGGGGTGGCTTCGGCGGGGGCTGGCCGCAGCCTACGGCTGCTGCTCGCCCATGCAACCTGGGACAGAGTCCCCCGCCGAGTGAAAATATGGTATAATGCCATATTAACCTTGGGGGTGTTTGTGTATGATCGCGATCCTGTGGGCCAGCCCCAACGACAACGGGCTGACGGCGGCGTGCGTGGAGGCGGCCAAGACCGGCGTGGCGCAGGCCGGCTTTACCTTTGAAGCCTATAAGCTGACCGAGCTGGGCCTGCGGGCCTGCCAGCAGTGCGGCACCGGCTGGGGCCCGTGCCGCAACGAGAACGAGTGCATCCTGCTGGATGGTTTCGCCAAGGCCCACCATGCCGTGCGCCGGGCCCAGGGGCTCATCGTCGTGACGCCGGTCTACTGGGGCGAGATGGCCGAGAGCGCCAAGAACGTGCTTGACCGCATGCGCCGCTGCGAGACCATGACCCAGGAGGGTTCGCCGCTTTACGGCATGCCGATGCTGGCCGTGGCTGCCGCCGGCGGCTCGGGCAACGGCACGCTGAGCACGCTTACGCAGATGGAGCGCTTCGCCCAGCATGTGGGCCTGCGCCTTGTGGACGCCATCCCCGTCAAGCGCATCAGCCGGGATTATCAACTGCAGGCCATTGCCGGCGGCGCGAAGGCGCTGTGCGAGATGGCCGAGCAGAAATAGGAGGGCCTATGAAAGCCAAGAGAACTTATCTGGCCTTCGATCTGGGCGCCAGCTCCGGGCGCGCCATACTGGGCAGCTTCGACGGAGAGCGCCTGACGCTGGAGGAGCGCCACCGCTTCGCCAACGGCCCGCTTTCGCTCAACGGCCGGCTGTATTGGAACGCCCCGGGTCTCTTCGAGGCGCTTAAGGCCGGCTTGGCCAAGTGTGCCGACGCCGCGCCTGACGCGCTGGGCATCGACACCTGGGGCGTGGATTATGGCATCGTGAGCCAAGCCAACGCCCTCATTAGCCTGCCGGTGCATTACCGCGACAGCCGCACCGACGACATCATGGAGCTGGCCCATTCGCTGGCCGGGGAGGAGCGCATCTACGGCTCCACCGGTATCGCCCATCTGAAGTTCAACACGCTGTACCAGCTGCTGGCCGCCCGGCGGGCCGGCGAGCTGCCCGAGCGGGGTTCGCTGCTGTTCATGCCCGACCTGCTGGGCTGGATGCTGACCGGCGAGCGGGGCTGCGAGCACACGATCGCCTCCACGAGCCAGATGCTGGACGCCCGCACCGGCCAATGGGACACAGCCCTGCTGAGCGCTTTGGGCATCCCGGCGGAGCTGCTGCTGCCGCTCACGCCGGCGGGCACGCCGCGAGGAGCTTTGAGCGCCGAGGTGCAGGCCGAGTGCGGCCTGGGCGCTGTGCCGCTGGTGGCCGTGGCCGGCCACGACACGGCCTCCGCCGTGGCGGCGGTGCCGGCCCAGTCGTCCTCCTACGCGTACATCAGCAGCGGCACATGGTCGCTCATGGGCATCCTGAGCCCCGAGCCGCTGATCAGCCCCCGCAGCCAGGCGCTCAACTTCACCAACGAGGGCGGCGCTGATGGCAGCTACCGGGTGCTCAAAAACATCATGGGCCTCTGGATCATACAGGAATGCCTGCGCCACTGGAAGGCCGTGCAGCCAAACCTAAACTTCGTAGAGCTCGTCCAATTGGCCGAGGCGCAGCCTCCGCTGCAGTGCTTCATTGAACCCGACGACGCGCTTTTCTTCCCGCCGGGGGATATGCCCGCGCGCATCGCGCAATACTGCGCACAAACCGGCCAAACCGCGCCCCAGTGCATCGGCCAGACCGTGCGCTGCGTGCTGGAATCACTGGCGCTAAAATACCGCTGGGGCATGAACGGCATTGCGGCCTTAAGCGGCCAGCGGCCGGACCGGCTGCACATCGTGGGCGGCGGCTGTCAGAACCGCATGCTCAACCGCTTCACGGCGTCGGCGCTGAACATGCCGGTCGTGTGCGGCCCGGTGGAGGCCACCGCCATAGGCAACCTGCTGGTGCAGGCCAAGGCGCTGGGCGATCTGAGCAGCTTCGACGACATCCGCGCCGTGGTGCGCGCAAGCTTTGATCTGGAAGAAGTGCTGCCACAGGACGCCGCCGCGTGGGATGACGCCTATGGGCGCTTCCTGGCTGTGACCGGCCTGCGTGACGCATGAGCGAAGCCAAGCCCGGCCTGTTTACCTTTGACGGCGCGCCGCCGCAGGACGTGCGCTCTCTGGCCTTCATCGGCGACGCCGTGTGCCACCTGTACGCCCGGCAGCGGCTGTGCACCGCCGGCACGAGCAAGGGGCTCACGCCCAAGGCTTCAGCCTTCGCCAGCGCCGCGGGGCAGGCCCGGGCCGCTGAGCGCATCGCCGCGCTGCTCAGTGAGGACGAGGCCGACACGCTGCGCCGGGGCCGCAACGCCAAATGCGGCACGGTGCCCCGGGGCTGCGACCCGCTGGATTACCGCAAGGCCACGGGCTTTGAAGCGCTGATGGGCTGGCTGTATCTGCAGGGCAGCGCCGCGCGCCTGCAAGAGTTGCTGGACGCGGCTTTCGCACCGGAGCCTGGGGCTAAAACGACGGAAACGAGTGACCAATGATGCAAGAGAACACCCCGGAAACCAATTTGCTGGAGGGCAAGAACGCCGTGTGGGAGGCCCTGAAGGCCGAGCGGCCCATCGAGAAGATCCTGCTCTCCAAGAGCATCAACCAGGAATCGGTGCGCGGCATCACGGGCCTGGCCCGCGGCCGCAACATCAAGATCGAGTGGGCGCCCAAGGAGAAGCTGGACGGCCTGAGCACGACCGGCCGCCACCAGGGCGTGCTGGCCGTGTGCGCCGCCCACACCTATGCCGATCTGGACGAGGTGCTGGACAGCCTTAAGGACAGCGCCTACCCGCCGCTGATCGTGCTGCTGGACGAGATACAGGACCCCCACAACCTGGGCGCGATCATCCGCACCGCTGAGTGCGCCGGCGCCCAGGCCATCGTCATCCCCCAGCACAACAGCGCCGGGCTTACGCCGGCGGCGGGCCGCGCGTCGGCGGGGGCCATCGAGCATGTGCCCGTGTGCCGCGTGCCCAACCTGGCCGCCGCTATTGAGCGCCTCAAGGAGCGGGGCCTGTGGGTTGTGGGCGGCGACATGGACGGCAAGCCCGTGTATGACATCGACCTGACCGGCCCCATCGCGCTGGTCATCGGCTCCGAGGAGAACGGCATCCGCCGCCTGGTGCGCGAGAAGTGCGACCATGTGGCCAGCCTGCCCATGCTGGGCAAGCTGAACAGCCTGAACGCATCGGTGGCCGCCGGCGTGCTGCTCTACGAGGCCGTGCGCCAGAGGGGGAAGCGCTGATGCAGTGCGGATGCCCCCAATGCGGTGCGCTGATGGCCCAGGTGACCAAGGGCCTGGACAGCGCCTGCCGCTGCCCTTGGTGCGCCCACGAATGCCGCGCCTGCATGGGGCGGGAGCGCGGTGCGGACAAGGTGTTGCGCCGCGGCATGAGCGCCGACGAATGGGAGCTGCTGCTGGACCGCCGCAGCCGCGAGGACGGGGAAAAGTAAAGAGTTTTTCCCCATTGTTTTTCTCATATGGCTGGCATAGAATCGTTGTAACATATTCGAAATTTTCCAGGAGGAAACTATATGAAGATCACCTTCATGGGCGCGGGCTCCACGGTTTTCGCTAAAAATGTGCTGGGCGACACGATGCTGACCCCGGCGCTGGCCGACAGTCACATCGCCCTGTTCGACATCGACCCGGTCCGCCTGGACGACTCGCTGCGCATGCTGCAGAACATCAAGCGCAACCACGGCGGCAAGGCCGAGGTCGTGGCCTATCACGACCGCAAGGAGGCGCTGCGCGGCGCCAACTTCGTCATCAACGCGATACAGGTGGGCGGCTATGACCCCTGCACGATCACCGACTTCGAGGTGCCCAAGAAGTACGGCCTGCGCCAGACCATCGCCGACACATTGGGCATCGGCGGCATTTTCCGTGCGCTGCGCACGATTCCGGTGATGCTGGAGTTCGCCCAGGACATGCACGACGAATGCCCCAATGCGTGGTTCCTGAATTATTCCAACCCCATGGCCATGCTGACCGGCGCCATGCTGCGCGGCACGCCCATCAAGACTGTGGGCCTGTGCCATAGCGTGCAGGGTTGCACCGAGTGGCTGCTGCGGAGCCTGGACATGGACTATGACGATCAGGTGCAGTGGAAGATCGCCGGCATCAACCACATGGCGTGGCTGCTGGAGGTCACCCGCGACGGCGTGGACCTGTACCCCGAGATCAAGCGCCGCGCCGCCGCGCGCACCGATCGCCACCACGACATGGTGCGCTACGAGATCATGAAGCAGTTCGGCTTCTATGTGACCGAATCCAGCGAGCACAACGCCGAATACATGCCCTATTTCATCAAGAACCGCTATCCCGAGCTCATCGAGCGCTTCAACATTCCGCTGGACGAGTACCCCCGCCGCTGCATCAACCAGATTGAAGGCTGGAGGAGCATGCGCGACCAGTTGGTCAACGATACGACTCTGGAGCACGAGCGTACCCACGAATACGCCAGCTACATCATGGAGGCCATGGTCACCAACAAGCCCTATAAGATCGGCGGCAACGTGCTCAACCATGGCAGCATCCCCAACCTGCCGGCCAAGGCCTGCGTGGAGGTGCCCTGCCTGGTGGACGCCAGCGGCGTCACGCCGACCTACGTGGGCGATCTGCCCGAGCAGCTGGCGGCGCTCAACCGCACCAACATCAACGTGCAGTTGCTGACGATTGAGGCGGCGCTCACGCGCAAGCGCGATGCCATCTACCACGCCGCGATGATGGACCCCCACACCGCGGCGGAGCTGTCCATCGACGACATCCGCAGCCTGTGCGACGATTTGATTGAGGCGCATGGAAGCTGGCTTCCCAAATACAACTAATCGAGCAAACCGCAGAAAACTGGCCGGTGTTCAAAACACTGGCCAGTTTTTTCTGTAGGGGACAGGCGTAGAGGAAAGGGATTTCGCGCCTTGGCGCGACCAAAGGGCTTTCCGGTCGCCCTTTGGAAACCTTCGGCACCATCTTCTTGAATATTAATTCAATTATAGGACTAACGCGACAGCCCCTTATAGCTTATACTATTTTAAGAAGTGTTTTGAGATGTGACATGAGGTGAATTACAGTGTCAAAACCTTTTTTTATTGAATCCAGAAATGCTTATGCCAAGGTTACCGAACTACTTACACTCATAAATGCTGCAACGTTTTCCGTGTCCAGATTTCAACAGAGTCATGATGATGATAATATGCGAAGCAATGAATTCGATTCTAAAGAATTAAATAAGTATACTCCGCATCAATTGAAATCCTTTTTTTGTAAGATTTTACTAGTTAATGCATGCGCTATATATGAAGGCTGGCTTGATGATTTCTCGCATAGATTCAAGTTAGGCAACAAATTCAAGATCCAATTACAATACCCGGATACTATAGTTGATGAAATCGAGGACGTGAAGAGTAAGAAAGCTTTTACAGATGATTTGGCAAAAGAAGCATTTGGATCGCTATATATGCAATATTTGAAAAGCAAAAGAATAAACAAGAATTTGTTGAGAAATAGAATCATATGCTACCGTTACTTCAAAGAATCTAGAAATTGCTATATTCATGGTGATGGCCGCGTAAATGAAAAATTGATTCAAGCACAGAGTCATTACCTTCGGCTAACCGAAGAAGATATTGGATTCGAGAAATTGCCTGAGATACGATGCTGCCATTTAGGGGATGAAGTCGAAATCACTTCGCATGGTGTAAGAGGGCTGCTCGGCGTAATTCAAAGTATAATACTTACATGTGATTGTGAATTCGTAAATACAAGAATGGGGGAAGCTCAGTTTCTGAAACGCTGGGGCAAGGAAGTTGCAAGACATGGATTAAAAGTCGGTAAGGCTAAAAGTGAAATAACTCGTTGTATTAATAGATGTTTCTACGACATACTCCATCTAAATAAGCCCCCAAAGATGCAAGCAATGATACGCTATCTAGAAAGCAAGCGTCGAATTGTATATTGATTGTATCCCTTTACTCGCCCGGTGATGGGAGAGTAAGTGGGGAGAGGGCTCTAGCGCTACACAAGATCAGCAGCAGGAGCCAACCAGCGCTCTACTTGGCCCCCATCAACCTCTCAAACTCCCCCGCGTCAAAGGGCACCCGCCGGCCAGGGCAGGCCTTGCGGTTGCACAAGCGGCATTCCTGATAGTCCTCGTCGCTCTGGAAGGCCAGGCCACTCAGGGTCTTGGTGGGCAGCATCAGGCAACTGTCGGTCAGCTGTACGCCGATCAGGCCTTCCACATCGCCGATCAGCGCGAACAGCTTGGGCTGCTCGCTCAGAGGCCAATCGGGCAGCGAGCCGGGGTTCATCACCGAGAACTGCCCCAGGCCCACGACCTCGGCCAGGTGGCGGTTCAGATAATTGTTAGCCTGGGCCAGCATCAGCTCCTTGATCGTGTCCAGCCACCACACGTGCACCATGTCGTCCAGCCCGCGGCCAAAATCGTCGATCTCCGTGCCGCAGGTCACCACATAGGGGAAGGCGCGGTGCACACGTGCCAGGTTGCGGGGCATCAGGCGGCTCTCCAGCGGGATGTCGTCCAGCTCCAGGAAGTCGTCGCCCTTGCCGGTCACTAGCGCCGTGGTGTATACGGCCTTGGGCCGGGCCACAGCCAGCGCCTGCTGCAGCAACTGCTCCAGGTCCTCATAGGCGGCGGTGCCCGGCCGCACGCGCACGGCGGTGGCGGCGTCCGCCGCGCTTAAGCTCAGGGGTATATGATCCAATACGACAGCTTCCATAACACGATCCTTTTGCATAAGCTTTTCAATGGCAGATTGTGAATCAGCAGACCCTATGATAGCGCGCATGCCGCCGCCATGCAATGGCCGCCGCCGGCTTCGGCAAGCATCGGCGTCATTGGCGCAAAAATGGGCAAGAATACTTTGAAGGTTGCCCTCGTACAAATGCGTCTGCATCGGCGTGGTTGCGGTAGAAGGGAACTTCTGCTAAAATGACCGTGGATTTTGTTGGTTCAAAGCGATACACCGGACAAAGGAGCGGCTCTTGAAAAAGCTCGGTTTGTATCTATTAACGTTGGCGCTGCTGCTGAGCGCCGCCGGCTGCAGGCAGGACAGAGGCTGGGTGCTGGACAATCCGGATAAGAATCCCATCGTTACGATCACGATGGACGATGGCGAGCAGATCAACCTGATGCTGTACCCCGGCAAGGCGCCCAACACCGTCAACAACTTCATTTCCTTGGTGCAGCAGAAGTTCTATGACGGTCTGACCTTCCACCGCGTCATCGACGGCTTCATGATACAGGGCGGCGATCCTGAGGGCGATGGACGCGGCGGCCCTGGTTATATGATCGCGGGCGAGTTTTCCGGCAACGGCTTTGAGAGCAACGATCTC
This sequence comes from Bacillota bacterium, assembly GCA_023410875.1. GTDB lineage: Bacteria > Bacillota > Clostridia > Christensenellales > UMGS416 > JAEYRA01. Next base: position 35,492 of record JAEYPH010000072.1, on the reverse strand, counting down.
AAGCACACCAAGGGTATCCTCTCTATGGCCCGCTCGGAGGTTATGGACTCGGCGGGTTCCCAGTTCTTCATCATGACGGGGGACGCTCCCCACCTGGACGGCCAATACGCAGCCTTCGGCCAGGTCATGGACCAGAAGAGCCTGGACGAGGTGCTCAAGCTCTCCAAACTGCCAACCGAGGGTACACCCACCGACAAGCCCAACAAACCGCCGGTCATGAAGACCGTCACCGTGAACACCTATGGAAAAAAATATGACGAACCGCAGAAAGCAGGAGAAACCGTGAGCAACAAACATACCAAGAATCCCATCGTGACCTTCACCATGGATGACGGCAGCGTCATTAAGGCCGAGCTTTACCCGGACAAGGCGCCCAACACCGTGGACAACTTCGTAAGCCTGGTGCAGAAGGGCTTCTATAACGGGGTGATCTTCCACCGCATCATCCCCGGCTTTGTGCTGCAGGGCGGCGACCCCAAGGGCACCGGTATGGGCGGCCCCGGCTATAGCATCAAGGGTGAGTTTTCCGCCAACGGCTTTGCCCAGAACGACCTCAAGCACACCGTGGGCGTGCTCTCCATGGCCCGTTCCCAATCCATGGACTCGGCAGGATCCCAGTTTTTCATCATGGTGGGTGACGCCTCCTCGCTGGATGGCAAGTATGCCGCCTTCGGCAAAGTGACCGATGAGGACAGCCTGGCCGTGTGCATGCGCCTGGCCAAGACGCCCACCGGCGCCGGCGACCGCCCGACGACGCCGCCGGTCATCAAGACCGTAACCGTGGACACCTTCGGGGAGACCTACGACGCCCCGCAGACCTTGAAGTAATCCCAACAGGCCCTCAACGCGGCCGGCGGCAAGCGCGCCGGCCGCGTTGAGCGCGTCCATATGTCGCACTGCCCCTCAGGAGGACAAACAACCCCATGCTCGAGCACATCCACTCGCCCGCCGATTTGAAAACGCTGACCCGCGACCAGATGGAAGATCTGGCGCAGGACCTGCGCGCACGCATCACCGCCGTGGTCAGCCGCAACGGCGGGCATCTGGCGTCCAACCTGGGCACGGTGGAGGCCACCATCGCCCTGCACCGCGTGTTTGACAGCCCCACGGACCGCATCGTGTGGGACGTGGGCCATCAGAGCTATGCCCACAAGCTGCTGACCGGCAGGGACGCCGATTTCGACACGCTGCGCCGGTTCGGCGGCACGAGCGGCTTCCCCAAGCGGGCGGAGAGCCCCCACGACGTGTTCGAGACCGGCCACAGCAGCACATCCATATCGGCTGCGCTGGGCATGGCCCGGGCCCGCGACCTGCGCGGGGAGGATCACCACGTCGTTGCCTTCATCGGTGACGGGTCACTGACCGGCGGCATGGCCTATGAAGCCATCAACGACGTGGGGCATTCCGGCACGCGGTTGATCATCGTCATCAATGATAATGAGATGTCCATCGCCCGCAACGTCGGTGCGATTTCGCAGATATTAAGCCGTGTGCGCTCCAAGCGGCAGTATCGCGCGTTCAAGAGCTTCGTCAAGCGCACGCTCAGCCATGTGCCGTTGGTGGGCAAGCCGATCACCCGGCTCCTGGAACGCGTCAAGAACAGCCTGAAGTATTTCTTCGTGCGCGGCATCTTCTTTGAGGAGCTGGGCCTGACCTATCTGGGCCCGGTGGATGGCCACGACCTGGGCGCGATGATCGCCGCGCTCAAGCACGCCCGGTGCATGAGCGGCCCGGTGGTTGTGCACATCAGCACCCGCAAGGGGAAGGGCCACAAACAGGCTGAGCAGCACCCGGAGCGCTACCACAACATGCCTGAGGACTCCTGCTCCGCGACCAGCGCCAGCAAGTATGCCCGCATCTTAGGCGCGGAGGTGACCAGGCTGGCCGGTGAGGATGGCCGCATCGTGGCCATCACGGCGGCGATGACCGAGGGTTGCGGTCTGGAATGCTTCCGGGACCGCTTCCCGCAGCGCTTCTTCGATGTGGGCATTGCCGAGCAGCACGCCGTTACGATGGCCGCTGGCATGGCCGCCGAAGGCCTGCGACCGGTGTTCGCCGTGTATTGCACATTCCTGCAACGGGCCTATGACCAGATTCTGCACGACGTGTGCCTGCAGCGCCTGCCGGTGGTGCTGGCGGTCAGCCACAGCGGCCTGGTGGGGGAGGATGGCGAGACCCATCAGGGAATCTTCGGTCTGAGTTTCCTGCTGCACATCCCCCATCTGCGGGTGTTCTACCCGGCAGACGGTGCGCAGTTGGCCTCCATGCTGCGCCTGGCATTGTCGTTGGAAGGCCCGACGGCCATACTGTATCCCAAGGGCGCGCCCAAGCGCACATTGAGTGCGCCGGAACCGGAAGGAAACCGCTGGCAGATGCTGCAGCGCACCGACGCGCCCGCCGCCGTGCTGTTGGCCGTGGGCGAGCGCATGGTGGCGCTGGCGCTGCAGGCGGCTCAGTTGGCGGCGGAAGGCGGCATGGCTGTGGATGTCGTCAACTGCTGCTTCGTCAAGCCCCTGGATGAGGATTTCCTGCAACACACTCTGCACCGCTATGGCATCGCCATGACATTGGAGGAAAACGAGCTGGCTGGCGGCTTTGGCTCCTATGTGCTCAGCCGTCTGAGTGAAGAGGGTTGGCTCAACGGCACCCGCATGGTCAGCTTCGGCTTCGATGACCGCTTTATCCCCCATGGTTCCGTGGGTGAGCTGCTGGAGGCCGAGGGCTTCACGGCCCGGCATGTGGCCGACCGACTGCTGGCTGAGGCGGCGAAGCGATGAAGAGGCTGGACATCGCGCTGTACGAACGAGGGCTGGCCGAGAGCCGCGAGCAGGCCCGCCGCCTGGTGATGGCCGGCGCGGTGCTGGTCAACGGCCAGAAGGCCTTAAAACCCTCCCAGCCCACCCGAGATGACGACGCGCTGGACATCCTGCGGGAATCGCCCTATGTCAGCCGTGGCGGCTTCAAGCTAGAAAAGGCGCTGCGGGAATTCCGCATCGACCCGGCGGGCCGTGTGGCCGCCGACATCGGGGCCTCCACCGGCGGCTTCACCGATTGCATGCTTCAGGCCGGCGCCGTCCAAGTGTATGCCGTGGACGTGGGCTATGGCCAGCTGCACCAGAGGCTGCGCGAAGACCCCCGTGTCGTCGTAATGGAACGCACCAACGCCCGTTATCTGACCCCGGAGGCCTTCGCCGAGCCGCCGGCCATGGCCACCATCGACGTGGCTTTCATCTCTCTCAAGCTGATCCTGCCGCCGCTGCTTGCGTGCGTGGCTCCGGGAGCTGACATTGTGGCGCTGGTCAAGCCCCAGTTTGAGACCGACGCCCGCCACCTGAAAAAGGGCGTCGTGCGCGACGCCGCGGTGCATGAGCAGGTGCTGCACGACATGCTTTTCTGGTTGCACACTCAGCCCGCTGCCGTACTTGGTCTTTCCTTTTCGCCGATCACCGGCCCCAAGGGCAACATCGAGTTCCTGCTGCACCTGAGCGCCGGCGAGGCCCCGTGGGCCGAACCGGACTGCGCCGCTGTGGTGCGCCGCGCCCACGAGGAGGTCAAGCACAACCCGCTTTCCGATGGGTGAGGGGCTGACCGCCGTTGCCTGATCAGGGAATAACACCTATCTGGTAGTCGTCCTCATAGATGATTCGCCCCGGCGCTTCCGATTTCGTCTCCATCAGCTCCACGCCATACTTGCGCAGAATATCCGTATAAAAGTTCAGACGGCCAGCCATGTCGCGGGCCGTCTCGCTGTCCTTGAACCATGTTATTGCGCCTTCGGGGTTGCCGTTGGCATAGAATGGCGGAATGGGCAGCACGTCCTCAAAGTATCGGCGCTGGCGCCAGTACTCCTGCGTCTCCTCGTCTGACAACGCACCTTTTTGCAGCAGATGCCACACCGCCACAAACAGCCCCACATACTGTCCCGTCTTCGGGCTTGTGTAGTTCACATGATAACGGTAGTACACGTCAGCAACTCCTGCATCCAGTCTGGTTTCGAAATATCATACCTTGCCCAAAAGAGCGGCGCAAGCGCTGGTATCATGTTTCCGTACTGGGCTTGTCATATTCGCGGGTTCATTGCCGTATGTATATCTCGAAAGGATGGTCGTACCATGTACCGCTACAGGATGGGCAGAGGCATAGGCGGGATGGGTGTCCTGCTGATTATCGCCGCATTTGTGCTATGCATCATAGGCATCTATCAGCTGACCAAGCCGACAGACACCGCGACGCAGTCCACCGACAGCGCCGACACGCCGACCTTCGCCGAGAGCGTGAGCAAGGGCGTGCAGCAGGGCGCGGCCAGCCTCAAGCGGCTGTGGCAGCTGCTGACCGATCAGGATGAGGCGAACCTGCAGGGCAGCGGAGACGACACAAGCGCCGATGAGGAAGATGACACACCTTCCAGCGGCGATGTGCATGTGGAGGTCGTGTCGCCGGTGGAGCCGGTGGCTTTGGTGCCCATGGGCGGCGCGGCACAGGTGATCATCTATTCCACCCACACCCATGAGGCTTTCACCAAGACCGCCGGCATGAGCTATGAGGAGACCGCCAAATGGCGCACCGCCAACAATGATTACAACATTGTAAAGGTGGGCGAGGCGCTGGCGGCGGAGCTGAGCAGTAAATACGGCATCGGCGTCGTGCAGGACAAGACCGACACCGAGATTCCAGTGCTGGCCACGTCCTATGAGCGTTCACTGCAGGTGGCCAAGAAGAGCATAGAGGAGTACCCCGAGGCGCAGATCATCATCGACCTGCACCGGGACGCCTATAACACCGGCATCAAGCCCAACGTGGCCACGGTGAACGGCGTCGGCGCCGCCCGCGTGATGTTCGTCATCGGCACCGGCGAGGGCAAGACCGGCGTTGGCTTCACGCTGCGGCCGGATTGGAAGAGCAACCTGGCGCTGGCTCAGAGCATCAACGACAACCTGAAGGCCATTGACCCGGTGCTTTCCCGGGACATCTCCATCAAGACCGGGCGCTACAACCAGCACCTGTCCAAAGGGTGCGTGCTCATCGAGGTGGGCAACAACGAAAACACGCTGGACGAGGCGCTGGCCACCGTGCCCTTCCTGGCGCAGGCCATCGCCAAGACGCTGGAGCACATGCCTGTCAACACTTCGGCCAGCGCTCAGTCCACGCCTTCCGCGTCGCCTTCTGCCAGCGCAACGCCTGTGCCCACGGCCACAGCCCAGGTCCCGGCTTCCGCTGGCGCAACGCTCCCGCCACAAACCATCATCATAGAGCCCATCCCCGATGTCACACCCAGCCCCACGCCGGTTGTCTCGGCCACGGCCACGCCCAGCGCATCTTGGGTTCCTTTTCCAGACTAAGCATTTCGCCGACGACGCTGTTGCGTCGCCGGCGATTCAGACGACTTGTCCTAACTGCTGTTTATCGCCCGCCGCACATGTCGCCGGGCGATATCTTCACATTACAACTCATATTCGCTTCAAGAAGTTTTTCGCCTGCGGGCGAGTGCTTAGTGCCTGCTCCTAACTTGCTTTCAGTTTCCTCCCGCCGTCTCGCCTGTGGGCGACCGGAAAATGCGCAAGCGCATTTCCTGACAGGGATGAACCGTCGGTCGGCTTTCTACTAATCTTTACAAATAGGATTCGCGGATAGTGAGTGTATTCTTGAGGCCGTTTTTTTGTTTTCAACCACAATCTTGTACAATAGCAAAGAGATGACTATAATAACGGCGTATGCCCCGGCTGCCATGCCGCGGGAAACCCCTTTGGCTGGAGGTTCCTTATGCCAGACAACAGCAACCTCGCCCAGCGGCCCATCGGCTTTCTGGATTCCGGCGTGGGCGGTATCGCCGTGCTCAAGGCCGCCGTGGCCAGCCTGCCGTCGGAGGACTTCCTCTTTTACGGCGACATTGGCAACGCGCCCTACGGCAGCCGCAGCGACGCCGACATCCGCGCGCTGGCGCTGGCCGCCGCCGGCTTCCTCGTGGAGCGGGGCGTCAAGGCCATCGTTGTGGCGTGCAACACGGCCACCAGCGCCGCCATAGAGGATATCCGCGCGCTGTATGAGGGCAAAATCCCCGTGCTGGGCATGGAGCCCGCCATCAAGCCCGCCGTGCAGGCGTTGCCCGGCGGCCGCATCGCCGTGATGGCCACGCCGGCGGCGCTGCGCATGAAGCGTTTTCATGAGCAATTGGAGCAGTTGCGCGGTGCGGCGGACATCCTGAGCGCGCCTTGCCCGGGCCTTTCCCGGCTCATTGAGGAAGCCGGCCGCCAGAGCCGCGCCGTGGAGGATTACGTGTGTGAGCTCTTCAAAACGCTGGGCGCCGGCAAGCTGGACGGCGTGGTTGTGGGCTGTACCCACTACATCTTCATCGAGGAGCACATCCGCGCCTTCACAGGCGCAGCCATCTTCAACGGCGTGGAGGGCACCGTGCGCCACCTGCGCCGGCGGTTGGAGGAAGGCAACCTTTTGCAGCCCAATGAAAGAGTGGGTGAAACCCACCTGTTTGCCACGCCGGGCAGCGAGGATCAGCTGCCGCTCTTTGAGCGCTTCCTGCGCTTGTAGGGGGCCGCGCGTGCGACGACTGCTGCGACACCGCGACACCGATGCCCTGACGGCATTCCTGATGCAGGATGAGGCCGCCAACACGTTTCTGCTGGGCAACCTGCTGTATTTCGGCATACAGGACAACCGGCGCATGTTCCGCTGCGGCGATTATTGGGGGTACTTCCGCGACGGCGCGCTGGTCGGCGTGGTGGCGTTTTTCAACAATTCCCAGTGCATGGTGTATTACACCGACGCCGCCGTCCTTGGGCCGCTATGCGAGCAGATTGCCGACAACCCGGTGCGGCTGGTGCTGGGCTGCGAGGTCTGCGTGCGCCCCATGGTGGAGCCGCTACGGATGCTGGCCGGTCGCATCGCCGCACGGCGGCAGTTTTTCATGGAGTTCCGCTCCACCGAGATCAACGCCAAGGCCTTCGAGGGGCTGGAATTTGAGCAGGCTCGGCCCCTGCGGGGCAGCCGCGCCATGCAGGATTTCATCCTGCGCTGCATGAAGGATGGCTTTGGCTTTTCCATGCGGCGTTCCACGGTCAAGCGCCTGTTGCAAGAGCGCACGCCGGATGAGCACTATCTGGTGCTCAAGGTGGACCGAAAATATGTGGCGCAAGCCCACATACAGGCTGTTACGCCGGGCTATGCCCAGATCGGCGGCGTATGCACGCTGCCCGAGGAGCGCAACCGCGGCTATGGATACATCATCGTGAGCCGGATGCTTGCGCTGATCGCCGGGCAGATGGCCCCACGGCGGGCCTGCCTGGTCGTGGATGACGACAACCACAACGCCCGCCGCCTGTATGAGGCGCTGGGTTTCCGTGTGGTTCGAGATTTGATGCTGATCGACTTTTTATAGAACGGGGAAGCGAAACATGAAGTATTCAATTGGTACCAACGAGACCGCCGGGCAGATGGCGGTGCGCCTGTTCACGGTGGAGAACTTCAGCTGCAGCGAATCGGTGCTGTGCGCCATGGCGGCGTATTGGGGCATCGACGACCCGCTGATTCCCCGCATCGCGACGCCCTTCCGCGGCGGGCTGTGCGGCACCCAGGGCGTGTGCGGAGCGGTGAGCGGCGCGCTGATGGCCGTCGGCCTGAAGCTGGGCCGCGACACCGCGGACCAGAATGCCCAAGCCTGCGTGGACGCAGGCAAGGCGCTGCTGCGCTACGCCACCGATGGCGGCCCGCTGGATTGCCGCGCCATCACCGGCATGGATTTCTCCGACGCTGAACAGTACAAGGTGTTCCACGACACCGTGCGCGGCAAGACCTGTGTCGCGCTGATCGAACGGTGTTGCGAGTGGCTCAGCGAAAACGTGAAGTAAATGGAACACCGGCGGGTCTATCGCCGGTGTTTCACGTCAACCAAGAATTCCGTGTGATCTTAACCTCCCTTGAAAAGGGAGGTGTCAGGCCATGGCCTGACGGAGGGTTCGTTTCGTATCAACTGGGATGAACCCCCACCGCCTGCGGCGGAGCCCCCTTGTTAAGGGGGCTAAGGGCTAGCTTCCTTGGCTCCCCTCCAGAGAAGGCAATCATTGAACAGCTTATGGGCTTGTCTACAGTCTGAACCCCATAGCTAAAGGGGCCAAGATCAACCGTGCCTCATTCCTCGATTCGGCCAAACGCCCTCAGCAGGCGCACCTTGTCGATGCCCGCAATGGCCCGCCACCAGTTCTCGCTGATGGCCCATTCGCGGGCGTAGCGCTCGGTGTTCTCAAACCACGACCACGTCAGGCCCCACACACCGCCGTCGGGGCGCGTGTCCACCAGGTAATCCAACTCGGCCTGCATGATGTCCTCGTTGCCCTTGAGCCACGGGCTGTCAGGGCCGGTGATGTAGTTGGAAGGGCGTACGCCATAATACTGCCACTTCTCCACATCCCGCTCGATGGTTCCATTCACGAGTTCGGTCAGCCGGCGGCGCAGAGCATCGGCCCCCAACCGCTCGCCCAGGCCCGCGGCCTCGATGTCGCGCAGCAGCGCCACACCGCCGCCCACACCCATGTCTCCATATTTCCCCGGCGTCTGGAAGGCTTGGATGGCGAGCTCGGCATAGCCCAAGGCCATGTCATACAGCGCGCTGCCCTTGGCGGCATACGAGAGCGCGAATCCTGCGATCCCGGCGGTCAGGCCCAGGCTCTCCACGGCGCTGGGGCCGTCGTGATAACCCCACCACGGGGCGTGGGCATGGTCGTTGCTGGATGCGATGTTGAAGTGCCAGCCGAAATCGCTGCGGTGCTCCGTTTGCTCGAAGAAGCGCAGCGCGCCGGACAGCAACGGGTGGGACGCATCCTCAAAGCCGATGCCCCGCAGCAGGTTCACGGCGAACAGCGTGAAATAAGGCGCGGAGTTGGGGTTCCAGTTGTCCGGCTCCAATGCGTGGCCGAAGCCGCCGTCGGCGTTCTGGTAGGCTCCCAGCGCCGCCAGCACATCTTCCCGGCTGCCTCCCTGATAGTGCAAGCGCCACAGCGCCCACTCTAACGGCCGCGCGTTGCGGGCCATCCACATGTCGATCAGACCGAACGCCGCACGACTCAACTTCTTCATCGTCACACCTCCGAACATACGTTCCTATATGCTTATAACACGGTGTTGCTATCGTGTCAACGCGAACAAGGCAAGAAAATTACCAAAATTAACATTTTCTTTATGTGTGCATAAAAATATGAATTATAATGGAAAGAAAGAATGTGTGAGGTATTCATGCCTGCCGCAGCTGCGCACCATCATTTCGGCCAACAGGTGTTCAAGGCGCTGCCCGCCGATGCGCAGGCGCTGCTGAGCAACCGCAAGAGCGCCTTCGATCTGGGCCTTCAAGGGCCCGACCTGCTCTTCTATTACAAACCCTTCCTGAACAACCAAATCCGTGAGCTGGGCGTGCAGATTCACTGGCAGAGCGCCAGGGGCCGCATGGCCGAAGCCGTGGCGCGGCTGCGGGAGCGGCCCGACGGCACGGCGCTGTGCTATCTGCTGGGCTACACGTGCCACCACGCGCTGGACAGCGCCTTCCACGGCGACATCGCCCGGCTGGCGTCCTCGGGAGCGGAGCACTTCGCGCTGGAGTCGGAGTTGGACCGCCAGGTCGTCGCAGCCCATTATGCATCGGACCCGGCGGCCTTTCGCCGCTATGATCTGGTGCGCACGCAGATGCCGGATCACGGCTGGCTGCGGGCGGTTTACCCGGAGCTGACCGCCCGGCAGGCGGAGCAGTGCGCTCGCAGCATCGTGCGCTATCTGTTCCTGCTCAACGCGCAATCGCCGCTGCGGCTCATGGCGGCGGCCCTTGTGGAGCGCATTGCCGGCAAGCCGGGGTTGTTCCGCGCCATGATGGTTCCCCTGCAGCCCGATCCGCGCTATGAGGCAGCTGCGGGGCGGTTCCATGGCCGGCTGGAGGGCGTGACGCCCAAGGGCGTACTAGCGCTGCTGAGTGTGCTTGCGTGTGTACGGGAGGGCGGGGAGCTGCCCAGTTTGTTTGAACCCAATTTCGAGTAGGAGGGCCTATGAAGCTGACCAAACTGGAGAAGAACTGGGTGCTCTACGACGTGGGCAACTCGGCCTTCGTGCTGATGATCTCCACGGTGATCCCGATCTATTTTAAGAACCTGGCCTCGGCGGCCGGCATGCCCGACGCGGAATCCACGGCGCGATGGGGCTATGCGGCTAGCATCGTGACGGTCATCGTTGCCGTGCTTGGCCCCACCCTTGGCTCCCTGGGCGACCATCGGGGGTACAAGAAGAAGCTGTTCATTGCCTTTCTTCTGCTGGGCGTGGCCGCATATGCCGCTCTGGCCATTCCGTGGTCCTGGGCAGCGTTCCTGATCGTGTTCATCGTGGCCAAGACTGGCCTTTCGGGCAGTTTCATCTTCTACGACGCCATGCTGCCCGACGTCACCAGCGACGAGCGCCTGGATCAGGTGTCCTCCTACGGATATGCCTTTGGCTATCTGGGCAGCTGCATCCCCTTTGTGGCGTGTCTGGGGCTCATCCTCACGGCCAACACCACGGGCATCGGCACCCAGACCGCCACGCTGATCGCTTTTCTCGTGACGGCGGCGTGGTGGCTGCTGTGCTCAGCGCCGCTGCTGCGGGGCTACCAGCAGCGCTATTTCGTGCAGGAAACCGCGCACCCGGTGCGCGAATCCTTAAGCCGCCTGTGGGGCACGCTGCGCGACATCCGCGGCAACGCGCCGGTGTTCAGCTTTCTGCTGGCGTTCTTCCTCTACATCGACGGGGTGTCTACGATCATCGAAATGGCCACGTCCTATGGCAAGGACGTGGGCATCTCCGACAACGACCTGCTGCTGGCGCTGCTGCTGACGCAGGTCGTGGCGTTCCCGTTTGCGATCATGTTCGGGCGGCTGTCCAAGCGGTTCTCCACGCCAATGCTGATCCTGGTGTGCATCGCGGGGTATTTTGGCATTACGCTGTTCGCCCTGCAGCTGGATCGGGCGTGGGAGTTCTGGTTCCTGGCCGTGTGCGTGGCCGTGTTCCAGGGGGCCATACAGGCGTTGTCGCGTTCCTATTACGCCCGCATCATACCCAAGGACAAGGCCAACGAGTATTTCGGCCTGTTCGATATCTTCGGCAAAGGCGCGGCCTTCTTCGGCACGATGATCATGAGCGTGGCTACGCAGATATTCGGCCACAGCCGCTACGGCGTGGCCTGCATCGCAGTGCTTTTCCCGGCAGGGTTCTTCGTCTACCTGTGGCACCTGCGGCGGTGCCGGGTGGGCGAAGGCGCGGCGAAAGGCGGCCAGGCTGCCCTATAATCTCGTAAAACGCACGAATCGAGTCGCTTCTTTTGGAAGGCCTTTCTCTTGGGAGGAGGGCCTTTTTTGGCCCTTTGAGGCAGTGGCCCTTGGGCATTTTGACTTTGCATTTTGTTAAGAGTTTGTTATAATGAAATCCGCTGCTAAAAAATCACAAAGATAGCAGGGAATCAACCAAGAAGGAGCGCACAGGATGAAGGAGTATATCGCAAAGGATATCCGCAATGTCGCCGTATTGGGCCATGGCGGAGAAGGCAAGACCACGCTTGTGGAAGCCATGCTTTATACGGCCGGTTTGATCGACCGCATGGGCAAGACAGACGACGGCAGCACCGCCATGGATTTCGATCCCGAAGAGACCCGTCGGCACATCTCCATCTCTACCGCCATGGCTCCCATAGAGTGGAAGAGCGCCAAGATCAATCTCCTGGATATTCCCGGCTATTTCGATATGATGGGCGAGATGATCGGCGCGCTGCGCGCCGTGGAAGGCGCCCTCATCGTAGCCAATGCCGTGTCCGGCCTGAGCGTGGGCGCCGAAAAGGCGTGGGACAACTGCTCCAAGAACGGCATTGCCCGCATGTTCATCGTCAACCAGATGGACAAGGAAAACGCGAATTTCAACCGCGCCGTGGATAGCATCAAGACCAAGTACGGCGCCAAGATCGTGCCCATCCAGCTGCCGATCATGGATGGCGGCTTCAAGGGCTACGTGGATGTGCTGAGCAACAAGGCGTTCCTCTTTGACGGCAAGGCAGTCAAGGAAGCCGATGTGCCCGCAGGCCTCGCCTCGGCCGTGGCCGAGCTGCGCGATGGTATTGTGGAAGCGGCTGCCAGCGCCGATGAGGAGCTCATGGAAAAGTTCTTCGGCGACGGCGAACTTTCCCCCGAGGACATCGTGCGCGGCATGAAGCAGGGCATCGCCAGCGGCGATTTCGTGCCCGTGCTGTGCGGCTCCGCCAGCGCCAACCTGAACACCCGCGCGCTGATGGATGCCATCGTGGACCTGCTGCCCGCGCCCGGCGGCGAGGCCAAGTGCGTGAACCTGAAGAACGACGCAGAAGCCACCCGCAAGGTCGACGATAAAGAACCCTTCGCGGCCCTGGTGTTCAAGACCGTGGCCGATAACTTCGTGGGCAAGATCTCCTACATCAAGGTGTTCTCCGGCACGCTGAACGGGCTGATGACGCCCTACAACAGCCGCACCGCCAAAACCGAGAAGCTCAACCGCATCAACGCGATGCTGGGCAAGAAGCAGATCGACGTGGAGAGCGTGCACGCCGGCGACATCGTGGCGCTCATCAAGCTGCAGAACACCAACACCGGCGACACGCTGAGCGACCCGGCCCACCCGGTGCGCTTGCCGGCCATCGAGTTCCCGGCGCCGGTCATCTCTTTTGCCGTGAGCGCCGAGAAGCAGGGTGAGGAAGACAAGGTGTTCAGCGGCCTGAATCGCTTGGCCGAGGAAGACCCCAGCTTCACCGTGAGCAAGAGCGTGGACACCGGCGAAGCGCTGATTTCAGGACAAGGCGAGCTGCATCTGGACATCATCGCCAGCAAGCTCAAGAGCAAGTTCAATGCCAGCGCCGCACTTAGCGACCCGAAGATCCCTTATCGCGAGACCATTCGCAAAACTGTGGAGACCGAAGGCCGCCACAAGAAACAGACCGGCGGCCACGGCCAGTTCGGCCACTGCTGGATCCGCTTTGAACCCATCACCGACGGCACCGCCAACTTTGAGTTCGTGGACAAGGTCGTCGGCGGCGTGATTCCGCGCAACTTCATACCAGCCATCGAGAAGGGCCTGCGCGAGTGCATCGTCAAGGGTGTGCTGGCCGGCTGCCCGGTCGTCAATCTGCGCGCCACCGTCTATGACGGCAGCTACCACGCGGTGGACTCCTCGGAAATGGCATTCAAGACGGCCGCCCGCCTGGCTTTCAAGAAAGGTGTGCTGGCGGCCAACCCGGCGCTGCTGGAGCCCATCTACCGCGCCGAGATCACGATACCCGACGAATACATGGGCGACATCATAGGCGACCTGAACCGCCGTCGCGGGCGCATCATGGGCATGAACCCCATCGATGGCGGTTTGCAGGAAGTCGTGGCCGAGGTTCCGCAGGCTGAAATGTTCAAGTATGCCACCGACCTGCGCTCCATGACCCAGGCCAAGGGCAATTTCAAAATGACGTTCGAGCGCTATGAAGAGGCTCCGGCCAACATCGCGCAGAAGGTCATCGAGAGCTACAAGGCGGAGGAAGAGGAAGAGGAATAATCCTCCCTCCCAAACAATACGCATAAAAAGCTGCCCATCCCGGGCAGCTTTTTATCTTGCGGGGGAATCATAAGGTTCTGTCGCTTAGGAAAGGAGGCGCAACTAAATGGTGATTCGTCCTTGGATCGAGAACCCTCTCCATAGCAACAATGCTTAACGCCGCGCCTTTTCGGCGTGGCAGAAATGAGGATGTATGAACGAAGAACTGAAAATCAAGGGTAACACGACCGGCATCCGCAAGGCGGTTCTTGAGGAAATGGAAACGCTGTTCGCCATGGACATGGAGCTGCTGCGCCACCAGTTTATCTCGCAGCCGCTGCTGGATGGCCTGGCCGCCTTCACCGCCCGCGCCAACCGCGAGGTCATGGTGTATGTGGCCCGCGACGGCATGGTCATGGAAGTGCTGGTGGGCCAGCACGACCGCGTGGGCCTGCCGGACATCCGCGTGCGCCGCGGCAAGCGCCGCCTGACCGGCGTGCGCTGCATCCACACGCACCCCAATGGCGCGCCGGGCCTGAGCGATCTGGACATCCAGGCGCTGCTGCGCATGCGCTTTGACGCCATGGCATCCGTGGGCGTAACCCCCGAGGGCCGCGTCACCGGCATGGAGGTCGCGTTGTTGGAAGACATTCTGACCACCCGGGACTATGAGCTGACCCGCCTGGGTCCCTACGCCCCGCAGGACATCCCCCAGGAGGAGCTGCTGGAGCGCATCCGGGAGAACGACGAACGCATCCTAAAGGCCGCCCGCGTGATCGCCGCCAAGGAGACCGACGACGAACGCGCGATACTGGTGGGCCTGGACGACGAAGAATCGCTGGACGAACTGGAGCGCCTGACCGACACCGCCGGCGCCGAGGTGCTGCAAAAGGTGCTCCAGCAGAAGAACAAACCCGACGCGGCCTTCTACATCGGCCAGGGCAAGGCCGATGAGCTGGCCCTCATGCGCCAGTCTCTGGAGGCCAACCTGTTCATCTTCGACGACGAGCTGACTGGCGCGCAGCTGCGCAACCTGGAAGAGGCGCTGGGCTGCAAGGTCATCGACCGCACGGCGCTGATACTAGACATCTTTGCCCGGAGGGCTACCAGCCGCGAGGGCAAGCTGCAGGTGGAGCTGGCCCAGAACAAATACCGCCTGCCGCGGCTGACCGGTGAGGGCGTGGCCCTGAGCCGCCTGGGCGGCGGCATCGGCACCCGCGGCCCCGGCGAAAGCAAGCTGGAGGTGGACCGGCGCGCCATCCGCCGCCGCATCACCGACCTGGAGCGCGAGGTCAAGGAAGTGACCCGTCAACGCGGCGTGCGCCGCAGCATGCGCGAGAAGACCGGCATTGCGACCGTGGCCATCGTGGGCTACACCAACGCCGGCAAGTCTACGCTGCTCAACGCGCTTTCCGGCAGCGACGTGCTGTCCGAGGATAAACTCTTTGCCACGCTGGACCCGGTGACCCGCCGCGTGGAGCTGGAGGGCACACCGGTGCTGCTGACCGACACCGTCGGCTTCATCAAGAAGCTGCCCCACGACCTGGTGGACGCCTTCCGCTCCACGCTGGAGGAGGCATTGCACGCCGACTTGCTGCTGCACGTGGTGGACGCCTCGGCCAGCGATGCCTGTGAGCAATACCGCGTGGCCGAGAGCGTGCTCAATTCTCTGGGCGCTGCGGACCGGCCCCGGGTTATCGCCCTCAACAAGATCGACCGCCTGAACGGCGAGCACCCGGTGCTGGACTGCGGCGAGGCCACCCGCGTGGACATCTCCGCCGCCACCGGCGAGGGGCTGGACGCGCTGCAGGAGGCCATCCGCACCGTCATCGAGAGCACCAAGCGCGAATACGCCTTCTCCGTGCCCTATGACCGCGGCGACATCACGGCGTTGGCCCACAAGCTGGGCGAGGTCGTTTCCGAAGAATACGCAGAGGACGGCTTCACCCTGCGGGCGGTGTTGGATGAGGAGAGCGCCGCAAGGATTACAAAGGCGCTGGAAACAGCGCGTTGACGGGTCAACGCGCTTGTCGCCTGCAGCGCTGTTGCGCTTTGGCGATTCAGACAACTTAATCCAACTATACTTTATCGCCCGACGATAACTGTCGTCGGGCGATTTTTCGCTTTGATTTTGATAACTTGTTTGTGGGAGACGATGAATCGCCTGCGGGCGGGCTTTTTTACGACCCCGCTCTGGTTTTCAAATTCCTCCCGCCGAATGAATCGCCGGTCGGTAACGAGCTTTGATTCCTAAACTGACCCCTTTACAGTTTTTCGCGAAGCATACCTTCACACACGCATCGGGTCGGAAGAACCTCATATAGGCCAATGCTTTCAATCCGCGCCTGAAGGCTTTTAAAATGATCCGCGACAATGGGCAGCGCCTTAAGAACCATGTCGGGTTCGTCTACGAGGAGGGTGGCGTGGGCTGTCCATGGGTGCCCGTCGTCAAAATACCGCTGCAGCTCCAGAAGCTCTCTGTTCACATCCGGCGCAAGGAACAGCACCTTTAACCCGAACAAACCGATGTGGTTGAAATCCACGGTGAATGCGCTGAGATCGCGGCTAACCTGCTCCAGGATATTATACACCTCTTGGCGGCGCGCCACCAGGAATGCGCCCAGCGTGATGTGATAGGGGATGTCCGGCGTCTGCCTGCCCACAATGCCACTGCGCAACAGAGCATGCTGGATCTCGCCCATTTTCATAGAAGCATTCCGGTCCAGACGGGCTACGGCGTATAACAGATCAGAAGACATGATGACCTCACTCTTTTTTGAATCAACGACAGTATATATGGTATGCATAGAGAAATAAATACCGCTGCAGTCATACTTGCGCCAATAGCGCATAGTATGAACAGACAAACGTTACAGGAGCGGATGGATATGGAAGAGAAAAGACCGGCCAAGGTCATCAAGGCGCACACCGTGCACATGGAAAACCGTGAGCGCGCCGTCATCACCGGCGTGGCCGATGTGGACAACTTCAACGAGGACGAGGTGAACTTCGACACCGACAGCGGATATGTAACGCTGACGGGTACTGATCTGCACATCGCCCGGCTCAACCTGGAGGATGGACAGCTGATCATCGAGGGCATCATCAACGGCATCGCCTATTCCAGCGGCAGCGAACAGGAGCACAGCGGAGGCGGCTTTTTCTCCAGGCTGTTCCGATAGCCCATGAAGCCCGGCATCTTTGAGAGCAGCGACCAGCTGTGGGTGCTGCTGGTGACGGTGTATGGCGGTGTGCTGCTGGGAGTCCTGTTCGACGCGCTGTTCATCGCCGGACGTGTGCTGGGTGGCCGCAAGGTGCTGGTCGCCGTGCTCGACGGGATCTTTTGGCTGGCGGCCACGGCGCTGTGCTTTGTGCTGCTCTATGTGGCACATGACGGAGCGTTCCGCCTGTCCGACGCGTTGGGCTTCGGGTTGGGCGCGGCGCTGTATTTCCTGGGCCCCGGCAGGGCGGTGCGCTGGTTGTATTTGCAGATCAGCAAAGGCTTGCGGGCATTGTGGAAGCGGTTCATGCTTACCAGGCTGTACAAACTGCTGAGCAAATAACAGAATCGCAGGGGTTGGCGGAACTGCTACTTCAGCAGGTTCCAGCCGGTGACGTCGCACTTGCCGTCAGCGTTGCTGCCGAGTGTGACGGCTGTGCCGTCGGATTTTAGCCCAATGGTACCGCTCCACCCCGCGGCGACGGCGACGATGCTGCTCCAACCGGATACGTTGCACCGGCCGCTTCCATGGTTCCCGACCGCGACGACCGTACCGTCCGCCTTCAACCCCACGGTGTGGTAGGCCCCCGCGGCGATGGCGGCGATGCCGCTCCAGCCGGACACGTCGCATTGTCCGTCGTCATTGCGCCCTGCTGCGATAGCTGTGCCGTCCGCCTTTAGCCCGTCCGTGTGGTATCCACCCGCGGCAATTGCTACGATGCCGCTCCAGTCGGAAACGTTACACTGGCCATGGCTGTTGCTCCCCAGCACGACGACCGTGCCGTTCGGCTTCAACCCGACTGTGTGACTCTTTCCCGCGGTGATCGCGACGATGCTCCTCCATCCGGACGTGCCGCATTGACCGGCGCCGTTGCTGCCGACCGCGACGACCGTACCGTCTGCCCTTAACCCGACAGTGTGGTTCCAGCCCGCTGCGACGGAGACGATATCGCGCCAATCGGACACGTTTCGTTGCCCGAAGTGGTTGTTACCAGCCGTGACGACCGTGCCGTCGGCTCTCAGCCCTACGGTGTGATGGCCTCCCGTGGCGACGGCGACAATGCCGTGCCAATCGGAAACGCCGCATTGACCGCATAGATTGCTTCCGGCCGCGAAGACCGTACCGTCGGCTTTCAGCCCAACATTGAAGTGGCCTCCTGCGGCGAGTACATATTGCGTGACACGCCTCGTATCAGTCAACTGCGTGTAACCGTGCTCTTTCAAGGGCAGCGATATCCAGCTTTTTCATTTGCAGAAACGCCGCTGTGACACGTTTGACTTCTTCCTTCGTCCCGTTTGCAAGCATCTCGTTCATCTTCTCGGGCACAATCTGCCAGGATAAGCCGAATTGATCCTTGACCCATCCGCACTGCTCAGCCTCGGGAACAAAGGAAAGCTTCTCCCAGTAGTAATCGATCTCCGCCTGGTCTGCACAAAGGATCATGAAAGAGAAGGCTTCGTTAAAAGTAAAATCCCCACCAAATCCGTGATCCATGGCGATCAGCTGATTCCCCATGATATTCAGCTCGCTGTAGTTCACTTTCGCCCTGCTGTCCATGGACTCTCCGTCATGATAATGGCTCACAAAGCCCTTGCTGGAATTTTTGAAAACGGAAAGATAATAATCCATTGCTTCCTCAGCCTTGCCGCATACATCCCCTGCGAACAACATGGTTGGCCTTATCCGCTGCTGTGCTTTGCCATCCTCTGTCAGCATGATCTGCCAACTGAGACCATATTTGTCCTGTATCCAGGCGTATCGCTTGCTGAAGGGGTATTCCCCCAAAGGCATGAGCTCCGTTCCGCCGGCGGAAAGATTCGTATATAATCTGTCTACTTCCTCCGGATTGCTGCAAGCAACCATCAAAGAAACGGATGGGTTAAGGGCAAAATAGGGACCAGCGCTGATTGCGGAAAATCTCATTCCCGCAAGTTGAAAATCCACGGTTTCCACATCGCCGGATGGCGTATCCGACAGTGTGCCGATATTTATGATTTTTGAATCCTCGAAAAGCCCGACGTACCATTGAGCCGCCTCGACAGCTTCTTTGTCATACCACAAATGCGGGATTAGCTTCTGCATCTTCTTTACCTCCTGTGTCGTCCACCGTGTATTGCTTTTTTATCATGCTCCACAAATCCTTCTGCGTCTGTAACCCGGCTCACCGGATTCGCTTCACGATACCATGCAATGCTCTTTAGATCGCGATGCCGGCCTCATGTTTCATCAAGTATTCGTGTTCTTCCTGGATGAGCCTCTTAATCTCTGCTATATCATCCATTGTGATGTCCGGTATTTCAACCGCATATGCGCCACAGTGGGATTTGCTCTCGCCGTTAGGGAATATATGAGTATAGACATGGGTGTCGGCTGCACCTGAGCAATAATTACATCCAGCGCTTGTACACCGGGCAGCGCGGGTCGGATACTTCGTCATGTAGGAGCTGACGATGTCGATGAACCTTTGGGAGTATCCACGGCAAGCCGAAAATCTCAATGAGAAAAACGGGGAAGCGCCTTTTTTCTTATCGACTTTTGTACCCATTTTAGCCATTTGCTTATTGTGAAGGTCATGCTTGAAGGATATGCTCGATCCATCCTTCTTTGGATGATATCCAAGTTCGCACAAATACAGGATGATATCGTGATATATAGGTTTGATTTCATCTTCGAATTGAACCAAATAGGATTTGATGATTTCATCTTGCTTTTTTGTAATCATACCGAACTATGTCCTTTCAAAAACGAAAAAAATATGCCCGAAGTTCATTCTATAAGCTCGTCATCAGCCGGCGGCTCAAAAACAGCGATGAAACCGTCCATCTCTGCTTTTGGGATTTTAAACGCGCCTTCCGGCAGATTCCGATTTCGTTCTTCCAAGCGGCGATACAATTCAGAATACGGAACGTCCATATAGTGCAGCTTGAAGCCCACCCCCAGATTGTTCGCTCTGCTCCTGAAGTCGTCCCGCTCAACCCGCGACCAACACCCAAAATCAAGAACAACGCTTGTCCCCAATGAAAGAACGCTTTGGGCAACATCCCACATGATGCTTTCGATATCGCTGTGCCGTTTGTCGTGATATGGACCGGGAAAGTCTTGCCCGAATAACTTCAACTGCCAAACGTCAGGGGTAAGCAAAAGAGCCTTTTCCGTGATAGCCAAATCTTTTGCATATGTTGTTTTCCCGCTGCAAGGCAGCCCAATCATTAAATGCAATGTAACCATTCTTTCTCCTAACCGCGCGATAGGCCCGTGTTTATCTCTTTTGAGCATAGCAAAAAGAAGGGTGTGCTGCAACTCCTTGTGGCAGCACACCTCTATGGCGGTTTCGCATATGGCTAAGCGGAGGCGCCTACAATAGCATCTTGTTGATGCCCTCGATGTCGCCGGCGCCTACGGTCAGTATCAGGTCGCCGGGCTGGCGCTCGGCCTTCACCAGCGCAGCGGCGTCGGCCAGCGTCGGGGCATAGCGGCAGCGGCCCGCGCCAAGCTTGCCGTTGATGGCGTCGCACAGCTGCGTGGAGTGGATGTCGCCGGGGTCGGGCTCGCGGGCGGCGTAGATGTCGGTCAGCACAACCTGGTCGGCCTTGGCGAAGCACGCGGCGAACTGCTGAAAGAGCGCCTTGGTGCGCGTGTAGGTGTGGGGCTGGAACACGCACCACAGCCGGTTGTGGGGCCGCAGCGCCGCCGCTTCCAGTGTCGCGCGGATTTCGGCGGGGTGGTGGGCGTAATCGTGGTAGACTTCGCAGCCGTCGGCGGTGCCCACCAGCATGAAGCGCCGTTCTGCGCCCACATAGTGGGTCAGCGCCTGGGCAGCCTGCTCCGGTTCCACGCCGCACAGGGCGCTGGTGGCGATGGCGGCCAGCGCGTTGTAGACATGGTGGCGGCCGGGCACGCTCAGCGCCACTTCGCCGCAGCGCTCGCCATCATGCAGCACGGTGAAGCGGTGGCAGCCATAGGCATCGGCCACGATGTCCACGGCGCGCCACAGGCAGCCCTCGCCAATGCCGAAGGTGTGGCCGGGGCAGGGAGCGCCCTTCATCACCTGTACGGCCAGCGGGTCGTCACCGTTGGCGATGCACGCGCCGTCGGCGGGCAGCAGCGCCACGTATTTTGAGAAAGCCTCAATGATATGGTTGATGTCTCGGTAATAGTCCAGATGGTCCTCGTCGATGTTCAACAGCACCGCGATGGTCGGCGGGAACTTCAGGAAGCTTTCCTTGTACTCGTCGGCCTCGGTGACAAAGAACTCATTGCCGCCCACGCGCACCGAACCGCCGATGGAGGGCAGCACCGCGCCGATGTGGATCGTCGGGTCCTTGTGGCATTCCAGCATCACCGTGGCCGTCATCGATGTGCACGTGCTCTTGCCGTGCATGCCGGCGATACCGATGGATGTTTTGTACTGGCGAATAATGCGCCCCAGCAGCTCGTCGCGGCGGATCGTGGGGATGTTGGCCTGGCGCGCGGCGGAAAGCTCGGGGTTATCCTCGGCGATAGCCGGCGTATACACGACCAGCGAGGCGTCGCCGTGCTGGCCGGCCTTGTGGCCGATGAATACGTCCACGCCCAGCAGGCGCAAGCGGTTGAGCGCTTCGGAATTGGTGCGGTCGGATCCGGAAACGGCGATGCCCAGCGTGCGCAGGATGCGGGCCAGGCCACTCATGGAAATGCCGCCTATACCGATGAAATGAACCTTCTTTTCGTTGATGATCAGTTTCTGCATACTACCTCCGATGGCGATGCATAGCCATCCTTCTTATTATACTCCAAGTTTTGGTAAGCTATCAATCAAAAAGGTAAAGACGGATTCAACAAGGGTTTCGCGCTTTTGGCGCGACCTGCGCATCCTGCGCCAGGGCCAAAGGGCTTTCCGATCGCCCTTTGGAAACCTTCGGTTCAATGTTATGAATGGGGTTATAAGAATACTTGATTAACAGGACAGGCCTTCGTAAAAAGGTCTGGTAATCGCTTGTAGGACGAATTATAATGGGGAAGAGAATCCGAACATTCGGAAATTGGAGGCCACTATGGATAAGGTCAAGCGCAACGAGCGCATCGGCGCGATGATCAAGATACTGTCCAACTCGCCCAACAAGAGCTTCACCCTGACCCATTTTTCCGACCTGTTCGGCTCGGCCAAATCCACGATCAGCGAGGATGTGGACATTGCCCGGGAAATTCTGGAGAAGTATTCCCTGGGCACGCTGCGCACCGTCACCGGCGCGTCCGGCGGCGTGCTATATCTCTCACAGCCCACACAGGAGGAATCGCTGGCCTTCGTGCGCCGCCTGTGCCGCCAGTTGGAGGACCCCAACCGTATATTGACCGGCGGCTTCCTCTACATGCTGGACCTGCTCAGCGACCCGCTGGTCGTCAGCCGCATGGGCGAGATCATCAGCTCTTGGTACGCGGCTGCCCAGCCGGATTTCGTGCTGACTGTGGAAACCAAGGGCATCCCCGTGGCGCTGATGACGGCGCGGTTTTTAAGCGTGCCGCTAATCATTGCTCGTCGCGACGCCAAGATCACCGACGGCTCGGTCGTCACGATCAACTATGTGACCGGCTCCTCCACGCGGCGCATACAGACGATGTCGCTGCCCAAACGTTATGTTAAGGAAGGGCAGCGGGCGCTGATCGTGGACGACTTTATGAAGGGCGGCGGCACGACCAAGGGGCTCATCGACCTGATGCAGGAGTTTAGCGTCGAGGTTGTGGGCAGCGCCATGGTCATGGCCACAGCGGAGCCTCCGGCCAAGCTCGTGGGGGACTACCGGTCGCTGATGACGCTGTGTGGCGTGGATGAAACCGCCCGTATCGTGGATGTGCAGCCCAGCGAATGGCTGCTCAAGCAATAATCGCAGCGAGGTGTGCTTATGAACATCCGTTCCATCATCATGGCTGGCGGCGAAGGCAAGCGCATGAAGAGCGCCATGCCCAAGACGCTGCACCGCCTGTGCGGGCGCAGCATACTGGAATGGGCCATCGACAGCGTGCGCAGCGCCGACGAGCATCCGATTGTCGTCGTGGGCCATGGCCGGGATATCGTCATGGAAGCCATGAAGGACGCTGGTCTGTGCTTCGCCGTGCAAGCCCAGCAGCTGGGCACCGGCCACGCCGTCATGATGGCCCGCGAATACATTGGAGATGCCGACGCTGTGCTGGTAACCTGCGGCGACATGCCGCTGATCCGTCCAGAATCGGTGATGCGCCTTGTGGAATGCGTAGCCGAGGGTGGCCAGGACGCGGCGCTGCTTTTCTCCGTGGCGCCGGACCCCACAGGTTATGGCCGCATTGTGCGCGACGCCCGCGGCAACATACAGGCCATCGTGGAGCACCGCGACACCTCCCGCGAGCAGCGCGCCATCCGTGAGATCAACGCGTCGGCTTATTGCTTCCGCCGCGACGCGCTGCTGGCCGCGCTGGATCACCTGAGCAACGACAACGCCCAGCAGGAATACTACCTGACCGACGTCATCGCCATTTTAGCCGGCCAGGGCGGCCGCATTGCCGGCGTGCAGGGGGACTTTGAAGAGGGCATGGGCATCAACGACCGCGCCCAGCTGGCCCAGGCGGCCGCCGTGCTGCGCGCGCGTATCAACCGCAGGCACATGTTTGCAGGCATCACGCTGATCGATCCGGCCACGACCTACATCGATTGGGACGTGCGCATCGGCGCGGACACGGTGATCCACCCCAACAACACGCTGGAGAGCGGCACCGTCATCGGTTCCGGTTGCACGTTGTATCCCGGCAGCCGCTTTAGCCGCGCCACCATTGGCGACCGCGTGGAGGTGCAAAGCTCGGTGGTCACCGACACGACCATCGGCGACGACAGCCACATAGGCCCCTTCGCCTACACACGGCCCGGCAGCCGCATCGGCCGCGATGTCAAGGTCGGCGATTTCGTGGAGATCAAGAACAGCAGCATCGGCGACGGCACCAAGATCTCTCACCTGACCTATGTGGGCGACGCCGACGTGGGCAGCAGCGTGAACCTGGGCTGCGGCGTCGTGTTCGTGAACTACGACGGCAAGCGCAAGCACCGCTCCGTCGTGGAGGATAACGCTTTCATCGGCTGCAACACCAACCTGGTTGCCCCGGTGCGTGTGGGCGCGAACGCCTACACCGCCGCCGGCAGCACCATCACCGAAGACGTGCCCGGCGAAGCGTTGGCCATCGCCCGCGCCAGGCAAGTGAACAAGGAGGGCTGGGTGGCCAGAAGGAACGAGAAAGAGAATCCATGAGGTACGGCAACATCAAGTTGTTCACCGGTAACGCCAACCCGGCCCTGGCCATGGAAATCGCCCAGTTGCTGGGGATCAAGCTGGGCCTGTGCGAGGTTGGCCGCTTCAGCGACGGCGAGATTTCCGTAAACACCCGTGAGACCGTGCGCGGCTGCGACGTGTTCGTCGTGCAGCCCACGTGCATGCCGGTCAACGACAATCTGATGGAACTGCTCATCATGATCGACTCCTTCCGCCGGGCGTCGGCCGGGCGTATCACCGCCGTGATCCCTTATTACGGCTACGCCCGCCAGGACCGCAAAGTCAAAGCCCGGGACCCAATCACCGCCAAGCTCGTGGCCGACCTGCTGGCAGCCGCCGGCGCCGACCGCCTGCTCACGATGGATTTGCACGCGCTGCAGATACAGGGCTTCTTCAACATCCCGGTGGACCACATGCTGGGCATGCCCACGCTGGTGGAGTATTACAAGGAGCGCGACTTTGCAAGTGCCGATGTCGTGGTCGTGTCGCCGGACTTAGGGTCCGTGGCGCGGGCGCGGGCCTTCGCCGAGCAGTTGAGCGCGCCGCTGGCCATCATCGACAAGCGCCGCCCCCGGGCCAACATGGCCGAGATCATGAACCTGATCGGCGACGTGCGCGACATGCGGGCCATCCTGTTCGACGACATGATAGACACCGCCGGCACCATCGTGGGCGGCGCCCAGGCGCTCATGGACCACGGCGCCCGGGAGGTTTACGCCTGCTGCACCCACGGCGTGCTTTCCGGCGCGGCGCTGGAGCGCATCCAGGCTTCGCCGATCCGCGAGCTTATCATGACCAACACGATCCCCATCGGCGCCCGGCAGTGCTCCAGGATACGGGTGCTGTCGGTGGCGCGGGTGTTCGCCGAGGCCATCGAGCGCATCTATGAGGACCTGCCGGTGAGCTCGCTGTTCACCCGCACGCCCAGCGGCGTACACCCGATTCAGATGCGCATCACCGATTTCAAGGAGGACGTTGAGTGACCAGAACCGCCATCCTTTTCGATCTGGACGGCACGCTGCTGCCCATGGAGCGCGAGGAATTCGTGCGCGCCTACCTGCCCGGCATATCCGCCGCCGCGGCGGCGCTGGGAGACCCCAGAGCCATCGCAAAGAGCATCCTCTATGGCTCCCAGGCCATGATGGACAAGACCGGAGGCCCGGACACGCTGGAAACGGTGTTCTGGCGGGCCTTTGAACAGGCCAGCGGCATCACGCGGGTGGCGTCGGAGCCGCTGTTCGATGGCTATTACCGTGGCGCTGCCTTCGAGGCCGTGCGCGAGATCACGCCTATGGAGCCGCTGGTGCCTGCCATCGTGACCGTGGTCCGCTCCACGGGGGCGCGGCTGGTGCTGGCCACCAGCCCGCTGTTCCCCCGCGTCGCCGTGGAGAAGCGCATACAGTGGGCGGGCCTAAGCCCCGAAGACTTCGAGCACATCACGACCTTCGAACAGTACCGCGCGTGCAAGCCCCACCGCGCGTACTATGAGCAAATATTGGATACGCTGGGCCTGCGCGGCGAGCAGTGCATCATGATCGGCAATGACGCCGTGGAGGACCTGCAGGCGCCCACGGAGTTGGGCATGGAGACCTTCCTCGTGCGCAACCATGCGATCATCCCCGAGGGATACGCCTACCGCTGCGACCACGAGGGCCGCTATGAGGACCTGCTGGCCTGGCTGCGGAGCCTGGCGGGGGAGCTGGGCGCATGATCCTCGTGGTCGGCCTGGGCAACCCCGGCATGCAATATGAGAACACCCGCCACAACATGGGCTACAAGGCCGTGGACGAGCTCTCCAAGCTTTGGCGGCTGCCCATCACCCACGAGAAGATGCACGGATACTTTGCCAGCGGCCGCGCGGCGGGGCAGGCGGTGGCGCTGCTCAAGCCCACAACCTATATGAACGACTCCGGCAGAAGCGTGGCCGAGGCCATGGGCAAGCTGCGGGTGGGGCTGGACGAGCTCATCGTGATCTATGACGACCTGGACCTGCCGGTGGGCAAGCTGCGCGTGCGCCTAAGGGGCGGTCCCGGCACCCACAACGGCATGAAGTCTATCATTTTCGACGTGGGCAGCGAGGACTTCGTGCGGGTGCGCATCGGCATCGGCGGGGTGCCCCAGGGCACCGATATCATCAACTTCGTCTTGGGCCGGCCCGAGTCGGGCCCAGAGCAGGATCTGCTGCAGGCCGCCTGCAAGCGCGCCGCCGAGGCCGTGGACGCCATCGTGCGCCTGGGCACGGAGCAGGCGATGCAGCGGTACAACAAGGGATAATCCGAGCATCATTGTTCTGGAGTGAAACATTCTGGCCGACAATAGGGAAGGGAGTTCGCAATGTTTCGCATGGAATATGCCCAAGAGCTGCATAGGGATTTTTGGTATACGCTGGACAGGCACATTTCTCAGGATACATGGAACAGCAAACTACGGGATCACACTTGCTATGTGCTTCTGGAAGACAATACACCCATCGGCGTGCTGCGATACAACTTGTTTTGGGACATCGTCCCCTTTCTCAACCTGATCTACATTCAGGATGACCACCAAAGAAAGGGATATGGCAGGCTGGCTCTGCTGCAATGGGAGAAGGACATGGCGGCCATGGGCCATCGCGTCGTGATGACGTCGACGATGGTGGAGGAAGGCGCGCAGCACTTTTATCGTAAACTGGGC
The DNA here is from genome assembly GCA_023410875.1 of Bacillota bacterium. Taxonomy (GTDB): domain Bacteria; phylum Bacillota; class Clostridia; order Christensenellales; family UMGS416; genus JAEYRA01. Next base: position 8,770 of record JAEYPH010000072.1, on the reverse strand, counting down.
TATAAGGACTGCGGCTGCCTGCTTAAGGATATTCCGCCGCTGGTTGAAACCATGGAGATGTTCCTTATGAAGGGCATTCCGCCCATCGAAGCATCTGAAGGATAGAAGGAGAGCGTATGCCCGTCGTAAAGCACCCATATCCGATCCTGGAGTACGACACCGAACCCCACGGCATCATTCGGCCCAACCGCCACAACCGGGGCAGCCTGCCGCCGGTGTGTGTGATGACGTTTTTCCGGGAGGTGCTGGACCGCTTCATCGAGGAGCGGCCCTGCGAAATCGCCAATACCTACGGCTCGGAAACCGGGAGCTTCCCGGCCTACGTCACGCAATACAAGGGCGTGGAGCTGTGCGTAATCCGCGCCGACGTCGGCTCTGCTGCCATCGCGATGATGGCGGACTTCCTGTTCGGCTACGGCGTGCGGCAGCTGATCGTGTGCGGTGGCTGCGGCGTTCTGTGCGACATCCCCGCGGGCGACGTCATCGTGCCCACGGTTGCGCTGCGCGACGAGGGTGCATCCTATCACTATCTGCCGCCTTCGCGGGACATCGCGCTGGACGCGGACATGGTGGCGGCCATTGAGCAGACGCTGCAGGAGCACGGCGTACCCTATGTCACATGCAAAACATGGACGACCGACGGCTTCTACCGGGAGACGCCGGACATGATCACCTACCGCAAGGAGGAAGGCTGCAAGGTTGTGGAGATGGAATGCGCGACGCTGGCCGCCGTGGCCCGCTTCCGCGGGGCGCGCTTTGGTCAGTTGCTCTATAGCGGCGACATCCTTGTGGACTATGACAACTATGACGAACGGGACTGGGTGGGCAACCGTACCGCCCGGGATAAGCTGTTTCTGCTGTCGCTGGAAGCTGTGATGAAGCTGGGGAGAACGCCATGAATGAAGAACAGAAACCCGTAGACATGAGCCTACACCCCTGGTGGCAGATTGCGCTGGAGGTCATCGCATGGCTGGGAGTGGCTGCGGTGCTCCTGCTGCTGCCGGGCCTGCTGGGCATCGGCAAAATCGTTGCCGTGGTGCCATGTTATGCGCTGGCTTTTTCTTTCGCGGTGTTCGGCAGCCTGCGGCCCAGGGCCATCAAACGTGGAACGCCCTGGTGGAAGCACCTGCTCTACTGCCTGGCGTTCGCCGCGATGCTATGCGTGTTCATTGTGCTGGCGGTGGCGGCCAGTTTCTTTATCGTGCGGTTCCTCTGAAGAACCCGATAAAGTAAAAAAGGGAGCGAACGGCTGTCGTTCGCTTCCGTTGCTTCTTTGGGTTTAGATTGTGATCTCGATCTTTCGCCCTTCTCTGGCGCTGCGCATTGCCGCGAAGACCATTGCCACGCTCTTGATGTTGTCCTCGCAGTCGGTAGGTGGCTTGGCGCCTTCAAGAAGAGAACGGAACATGTCGTCCAGGCACCCGGCGTGGCCCTCCCGCGCATCGTCGTGGGTCACGGCCACCCGGTGGACGGGGTGAATAAACGCGGGCTCGGCGGGCGTTTCCGCCGCCTCCACGATGGGCTCGCCGGCGCCGTCCCACAGGGCGGTGCCGCCGCTACCCACGGCGCGCCATTGGGCATCCCAGGAGGTCTGGCCGCCCTCGGCGCACCAGGAGCCCCGGTAACAGAACACGCAGCCGTTGGTCATCTCGAAGATGCATACCGCAGAAGCAGCGCCCTTGTACCAGGAGCCCGCTGGGTTGAATTCGTGGCAGTACACCGACACCGGGTCACACCCGCAGTAGGCCCGTGCTTGGTCAAAGGTGTGGATCGCCATATCCAGGATCAGCGGGCTTTCCATGATGTCTCGGAAGCCACCAAAATGAGGCCCCAGAAAAAAGTCAGCCGTGAGGAAGCCCGGCGTGCCGATGGCCCCGGAGCGTATGGCCCGGGCGAAGGCCCGCCCTTGGCGCAAGTAACGCCGGTTCTGCATGACGGCATAGGTCCTGCCTGTCTCCCGGGCCACCTGCACCATGTGCCGGGCGTCTTCTAGCGAGGACGCCATGGGCTTTTCACCCAGCACGTCGCACCCTGCGCGCATCGCCGTCACGGCGACTTCCTTGTGGCTGTCGGGAATCGTGACGTCGAACACGAGGTTGGCGCCGGTACTACTCAGAGCTTCGCTTAGGTTTGTAAACACCGGCGTGCCCAGCCCGTGGCGCTGGGCCATGGCCAGGGCGTTGCCGGCGACGATGTCCACGAGGCCCACGATTTCGCAATCCTGGCGGGACAGCGCGTATTTGACCCATTCGCCGGCCATGTTTCCGCAGCCGGCCAACACGATTCTAAAGGGCTTCATCGCAGCCTCCTCACAGCGGGTTGGGGAGGAAATCCCCGCCGCGGCAGCGCTTGAGGTAATTCAACCCATGCACCTGACCGGTCATCTCCAGATCGCCGCGGTACACTGGATCGTGATACCCCTCGATGTCGATGGTACCCATGTAGCCGTGCTGGCGCAGGATGGAGATGATGTCCATCCAGTTGGAATCGCCGAAACCCGGTGTGCGGTGCCACACATAATCCTTAACACCGCCGATGCCGTAGGTGCGCACGATGTCCCAGGCGATCGTGGCGTCTTTGCCGTGGACGTGGAAGATTTTGCCGACCCACTGGCGCAACTGGGGAATCGGGTCGATCAGGCATACCATCTGGTGGCAGGGCTCCCATTCCAAGCCCAGATTGTCGTTGGGCAGCGCGTCGAACATCATCTCCCACGCCGTCGGGTTGTGGGCGATGTTCCACTCGCCGTCCTTCCAGTCCCCGTCCATGCTGCAGTTCTCAAAGGCGATGCGCACGCCCTTATCCTCCGCCCGCTTGGCCAGCTCGCCGAAGACCTGTTTGAACGCCGGTATCGATTCGTCGATGGGTTTGCCGGGTATGCGGCCGGTGAAGCCCGAGACGATGTCCACGCCGAAGAGGGGGGCCGCGTCGATCAGGCGTTCCCAACTTTTCAGGGAATCGGCGTTGTTTCCGGCGCAGGTCAGCGGGTTGCCGAACACCGACAACGCCGAGATGATCGCGCCGGAGCCGGCCAGGGCATCATGGACCCGCTTGGCCAGCTCGGGCAGGTCTACATTGCCGGTCGTCTGCCAGAAGGTCAGCGTGAAGGACTCGAACCCGTGGGGGAGGATCTGGGGAATCACGCGGACGGCGTCGGGGCCGTTTACCAAAGTGCCGATACGGATGTTTTCCATGTTTCGTTCTCCTTTTCCTAGCCGGTGGATTTGTATATAATGATGATATCCAAAGAAAAACGGGGATGATAGATACGGCTGTGAGCAAAACTTATCCGATCCTGCGCTCCATGGAGGCACTTTGATGAACGATCAGGAGCTCAGGGAAAACACCTGGTTGATCGACCGGTTCTTCCCGATGAACGTGTTTACCAACGCTCCCTCTGGGCGCAACGTTTTGGGGCTGCACTGGCATGAAGGCATTGAGATCATCACCGTGCTGCAGGGCCGGGCGGCCTTTACGCTGCAGGGCCGCAGCCACGAGGCCGGCCCTGGCGATATTCTGATCGTGAACAGCAGCCTGCTGCATTCCGGATACGCGGAGGGGGAGGAGCCGGTCGTCTATCAAGCCATCGTGTTCCATAAGACGCTACTGGGCAGCGCGACGCCGGACCCCTATCACGCGCAGTATGTACTGCCTTTTTTACAGGGGAAGCGCCTGTTCCCGGAAAAGACCTCTCCGGGGGACGCCGGCTACGGCGAACTCAAGGCGGCGCTGGACTTGCTGCTGGACGAATTCGCCCGCAAGCGCGAGGGGTACGAGCTGGCCGTGAAGGCCGCGCTGCAGATGCTGGTGCTGGCCGTGCACCGCAATTTCCGGGAGGAAAACCAAGGCGCCGCCGACATCGGCTGGCTGCCGGCGAACATAGACAGTGTGAAGCGCCTGCTGGAGCACATCGACAGCCATTACGCCGAGCGGCTGACGGTGAGCCAGGCGGCGCGCATGGTCGCGCTGAGCCCCGGTCACTTCTGCAAGACATTCAAGAAGCTGACCGGCCGCACGCTGGTGGAGTTCGTGAACCTGACCCGCGTGGAGAAGGCCGCCGCAATGCTGGCGCACACCGACCTGCCCGTGGCCGAGATCGCCGCTCGCACGGGCTTTTGCAACATCAACTACTTTGATAAGATCTTCCGGGCCACGTGCAACTGCTCGCCGAGCCAGTACCGTAAGGGCGACGCCCGCCTGAGCGGGCGGACGGTGCAGGTTTCAAATTCTGGTCATCAAGGGATTCCCTTTGAAATGAAACCGCCGAGGAAGACGCCCCTGGCTGTTGCCTCGCTTACCGAGGAACAATTCTACAGTGAGATAAATAAGGGGCTGGATGACGGCGAAGCCAGGTGGGTAACATCGGCTAAAGAGATCGCGGAAATAATTTCGCGCCTTTGAGGCGCGACCTGCGCATCGCCTCGCCGACATCCAGTCGGCGAGTGCGGCAGAGCCGCACAAGGCGACGCTGGGCTACAGCGCCCTTGCTGCACAGTGTGCAGCAGCGCCTTGCTTCTCACATCGGCTAAAGCCGACGTTGCCGCAAGGCGGGGCAGCGCATCCTGCGCTAGGGCCAAAGGGCTTTCCGATCGCCCTTTGGAAACCTTCGGTCCCAATCTATAGAATAATTATGCTAATATGCGATTAGGCGATGGCTCCATCCTTGCCGCATTGTCTCGCCTGCGGGCGACCGGCAATGCGCAAGCGCATTGCCTGACTGGAACGATGCGGCAACTATAACAAAAATCCCCTCCCCCGGTGACGGGGGAGGGGTCTGGGGAGAGGGTTCCTGCAAGGGGCTGCGTCTAACGCGAAACCCCTTTATCCAATGATTTGATTACTTACCGGCTTCTTCAATCGCCACGGCCACGGCCACGGAGGCGCCGACCATGGGGTTGTTGCCCATGCCGATCAGGCCCATCATCTCCACGTGGGCGGGCACCGAGGAGGAACCGGCAAACTGCGCGTCGGAGTGCATGCGGCCCATGGTGTCGGTCATGCCATAGGAGGCGGGGCCGGCGGCCATGTTGTCCGGGTGCAGCGTGCGGCCGGTGCCGCCGCCGGAGGCCACGGAGAAGAACTGCTTGCCGTTGTCCACGGACCACTTCTTGTAGGTGCCGGCCACCGGATGCTGGAAGCGGGTGGGGTTCGTAGAGTTGCCGGTGATGGACACATCCACCTTCTCGTGGATCATGATCGCCACGCCTTCGCTGACGTCGTCGCAGCCGTAGCAGCGCACCTTGGCCTTCTCGCCGTTGCTGAAAGGCTTGACCTCGGCGATCTTGAGCTCGCCGGTGTAATAGTTGTACTCGGTCTTGACGTAGGTGAAGCCGTTGATTCGGCTGATGATGTAGGCGGCGTCCTTGCCCAGGCCATTGAGGATCACTTGCAGGGGCTCGCGGCGCACCTTGTTGGCGGTGCGGGCGATGCCGATGGCACCCTCGGCGGCGGCGAAGCTCTCGTGCCCAGCCAGGAAGCAGAAGCACTTGGTCTGCTCGCGCAGCAGCATGGCGGCCAAATTGCCGTGGCCGATGCCCACCTGGCGGCTGTCGGCCACAGAGCCGGGGATGCAGAAGGCCTGCAGGCCGACGCCAATGGCCTCGGCGGCTTCGGCGGCGTTCTTGACGCCCTTGGCAAAGGCGATGCGGGCGCCCAGCGTGTAGGCCCACACGGCGTTCTCGAAGGCGATCATCTGGATGCCGCGGACGATCTTCTCCACGTCCACGCCCTTGCTCAGGCAGTATTCGCGGGCTTCATCCAGGGAGGGAATGCCGTACTCGGCCATGCATTTTTCTATCTGCTTGATTCTTCTCTCGTAGCTTTCAAACTGTGCCATTTTCGCTTCCCTCCTTTAGTTATGGCGCGGGTCGATCTTCTTGACCGCTTCGTTGAAACGGCCATAGGTGCCCACGTTCTTCTCGAATGCTTCCTTGGGGTCCACGCCCTTGCGGATGGCTTCGAGCATCTTGCCCAGGCTCACGAACTTGTAGCCGATGACCTCGTTGTTCTCATCCAGACCCATTTCCAGCACATAGCCCTCGGCCATCTCCATGAAGCGCACGCCCTTTGCCTTGGTGCCGTACATCGTGCCGATCTGGGAACGCAGGCCCTTGCCCAGGTCTTCCAGGCCCGCGCCGATGGGCAGGCCGCCCTCGGAGAAAGCCGACTGGCTGCGGCCATAGGCGATCTGCAGAAACAGCTCGCGCATGGCGGTGTTGATGGCGTCGCACACGAGGTCGGTGTTCAAAGCTTCCAGAACGGTCTTGCCGGGCAGAATCTCCGCGGCCATGGCGGCGGAGTGGGTCATGCCGCTGCAGCCGATGGTTTCCACCAGAGCTTCCTGAATGATGCCGTCCTTCACGTTGAGGCTGAGCTTGCAAGCGCCCTGCTGCGGCGCGCACCAGCCCACGCCGTGGGTGAAGCCGGAGATATCCTTGACTTCATAGCTCTTGACCCATTTGCCTTCTTCGGGGATCGGAGCGGGTCCATGATGCGGGCCTTTGGCTACGCACATCATTTCTTCCACTTCTCTTGAATACTCCATGATGTTCCTCCTTGTCAAAAATGCTCGATGCGCAAAATCGCAGATATTATAGCATAAGCAGGGGAGCGATGGAACCAAAACCGGCGGCGTGTTCGTCAAATTTACCGCAAAGTAACATTCGGTAGGGCGGACTTCTTAAGAAAATCGTCATAAAGATCATAATTGCTATTTTCAAATCGATATACTATAATTCGCGTTGTGCCCGCGACCGGGCAACAGAAACCGAGGTATTCAATGGCGCAACAAAAAACCGCCGTCATCATCGGCGCGGGACCCGCAGGGCTCACCGCCGCGCTGGAGCTGCTCCGGCAGACCGATATACACCCCATCGTGCTGGAGGAAAGCCGGTCCATCGGCGGCATCGCTCAGACGATGAACCACAAGGGCAACCGCATGGACATCGGCGGCCACCGCTTCTTTAGCAAGGACGACCGTGTGATGCGCTGGTGGCTGGACGTGCTGCCGGTGCAGGGCAGCCCTTCCCGGGACGATCTGGCCCTGGATCGCGTACCCACGCTTTCGCCCGGCGGGCCCAACCCCGAGCGAGTGGACCGCGTGATGCTGGTGCGCGAGCGCGTTTCCCGTATCCTATATCTGCGCAAATTCTTCGATTATCCGATCTCCATGAAGCCGGAAACCTTTTTGAACATGGGCTTTGCCCGCACGATGAAGGCAGGCTTTGGATATGTTGGCTCCCGGCTGCACAAGCGCCCGGAGCGCACGCTGGAAGATTTCATGATCAACCGCTTCGGCCGGCCGCTCTACGGCATGTTCTTCGAGAAATACACTGAGAAGGTGTGGGGCCGCCACCCCAGAGACATCTCCGCCGCCTGGGGCGCCCAGCGCATCAAGGGCCTGTCGCTGACCAAGGCGGTGCTCTCAGCGCTCAAAAAGCCCTTTCAACGCAACGCCGACATCGCGCAGAAGGAGCAGGAGACCTCATTGATCTCGCGATTCCTCTATCCCAAGCATGGCCCGGGGCAGCTGTGGGAGACCGTGGCTGCGGAGATCGCAGCATTGGGCGGGGAGGTGCGCCGGGGTTGTCGCGTCGTGGAGTTGATCGCCGAAGGCAGTGCGATCCGCTCGGTCGTCTATGAACAGAATGGGCAGCGCCGGGAGATCTCCTGCGACTTCGTGTTCTCCACGATGCCGGTGAAGGATTTGGTGGCAGGTCTTCGGGGCGTCCAGGTGCCTGCCGACGTGGCCGGCATTGCCGCGGGCTTGCCGTACCGCGACTTTGTAACCGTGGGGCTGCTGGTCAAACGCCTGAAGCTTAGGAACACGACCGGCATCAAGACGTTGAACGGCGTCGTGCCGGATACGTGGATGTACATCCAGGAGGACGACGTGAAGATCGGCCGCCTGCAGATCTTCAACAACTGGTCGCCCTACATGGTGGCGGATCCGGACACCGTGTGGCTGGGGCTGGAATACTTCTGCAATGAGGGCGACGATCTGTGGACCATGGACGATGCGGCCTTCATCGCCATGGCCGCGCAGGAGCTCGCGCGCACCGGCGTTATAGAGGAAGGTTCCGTGCTGGATGGCGTGCGCTTCCGCGTGAAGAAGGCCTATCCGGCCTATTTCGGCGTGTACGCGCAGTTTGACCGCGTGAAGGACTACCTGTTGGGCTTTGAGAACCTGCACTGCATCGGCCGCAATGGCCAGCACCGCTACAACAACATGGATCATTCCATGCTGACGGCCATGGCCGCCGTGGACGCCGTGCAGGGCAAGGGCGACCGGAAGGCTGTTTGGGACATCAACACCGAGGAAGACTACCACGAAACGAAAAACCAGGCTGCCAGCTGACATAAAACCGATTGCATAGGACATGCTTACCGTGATATAATAACTCAACGTAAACGCGATGAAGAGGAGAGTACCTCGGACACCATGGCCCCAGAGAGGCGGCGCCACCGGCTGCAAGCGCCGCTGCCATAAGACGGAGGGAAGTTCGCCCCGGAGCGGCGCGCTGAACGAACATTGTTCAAGTAGGTGCGGACGGTGGTTCCGTTACAACCGCATGAGGCCCGCCATACATGGTGGGTGAATTTGGGTGGTACCGCGTGCCTTCGCCCCATTGTGGGGCGGAGGCATTTTTTTGTGAAACGAAAACCCCCAGCTAGGCTGGGGGTTCAGGGAAGCTTCCAGCTATAAGTAGCCATCCTTCGCACACTCTGATAGGATGCAAGCAGGTCTGCCAACCGCAAGCAACAAGAAGGA